>NZ_JAFVMG010000012.1 GCF_017377745.1 Acetobacter suratthaniensis | reverse complement strand
CCTAATACCATGGCACCCACAAAATGTCCGACATGGTATTAACAAAAATCATGGCATCAGACACAGTCAGTGCCACGCACTATGCTATAAAAAATAACTGCTTGGCGATACCGTTCGGTGCCAGACAATACCGGACCAAAAAACAAAAAAGCCCGCACTCCTGCGGGCTTTAAGGCACTTTCATGCCGGGTGATGCTACCCTATGCCAGACGCGGAATCATTCCCACTCGATGGTGCCGGGGGGTTTGGAGGTGATGTCGTAGGTTACGCGGTTGATGCCGCGCACTTCGTTGACAATACGTCCGGCCACGCGGGTCAGGAACCCCATGTCGAAGGGATAGACATCGGCGGTCATGCCGTCCGTGCTGGTGACAGCGCGCAGGGCGCAGGCCTGATCGTAGGTGCGGCCATCGCCCATTACGCCCACGGTGCGTACCGGCAGCAGCACGGCAAAAGCCTGCCAGATGGCATCGTACAGACCGGCAGCGCGGATTTCTTCAAGGAAAACGGTATCCACCTTGCGCAGCAGATCCAGTTTTTCCCGCGTGATCGCGCCGGGGATACGGATGGACAGACCCGGGCCGGGGAAGGGATGACGCCCGACAATGTTTTCGGGAATACCCAGCTCACGGCCAAGGTCACGCACCTCGTCCTTGAACAGTTCGCGCAGCGGTTCCACCAGCTTCATGTTCATGCGCTCAGGCAGACCGCCCACATTGTGGTGCGATTTGATGGTAACGGACGGCCCGCCGGTAAAGCTGACGCTTTCGATCACGTCCGGGTAGAGCGTGCCCTGTGCAAGGAACTGCGCGCCACCGAGCTTGGTTGCCTCTTCCTCGAACACCTCAACAAACAGACGGCCAATGGTCTTGCGCTTGATTTCGGGGTCGGTCACGCCATCGAGCGCTGACAGGAAGATGTCGGACGCATCGCGGTGGACAAGGCGGATATTGAACTGACCCTGAAAGGTGCTGACAACCTCCTCGGCCTCACCCGCGCGGAGCATGCCGTGATCGACGAAAATGCAGGTAAGCTGATCGCCAATGGCTTCATGGATCAGTACGGCCGCTACAGAGGAATCCACACCGCCGGACAGGCCGCAGATCACATGGCCAGTGCCGACCTGTTCACGAATCCGCGCGATTTCCATGTCGCGGAAACCCGCCATGGTCCACGTGCCCGAGCAGCCTGCAACATTATGCGTGAAGTTGCGCAGCAGAGCCGCACCGTGGGGGGTATGCACCACTTCAGGGTGGAACTGCACGCCATACAGCCTGCGGCCTTCATCCGCGATCACGGCAAAGGGCGCACCTTCGCTCACGGCCACGGTACGGAAACCCGGCGGCAGGGCGGTTACGCGGTCGCCATGGCTCATCCACACCTGTTCGCGGCCACCCCGCGCCCATGCGCCACGGAACAGGGCGCAGTCTTCGACAATATCGACAAAAGCGCGGCCGAACTCACGGTGGTCGCCGCTTTCCACTTCCCCGCCGAGCTGCTTGCACAGGGCCTGCTGCCCGTAGCAGATGCCCAGCACGGGTACGGCCATGTCAAACACCGCATCGGGAATGCGCGGCGCATCCGGGCCATTTACGCTGGCCGGGCCGCCAGAGAGAATGATGCCGCGCGGGGCAAAAGTCTTGATCCGCGCCGGGTCGGTGGTGAAAGGCCAGATCTCGCAATACACACCGCTTTCGCGCACACGACGGGCGATCAGCTGTGTCACCTGGCTACCAAAATCCAGAATCAGAATACGATCCTGATGCAGGGTTTCATCCAGCGTGACAGAGGAAACGGGCGCGGTGGGGGCAGCGGACATGGGCTTGCTTGTCTTTCCAGGCGGCTTGGGTGACGGTGCGGAACCGGTTTACCCTGTTTCATCTACAAGGGTGGTTCTCGGGTATCAACCAGCCAAGGCGGGGTTACGGGTTACTTCGCTTTGACAGGGCCGGGTATAAAGCCATGCCTTCCCTGCGTCACCCACAAAAACTACCTGTGGGCGGACAGGTCCGTGGTCATGGCTTGCCCGCAACACCGAAGCGCCGCACAGTCAGGTGCGGATTGTTGTCCGGTTTTCTCTGGTTTGAGGGGTCTTGCCATGCTTCGTTCTTTCTTGCGCACGCTGCGGTCGGGCGCTGTTTCACGCAGGGTCTGTGCGCCACTGGCAGGGCTTGCGGTTATTCTGGGTGGCTGCGCGGTGGCGGGTGCGCCGGGGCTGGCCCCCACGGCGCATGCAACCAGCGCGGCGGAAGACCCCTATGGCGACTGGGTGGGCATGCTGGTGCGCGAGAAGGGTAGCAACTGCCCGACTGCGGAAGAATCGCTCATGCAGATTATGCCCAAGCACATACTGTTTGCACCGCAGACAGGAACGCTGGTGCTGAGGGGCGTGCCCGACAAGCAGCGGCAGCATTATCATGCGCAGCTTGTTCTACAGGACAACAAGGATCACCCCGTGGTGCTGGTGTTCGAGGCGCATCCCGTGGGGGATACGTTCGAGGGCGTTTATGGCGCGGCGGATTGCCGGGCGCATATCACGTTGAAAAGGCCGGGAAAGTAGGGGCGACTGCGGATTTTTTGGCTTTGTGCAAAAAAAATGAAAAAAACTGCATTTTCAGGCTTGTCGACCCCGCCAAGCTCAGCTAGAAACCGCCTCACAGCGCACCCGTAGCTCAACTGGATAGAGCACCAGACTACGAATCTGGGGGTTAGGAGTTCGAGTCTCTTCGGGTGCACCACAATTTTTCCTGAAAAATTGAACGCTTTTCACCAGACATGCGGATAACGCATTCGTCTGGCGAATGGCTTTTTGCTGTCTTGTTCAGTGCGCAGTATGGGGTTTTATAGCTCCGGCGCTTCTGTGCCGGGGCGCGTGGCTTCAGGGGGGTGGTTCCATATCCTGTTGTGGCGCGTTCATGGTCTGGGCATCGCCCAGTGCGCCGGTGGCGAAGGCCAGCCCTGCGGCTGCCATCAGCGAGGCGTAATAGGCATCTGAACGGCTTATATCCGCATCAAGTAACCCGTTGCCTGCCAGTTCTGTCTGGGTAATGGAGCCAACGCCGCTGCGATAGGCCGCAAGCGCGGCATCAAAACCAGTATGCGAGGCAACAGAAAGCCTGTTGGAGGCCGTATAGGCGCTCAGGCTGGTGTGTAGTGCGTTTTCCGCCATGACAATCTGTTTGATGGATTCATTGACGGTCTGCCGCAACGTGGCTTCTGCGCTATCGGACTGATCCTGCGCGCGTTTGACGGCTGCCGCCCGCAGGCCACCATCAAAGATGGGAATGCTGATGCCGCCAAGCAGCAGGGTGCTGAAGCGGTTGCCCGACAGGTTGAGGGTGGACGTGCTGTCACTGCCTGCGCTGGGCATGGAGGTCAGGTTCATGCTGCCCGTGGCGTAGGAGACGTTGCCGACCATGAATATGCTGGGCAGAAAGGCGTCACGCGCGGCAGTAATGCGGTTGCGTGCGGCCCGCGCTGCGGCATAGGCGGCCAGTACGTCGGGCCTGCGGGCCACGGCCTGTTTGACCATGTCATCGCTAAAACGCACATCGTCCATGGTGAGCGGGCGGCCAGAGACATCTTCAAGCTTGATCTGGGATGAAGCCGAGGCACCGGTTTCGCTCAGCAGGGCCATGTAGGTGTTCTGCTCCTGCCCTTCGGCCTGAACAAGGCGCAGGTTGACCTGCGCCGTAGCCTGCTGTGCCTGTGTTACGTCAACAATCGTACCCTGCCCCTGCTTGAGCCGTGCTTCGGAGGCTGCCTGTATGCGCTGGGCATTCTCTAAAGAGATGTGCAGGAGCGCGACCCGGTTTGCCGCCGCCGCATGGGTATAAAAGGCGACAGTAACCGCGTAGATGATTTTCTGGTGGGTGGCGGTAAACAGCACGTTTGTCGCAAGCTGGAGTTCGCGCGCACCACGCACAAGCGCTTCGCGGCGGCCGAAGTCGAACAGCAGCCATCGCAGGCCCAGTGTCTGGACTTCGCCCGTATTGGTGTTGCGGTGCCGGGGAGAGCCGTCAGCATTGAAGGAATAGGCGTTATTGATGTCCAGTGCGGCGTCGTTGGTCTGCCCGTCACTATGGGAGATCCCGCCTACCACGGTTGCGGTCAGGTAGGGCAGGTAAGTGCTTTTGATCATGCCCACGGCCAGCGCCGAGTCACGGGCGGTGTTCCAGGCTACGCGGGTTTGCGGGTTGGAGGACTGTGCCGCGTCAATCAGATCGGCCAGTGTATAAGGGCGCCCGCCCTGTGGGGGCAGGAGGGGTGAACTGCCGAGTGTGACCACATGCGGGTCGGAGGGCAGGGTATAGCCGGGGGGAAGGGCCAAGCCTTTTTTACCCCCCATGCGGGCCGGTACAATACTGCCATCGGCTGTGGTGTCGGGTTGCCACGGCTGGTTGGGGGCGGCGGGGGCTATGGCGAGTTCCGATGGGGCGCAGCCAGCCAGTATGCTAGCCAGAACCGCCATTAGCGCTAGGGGGTGGCGGGCCTTCATGGCGTCAGCTTTTCAAGGGCTGTAATCCGGGGGGTCGGGTCGGAGCCGGTGCCTTCGAGAATATCGGTGCCGATCTGCTCGGCACAGGGAAAAGCTTTCTGAAATGTATCAAGATTTTTCATGGTCTGTCGCATATGGAGCGGCTCCGCAAGGGCGTATTCAACCTGACGCTCGCCCAGTGAGAGGGCGGATTGCAGATCCGCCATGATGTTGGCCCGTGCCTGTGGCCCAATAGCCTGACGGAGTTTGCCCAGTAGGGTTGTAACCTGCCGCAGGCGGGGCGCTATGTCTGCATAGGCGGTTGTAGGCCAGAAGGTGGTAAACACGGCATAGGTTATGAAATTGCCGACAAGAATACCAACAATACGGTCGCGTGCGGTGGTCATGTCTGTTGTGGGGCCAAAGCCGGTCAGGTCGCTCAGGTAAAAGGCAAGGCCGATCTGAAAGCCAGCATAGGCAATGCGCTCATCGCCCGTTTTGACCCATGCCGCCAGAAGTGAAACCACGAAGATCAGCACCAGAAAAGCCGTAATGCCCTGCATGTGCGGCAAGACAAAAATGATCGAGAGAATACCGATTGCACCACCAATACAGGCACCGATGATACGCAGCGTCAGCTTGGCGATCATCTCCCCCATAGTGGGGAGGGCGACGATAAAACAGGTGATGATGCAGGTATGAATGCCCGGCCAGTTGATGGAGCGGAAAAAAACATAGCTGATCATGACAGCCGTTGTACCTTTGAGCGCAAACCGCACATGCTCGGGGTTGCTGAAGGCATCGGGTGTGAAAAAGCCGCTTTTTTCCTTTTTTTCGGTCTGAGCGGGCGGTGTGGGGGCTTCTGGCTTGGTAAAAACCGTAAGCTGCGCAGCAATGGCGCGCAGGGCTGGCTGGCTGGCGGGAATGTCAGGCACGGTAATATCAACCGGGTAGCTTTTGCCTGAAAAAATCTCGGCCATTTCATCAAGTGTTGCAAGCAGGCTGGGGGGAACGTCGCCTGCTTCGGTCTGTGCCGCATGAGCCAGCGCCAGAAGGGTGACGGACGCATTGGCCGCTTGATGCAGGCAGGCGAGGTCAGCCGGTTTCCACAGATATTCCAGCTTGGCCATGCGCAGGGCCTTGAGCATGTCCTCGCCTCCTGCGCGCATCAGCAGGGTGGCATGGGTTTTCTCTGCCGGGCTTGCGCCCCTGAGCAGCGTGGCGCTGGTGCGAAGGCGTACTGCAATGCCTTGTGCCGCGATCTGGCGGGGTGAAGGGCAGATCAGCATCCCAAGCACCACCATGACCGCACCCGGCACAAGCAGGAACAGGTCAGTATAAAGCAGGGCGCGGGTAATGATTTCCCCAACAGGGACTTCTTCTACCGCAACCAGCCCGTAAATAATGATCAGCCCCAGCATATAGGCGACAGGCTTGAGTTTGCTGGCAGAGCCGAGAAAGAAAAAACAGAAACTCAGAACCGTAATATACGCCACAAACACGATGGGTTGCCCCAGAGTGAGGCACACACCACCGTAAATGGCGGCAAGCAGCACCACCACCAGCAGGTTGAGGGCGACACCCGCCACCGCATTGGTCACCCGGTCTTTCTGCCACAGGGCCAGCGTTACCAGTGCGGGCACGCCAAGGTCTGGCACCTGCCAGATTTCCCCTATCAGAACAGTGGCGGTGCATCCGGCGGCCACGCGCACGGTGTAGCTGAGCCGCCCATCTCCGGGGTCACGGATCAGCGCCCATAACCGCGCGGCGTAACCGGGCGGGTTGGGGCGCTCAGTGACAGGCGGCGCCATGGCGGATCTCGACCGTGGCGGTGGCCCCCATGCGCATCAGCAGCGGAGGCGGAGAAACAAGGTGGATCCGCACAGGAAAGCGCTGGGCGACATGCACCCAGTCCATTTCGCGCAGAACCAGCGGCAAGGCGCGGCCCGCGCCGCTGGAATCGGTGGTTAACACCCCCCAGCCGATACTGTTTACCCGGCCTTCAATCGGGTGTTTGCGGTCGATCATGGAATAGATCGTGGCGCACTGTCCGGGGCTGACAGCGGCCAGCGTGGTTTCGCGCAGGTTGGCCACCGCGTACCATGCATCATCACTGATCAGGGTAAACAAGACCTGTGAAGGAATAAGGATTTCGCCGGTTTTCACCCGCAGGCTGGTAACATAGCCATCTGCCGGGGCCACAACGCGTGTCTGGCGCAACTCATAACGGGCGCGTGCCAGAACAGCCTGACTGGCGGCCAGTGCTGCCTCGGCGCTGGCCAGATCGCCAATGGCGACAGTAGCAGCGCTCGACTGCTGCCGGGCCTGCGCTACGGACAGTCCGGCATCGCTCTGCACCACACGTGCCTGATCGTATTGCTGCCAAGGGATGAAGGACTGCGCGGCCAGTGGTGCCAGCCGCGCGGTGGTGCGGTCGGCCAGAGCGCGGTTGCTTTCAGCTTTGCTGAGCTGGGCACGGGCTGTTGCGGCCTGTGCTTCCCGCACCGCCAGAAAGCGCTTCTGGTTGGCCAGTTCGGCTGTAGCCAGCGCCATATTGGCTTCGGCCTGTTTGACGGTCAGCTCATATGGTTCGGGATCAATCAGGTAAAGCGGCTGGCCTTTATGAACATGCTGGTTTTCCTGCACGCTCAATTCGATCAGCCGTCCGCCTACTACCGAAGCGACATGCACCACCTCGGCCTCAAGCGACGCGCTGTCGCTGGAGGGGTAGGCCTTGTTGCGGTGCGCAACATACAGGCTCGCCAGCGTAGCGGCGAGGATACACAGCAGCGCAATCAGGATACCGCCGCGTTTTCTGGTGGTCATGGAGACCTGCTTCATGCTCATGGCCCAAACACCCCGACCCATAGTGCCAGAGCGCCCAGAACCCCTAGCGATACATAGGTAAACAGGCGCAAGCTTAACAGCCTATCAAGGTTTGTAAAAATAAACGCGGTACGCAGCCCGATTGCGGTTGCGACACCAAACAGGGCGCACACCATCCATGCGGGAAAATAAGCGCCCACGATAGGGAAGGAGGGGGCTTCGCGGCTCATGCACCCACCAAGCAGGCTCATGAGCGGCAGTATCGCAAAGGGGCGAAAAAATGCGTTTATGGCTTTAATGGTTTTATTCCGTATGGCTTTTTGTTTTTTTATCGGCTTTGCCCTTGGCGGGCGGCTCAGGCTTGAACATGGCCTGACAGCCGGGAGAAAGCTGGTCAAACTTCTTTTGCATGCACGCGGTTATCTTGCGTTCATTGGGAATGTAGAGGGTACACAGCCGCAATGCGTCTTTTTTGCAGGCTTTGGTCTGTTCATCGCGCGAGGCGTTCTGTGCCTGCGCATAGGGCAGTCCTGATAAAAGCAGGAAAACCGCCGGAAGAACGATAGCGCCTTTTTTCATGATACGGGTGGTCTGGGGCATGATCGTCTCTCCTCGGGGTGGGCTGGTTTTGTGGGCGAGGCAATCTTTCCACACAGTGGATTAAAAAAGGCTTGATCTAAAGAAAATAATAACGTGTGCCACCGTTAATTTCCAACTTATCTGCTGATACGGGCCGAAGGGCCGCGTATCAGGGGGCTGGTGGCGGCAGGGGCGTGTTGGTGCGGCCTGAATACCGGTCGATAATCTGCCGTGTGGCGGCAGCGGCTTCCTGCGCGGTGTTGGGGGCTGTGTCTCCCCAGTCTCCATCGAGTGCATGGGCGTGGATGTCATGCAACTGCGTAATGCCCCCGGCCTCTTGTCCGGCTGCATCATGCAGTGTCCAGATTATATCCAGATGCTGGCGGGCCTGCCCATCGCTATCGGGCGGGGCATCGCTTACGCGCACGGCGCAGTTCAGGATGTAGTCTGCCTGCGCACGGTGGTGGGTCAGCGTATCGTGGGCATCGGGCAGGGCGGTGCGAAAGGCGTTAGCCAGCGCAGTGTTGCCCTTGCCGGGCGCTCCTGTAACCCCGCTGAAGAAAATACGGGCAGGGCGATGTTTCAGGCTGTTGGGGTCTTTTTCCATGGCCGCGGCCTGAATGCCGGTTAGCAGGCTGGCAATACGCGGTGCGGCATCCTGCGCTACGGCGGACAGGACAGCAGGGCTGATTGTGCCGCCATCCGCGCCGCTGGCTGAGGGCCAGAGGTTCTGGGCAATGCCAGCCCCATCCTGACTGGCGCGCGGCGCGTTAGCCGGGGTCATGACGGTATAGACGGGAATGATCTGCCCACCTGCCTGCCGCGTCTGCAGGCGTAGCCACCATGCGCCTGCCGTGGCGGGCCGGGCCGTAGCGGGAATGCTCTGCCCTTCAAGTGCCTGCGCCATATCGGCCGCCCAGAGCTGTGCCGTGGCGGGGGCAAGCCCCGTTGTGGTTGGCGCGGGGATATCGAGCCGGGACGGAGCGCTTGCGCGTGGTGGGGCTTGTGTCGTGTTCATACAGCCCCCCAATGCCAGCAGGGCCAGCAGGGCCAGCAGGAGCGGGGGGGCTGTGTACGGGCCAAATACGGTGGGCAGACGTATGGCGAGGCGCATGCTCAGGCCGCCCGCCGGGGCGCTATGGCGGAAATCTGGTGGCCGATTGGCCCGCCTCCGGCCAGAGTGCGGCGGCGATGGCTGAAAAACCGCTGCGTATCAGGCAGGGTGTCCATGCCCAGCGTTACCGCCCGCCCTATGCCTGCGCGCTGGAGGCGGAACACGCACCACCCCGCCAGATCAAACTGGTAATGGCCCACCCTATGACCGGGAGCAAAAAAGGTGGCGGCCTGCCTGTCACCCGCCAGTATGGCGCTGTGCATGTCTTCCGCCGTTTCGTAGCTTTCCTGCGCGATACATGGCCCCACTACGGCGTGGATGGCGCTGGCCTGGCCCCCAAGGTGCAGCATGGCCGCCAGCGTGGCCTCAAGCACACCGGCCAGTGCGCCGCGCCAGCCTGCATGAGCAGCCCCGACGATGGTGCCGTCCGTGGTGCTGAACAGCACCGGCGCGCAGTCAGCTGTAATCACGCTAATGGCAAGGTCAGGCTGGTTGGTAACCAGGGCATCGGCCTGTGCGCCGCTGCCCGGCGCCCAAGGAGCCTGCGCGGTTATAACCTGCGGCCCGTGCACCTGTGTGACCCCCAGCAGGCTGTCCGGCACTACGCCAAAATGGCCAGCAACGCGGCGGCGGTTTTCCATCAGATTTTCGGGTGTATCGCCCGAGCGCATGGAGCAGTTGAGGCTGGCGTAAGGCCCGGTGGACACCCCACCCTCGCGCGTGAAGAAGCCATGCCGCGCCTGCCCGAGCAATGGGCTGGTGAGGGGAGAAAGCCGGGATGTATCCGCGCCGGTTGTCATGCAGGTGATCCTTCTTCAAAACCCGGTGGGGCAGGCAGGCCGGGGGAAAGTAGTGCCATGACCCGGAACAGGTGGCCCATTTTTTCTGGCGCGGCCAGCCGCTCCGCACCGCTCAGTAGCGCCGGTGCCTGCTGGGGGGCGGCTGCGGCCAGTTGCGCCGTGCGTTCCATTAGCCCCAGTCTGCGCAGGAAAACACCTTGGGTCAGCGTGCCGTATACGCTGGCACCGGCTTGCCGGGCGGCTGCGCCAAAGGCGGTAAAATCGACATGGGCGGTTAGGTCGGCCTGTCCTGCGGCCTCCAGCGGGGCAGCGGGGCGCGCATGACGCAGAGCCTGTAGCGAATCCCCTGTAAGGGTCGAGGCATGGCCGTAATCAATGAACAGGGCCGCCCCCGGCGTGTGGGCAAGGCGCTGGCCCAGCCATGCGGCAATGGCCAGTGCGGGTTCGCACACCTCCACGAGCGTATCGGCTTCCAGTATGCGGCCATCGGGCAGAACAGGGGCGGGGCTGGGGGTCAGGTAAAAGCGCTCATCGGCCACGTGGCGTTCGTGCCAGCCTTCTGGTTTGTGGACAAACTGGCGGATGGGCAGGGCATCAAGGAACTCGTTGGCCAGCAGGATCAGAGGGCCACCGGGCAGGGTTTCCAGCCGGTCATGCCAGTGGGGTGGGGTCGGTAGAAAGGCCCGGAGGGCTTGGGCCTGTGCTGCCCGCATGAGGGGGGAGGTTTCGACAAGATGCACCTGCATGGCCTGCGCCATAGCCGGGCAGGTGCGGGTAATCAGGCGCAGGGCATCGGCCATGAGCGTGCCGCGCCCCGGCCCCGCTTCAGCCAGAATAAAGGCGGCGGGCCGCCCCATGCTCTGCCAGACAAGAACAGCCCATGCTCCGAGCAATTCGCCAAAAACCTGACTGATTTCCGGGGCGGTAATGAAATCCGACAGCAGGGGGGTGTTTGCGTAATACCGGGCGTTGGCGCGCGCCATGAAGTGATCAAGCCGTTCGGCATGAGGGGGCAGCGCGCAGCCGGTCATGGCCCGGCCCTAGCCTTTCGCCGGAGGGGGGCTGTTGGCGCTGGTCTGCGGGCCGGTTACGGGCTGGCCCGCATAAGGCGGATGGCGGCGTGCGTAAATCATCAGGGCGATACCGGCCGCGAACATGGGAATGCACAGCAGCTGCCCCATGGTGATCCCGCCTGCCAGATACCCCAAAAACGCATCGGGTTCGCGGAAGAATTCGCAAAAAGAACGCGCACAGGCATAGCCAGCAAGAAACAGCCCGGCCAGAAAACCCGGCCGTGCGCGGATGCTGCGCTGGCGCGAGGCAATGAACAGTATCGTAAACAGGAGCAGGCCTTCTGTCAGCGATTCATAAAGCTGCGAAGGGTGGCGGGGGATCGGCCCGCCATCGGGAAAAATCATGGCCCAGGGCAGGTTTGCGGGCGCTTCACGCCCCCATAGTTCGCCATTGATGAAATTGGCCACACGGCCCAGCCCCAGCCCGATCGGCACGGCCACCGTCACCCTGTCCGCAAAGGCCAGAAAATTCAGCCCATAGCGCCATGTAAACAGCCACATGGCGGCCACAACCCCGATAGCCCCACCGTGGAAAGACATCCCGCCATGCCAGACTTCCAGCATGGCCAGTGGGTGGGTGAGGTAATATGAGGGCTGGTAGAACAGGATATAGCCCAGACGTCCGCCCAGCAGCACGCCCAGTGTCACCCATGTCAGGAAGTCGTCGGCCTGTTCGGTGGTGGCCGCGCGCGGGGCCAGCAGCACCAGACGGCGCAGCAGGGTAATGCCCAGTATGATGCCCAGAATATAGGACAGGGCATACCAGCGCACGGAGAGTGGCCCGAAATGCACCAGAACGGGGTCAAACTGCGGGAACATCAGAACAGGCAACATGCAGGCGATCCGATTGCTGTAAGGCCCTGCGGGGCAGGGCCGGAAAAAATGGCAGGCCCGACAGGCAGGCCCATAAATGCGAAACGCTAAGGGGGCGGGCCTGTCAATGCCAGCCGGACGTATCAGAGATAAGGCTGCGATGTCGCCAGATAGTCCTGTATATAATGGCGTATGCCTTCTTCGAGCGGGGTGAACGCCTCGGTATAACCCGCGGCGCGCAGGCGCGTGAGATCAGCCTGTGTATAGGACTGGTACTGGCCTTTAAGGCTGTCGGGCATGTCCATAAAGGTAATGCGCCGTTCCATGTTTGCAGCATCACAGACCGCGTGCGCCATGTCCATATAGGTGCGGGCCTGCCCGGTGCCGCAGTTGAACAGGCCGTTGACCGAAGGTGTGTCATACAGCCACAGCATGATCTTGACCGTATCCCCCACCCAGATGAAATCGCGCGCCTGCATGCCGTGGGGCAGATCCGCCTTGCTGGAGCGGAACAGCCGCACGGGGTTGCCCGCGCGCAGTTCATCGTATTTGACCTTCACAACCGAAATCATGCGGCCTTTGTGGTATTCATTGGGGCCATAGACGTTAAAGAACTTCAGCCCCGCCCATTGTGGCGGCGTGGGTTCGCCCCGTTCGACCGCGCGCAGCACCTGCTGGTCAAAAACATGCTTCGACCAACCGTAGAGATTGAGCGGCTCAAGCTGGTCGAGCCGTTGCGGGTCGTCGGAAAAATGTTCGGGTGTATCAACCCCGCCATAGGTTGCGGCGGATGAGGCATAGAAAAAGCGCACACGGGCTTGTGTGCACCAGCGCCACAGCATGCGCGACAGTTCCACATTGGTGCGCCACACTGCATCACCATCGCGTGCGGTGGTCTCGCTTATGGCCCCCATGTGGAAGATGGCTTCCACCCGACTTTCGGTTTCAAGGAAGGCGGGCAGTTCGTCAGGAGTAATCAGCCGGGTTGGTGGATGACCCGCGATATTGCGCCATTTTCCTTCATTTCCCAACCAATCGACAATAACCGTTTCGTGCCCGCGTGCGACCAGGGCCGCCTGCAGGCATGAGCCGATGAACCCGGCCCCGCCCGTGATGATGATCATGGAAGCATACTATAAAGGCAGACCATACAGGCTCCAAGACGGCAAATCCGTCTGCCAGCGTGTAGCCAGAGCGGACGGGCTTGCCTACTATAGACTGTATCGATCCCTGTGGAGATGAATTTTCATGAGCGATGTCATTACAGTTGTAGCCATTGTCAAGGTAAAGCCGGGCCACGAGGCCGAAGTGGCGCAGGCCATGACCGACTGCGTGGCGGCTTCCCGCGCGGAGGCGGCCAACAGCCAGTATATTCCGCATCAGGATCTGGAAAACCCGCACACCTTCGTATTTACCGAAAAATGGGCCAGCCCTCAGGCTCTGGCCGACCATATGGAAACGCCGCATTTCAAAGAGATGGCCGCCCGGTTTGAAGGCAAGCTGGCAGCACCTCTTGAAGTCTATACCCTGCGCCCGCTGCCCGGCGTGTAAGGCGCTGCGTGCAGGGGGTGTTCTTGTCCTGCACGCAGCCTGCCTGAGTGCGTTTGTGCTCGGGCGCGCATCGGCCCGGCTGTTTCAGGCCGGTGCGTTTTCAGGGCAGGGGTGTCGGCCCAGCAGGCGGCAGAGTGCCGCGCTGGGGGCAGTCTTGTTCAGCGTATAGAAATGGAAATGTGTCACCCCTTCCGCCCGAAGCTGGCGGCATAGCTCACCCGCCACGGCGGTTGTGACCAGTGAGCGGGTTTCGGGGTGGGCATCCAGCCCGTCAAAGAGGCGCCGCATCCATAGCGGGATATGGGCTCCGCATTGGGCAGCAAACGTGTAGGCCTGTTCGATATTGGATATGGGCAGGATACCGGGCACGATTTCTGCCGTAATGCCTGCCGCGGCTACCCGGTCACGAAAGCGCAGGAAGGTTCGCGCTTCGAAAAAAAACTGTGTGATGGCGCGTGTCGCCCCCGCATCCAGCTTGGCTTTCAGGTTATCCAGATCCGCCTGTGCGCTGGCTGCTTCGGGGTGGGTTTCGGGATACGCCGCGACTGAAATCTCAAACGGCGCAATCTGGCGCAGACCGCGCACAAGGGCTGCGGCATTTTCATACCCGCCGGGTGTGGGGATAAAACGTGCGCCGGAAGTCTGGCCGTTCTGGGCTGGCGGGTCGCCACGCAGGGCGACGATATGCCGCACTCCCTGCGCCCAGTAGGTGCGGGCTACGTCATCGACCTCTGCACGGGTTGCATTGACGCAGGTCAGGTGTCCGGCCACGGGGGCTCCGGCTTCCTGCGCGAGTACGGCTGTGGCGGCTAACGTGCGTTCACGCGTGGAGCCACCCGCCCCGTAGGTGACGGAAACGAAGCGCGGCCCCAGGGGGGCGAGGCCGCGTGCTGTCTGGTGCAGGGCTGCGGCCATCTTGTCGGTTTTGGGCGGAAAAAACTCGAAGGAGACCGCAATATCCCCTTCTGGCCCGCGTGTGGACAGGTCAGGGCCGAGTGGGTCAAGGTTGAGCAGTTCGGCGGCAAGTCCGGCGCCCGGCTGAAACGGCATGAGAGGTCTGGCTCCGTAGGTGAAAAATATTGGGTGAGGATGCGTGCTAGAGGCGGCGGCCCATCCAGAGCCGGACAGTTAATGGCCCTTCAAGGCGGATGGTCTGTGCGCAGGCCAACCCGGCATCATGAAACCAGCCGCGGATCTGGGTGTCGCTGAAACCGGCATGCACATGGGCATGGGCATCGCGCAGGGTCTCACGCGGATGGGGGGCAAAATCCACAATCAGGAGGCGGCCACCGGGTGACAGAATGCGCGCTGCCTCGCTGATGGCGGCGGCAGGGTGCTGCACCGCATGAAGCACCTGATGCATGAGGGCCAGATCAGCCGCCTCGGCGGGGAGTGGCAGGGCATACAGGTCGCCCTGTCGCAGGGCAGCCCGCTCCAGCCCGGCGGCGGTCAGCTTGGCGCGAGCCACGCGCAGCATGGCGGGGCTGCGGTCAAAACCGGTCATGCTGGCGGCCTGCGGGGCCAGTAGCTCCAGCATACGCCCCGTGCCGGTGCCAATATCGACCAGATGCGTTATGGCCTGCGTGCCGATCAGGCGGCGGATAGCGCTTTCCACATCCTGTTGTGCAACATGGAGCGAGCGAATGGCGTCCCACTGGGCGGCATGGGCCTCGAAGTAATCCTCTGCCTCGGCGGTGCGGGCTGCGCGCACGCTGCCAAGCCGCTGTGCATCGGCCGCCAGTTCCGGGTCGGCGGGCCATTGGTCTATCATGGTATAAAGCGGGGCGGCTTTTTCGGGGTTGTCCAGAGCCAGAAAAACCCAGTTGCCTTCTTTGCGGCGGGTAATCAGCCCGGCCTGTACCAGAATTTTGACATGACGGGAAACACCCGGCTGACTTTGCCCCAAAACCTGAGCGAGTTCGCCCACGGATAACTCCATATCGCGGAGCAGGGCGAGAATACGCAGGCGTGTCTGGTCAGCCAGAGCCTGAAAAATAACGAGGGGCGAAGACATTCCAAATTCTATATAACGACATAGTTATATACGCAATGAACTTTATAGCGTGAAAAAATGCAGAAACAGGCCGCTCTCGCTCCTATGTTGGAGAGAGCGCAAGAGACGGTGCGGCGTTTGTCAGGGTGTTTCAGGGCGTGGTGAGCACGGCCACGCTCCGGCCTGCCAGCAGGCGGGAGAGTAAGCAGGAGGCCGCAAAAGCGGCACAGCCCAGTGCGGCAATCCAGAAGACGGCGGGCCAGCCTGTCTGCCAGGACAGGGCCAGCCCGGCCCATGCTTCGGCCAGCGCCAGCAGGGCCGCACTGGCCATGCCGGTCATGGGGCCAAAACCCAGCCGCAGGGTAGCCGCCGCCGGGGCGATCATCAGGGTAAAGACAAGCAACACCCCCGTAATCTGGGCACACTCTGCCGTAGCCAGCGCCACAAGGGAGAGAAACAGCACATCAAGCAGGCGCAGCCTGACGCCGCGCGCTTCAGCGACATCGGGCTGGAGGGAGGCAAAAAGCAACGGGCGCGCCAGCACGGCCAGCCCGGACAGGCACAGCAGGCTCAGCCCCCCAAGCCCCCACAGGGTGCCTGCGCTGATTCCCAGAATATCGCCAAACAGGAGCGATGTTGCGGCCCCGGCGGAACGGGTAAGGAAATGCAGGCAGAGTGCCCCCACCCCCAGTGCGAGGGACAGCACAAGCCCGATCACCACATCGCGCCCCAATGCGCGCTGCCCGGCAAGGCCCATGGCCACGCCGCCCAGCACCGCGCCGCCACCAAAACCTGCCAGAGCGGGCATACCCACCAGCAGGGCGGCGGCGGCTCCGGCAAACCCGACATGGGCCAGCGCGTGGCTGGCAAAGCTCTGGCCACGCAGCACCAGAAACCACCCAACCGGGCCGCACACGAGCGAGACCAGAAACGCCGCCATAAAAGCCGTACGCATGAATTCATAAGCAAGCATTAGTGGGCATGTCCTGTGCAGTCGCAGGCATGCAGCGTATCGCCCCCGCCTTCCGCCACCACGAACAGGCGGCCCTGAGCGCGCACGACTTCTACCGGCGCGCCATACAGGGCGCTGAGGGCGGGGGTGGTCATGACTTCATCCACCGAGCCAAGCAAAGCCTTGCCGTGGGCGAGATACAGCACGCTATCCATAAAACCCTCCAGGGGGTTGATGTCGTGGGTGGAAATCAGCACGGTCAGGTTGCGCTGGCGGGCCAGATCATGGATGCGGCGGGCTGTCTGGCGCATGCGGGCGGGGTCGAGGCTGGCCAGAGGTTCATCGAGCAGCAGCAGGCGGGGGGAGTCGAGCAGTGACTGGGCCAGCAGCAGGCGCTGGCGCTCCCCACCGGACAGACTGGCGACGGGGCGGGCAGCCAGTTCCTGCGCATCCACCGCCGCCAGAGCCGCATTCACCTGTGCACGGGCCTGCGGCGTATGCCATGGTAACCCCCAGCGCTGGCCACGCAGGGCCGAGGCAACCATGTGCCATCCACTGATCTGCCCCGCCACCATCTGGCGTGACTGCGGCATGTAACCAATGGCTGACCGGCCCGGCTGGGTGGTGTGTCCGCTGACGTGCAGGCTACCGTGAGAGGGCGTATCCAGCCCCAGAATGGCTCGGAACAGTGTGGTTTTGCCAGCGCCATTCCCCCCGAGCACAGCGACAAAACGACCCTGAGGGATGCTGAAGCTGACGGAATCCAGCACGCGCCGTCCATCGCGCAGAATGCTCAGGTCTCGTGCTTCCAGAATGGCGGGCGGCGCCTTGCCCTGCTGTGTCATGGCTGTTTTTCCAGCAGGTGTGCCGTCTGCCGGGCAATGGCGCCGATCCAGTCCTGCCAGTGAGGCGGGTGGCCGGTGCCGGGCTGGCCATACGGCAGGGTGGAGGGCAGCATTTCCGTCAATGCCAGAGAGGGAATGCCCAGCGTGTCCGCCTGCATCAGAAGCGGCATGACAGCCGGTTCTATCATCTGTTCATTGTAGGCCAGCAGATGCAGGCTGTGGGTGCTCAGATCGTTTTCAAACCGGGCAATGTCGGCTGGAGCGGGCTCCACACCATTCATGATGGCGGTCTGGAAAGCCTGCTCCTTCATATCCAGCCCCATCTGTTCGGCCAGCGGGTCAAACAGGGGTTCCGTTGCGGCGACAGTGCGCCCTGCCACGCGGGTGCGTATGGCTGCGATCTGCGCATTAAGCTGGGTGATGGACTCCAGCACAGCCCGGCCACGCTGGGCATAGGCGCTGGCATGGGTGGGGTCTGCCTGTGCACAGGCGGCTTGCAGGCGCGTGACAAAATCGGCCACGGCGCGCGTGTCAAACCATAGATGCGGGTTGCCGCCCGTATGCCAGCCGGGCCACGAATCGGCACGGATAATACGCTCGGCAGGCAGGCCCGCAGCATCGGTCAGTTTGCTGGCCCATGTATCGTATCCTGCGCCGTTCATGACTACCAGCGTGGCATCGGCCAACTGGCGGGCATCGTCCGTGCTGGGGGCGTAAAGATGCGGGTCCACCGTGGGCGAGGCCAGCAGCGCGGTAACCGTCATGTCTGGTTCGGCAATCTGCGCCGCCAGATCGCCCCATGTATTTTCTACCGCGACCAGCTTCAGGGTGCCGTGGGCGCTTGCTTCGTTGTTGGTTACGACAGGTGCCAGCAGGAGCATCCATAACAGGCCAGCCCGCAACAGGTGAGCATGGCGGCGTTTCTGGTAGCGTGGCAGAGGGTGCTGGTCTCTGTATTTGCCCTGTCGGCGTGTCATGTGGGCATGGCTTATGCTGGTTCCCTGAAAAGAATGTAATAATATTACATCCGTTCAGCCCTTTCGTCACCTCCCTGTGGTGTGTTCATGTCTGGTCTTCCGCTGGCAGCTCGGTTAGGCTACCAAAGAACGAGAACGGAAGATGAACATGCCCCGCACCCCGCACCCAGCCCGCTCGCGTAACCCGGCCCCGGCTACAGCCGATGGCGCGCCCGTATCCACCGGGGGCGTCTCTGCGGCGCAGGCGGCTGATTCGTATGGTTTTTCCGAACATACGCGCGGGCTGCTTGAGTGCGCCGCAACACTCTGCGCCCGGCAGGGAGGGCGCATGACACCGCAGCGCCGCGATGTGCTGGGTCTTATCCTGCAGGCCGATGCGCCGGTGGGGGCGTATGATCTGCTTGAACGGCTGCGTGTTTCCGATCGCAGGCCAGCGCCGCCGACCGTGTATAGGGCGCTGGATTTTTTGCTTGAGCACGGATTGATCCACCGGATCGAGCGGCTGTCTGCTTTCGTGCCGTGTACCCATCTGTCGCATGAGGGCGAAGGTGATACCCATGCCCATGATTTCCCGGCCTCTCAGCCCATGCAGGGTGGGGCTTCGGCCTGCGGGCATGAGCATGGGGCCTGCGGCGTGCATGCCGCCCAGTTTCTGATCTGTCGCGCGTGCGGGGGGGTGACGGAAATTGCCGACACGCCGCGTATTCTGGACATGCTCCGCACGGTCTGCCGTGAAAAGGCTTTTACCATGCAGAGTGCATCGGTTGAGGTGGAAGGGCTGTGCGCGACCTGTGCCGGGCGGCAGGGCAAGGCAGACGGCGTGCAGGGAGCCGGAACGGAACAATGAATGGCCAGAAAACCGGGTTTCATTCCTGAACAGCCGGGTTTTTCCGGTTTTGACCGGGTGGCGCCGCCACAGGGTGCAGGCCGTGCGCGGGGGCGTACAGGTGGGCCGGGCCGTGTGCCGTTGCGCCAGCAAGGCGGTGGTGGCCCGGGGGTGATCGGCCCCGTGGCGGCAGCAGATGCTTCCAGCGTGGGGGGCGTGCTGGCAGCGGGTTGTCAGGCGGATCTGTTTTCTCTGCCCCTGCCGCCTTTGCCCCGGACTGTTTTTTTGCCCGAAGAAATACGCCTTAGCCCTGTCGCGGTGGCGTCCTTAAGTGGGCGGGCGGGTGAGGACGGTTTTCTGTATCTGGTGGAGACGCAGGGCCGGGCGGCCCGGCTGCTGGAACACGGCCTGCCGCTAAGCCGCCGCACTCCGCTTATGCTGACCGAGCGGGGTGGGGTGGTGCCATGGCTGGCATGGTTGGATGAAACCCGCGCCGAGGAGCAGGAGAGCGGCCCCGGCATGGTGCTGCGCCTGCGCCGTGCGATGGTGGCGGAGGCGCTGGAGGCGGAGCCTGATCATACAGCCGCGTTTTGCGCCCCCTGTTACTGGCTGAGTGGCGCCTGAGGGTTCTTGCCGGATTGTGGTGTAGCCCTATGCTGCGGCGGATCAAGAGTCCCTGACAGCCAATGGAGCCACGGCCGTGAACCAGAATACACCCTTTTCAGCCTGCTCGTCAGACGTGCTTGCGGGGGATGTCCTGCTGGCGGAAACAACGCGCGGTGGTCGGGTGGAATCCCGCCATTATGGTGCCGTGGCGGTGGTGGATGCCAGCGGGCGGACAGTTTTTGCGGCGGGCGATGTCGCAACGGCCATTTTCCCCCGCTCGACTGTCAAGGCGTTGCAGGCGCTGCCTTTGCTGACAGAGGGGGCTGCTGCCCGTTTTTCCCTGCCTGATGCGGCTCTGGCGCTGGCCTGCGCCTCGCATCAGGGGGAGCCGGAGCATGTTGCGGTTGCGACCGACATGCTGGCCCGTGCGGGGTATGATGATGGTGCGCTGGAATGCGGTGTGCACTGGCCACTAGATGGCACGGCGGCGCGAGCGCTGGCGGTTTGTGGCCAGCCAGCCCGTGCGGTGCATAACTGCTGTTCTGGTAAGCATGCCGGTTTTGTCTGCCTGTCCTGTGCGGGTGGGCATGACCCGGCAGGCTATGTCGGGGTGGAACACCCCGTTATGCAGACTGTTGCCCATGTGCTGGCGGATGTAACCGGCATTGCCCACACCCATGATAATCAGGGCACGGATGGCTGCGCCATTCCCACATGGGCTGTACCGCTGGATGCCCTGGCGCTGGCTTTCGCCCGGTTTGCCACTGGACAGGGGCTGGGTGCTACCCGTGCAGAGGCCGCAGCGCGTCTGCGGGCGGCTATTGCGGCCAATCCCTTCATGATTGCTGGCACGGGCCAGTTCGATACCCGTGTAATGGAGGCTTTGGCCCCACGCGTGCTGACCAAAATGGGCGCTGAGGGCGTTATGGTCGTGGCATTGCCGGAGCAGGGTCTGGGCATTGCCGTGAAATGTCGGGATGGAGGCGTGCGTGCGGCAGAAACAGCGGCCGCGGCCCTGATTGCCCGTTTTGGGAAAGAGGATAGCCCGGTACTGCATCATTACATGCGGCGCAGGCTGGTGAACTGGAACGGTCAGCCAGTAGGCGAATTGCGTGCAGCCTCCGCTCTGGCGGGGGACTGCCTGCCTGAAACTGCCAGTTAAAACCGGCGAGAATAAAGCCGGGTCAATCAGCTCAGGCAAGGGTGCCGCGCCCGGCAGGAAAAATGTCCTGCCGGGCGCGTGTTTTTTGTAGCTCAGCCTTTGGTCGCGCGGGTGCGCTTTGCCGGGGCGGCCTTGCGCTTGCCACGGGTCGGGGCTGCCTGCTCGGCGGCTTCGGCTGCGAGGCGCTCATAACGCTTGCTGCGGCGGCGTTCCTGCACGAGGCGCAGCTTTTCAACAGCGGAAATAGCGTTGCTGGCCGAAGCGGTTTCCGCTGCGCGGCGGGTGCTTGCTTTGGGGGCGGGCTTGGCAGCAGCGGCTTTAGCCGGTTTTGCGCTGGCGCGGGTCGCCTTGGGGGCGGGAGCAGCGACAGCTTTTGCAGCAGGCTTTGCAGCGGTTTTGCGCGTGCTCTTGGCTGGCGCTACAGGCTGGGCGGCGGCTTTCTGCACGGTTGCGGCGCGGCCAGCGGTTTTTGTTTTGGCCTTGGTTTCGGTTTTTGCAACGGGCTTGGCCGCAGCTTTGGTGGTCTTGCGTTCGGCCTTCGGGGCGGCCTTGGGTGCGACAGCCTTGGCAGCGCGTGAAGCCGGAGCCGCTTTCACGGCTTTTGCCGTGCGGGTTTTGCGGGTGGTGGTCGGCTCAACCGGAGCGGCAACGCTCTCGGTTGCGATTGCCTTTGCCCGTGGCGCACGTTTTTTGGGAGCAGGTGCCGGGGCGGTTTCGGGGGCTGCGGCTTTTGTCGTGCGGCGCTTGCGGGTTTCACTCATTGTTAATCTTCCTTCAAGGCATGTTTTTGATTGTTCGTGAACATGCAACGGGTTTTCTGATAAAGAAAAAATCATGCCCCTTACCCGCGAGGACATGCCGCGACAGATGTTTGGGCTGTTCCCGCTCTACATAACAAAAACTACCGAAAATGCAAAAAATACTGTACAAAGGCATGAATAAATATCAGTCCCTAATATGATCTTGCCGTTATCTGTTCTCTGACTGTTCTTGTTGGGGTGGAGTGTTGCCCGTGCCGGGTTGTGGCTTTATGATCGGGGCTTCCGTTTTCTTCATGTTTTGCCTTCGGGGCTTGAGAGTAATTCCATGAAAATCAATGGCACCCCTTACCGCAGTGTCTGGGTCGATGAAAAAGACGGCTGGAGCATTCATATTTTTGACCAGACCCGTCTGCCGTTCGCGCTGGATATTCTCACGCTTGTCACGCCCGATGAGGTGGCCCACGCCATTCGCACCATGCAGGTGCGTGGTGCGCCGCTGATCGGGGCTGTGGCGGCGTACGGGCTGGCGCTGGGGTTGCGCAATGCAGCCGATGACACGACGCTGGAGCAGACGGCCGCCATGCTGGCTGCCACCCGCCCCACGGCGATAAACCTGCGCTGGGCCATTGAAAGAATGCTGACCCGCCTGCGCCCGCTCACCCCGACTGATCGCGCGGCCGCAGCCTATGCTGAAGCCGGGCTGATCTGTGATGAGGATGCAGCCCAGAACGAAGCCATTGGCCGTCATGGGCTGGAACTGCTGCGCGCGCTGGCGGCCGGGGGCAAGCGTGTCAATATTCTGACGCATTGCAATGCAGGCTGGATTGCCACCGTGGATTGGGGTACGGCGCTGGCGCCTATCTATATGGCCCATGATGAAGGGCTGGATGTGCATGTCTGGGTTGATGAAACCCGCCCGCGTAATCAGGGGGCTGCCCTGACAGCATGGGAGCTGGGTAGCCACGGCGTGCCGCATACCGTTATCGCGGATAACGCGGGCGGGCATCTGATGCAGCATGGGCAGGTGGATATTGTCATTGTCGGCACCGACCGCGTGACCCGCTCGGGCGATGTCGCCAACAAGATTGGCACCTATCTCAAGGCGCTGGCCGCGCGGGATAATGATGTGCCGTTCTGGGTTGCGCTGCCCTCCACCACCATAGACTGGACGGTTGCAGACGGCATAAGCGAAATTCCGATCGAGGAGCGCGCGGCCTCGGAAGTGACGCATGTTGGCGGACGTGATGAGGCAGGCAATATTACGCGCGTGCAGATCACGCCTGATGGCAGCGGCGCCGCAAACCCGGCTTTTGATGTTACGCCCGCGCGGCTGGTTACAGGGCTGATTACGGAAAAGGGCTGCTGCCCCGCGACACAGGCGGGCCTGCTTTCGCTCTTTCCCGAATTTGGCAAGCAGGAACCCGTCGCTTGAGCGGTATGCACACGCAGGATAATCCCGTGGCCGAGCGCTTTGATACGCCTTCCACCCGGTTTTTGGATGCACATGGCATTGCTTATGTCATGCACGATTACGAGTATGTTTCCGAACCGGGCAAGGTTGGGCTGCATGCGGCGGAAGGCATTGGTATGGAGCAGGGGCATGTGTTCAAGACCCTGCTGGCCGAAATTGATAAAAAACGGGTCGTATGCGCGGCTATTCCGGTTCACCATCGGGTGGATCTGAACCGGCTGGCCGCCGTGTTCGGTGGGAACAAGGCGCGCATGCTGCCCCCGGAGCGGGCTGAAAGTCTGACTGGCTTTCAGGTTGGCGGGATCAGCCCGTTTGGTGGACATGCCGTCCTGCCTGTGGTGTTCGATGCCAGTCTGGCCGGTCTGGACAGGCTGTATATCAACGGGGGCGGCCGCGGGCTGGTGGTGGAACTCGCCCCCGAGGACGCCGTGCGCTGTGTGCAGGGTGTTCTGGCTGAAATCAGCACACCGCCGGGCTGAGATGCTTCCGAGTTCAATGGACACGCTGGGGCGGATGTTCCATTGTAGTCGGGATGCGGGAGGGGACGTGTTTTCCACTCCTGCGCTTTGGGGCGGCTGCACCGGGCAAACCGTCTCAGGGCTTCTGATCTGGTAGGAAAAACGATGTCGCGCGCGCCTTACGCCGTTCTTCTGGCTCCGCTGTGTCTTGCCGCCTGTGCAACCAGCCCATCAGCCCCGGTGGGGCAAGGACACTGGCCGGGGGCCGCGTCTTCAAACTATGGCGGCCATGTGCCGGATTTTGCCACCCGTAATTATGAGCCATTCAACCGGCAGGATGTGGTGGCCATTGCCATGCGCGAATGGCGGATGTTCGGTAGCCCGGTCAATGATGACAACCCGCTGGACCGGCCCGAGCCGGAAAGTGCCGCCATCAAGCCCGAGCGCGCGCCGGGTCTTTGGCAGCGTGTGGGCGAATACTGGTGGATCGGCATGGGGCCGGACATGAAGGAAGCCGCCTGGACAGGCAAACATGATGGCAGCGGCGCGTTGTTCCGCTTCGAGCAGGATGGCAGCTACGCTTGGTCGGCGGCGTTCATTTCCTATGTTATGCGTGTGGCGGGGGCGAATGACCGTTTCCCGTATTCTCCCAACCACGCCACCTATATTAATGCTGCGGCGTCCGGGCAGTCCCCTGTTCTGCGCGCCCATGATCCGGCCCAGTATGCCCCCCGGCCGGGCGATCTGGTGTGTGTTGCCCGTGGGGCCAGCCGGACTACGGTACGGTTTTCCAGCCTGCCCACCGCTTACGGCTTTCCGGCGCATTGCGGCTATGTGGTGGCCACAGGGCAGCGGGGCCAGCCTTTTGGCCAGCAGATCAGTATTATCGGCGGTAATATAGACGATGCCGTGGCCCTGACCCACGCCCCCGTGGACAGCAATGGTCTTTTGGCTGCACCCTCAGGCAGTTACGATCCGCGCTATCCTTGGTGCGCGGTGCTTGAGGTGGTATATGATGCTGAACAGGAACCGGATGCAGGTCAGTAATCCGGGTTCCGTTTGGTCCGCACGCACAGACAGTATTTTCAAGGCAGAGCAGATGACCGATCGCGCCGTTTCTCCCTCTCATCCCGGCTGGAAAACCCTTTCCGCTGATATGCCCGCCGCTGTGGGGGGGACGCCGCTTGTGCTCCTGCGCCGCGCGTCTGAGGCCACGGGCTGTGAGATATACGGCAAGGCCGAGTTCATGAACCCCGGTGGTTCGGTCAAAGACCGCGCGGGGCTGGCCATTATTGAAGATGCGGAAAAGCGCGGCATTCTCAAGCCCGGCGGCACATTGGTGGAAGGGACTGCGGGGAATACCGGCATCGGCCTGACGCTGGTGGCCAATGCGCGTGGGTATCGCTGCGTTATTGTCATGCCCGAAACCCAGAGCCGCGAGAAAATCGGCTTTCTGCGGATGATCGGTGCCGATCTGCGGCTGGTTCCGGCCAAGCCGTATCGTGATCCGGGCAATTACGTGCATGTTTCGCGCAGGCTGGCTGAGGAAAATGGCTGGGTCTGGGCTAATCAGTTTGACAATCTGGCCAACCGCGAAGGCCACCGCGCCACCACGGCGCAGGAAATCTGGCAGCAGATGGATGGGCGGATTGATGCCTTTACCTGCGCATGCGGCACGGGCGGCACGCTGGCCGGTACGGCGCTGGGCCTGCATGATGCGGCAGCCCGCGCAGGGGTAAAGCCCCCGCGCATTGTGCTGGCCGACCCAGAAGGTTCGGGCCTGTATGGCTGGGTCAAGAATAACGACCTGTCGGTTGAGGGATCGTCCATTACCGAAGGCATTGGCCAGTCGCGTGTGACGGGCAATCTTGAAGGCGCGCCGATTGATGATGCCGAGCGTATCCCTGACCCCGAGGCGCTGGATATCATTTACGGTCTGCTGGGTGAGGAAGGGCTGTCGGTCGGGGGGTCTTCGGGTATCAATGTCGCGGCGGCTATCCGCACGGCGCGTAAGCTCGGGCCGGGGCACCGGATTGTCACTATTCTGGCAGATGGCGGGGCACGCTACGAGTCCAAGCTGTTCAACCCGGCGTTCCTGAAGGAAAAAAATCTGCCGGTGGCGCCGTGGCTTATCACCGGGGCTGAAGGCTGAGCAGCCTGGACAGCCTGAGGCGATAGAAAAGAAAAAGGGGCCATTGGCCCCTTTTTTGTTATCAGCACCGCTGGTCGGGTGTGCTGTTACGGCAGAATACGTTTGAGAATATGATAGGCTCGGCGGAAATAGGCCAGCCCGTCCGCATCGTCGTTGGAGCGTAGCGCCTGTACGGTGCCAAACAGCACGCTATGGGTGCCGACTTCCACAATCTGACTGATAACGCAGTCAAAGGTAGCCACGGCTTCCTGCAGGGCGGGAGCGCCGGTGGCCAGCGTATCCCAGTGGCCCAGAGCAAAGCGCTCTTCCATGCTGTTGGCGCTGGCAAAGTGGCCTGAAAGCTCTTCCTGCGTGGAGGACAGCACATTGACGCACAACGCCGCACCCACATGAAAGGACTCGCGCGCCCGGCTGGTGCGGTTCAGGCAAACCAGCAGGGTGGGCGGGGTGTCCGTTACGGAACAGACGGCTGAGGCGGTAAAGCCTACAGGATTTTCCAGAGTTCCGGTGGTGACCACGTTCACAGCTGCGCCAAGTCTGGCCATGGCATCACGATAGGCGCTGGTCTGTGGAGCCGACATCTGCTCTCCTTGTTATATCAGGGAATGTGCTCGTACCCGTGCTGTTTGTGCATGAAATAAGGAGGAAAGCAATGACGGAAGCTGTTCTTTCAGAGGTGGAAGGGCTGACGGTCTCGCAGGTCGGCCATATGGGACGGTTGGTGCTCGACCGTCCCAGAAAGCTCAACGCACTGGATGCGGGGCTGGCACGCGGTATCAGTGCGGTGCTGGATGTCTGGCGCGATGATGACAGCGTACAGGTGGTGTTGATTGAAAGTAGCAGCCCACGGGCTTTCTGCGCGGGGGGAGACCTGCGGGCCATCCGCGAGGCGCTGCTGGCAGACGGGCCGGAGCGCGCCTTTGCGCTGATGGATCGTGCGTATGACACCATGCGGCAACTGGCGGCGTATCCCAAGCCTGTCGTGTCCTTTCTTGATGGCATTACCATGGGGGGCGGTGTGGGGCTTGGTTGCCATGTGCCCTGGCGCGTGGTGACCGAGCGCTCCGTGCTGGCCATGCCAGAAACCGGGATCGGGCTTGTACCGGATGCAGGCGGGTCATGGCTGCTCTCGCGCACGCAGGGGCTTGCAGGGCTGCGGTTGGCCCTGACAGGGGGGCGGATGGATGCCGGGCAGGCCGTTGCCATGGGGCTTGCGGATATTCATGCCCCCTCAGAAACACTCGACAGCCTGCGCGATGCGCTGGCCCACACGTTGCCCGCGCAGGTTTTTGCCTCCATGCAGGAGCAGGGTGCGGCGGGGCTGGCGCTGCCCCCGGTGCTGGAGCAGTGCTATGCGGCGGCAAGCGTGGCTGAGGTTATCGAGCGGTTACAGTCCTGCCCCCTGCCCGAAGCCCGGCAGGATCTGGAAGACATGGGGCGTGCCAGCCCGTTTTCGCTTGAAGCCGCATGGCATGGATGGCACCGCGCCAGAGCGCTAGAGACGCTTGAGGCCGTTTTTGAGGTGGAGCGTGAGCTGGTGCAGCATGTGCTGGAGCGCCCTGATATTGCCGAGGGTATCCGCGCCCGGCTGGTTGACCGTGATAACGCGCCGCTCTGGCAGCCTGCCCGACTGGAGGATATTCCTGCTCACGCCCTGCACGATTTACGCGCTCTGTAAGGCGGGGCAGCAGGTTTACGTAAGGAGGAGTATGTGCGGCCTCCCCCGGCGGGAGGGGCCGCCGGGGGAGTGACAAGCCACGGGAGAGATCAGGAGGGCCGTGGCTTGATACGAGAAACCAGCGCGGCCCTGTTCAGGCAACGGCGGCCGTATAAACCACAGGAGCCGGGGCCGGGCGGCCAACCGGCAGCACATCATGGCCGAACTGGGCTTCGAGCACTTCGGCAGCGGCCAGATACACAGCAGAGAAACCGCAGAACAGACCTTCATACCCGGCAATGACACTCAGTCCGGGCAGTTCAAGCAGCTCGGACAGGCCAAGCATGGCAAACAGGATAACCAGCGTGCCAAAAATGACCTGATGTGCGCGGGTGGCCCGCAGCGTGCCGACAAACATGAACAGCGTAAACAGGCCCCACAGCAGCAGGTAGCTGCCTACCATGGCCGGGGTGCTGGCTGGCACAATGCCTGTATGCGGCAGGGCAATCAGGGCTACGAGCGAAATCCAGAATGCACCATAGGAGACAAAGGCGGTGAGCCCGAAGGTATTGCCTGAAGGGTATTCAAGCAGGCCTGCCAGAATCTGTGCCGCACCGCCCACCACCAGCCCCATGGCCAGAATGGCCGACCCCATGGGCAGAAGGCCGGAATTATGCAGGTTGAGCAGGATGGTGGTCAGGCCGAACCCGACAAGTCCGAGCGGGGCGGGGTTGGCTTTTTTGGGAGCAGAGTCACCTGAATGCGCCATGATATGTCTTCTTGATAATTGTTTCTATGACATATCTATAAAAGCTGAATGGCGTTCCAGTTCTTTAAAAACGGCTTTAAGCTGATAAAATTAAATTCATTGATACAGTTTTGTTGTTGAGGAACTTTCCCGCAATTGTATAGCCCCATGTAAAACTTAACGGAAAAATAAGGTCGTTTCGTTTTCGTATTTTTAACGGGGCATTAGGGTTACCGGAATGGCCGGGGGGGCGGGCTGGGTCATGGTGGGGTCCGCCGCGGCATGGATCGGGCCACGATGATGGAAAAAGCCCGGCACCGCCAGAATGATGCTGGCCGCCTGTTCTAAGCAGGACACAACGCGGTCGCGGTTGATGACCAGACCTTTTTCCTCGGTGGTTATGCTCTCGATCTGGTGGGCCGCATGCTGGAGTGCCTGTGCTGTGGCCGCCGGATTTTTGCGTAATGTGGAAAAAGCCTGCATGGCGGTTTCCAGTGCCTTGCGTGCCTGTGGGTTCAGCCCGGCATGGGTCACATTCCAGCGCAACCGCACGATAAGCCGCCCGAGCGAGAGCACGGTAAACGCTGCATCCGTGTAGCCCTGACGGTCCAGCCCGGTGGGGACAAAGGAAAGGCGCATCATCAGCCGTGAGATTTTCTGAAGCTGCATACCTTCCCATGCAACCCACTGCATGCCGCCGCGCGTGGGGGCATTGGCCAGATGCTGCACCGCGCGCACAAGGGACGAAACCAGCCGCGCCGCATCCAGCCGGTGGTCGGCAGGCAGGATAACCCGGAAAACAACCGCCAGCAGGGCGCAGGCGGCACACATGGTCATCCAGTTATTGGTCAGGTTCAGGTCATCATACACGATGGGATTATTGACCGAGAGCATCATGGTAAAGAACACCGCGTAGCCAAAAGCCGCCAGACTGTAACGGGGGTGGAACTGGAACCACACGCCCGGCAGCAGGAACAGGCAGAGCGCCAGCCAAAGCAGGGGGTATCCGTCTATGCGCGGCAGGGCCAGTGTGTGGCACAGGAAACCCATCGGCACGGCCAGCGCTGTGCCAGCCGCCATCATCGGGCTGGCCTTGGCGGCGGAAGGCGCTGTGGAGAGCAGGCTGGAGGCCGCCACAACATAAACAATCAGAAGCGGGCCGGTGCTCCAGTGGAAAACATACCATAACAGTCCGGCCAGCATGGCAATAAGCGTGCCGCGTGCGCCGTTGCGCAGGGCGGTAAACCAGTCGAGATAGGGCAGGATAACGGCCCCGGATTTAACGGGGGCGCGGCTTGTCAGGTTGTGCAGCGCCAGATCCATCTGAACCAGCGTATCGCGCGTGTTGTCGAGTGCGGCCAGCACGGCGGGGGGCTGGGGCTCATGGGAAAGCCGTTCAAGGGCATGCAGGGCTTCGCGCAGGCAGGCCGTGAGCGGGGCGGGGTCTTCCAGCCATGCCGGGTTTTCTGTCAGTTCCAGCAGCCTGCCCAGTGTATCGGCCATCTGGGCGTGAATATCGTGGGTTTCCTGCCCGGCTTCCTCAAGGGTTAACCAGTAGGGGTGGTAACTGACGATCAGACCCGTCAGGCGGCTGAGTGCCAGCCGCAGGTTGCGCACGCGGGCGAGCATATCGGGGTCGTCTGTTGCGGCGTATTCAATGGCGGGGGCCAGCCCGGCCATGTGTGCCAGCAGTTTGCTGCGGCTGTCATAAACGGGCTGCGGCAGGGCGCGGAAGCTTGTCAGGCTGGCGGTGCGTTCGGCGTTTTCAAGCTTATCAAGCGCATCGGCCGGAACAGTTGCTGTGCGGCTGCTTTCGGCTGAGTGGAACAGCCACGCATGGCGCACCGTATCGCGAAAAGCCCCGCCCAGCCCGGCCATGATACTGCCCGGTTTACGTGGCGAGGTAATCATGAACACGCAGGCCGTAACCACCACACCCACTGTCACTGCGGAAAGACGGCTCATGGCGGACAGGAAAATGCCCTCAGGCTCCGCAAAGGCGGGAGAGGCGATAATGACGATGGTATAACCCGTCAGTACTGCGGCATAGGCCCGGAAATAGCGCAGGAAGGTTGCAACCGCGCAGGCAATGCCCACAAACACCGCCAGCGCCATGAAGTAGAGCACGGGAGACTGCACAAAGGCGGCCATGATACCGACACTGATGGTCGCGCCAATCAGTGTGCCAATGATACGCCACAGACTTTTGGAAACCATGGCCCCCACGGTGGGGTTGGCCACGATCATGACCGTTGTCGCCGCACTGATGGGGGACTGAAGCTGGAACAGGAAGGCCAGAAACACCGCAATGCCAATGGATAGAAAAACCCGTCCTGCATAAGCGCTGGTGGCGACAAAGGTTTTCCAGCGGGTTTCGTTACCAAAGGGGGTCAGGCCCAGCAGGTGTAAAAGACCGGCGGACAGACTGGGCCAGTGGGCAGGCGCGGGCAGGCCGTGCGGGGTGGCCTGAGGGTCAGGGCGCATGGGGTGGCTCCTGCTCGGGGTGCTGGGCCTCGGCTTGCACGTTGGTGCCGGAGGGGGCGGTGGCCAATGTGTCCGGGTTGGCCAGCAGGGTGCTCAGGCCGGTTATCAGGGCGGCAATGCTTTCGGGTGGCAGGGCGGCACGGTTTTCATGTTCCAGCCCGGTTGCGATCTGGTGAAACAGGGCGCACTGGGCCTGCCCGGCCTGTGTCAGCACAAGACGTTTGGCCCGGCGGTCGTGCCTGTCCGGCTGGCGTGAAACCAGTCCTTGTTTTTCAAGCATGTCCAGCACGCGCACCAGTGCCGAGCAGTCTACATTCATGGCGCAGGCCAGATCGCTCTGGGTTGCGCCATCGGGCAGCATGGTCAGGTAAGCCAGCGGGCGCATCAGGGCCATGGTCATGCCGTGTGGTCGCAAGGCTCTGTCCAGCCGGGTGCGCCACAGGGTTGCCAGCCGCATGATACGCAGGGTCAGTTCCATGTCTGGAAAACGGGTCTCGTCCAGCGCGATACCGCCGCGCGTGTCAGTCATGTTGGCCCCAGAGTGTTAGCGTGGATATATTTGATATGGAAAATATTTAGTTATAATATATAGCCTGTGCAGGGCTCAGGTCAATCGGCCGCCCTTCATGGCCGTGTCCGCCGGTGGGGCAGGGCTCTGGCTGGGGTATTTTGTGGTGTTGGGCAGCCCTTGACCCGGGTAAAAACATCCGGGTCACGGGGCTGAGGCCGATGTATAAAAACGGCTGTAGTTGTTTCTCGCGGTCTGTTCCGTTCAAAGGCGGAAGCGGTTACGAATGATGGCCCCCGCTGTTTGAATGGACTTATAGCTGTTCAGGCCGTGGGAGCCGCCAGTTAGATGTGGAATAACGGCGAGTGGTGTTGGGCCATCGGCCAGCAGGATTTTTTTTCTGTGTCCGTTGATTTCAAAAGTCGTCTGCTCCAGTCTGACATACTGGCCGAAAACTACCTTTGCGAAGTCATCGGCATGGGTCAGGCCCACCCCGATAAATAGTCTGGGTGCACGGGCGACAACAATGCGGTGAAGGTTTCCAAAATAATCACGAAAAAAATCGTAAAAATCAGATTTGCTCTGAAAGCCCGTTTCTTCTATGGCCCTGTCGCTCCATGAGCCGGTATTATTGCTCTGCTGTGGAAAAAGATTACCCTTGAAGTAACCTTTACCATTGCGTTCGAATATTTTGTGCTCTCCGGCATAGCGCCGGGCATCCTGTGTGAAATTCGGCGTGACCGGCATTCCTTCGATAACGGCTATGAGCATCAGCGCTTTACGGTTGAATGGCCATTTTCTGATATCCCACTGGTAATGAACCGTGTTGTTGTGCCTGTCAGGGGTTATGGGTTCATCGTAGGTGTTGATCGCGTCGATTTTTTTATGAAAACCCGGCTCGATTCCGTACAACCATATGGAACGTTGTTCTGGCGAACCGGGGTCTCCAGAATCCCATCCGGGGAAAATAACATCGTGTCTGTCTGAAAAAAGCAAAGCTGTCGCTCCAAACAAAAACCGGGTTCAAAATGCGGATAGGCGGGCTTTTATGACATCTGTTGTGGTTCGTGAATTGTCAGATGCGGTCGCCAGTATCGTACGGCAAAATCACGATCCTGTTCATGCTCTGGAAAGTGTTTGCGACACTATAGTGAGCGACAGACAGGTGTGAATGGAGGGGCAGGGTTGTAATGCAGGGCTATCCTGTCAGCACGTTTTGAATCCCCATCCCGTGCGGGACGTGCTTTGTTTGGAGCAGGTTGTCAGGAAGGATGAAACATGCGGTCTTTTTCCCTGTTGCTGGTCAGGCATGCCCGCGTTCAGGTGCCTCAGGGGGTCTGTTACGGTCGCACGGATGTGGCGTTGCATCCCGGTTGGGAAAAAATTGTTTCCGGCCTGTCGGTACTGGCGCGTGGCGTCGGTGGGCGGGTTGTCCATACCTCGCCCGCACAGCGTTGCCTGAACATGGCCCGGCGGCTTGCCTCAGCCACGGGTATGGAACTGCGGGTTGATGACCGTCTGGCCGAGCTGGATTTTGGCCAGTGGGAGGGCAAATCATGGCAGGAGATAGGCCGCGCCGCATTGGATGAATGGGCCGCAAATCCTGAGCATTTTACGCCCCCCGGAGGGGAAAGCGGGCAGGTTTTGCGCCAGCGGGTGCGGGCGTTCTGGCGGGATCTGCGCGAGGTTGGCACAGCGGCCTGTGTTGTTTCTCATGGTGGCCCGCTGCGGGTGATGAGCGCACTGGCCGAAGGGCACGGCCCTGACCTGCTGCGCCCCTCCATGCCGCAGGGTTCGGCCCGGCTGTGGCAGGTGGAACGGGTGCTGGACACCCCTTACGCACACAGGCAGGCAGATACCACCGGTTGTGGCGAACCCGTGAGCGGCGTGTAAGCGAACGTAGGTATAAGCCGGTTAGCGGTCGATCCAGCGGCGGCGGGCAGCGTTGCGGCGCTCCCAGCCCCGGCGCTCCAGTTCGGGGGTGGAGGCTGGTTCACGCGCATAACCAACGCAGAGATAGGCCAGAAACTGCCAGTTCGGGTTGATGCTGAGGGTTGTGGTGGCTTCAGCCGGGTTCAGAATGGACACCCAGCCAACTCCCACGCCGTGGGCTGTGGCTGTCAGCCAGAATGTATGAATGGCCATGACAGCTGACCATGTGGTGGTTTCCGGCATGGTGGCGCGGCCAAGCCCACGCCCCTGTAACGGGGCTGTATCACAGAAAACAGCGATATGATGCGGCGCCTCATCCAACCCTGAGAGCTTGAGTGTGGCGTAGCGGTGTGCCTCCTCTCCGCTGCGGCCTTCAAGATCGTGGCTGTTGCAGCGGATGAAGTTCTGCCGGATGGCGGCGCGGCGTTCGGGTGTGTTCACGCGTACGAAGCGCCACGGCTCGCTCAGCCCAACCGAGGGGGCCAGACAGGTGGCGTGCAGCAGGGTTTCAAGCAGGCCTTCGGGGAGAGGCTGCGTGAGAAAATGCCTGACATCGCGCCGCCATGTCAGGAGAGTTTCCCAATCACGCTGCGCCGAGGCGGAAAAGACAGGTGCGGTCATGCCCTATCATGCGAGGTGGCGCGGCTTCCCGCAAGCCGGGGCTACGCAGAGTGTGCGTGCGGCGGGATGGAATGCGGGGCATGGCGTCAGAAAAAACCGGGTATCTGCGCCAGTGTGGCAAGGGTTGTCAGCACGACCGTGTCTGTCAGCACGGCGCATGCGCCCAGCACATCACCCGTATAGCCGCCCAGCATCCGCAGGGCGGTTCTGGCCACCAGCGCGGCGGTAAGGGCTGCGACAAGGAGTGCTCCCACCGTTTGCGCCAGACAGGCAGCAGGGTTTGGATGCAGGGCATAGCCCAGTAACATTGCCGCCAGCACACAGAGTGCGGCTCCCATCATGGCCAGCGCAAAAGGGCGGCGGGGCAGAGGGTGCAGCATGCGGGCCAGTCCATCGGGGCGGGCCGGGGGCAGGATCGCGGGTGGCACCAGCAGGGCTGCGCGCGCCAGACACGCCGCCATTAGGCAGCCGGGCAGGATCGCGGGTAGCGGCAGGCTGGCAAGGCTTGCTGCCCGTAGGCCAAAGGACAGGCACAGCGCCATGACACCATAGCTGCCAACGCGGCTGTCGCGCATGATTTCCAGCCTGCGGGCGGGGGTTGTGCCACCGCAGCCATCGGCCATGTCGGCCAGCCCGTCTTCATGCAGGCCGCCGCCCAGTATGGTTTGTGCTGTCAGGGCCAGACAGGCCGCAACCAGTGGGGGCATATGCGCCAGTTGCGCCAGAAGCAGAAGACCACCGCACAGCAGCCCCATGACCGCGCCGATCAGTGGCCAGCACCAGAGCGAGCGGGCCATGGGCCAGACAGAGGCGCTATGCCGGTATGCTGCGGGTAGCAGCCAGTTGATGGGCAGGCGGGTTAGCAGGCCAAGGCCGCAGGCAAGGTGCAGGCGCACCGTATCCAGCGGGGAGGGGGGACGGCTCAAAGCGTATCCGAGCGGGAAACGGCGGCCTCGGCAAAGGTGGCCATGCCGGTGTGGCAGGCCACGGCCCCCCGCAGGATGGCGACAGCCAGTGCCGCCCCTGAGCCTTCTCCCAGCCGCATGCCCAGACCGAGCAGGGGCTCCATATTCAGGAAGCTGGCCAGCCGGTGTGTCTGGCCATGCAGGGTGGCGCAGTGCGAAAGGCAGGTATGGGCCAGCCCTTCGGGGTGGAGCTGTGCCAGTGGGGCAACGGCCGCCAGACAGACAAAGCCATCAAGCAGCACGGGTATGCCCATGTGCCGCGCGGCCAGCGTGGCCCCGAACATGGCCGCCAGCTCAAACCCGCCCACACGGCGCGCTATTTCCAGCGGGCTGGACAGGGCCGCCCCATGATAGCGTAGCGCCTCCTGCACCACGGCGGCTTTCTGTGCCGTGCCATATTTATCCAGCCCTGTGCCAGCGCCTGCCCAATCGGTGCCGCTCCCCCCCGCTACGGCGGCGGCTATGGTGGAGGCAGCCGTGGTGTTGCCGATTCCCATTTCGCCAAGGCAGAGCAGGTCGCAGTCAGCGGGGACAGCGTTGTAGCCTGTGGCGACAGCCTGCACGAAGGCGTGCTCGCTCATGGCGGGCTGGGTGGTAAAATCCGCCGTGGAGCGCAGGCCGTTCACACACACGACTTCCAGCGCGGCATCCACCGTGCGCGCAAGCTGGTTAATGGCGGCCCCCCCACGCTCGAAGTTGCTGACCATCTGTGCCGTAACTTCCTGTGGCCATGGCGAGACACCCTGTGCCGTTACACCATGATTCCCCGCAAAGATAATGACTTGCACCCGCTCAAGCCGGGGGGTGCTCAGCCCCTGCCAGCCACCCAGCCAGCGTGTCAGCTCTTCAAGGCGGCCAAGGCTGCCGGGGGGTTTTGTCAGTTGGGCTTCGCGCAGGGCAATCCGTTCCTGCGCTGTGGAGTCGGGGCCGGGCAGGGTGGCGCACAGCCGGGCAATGGCGTGGAGCGATTCCGGCGCGGGCGGCCGTATGGGCAGGGCGCGCGGGCTTGACGGCGCAGGAGCGCTGGACAACGGATGGGAGGCTGGCAGCGGCGCGGACGGCATGGCGGAATGTCCTGTGCGGTGGCAAAAAGCGGCAGGGTGGCCTGTACCAATGTGGTGCGGGCTACCCTAAAACTGGGTGGGGGCTATACCCCCTGACAAGGCGGATTATCGCATGAGTGGCGTTGTGCTCAACCTTTCCGATACGGGGCTGGCCGGAACCTTGCTGGTTCTGGGGGGCGCGCGTTCAGGTAAAAGCCGCTTTGCAGAGGGGCAAGTGACCGCTTTGCCCGGCCCCCGGCTTTATATAGCAACGGGCCGCGCATGGGATGAAGAAATGCAGGCCCGCATTGCGCAGCACAAGGCGGAACGTGCCCATGCAGGCTGGCAGACGGTAGAGGAACCGCTTGATGTGCCGGGCGTTCTGGAGCGCCATACCCATATTCCTGTTCTGCTGGACTGCCTGACCCTGTGGCTGACCAATCTTTTGCTGGAAGAACAGGATGTGGAGGCTCAGAGTACGCGCCTGCTGCACAGCCTGTCCACGCGGGCGGCGCCCACGGTGCTGGTAGGTAACGAGGTGGGGTTGGGTATTGTCCCGGATAATGTGCTGGCCCGGCGCTTTCGTGATGAGGCGGGACGCCTGCACCAGCGGCTGGCGGCACAGGCCGGGCAGGTGGTGTTTGTGGCTGCGGGGCTGCCTATGGTGCTCAAGGGCCAAAAACCAGCCTGACAGCCCGCCCTCGTGGTGGAGCGGGGGTTTGAGGCGGCCCGGCCTGCTGTTACACTGAACGACAAAAGGCGGGCCTGTTCCCGCCCTATCTGCTTGAGAGGGCTTTATGGCTGAAACACTGGTAAACACACAGCTTCTGATCGGTGGGCAATGGCGTGACGCAACGGGTGGGCGCACGATTGCCGTGCTCAACCCCGCCACGACGGAAGTGATCGGTCATGTCGCCCATGCGGACAAGTCTGATCTGGAGCAGGCCGCCCTTGGCGCCGCCGCCGGTTTTGAGGCATGGCGCAGCATGAGTGCCTGGGAGCGCTTCGGGATCATGCGCAAGGCTGCGGGCCTGCTGCGTGAACGCGCGCAGGATATTGGCCGGATCATGACCCGTGAGCAGGGCAAGCCTCTGGCGCAGGCGGTTATCGAAATCATGGTCGCCGCTGATGTGATCGAATATTTCGGTGAGGAAGGCCGCCGTCTGAATGACGAGCTGGTGCCTGCCCGCGTGCCGAATGTGGAACAGCGCGTGCTCCGCCGCCCCGTGGGTGTGGTGGCAGCGTTTACGCCGTGGAACTTCCCCATTAATCAGATTGCCCGCAAGCTGGGTGCGGCTCTTGGGGCCGGGTGTGCGGTGATCGTCAAGGCGCCGGAAGATACCCCGGCATCTCCCGCCGAGCTGATCCGCTGTTTCTGCGATGCGGGCATTCCCGCTGGTGCGGTGTCGCTCGTTTATGGCGATCCGGCCGAGATTTCGGAATATCTGATCGCCCATCCGGTTGTGCGCAAGATTTCGTTCACGGGTTCCACGCCGGTTGGCAAGCATCTGGCTTCACTGGCAGGGGCGCAGATGAAGCCTGTCACCATGGAACTGGGCGGACATGGCCCTGTCATCATCTGCCCCGATGCGGATCTGGATCTGGCGGCCGAGCGTCTGGCGGGGGCGAAGTTCCGTAATGCCGGTCAGGTGTGCATTGCCCCGACCCGTTTCCTGCTGCACCGCGATATTGCCCCGGCGTTTCTTGAAAAGTTCAAGGCGCAGGTGAGTGCGCTCAAGATCGGCAGCGGTCTGCAGGAGGGTGTAACCATGGGGCCGCTCGTTAGCGAACGGCGTGTGAAAGCCCTGACCGAACTGGTGGAAGACGCCCGCCAGAAAGGCGCCGAGCTGTGGCAGCCTGATACCCCTCTGCCCAATACCGGCTTTTTCTTCCCGCCCACGCTGGTCTGCAAGCCCACTCTGGCCATGCGTCTGATGAACGAGGAGCCGTTCGGCCCCATCGTGATTGTGGATGAATATACCGAACTGGCGGATGCGGTGCGCGAGGCCAATCGCCTGCCGTATGGTCTGGCGGCTTATGTTTATACCCGCAACGAGCGTACTGAACGCCTGCTGGGCGAGGCGCTGGAAGCCGGTATGGTGGCGGTTAACCACCACGGTATTGGCGCTCCCGAAACCCCGTTCGGTGGCGTGAAGGATTCCGGCTACGGCACGGAAGGCGGGCCGGATGCCCTGAAGGCTCATACCATCATTAAACTGGTCAGCAGCCAGCACGTCGCACCGGCGTTCTGAGCCTGCTTAACCCCTTCGCCCAACGGGCGGAGGGGTTTTTTAGACCCAAGACTGTTAGCCCTGCCCGTTTGAGCAGGCAGGACAGTGTGGCAGAGCGGTGTTCAGCCCTGCGGGCGCTCTGCCCAGTGATGCGGTGTTTCAAGCAGCACGCGCGGGTTGGGCTGGGCATTGATGATCTGCTCGCTTTCCTGACCATCGGTGCTGACGGGGGTATCCCCTACCAGCGTAACGCGCTGGAGCAGGCGCGGGAAATCACCAAAATCCGCCACAGCCCGGTGCAGGGTCGCCCGGTTGTCCCACATGGCGACATCGCCGGTCTGCCAGTGCCATGTCAGCGTGTTTTCAGGCCGGGTGGCGTGGGACAGAAACAGCTCCAGCAGCGCACGGGAATCGGGCAGGTTGAAATCCGCCAGCCGCTTGATGAAATTACCCAGAATGAGGCTTTTTTCGCCTGTTTCAGGGTGTACACGCACCAGCGGATGCCGTGATTCGAACACGCGGGCGGCGAACACGTTGGCTGACCACTGAACAAACTCCCAATCGCGCTCGGCAACCAGATCCGTATGGTCATACCCATCGTTGGTATGGATAGCCCAGAGCCTGTCTGCCAGTTCCTGCAGGGGTTTGGGCAGGCCCTGATATGCGGTCACGGTGTTGGCCCACAGGGTTGCGCCGCCATACGGTGCGGGCTGGATGCAGCGCAGGATGGACGCCTTGGGATAGGACGACATGAACGTCATATCGGCGTGCCATGTATTGGCGGCCCGGCCCTTTCGCGCTTTCAGCTCGAAAATATGGTTGGTGCCTTTGGCGCTGGCAACGGTGGGGTGCGAGACCAGCGTGCCAAAACGCGCGCCAAGCTGTTCCTGTGCGGCGCTGTCGAGTGTTTGACGGCGGAAGAAGATAACCTTGTGCTCAAGCATCGCCCGGTAAATGAAGTCAATATCCTGCTCGGGCAGGTCGGGTGAGAGGGTGATGCCGTGAATTTCGGCACCGATATTCCCGCCCAGTCTGGTCAGGGTAGGCTGGGCGGGCGCTGCAAGCGGGCTGAGAGACATCAGAACGAATCCCTAAATAACGAATAAAAAGCGTTAATTTTGCCCGCATGGGGATACTGCATAAAAAATCAATAAAACTGTTTTTAAACAGGTAGTTATTGAACTTTTTGCGGCACCCGCAAGGCAGGTCAGGAGATCTGGTTCCGTATGGCGCTAAACCGTGCGGAGCGATTCACCCCTCTTAAATGTGAATATAATCAGGAATGAGAAAATAACAACATTGACTTTTAGTTATTTTATGACCGATAAAACGATTCGTTATCGGACTTATGGAAAAACACTTTTTTGTGGTGAAATTAGCGATGTCAGTCATGTCAGCAGGTATGCGACGAATTGTTTGGACCATGTCAGCGACATCGCTTGGTTGTGGTTTGGGGGGTGGGCTGAGCACCAGCCCGGCGCATGCGGCGGGCGCATCGCAACCAGCAGCCAGTGCGGAAGAAGTAACGGTAAGCGTGCGCCGCCGGAGTGAGCCATTGCAGAAAGTGCCTGTGGCAACCTCGGTTTATACCGCCAGTCAGGCTCGGCGGGATAACGTGCATGACCTGCAGGGAATTTTTGAGTTCATTCCCTCGGCCAATTTCCGTGCCAATGCGTCTTCCAAAGACCGTGCCGTGTTCATCCGTGGTATTGGCACCATTTCCACATCACCGGGCGTGGAACCATCGGTTTCCACCGTGATTGACGGCGTGGTAATGGCCCGGCCCGGCATGGCCACGACCGATATTGTGGGCTTGAGTCAGGTGGAAGTCATGCGCGGCCCACAAGGGACGCTGTTTGGCAAGAACGCCTCGGCTGGTGCCGTGAATATCACCACCAACAAGCCTACGAAGGATTTTCATGCCTATGCGGAGGGCGGATATTTCTCGGGTAACGAATACCGCCTGACAGGCGGTGTGTCTGGAACACTCGTGCCATCCAAGCTTGTGGCCAATGCCGATTTTCTGGTGGGTGGGTTTGATGGCAACGTTACCAATATTGCCAACAACACGATGGTTAACGGCTATGAACACCGTGGCGTGCGCTCGAAGTTTCTCTGGACCCCGGATGACGAAACCAGTGTAGCGCTTGCTCTGGATTATATGTACCAGAACGACCTTGTGCCGACAGGGGTTTATTCTTCCACCTCGCAGGTGGCGTTTCCTACGAATATCGTCTCCACTAATCCCGGTCTGGCGGCTACTCTGGGGGCGCAGGGCATTACGCCTTCGCGCAATAACACGCAGGTCAATAACAATGTGCAGAGCCGCTCGGTGGATCATACCGGCGGGGCAGCAGTTACGGTCGATCGGGATCTGGGGCGCGGTTACAAGCTGACTTCCATTTCCGCTTACCGGCGCTGGCAGAACATTCAGGATCAGGATTATGACGGTCTGGGTTCTACCCCTGCAGGTGTGACCGATGTGCGCGACCACGGGCAGCTTAACTTCTGGCAGGCTTCGGAAGAACTGCGCATTGCTTCGCCACGCGGGCATTTTTTCGATTATGTGGCGGGATTCTACTACCTTCACAGCGTAGATTCGGAAGTTTATAGCCGTAACGTGGTGACAGGGAGTGCTGCTAACCCTACTCCGGGACGGGGTGTATCCAATTACGGAATTTCCAACAACAACTACGCTATTTTTGCTGAAGGCAACCTAAACTTTACAAAGCGGTTCCGCGCTATTCTTGGTTTGCGCCTGCTGCGTGATGACCTGTCTTACAACATGGCGCGTAATTCCAGCGCTACGGCTGCTAATCCGGTTCTGGGCATTCGTCCGTCCTATGCCTCGAATGGTTCCACTTCGCAGAATGGCTATGTGGATCGCATCGGGCTTCAGTACGATATTACACCTGACATGCACGCCTATTTTACCTATTCGCATGGGTATAAGGGGCCTGCGTACAACACCTTCTTCAATATGCAGGGAACGGATTCCCAGGTGCTCAAGCCCGAGCAGAATAATACCTATGAAATCGGGCTGAAATCCCAGTTCTGGCACCGTCGGGTTACGGCCAACCTTGCTGCGTTCATTGAAGATTTTTCAAACTTTCAGGCCAATTTTCTCGATCAGGTCAGCGGTGGCGCCGTCTACCGCATGATCAATGCCGGGTCGGTTTCTTCCAAGGGCGTGGAAGGGGATATCTCGGCCCATGTGCTGCGCGACCTCACGCTGGGTGGCAACTTTACCTATAACTATGCCGTGGTGGATCAGTTCAACTGCCCTGCTAATGCGCCAGCTTCGTGCAATGTCAACGGCCAGCAACTGCCTTTTGCGCCGCGTTGGAAGTTTGTGCTCAATGCTGATTACACCCACGCGCTGAACGAACGTTACTCGTTCTCGGTCGATAGTGATTATACTTGGCAGAGCCGCACGCAGTTCGCGCTGACAGAAACCCCCGACACGGTGCAGAAAGCCTACGGGATCTGGAATATGAGCACGACCCTGCGGGATACCAAGCTCAAGCTGCAGCTCTCTCTGGTCATGCGCAACGCGATCAATACCCATTATGCCTCTTATATCAGCTATGGTGCGGTAGGCGGCACGGTGGACTCCATCCCGCGTGATTACGGGCGGTATGGTGGCTTTATCCTGCGTAAGGATTTCTGAGCCATGCTGCGCGCGCCACAAAAGGAAAGGGCTTTTCCCTGGGCGGCCATGCTGCTGCTGTGTCTGATTATCGTGGTTTCCACGGCGGATCGGCAGATCATCGCCCTGATCAAGCCCGTTCTGGACAAGACCTTTGGCTGGAGCGCGCAGGATTACGCCCGGATTTCCTTCTGGACGCAGGTAGCCTCGGCGTGCAGCCTGCTGGTATCGGGCTGGCTGGTGGACAGGCTGGGGTCGCGTAGGGTGCTGGGTGTCGCCCTTGCGGGCTGGAGCCTGATGACGATCCTGCATGCTGTCATCACATCGGTGCAGGAGTTTGTTCTGGTGCGCGCGACATTGGGCGCACTGGAAGGGGCCGGTATGCCCAGCCTGATGAAACTGATAGCCACCGGTGTGCCGCGTGCCGAACGGGCGCGCGTTATCGGGCTGGTGAATGCCGTGCCGAATGTGGCGGCTGTCATTACGCCGGTGCTGGTGGGGCTGTTGCTGCCCGTGATCGGCTGGAAAGTGATGGTGGTGGTGCTGGGTCTGACCGGTGTGGTGCTGGCGGGTTTCTGGTGGCGTGATCAGGCCGGGCCGTGGGGGGCTACTTCTTCCGATGCGCCGGATGAACTGGCGCAAAAAGTGGTGGAAAAAACACCCGCCAGCACAGCCAGCTTTACACAGGCTGGTGTGCGGCGTTTTGCCCTCGTGTTTTCGCTGTGCAAGGTGCTGTCGGATGCAACATGGTGGGTTTTGCTGTACTGGCTGCCCGATATCCTGCACACTCATCTGGGTCTGAGCCTGCGGGGCGTCGGAATTGCTTCTGGCGCGGTGTATCTTGGCGCGGGTCTGGGGGCGTTTGCGGGTGGGCTACTGCCCGGCCTGTTCCAGACAGCCCGGCGTTCGCGGGAGCGGGCGCGGCGTCTGGTTATGGGGCTGGCCGCACTCTGTGTTGTACCTATGCTGTTTGTTTATGATACAAAAACAGTTTTTGTCAGTCTGGGTATTTTTTCGCTCACCCTTATGGCGCATCAGGTTTTTGCAACCAATCTTTTTGCACTCATGACGGAATGGGTGCCCGGCCCGCTGGTTGGGCGGATTATGGGTATTGGCGCGTTCTGCGGCAATCTGGGGGGCGCGGGGCTGTTGTGGCTGACAGGCTGGCTGCCTATGCCGGTTGTGCTGGGGCTGTGCAGTCTGTCCTATCTGGTGGCGTGGGGGCTGTTGCGGGTATGGGCAAACCCTGATTGGCTTGAGCGTGTTTTTGGCCCCTCTGGCACGCACGGTAAGGATAGGCAGGGTGTGGCTGTTCATGGCCGGAGCGCTACGCATGCGCCGGTGGAAGGACTGCTTCAGGCAGCGGCTCATGGCGGCTGAAATAACGTGTTGTGTCGTCGTATTTTTTGTTTTCTGACAGGATTGTTTTATGGACTGGTTTCCTTCTCCCTCACGGTATGATGCAGCACCCTTCCGGCGCTGTGGCCTTTCCGGTCTCGACCTGCCCCCCATTTCTCTGGGGCTTTGGCATAATTTTGGCGAGACGGACGTGTTTGCCACCGCCCGTGCGGTTGTACGGCGGGCGTTTGACCGGGGTGTGACGCATTTTGATCTGGCCAATAACTACGGCACACCTTATGGCTCCGCCGAGCGGAATTTTGGCGAGATTCTGAGGCGCGATTTTCAATCCCATCGTGATGAACTGGTGATTACCACCAAGGCAGGGTGGGATATGTGGCCCGGCCCCTATGGTCAGGGGGGATCGCGTAAATATCTGCTGGCGTCACTGGATCAGAGCCTCAGACGTATGGGGCTTGATTATGTGGATATTTTCTATTCGCATCGTCCGACCCCCGATGTGCCGCTGGAAGAAACCATTGGCGCGCTGGTGCATGCTTACCGACAGGGCAAAGCGCTGTATGTGGGCATTTCGTCCTATGATGTAGCTGGCACACTGAAAGCGGCAGAAATTTTGCAGCGCGAAGGCGTGCCGCTGCTGGTGCATCAGCCGGTCTATTCGCTGCTTAACCGTGAGATCGAAAACGGCCTGCTGGATGCGCTGGAGAAAATCGGTGCAGGCTGCGTGGTGTTTTCACCGCTGGCGCAGGGTCTGCTGACGGATAAATACCTCAGTGGTGTACCCGATGAATCCCGTGCCGCCAAAAGCCGCTATCTGGATAAGTCCGTCATTACGCCCACACTCCTGACCGTGGTGCGCGAACTGAATGAGATTGCCCGCACCCGCGGTCAGAGCCTTGCCCAGATGGCCATTGCCTGGACTCTGCGCGATAGCCGGGTAACATCGTCCATTGCCGGTGCGCGTACCGTGGCCCAGCTTGATGAGACTCTCGATGCGCTCAAAAACGCGACGTTCAGCCCGGAAGAGCTGGCACGGATTGAGCAGAGCCTGTCCGCCCTGAAAGGGTGAGGTCATAACCGATTGGCCCCGGAATCAACCGGGGCCAATCGGTTATTCAGAACGAAGCCGCAAGGCTGACATTGAACGAGCGCCCCATGCCGGGCACCCCGATATGCTGGCCGGTGCTTTTCTCGGTTTCTACCAGAATACCGCCCAGAGGCGTGTAGTAACGCTGGTTGAAAATATTATCGATACCAGCACTCAGTGTCATCATACGCCATGTGTAGCTGCCGCTCAGATTGAGCAGGGCGTAACCCGGCGTGCGGGGTTCCAGCCGGATCTGATCCACTGTGGTTTTGGATTTGACCAGCTCAAGCTCCACCCGGCCTGTCCACGGGCCTATGGTTTCGTTCAGGGCGAGCGTGCCATGAAGCGGCATTTGCTGGTACAGGCCCGAATGGCTGACCATATCCTGCCCCCGCACCCAGCTTAGCGTACCTGTCAGTTCGCCCTTGCCGTAGGCAGGTGTATTCCACACCGTGTAATGGCCTGATGAGTTGATGCCATACATCTGGGCGTCATGGTTGACGAACTGCAGTACCGAGCCGTTCAGTTTGTTGCTGGAGTTACTCAAAGAGCGTTGCACCTGCACGTTTATGTAGTTGTGGGCGTAGGTGTAATAGGGCTGTATTTTCAGCTCCCACCGGTTTTCAGCCGATGGATCATGCCAGCGGAAAGTCATGCTGGCGGTGTGCCCCACCTCGGATTTGAGGTCGAGATTGCCGACATAGCCGTTGCCATCGCCAAACCAGCCGATCATGGTGGTGGCCATGCTGCCCATTCCCCACGCATAGCGTTCGTACAGGTTGGGTGCGCGGGATTTGCGGGCGTAGCCTGCCTCGATATCCAGGCTGTCGAGTGCGCGGTAACGCGCCATGGCCGTGACATCGAAATTGACATCCGTACGGCCGTGGTTACGGGCGTTGAAGGCGTTTGCTGCGTTAAGATCAAGATTGGGCATACCCATCATGCCCGCCATGCTGGAATATGGGGCGACATTCCCTGTATCCATCATCACCAGATCATTGCGCAGGCCGAGCAGGGTGGACAGGCGCTCTGTCCAGTGCGCTTCCCATTCAGCAAAATGCCCGAGCCTGTCACGGTGTCCGTGATTAATGGTGTGGAATGTGTCCGGCCCCATCATTATGCTGCCGGGTACGGGAGGCCACCAGTCGTTCAACCCTTCATGGTCGAAAGAACTGCCAAGGCGCAGCGTATGGGCCAGCCCGAGCGGGAGAGTGGCCTTGAGCGCATAGCCTGCCGTGCGGGAGTCATCATTCATGGGCATGTCGCCGGTTTTGTCAGGCAGCATGTTCATGGCATGGGTGACGCGCCGCCAGTAACCGCGTGCTTCAAGTGTGCCCCAGTTGAACGTGCCGACATATTTACCGTTTACCGCAGTAGAGCGGTTATTGGTCATGTCCATGAACTGGTTTGGAAACCCTTCGCGTGGGGCGTCCTGCTGGCTGAAGGTCAGAACAAACAGGTGGTTGCGCTTGTGTATGCCCAAGGTGACATCGTGCGTGTAGCGCAGATATTCCGTGGACAGGACACGGCCCAGACCGCCCCCGGCATCATAATCACCCGATTCATCGTAAGAGGCATTGTAGCGCAGGCTGAGTATGTCATTGGCAACCGTCAGGCTACCAGCGGCGGAATAGGCGCCGCCATTGCTGCGATAAGTGCCGCGTGCGCGCCCTGTCACCAGAATTTTTCCGTGGCGGGCAAAGCGAGGATCGGCCCGCTCCACGTTGATGGTGCCACCAAGGCTGTCACCCCCGTTGCTGACGGGGGTCAGACCGGCCGTGGCCGTGGCGGTCTGTACGCTGTCCGGGTCTATATAAGATAGAGCTGGGTTCATGTGGTTTGGGCATGCGGGGGCGATACGCACGCCATCTACTACGGTGGCTACGCGGTCATCCGCCATGCCGTTCAGAACCGGCAGGTTGGCCAGACGTCCCCCTCCATAGCTGGAAACGCCGGGCAGGTTGGCCAGCAGAGATGCGGCATCCGGGCTGGAAAGGCGTGACATCCGCTGGCTTGCCTGATCAGGGCTGGAGGCGGAAAGCGGGGCATCGGCCAGAGAGGGTTGATCCTGCGCACCCTCAGCCTGTGTGGTGGAAATATCCACGCGCGGCAGGGTTACGATGGTTCCGGCAAAAGCGGGCTGGATCATGCCTAAAAACGCAAAAACCCATGGGCCACCATAAACGATATGGCCGTAATGAAAGCGGGACATATGAAAAAGTCCTGAAACTGAAATCCTCGGAAGGCCACGCTCCGGCTTTCTGTCCGACAGAACAGGCACGGCATCTGTGCTTGTGTGGCGCTGTATGGCGCGCGGCACAGGGCGTGTTCTGGCTGTCGTGCAGGGTGGCCGGTGTTATCCCGTCCTTGCGGTCTGCCTGTTTCAGGGTGCGCGTAAGGGGGGCGTGGCCGGGTTACAGAAGCTCTGTAAGGATATCAGGAGGGCCGCAGGCTGGCGGCAGGCCAAGGCGGATAGCCGGGCAGTGCTGCGCACGGGGAGCCGGGAGGGCTGTGCGGTACCAGCCCAGCAGCAGAGTTGGCAGTGCGGTGGCGAAAGAGGGCACCGCTGCGGTAAGGGTCAGGAAAGAGCAGAGTGGGCAGCTACCGTTATCGTGGCTGTGCTCCGGGCAGTCTGAAGGCGGTGCCTGACCCGGTGGGGCCATACCCGCCTTATGGTAAAGGGCGGTTTGAGTATCAGCCGGTGCCGGGTGGGCATGATCTGCAACACCCATGTCCATGCCAGCCATGTTCGATGGCATTGCATGCTGGACTGTGGCGGCGCTCTGATGGGGCGCAATGTCGATCCCGACAACGCGCATCAGGGTTGCGCGAGGGAGTTCGTCAGGGAGCGAGAGCGTCTGTATGGCCTGCAGGCCCATAAAGCCACTGAGCGTCAGCAGCAGGAGCGGCCAAAGCAACAGCTTTCTGAGCATGGGGTGGCGGACAGACATTGGAAAATCCGGTTGCTACAACTGGGCCACAAACCTTGGGGCTGCAGCGCTCTGGTTGTGCGCCAGTTAGCAGGTCTCTGTCAAATAACCGTGTCTTATGGCATTCTTGCTACGGAAGGCAGGGTGAAACGGGATGGATAACGCAAGAACGATCCCCAGCGCAGATCTGTGGCTCTCCAGCACTGCACGACAACGCCTGATCCCGTCGGATGATTTAGCCGAAGGGCGTCAGGTTTCTTTTCGGGCTTATTGGCGGCCGGCCTGTGTTCTGGCGCTGGTGCTGGCGGTGCATGTGTTTGTTGCGGGGGGGCTGCTGCTCTGGCCGCATCAACATCTGGCAGGCGGCGTACACGCAACGGTTGCGATGGTTTTCGAGCCTCCCGCTCCCCCCACGCCGCTGCCGGATCAAACCACACCCCTTGAGGATGTTCCGCCGCATAGCATAGCCCCCCCATCCGTGCCGCAGGCGGAGAGCGATCTTCCTTCTATTTCTCTGCCGCGTAAGCTTTCTACACCTCAGTCGTCGGTGGCTGCGCCATCCATAGCGCCCGCCACGGCGCGAAGCATGGCGGCTGCGGCACCGGTTCTTGCAAAGCCGCCCGCTGTGGCGCAGCCCGAGGGGGCTGAAAAACTGTCCTGCTCGCCAGTACATGCCCGGTACCCGGCTATGGCCCGCCAGCTACAGGAAGAGGGTGAGGCATTGGTGCAGGTGGTTCTGGATGCAGCCGGTCAGGTTGTGGAGGCGCATTTGATCCGCAGCACGGGCTATGATGATCTGGATGAGCAGGCGGTTCTTACCGCGCGTTCCATGCGATGCACGCCTCCTGCCCATTCCCCCCTGACCGGGCGGATACCCGTGGGGTTTCATATCCAATAAAAAACTTGTGCACGGTGTGTTTTTCCCCTAGGAAGCGCCATGCCTCAGCTTGTCCCGTTCGTCTAGAGGCCTAGGACATCGCCCTCTCACGGCGACAACACGGGTTCGAATCCCGTACGGGACGCCATGGTTTTCAAAAGCTTTTGCTAAGCATTATCCCCCAAATATAACGCACACACGCGCAGAGTTTCTGTTTATGTTCCCTGCAGGCTGTGAAACAAAGTTGCTCAGGGCTATGACTGGTGCCTGAGTGTTGTTGATTGCCCCGCGCTTGCAGAAATACAGAAAAAATATCTAGATAATATTTATAAAAACAATAAAATTATTTATTAAAAATTGTATTTTTTTTGGTTTGTATATTTTTATAGTATTTTGATTTTTTCTGAAGAGAGTATTGAGGGTGTGTTTTTATAGATATAGAAATCGCACATCTTTTCTGGCTTCTGATTATTCTGTTTTGTATGGGTTAAAAAACGAAACTTAATAATTTTCATTGTCTTTTAAAAAATAACATTTTTTTATAATATTGCTTTTTACGGAGCATGAAAATTTCATTTTTTAACATAAAAATGGAATGCTAATTCATATTTTGGATAATTTGTAAAATATAATAAAAATTATGGTTATTACTTTGAAAATACACATCATATAATTTCTGTTAGTGTTGATATTGTAACGAATACGCCCTCTGGCGCACGGTACATGCAACATGGAGAAGAAAAATTGAGCTTCTTTAAGGAACCAGTGCAGAAATACCCAGTGCATAAGAGTGCGGAAGGGTATCATCTGGCGTTGGACAGACGGCAGATTCAAATGATTTCAATCGGCGGTGCAATTGGTACCGGGTTGTTTCTAGGGGCAGGTAGCCGCTTGCAGGCGGTCGGGCCTGCTTTGGCCGTGGTGTACCTTGTTTGTGGCGTGTTCGCATTTCTTATGCTGCGGGCGTTGGGCGAACTGGTTATGTACCGCCCGACCAGCGGCAGTTTTGTATCTTACGCACAGGAGTTTCTGGGGCCGCGCGCTTCTTATGTGGCCGGAGCATTGTCGTTTTTTAGCTGGGCCATGACAGGCATTGTCGATATTACCGCTGTGGCTCTGTACATGCATTACTGGGGTGTTTTTGCCGCCGTGCCACAATGGGTTATGGCGCTGATGGCCCTTGTGGTCATTACCACCATGAATCTTGTGGGGGTTAAGTGGTTCGGCGAGATGGAGTTCTGGTTCTCGCTTATCAAGGTTGCTGCGCTCATCGTGTTTTTTGCGGTGGGGTCGATTGTTCTGGGTATGCATACGCCTGTGGCGGGTGTAACGCCGGGTTTTTCTTTGGTTACTGAACATGGCGGGCTTTTTCCGCATGGGGTCATGCCAGCGCTCACGCTAATGCAGGGCGTGGTGTTTGCCTATTTTGGTATAGAGATGATCGGCACGGCGGCGGGGGAATGTCAGAACCCGCGTGATGTTGTGCCTGCAGCTATTAATAACGTGATCTGGCGTATCGCAATTTTTTATGTCGGCACGGTTACGCTGCTGGTGTTGCTGCTGCCGTGGTCTGCTTATCAGGCTGGTGTCAGCCCGTTTGTGACCTTCTTTTCCCGTCTGGGTGTGCCGGGCATGGGCGGAGTCATGAATCTTGTGGTGCTGACGGCGGCCCTGTCCAGTTTGAACTCGGGCCTGTATTCCACAGGGCGGGTGCTGCGGACTATGGCGCTCGATGGTGCGGCACCGCGTTACCTCGCCCGTATGAATGGGCAATCCGTGCCTTCGGCGGCCATTCTGACAACGGTTGCTATTTATCTGATGGGGGTGGGGCTGAACTACCTTCTACCGTCGCAGATTTTTGAAATCGTACTCAATATGGCATCGCTGGGTATTATCAGCACATGGTGCTTTATTCTGGTGTGTCAGATGAAGCTGCGGCAGGCCATTGCCGCCGGGCGGATTGCCCCGACCACCTTTGCTATGCCGGGCGCACCCTATACCACATGGGCCACGTTGGTTTTCTTTCTGGGTATCCTTGCCCTGATGGCGTTTGACTATCCGACAGGCACCTATTCCATCGCAGCCGTTCCTGTACTGGCTCTGCTGCTGGTGATGGGGTGGAAAATGATGGGGGGACGTTCCCTGCCGGTGGAACCTCAAACCGAGTTTTCAGCCATCCTGACAGATGCAGCGCCTACCCGATCAGAAGACGGTGCGGGTGGGGAGGGCACGCCATGAGCATGATTTCTGATAAGCCGCGTCGTGCAAAAATACTGTGTATGACAGGACTGATGGCGCTGTTCTGTGGCATTATGGGGGGCGGGCAGCAGGCCCGGGCAGAGCAGTGGTACACGGGCTCGCTTGTTTCTCCTTCAGGGCCGCTGTCAAAAAAAGGCATGTTCTTGCTGGAACCTTATATGTATTACGCGGTGCCATCGGGCATGATCGGCCCGCATAATGATGCCGTGCCTATGACGTCACCCCGCCAGCAGTCGGTTACCAGCCTGACCATTTACCGATACGCCATTACGGACACACTGAGTATCCAGACTGAGCCAACCATAAGCTATCGCTGGAAGCACGATGGGGGTACCAGTAGTGGATTGAAGCTGGGCGATGTGCCAGTGGATCTGATGTGGCGTTACCTGACAGCCGATCCTGCGCGCTATATCCCCACCCTGAACCTGATTACGGGTGTTTCCTTTCCCACGGGCGATTATTCCAGTCTGGGGCGTGCGCAGGATGGTGTGGGCAGCGGGGTTTATACCTATCGTGTGGCCTTGACCGAGCAGTCCACTTACACGCTGCCCAATAATCATGAACTGCGCCTGCGTGTGTGGGCAACATTCCGGCGGGCGCTGACAACAGCACATCTGCATGATGTGACCAGCTACGGCACAACGCAGGGTTTTCAGGGGCGGGCGCAGCCCGGCATGTATGGCGGGGCCGGTTTTTCGCTTGAATACGGGCTGAACCAGCGTTGGGTTCTGGCGCTGGATGTGGCGCGGGACTGGTCAAACGGCACAAAGCTGCGCGGCACTTACACCAATACGGGGCAAACTCTCTCGCAGACAGGCGCACCTTCGGGTGACTGGCAGATTGCTCCAGCCGTCGAATATAACTGGAGCCCCCGCTACGGTATTATTGCTGGCGTGTCCGTTTATTACGCCGGGCATAATACGGAGCGGGTTGTATCGCCCCAGTTTGCGTTTAATGCGCTTTACTAAAAGATTTTTCTCCTTCTAGTGCGGAGTGGGGGTGTTATCGCCCCCGCTATCCTGTTCGATCTCCTGTGCGGCAGTTTCCTCGCTCAGGGCAAAGCCGGCCAGCCCGCCCATGACAGCCGCCAACCCGGCATAGTCTGCAAGGCCGAGAGAGAGGTGTCCGGTCAGCAGGCTTTCTCCCAGCAGGGTAAAAGCGACTTCTCCAGCCTGCGTCGCATCAACAGCAGCGATCAGGTAGGGGTTTGAGGATGTATTGCGTGCATGAATAAACAGCGGTGTGGCGAGGCAGCCTGCCACCAGAGCGATCATGCCGGTGGTGGCAATCTGCTCCATGTCGGGTGCAGGGGGGTGCATGATCAGTGTCAGACCAATGAGAAATGGCAGAGCACCCAGTGTCATCAGTAGCACGGCGGCCAGTGGGTCTTGCAGGGGGCTGTAGAGTGGCGCCGTGTTATGGCGCAGGCGGTTGAGCAACTGATTGCCTACGGGATAGCAGAACGCTGCAACACTCAGTGGAATGACCCCGGCCAGCACCTGCTCCAGCGGCACGCCGCCCATCAGGCGGTTGATGTTCAGGCCGATGATTCCGGTAAAGATCAGCCCCAGAAAAACAAGGCCGCGCAGGGGCACTTTCTCTCCAAAGGCCCGCAGCACAAGCGGGGTGGCGATAATGGTACCCTGCCATGTAGCCGCCACAATCCAGCCCGGTGCGTGGTTCGCGGCAAAACAACAGCACGCATAGAACACGCCATAGCCAACGCCACCGGCCCCCAGCCAGAACCCAATCCGGCGCAGAAACAGCCTGCCCAGCTTGCCCAGATAGGTTGGGCCTTTTGTCAGCAGCAGCCAGAGCGTTAGCAGCAGGGCGGTTTCAATATAACGCAGGGTGGCGCTCCACACCCATGGCCCGCCGTGCAGGCTCATGGCGCGGTTCAGCACAAAGGTTGTGGAAAACAGCGCCGATGCCACCAACCCCTGGCAGATCAGATGGGGCGCACGCGCAGTGCCGTGTGTGGTGGTCTGTGCGGCATTGCTGCCTGTCGGTCTTGTAACGGACTGTCTTGTGTGAGAGGGAGAAACCGGATGACCGGAAGCAGGGAAATCTGGCATGTTTATACAGGTGGCTTCTGTAGTGGAAAACAGATAGAACTATACTGATAATGTATTGGAACGTGCTTTCGTTTTTTGTTGAAGTTTAAGTGTATTCATCGAAAGTTTTAAAAAAGTTCGGAATGATCGTGCGGATTTATATGGAAATGCGGAAGATTTGATCATGGCGGATGTGCTGGACAGAACCGACCGGAAGATTCTTCGCCTTTTGCAGGGCAACGGGCGTATTTCCAATGCGGACCTGGCTGAGGAGGTCAATATCAGCCCGGCTACGTGCCATCGCCGTCTGCAGCGTCTGTTTGACGAAGGCTACGTCACGAACGTGCGTGGCATGATCAATGCTGAAAAAATTGATCTAGGTACGCTGGTGCTGGTGGGAGTCGTGCTCGACCGTTCAACACCGGACAGCTTTGCGGAGTTCGAGGCTGCGGTCAGCCAGATTTCTTCCATTCTGGACTGCTATCTGGTGGCGGGGGATTTTGATTATTTCCTCAAGATTCGGGTGCGTGACATGGCGGATTTCAACCGCCTGCATGCGACCAAGCTCATTACCCTGCCGTCTGTCCGGCAAACACGCACCTTTTTCACCTTGAAAACCGTGGCGGACACGCGCGTCCTCGATTTTTAACGTTTCAACCCTAGCCTTCGCCTGTTGATGTGGGGGCCGGATCAGGGTTTATGGCCCACGGGATAATGTTTCTGGCGGGCAGTCTTGCGCAGATTTCAATCGGCCTTGCCGTTTGGTTTCTGCGTTTTTTATCATCCTATTAGGCTTATTATATGGGTATGGCAGCGTGCAGGCGCATGCTGTGCATGCGGCTGTTGTGCGGGCTGGCCTGAGCGGGTGCGGCACAGGCACTATGCGCCAAATAATATTGACAATCATTCTTAACTAATAGAAGGGTCACAAAATTTTTCATCGTGAGTCTGCATCATGAGCTTCCGTGCCCTTTGCCTGAACACGCTCTGTGTCTCTGCTTTACTGTCCGGGGTTGCGCCTACCCGGCTTCTTGCCCTTTCTGCTGCTCATGCGCAGGATCGTGCATCGTCGCCTGCTGTGGCGGCGCCGGATGCGGCCAAGTCCAAACAGGCGAAGGGGCAGGCTGCGCAGGCCTCTTCACCGGCTCAGGCTGTTAGCCAACCAAAGCAAGAGGATCTGGTGGTTACGGCTTCGCGCAATAACCGCATGTATGTTTCCAGTGGTGGCGATCTTGGTGCGCTGGGGCATAAGAAAGGGCTGGACGTGCCCTTTAATATCCGCAGCTATAATGAAAGCATGATTCTCAATCAGCAGTCCCAGACGCTGGGAGATGTGCTGCTGAATGACCCGACTGTCAGAACAACCACGGGTTACGGTAATTATGCCCAGCTTTTCCAAATTCGTGGCTTTACCCTGTATGGGGATGATATCGCCATTGATGGCCTGTACGGCGTAACGCCCCGCCAGCTTGTTTCGCCCCAGCTTTATGAATCAGTGCAGGTGCTCAACGGAGCCAGCGCGTTTCTGAACGGGGCGGCGCCCGGTGGCTCTGCTATTGGTGGTAATGTTAATCTTGTGCCCAAGCGGGCCGGGGCAAAGGACATAACCCGTGTTACGGGCGATTATACCAGTAGTGCCCAGGGTGGTGGCGCGGTTGACATCAGCCGCAGGTTCGGGCGCGATCGGGCTTATGGCTTTCGCTTCAATGCGGCGGGTATGGATGGCTCAACCCCGATTGATGGCGAACGCCGTGCCGATATCGCGCTGGGTGGTGCGTTTGACTGGCATAATGACGATACCCGTATCAACATGAACATGAACTACCAGAAACAGCAGGTTTTTGGTGGGCGCAGTGCCATTGTCGTATCTGGCCTGACAGCTGACATGCCGGCACCTTCGCTCATGTCACCTTCAAAAAACTGGGGACAGCGCTGGGCCTATTCGGATCTTTCCTACCTGTTCGGCACGATGGGTATCGAGCATGATTTTGGAAAGCATGTGACGGTTTATGGAAAATTCGGTGCCCAGAGCGGTAACGAAATGGGTAATTATGCCACAACCCTTCTCTCCAATTCACGCACAGGTGCGGGGGATGTCGGAGCGATGGCCACCGCTTATAACGTCATGAACGAATCCACTCAGGCGGGTGTGCGAGCCCACGTGACCACGGGTTTCATCAAGCATGAAATCAATGCCGGGGGTTCGGCCATCTGGGAAGAATCTGACAGCGCTTTTGCAATGAGTACACGAAGTGCATCCGGTAATCTGTATAATCCAATCCAGTTTAGCCCCAATGAAGACTATGCCCTTGGTAATATGAATGATCCGGGCCGGGTTTCATGGAACAAGCTGTACAGTCTGTTCCTGTCAGATACGATGACCTTCTGGCATGATCGCATTTCTTTGACCGGCGGTTTCCGGTATCAGAACATTCTCTCCAATTCTTATGGGTATGGTAGTGGAGAGCTGCAATCTACTTACAATTCAGACGCATTTTCTCCAGTTATTGGTCTGGTTATCCATCCGGTCAAACATGTTGCCCTGTATTTCAATCGTATTCAGGGGCTCTCTGCGGGGACAGTCGTTGGCGCGAGCTATGTGAATGCCGGGCAGGTGTTTGCGCCGTATCAGAGCACGCAGTACGAGGTAGGGGCCAAATACGATATTGGCCGTTTCTCTGCCGGGGTTGCGTTCTATCAGACCGCCATGCCCTCGGGCATGGTTGAGGCTTACGGTAATACCGGCCAAACGATCTATACCCAGAACGGACAGCAGAGAAACCGGGGTATGGAACTGACGTTTAATGGCGAAATCATACACGGTCTGCGCTTTAACGGTGGCTTGACCCTGATTGATGCCAAGCAGGTCAGTGGTGATACGAATGCGCATAACGGCAAAACCATTGTAGGGGTGCCTAACTATACCATTAACGGTAATCTTGAATACGACATGCCGTTTCTTAAGGGGCTGACTTTGATAGGGCGTGTCATCAGCACGGGCAAGCAGCAGTTTAACGTCTCTAACAGCGCGCACCTGCCTGCATGGTCACGGTTTGATCTGGGTGCGCGGTATACATTTCTTGTGCATGGCAAGGCGCTTACTACGCGCTTCGAGGTGGATAACGTTGGCAACCAGCGTTACTGGGCTTCCGTTTATCAGAGCAACTTGACCATGGGTGATCCCGAAACCTTTAAATTTTCGGTCACCGCTGATCTTTAAGGCCCATGGCCCGGCATGCTGTTTATTGCCGGGCCTGTTTCAGAACCCGCCTGAGCCATGCAGGAATTCGCGCAGGGCATGCAGGAATGTACGCACATTGGCGCTGGCATTGTGGCGGGGCGGCATGACAGCGTAAAGATCTGTTTTTTCTCCGTATAAATCGGGGAATATACGGATAAGCTTGCCACTTTCTATATCCTGAGACACATCGCATAGCAGTTTGTAGGCAATGCCCTGACCGGCCAGCGCCCAGTCATGAATGATTTCGCAACTGGTGGTGGACAGGCGGGACGGCACGGTGATGACATCGCGTTTCTCGTCATCGCCGATAGCCCAGCGGTTCAGCACGGTCATGGTTTTGTGGCGGCGCAGGCACAGACAGTCATGCTTGACCAGCTCCTGCGGCGTGCGCGGGAGTGTCGCGCGGGCAATATAGGCGGGCGATGCACAGAGCACGCGCCGGGTGGTGGCCAGCAGGGTTACGGTGGCCCCTTGTGTATCGGGCATGCCCAACCGCAGGATAACATCCAGGCAGTCGCTGAAATCGTGCAGGCCTTCGCCTGCCAGCGCCAGACTGATTTTGAGTTTGGGATAGCGTTCACTAAAGCGGGCGATAAAAGGGGCAATCTGCCTGCGGCCAAGCTCGACCGGGGCGCCAATACTGAGTGTTCCCTGCGGAACAGTATTTGCGATGGACAGATCGTTCTGAAGCTGATCAATATCAGCAATGATCTGCACGCCGCGTTCATACAGGACCCGGCCTGTCTCGCTGGGGCGGAAATGGCGTGTGGTGCGTACGATCAGGCTGGCGCCCAGACGTTCTTCCATGCGGGAGAGACGGCGCGAGACTACGGCTGGTGATGTGCCCATGCTTCGGGCCGTGGCGGAAATACTGCCTGCCTCGACCAGCACCGTAAAAAAGCGCAGGTCACTGATCTCGTCGTAAGCCATGAAATGCTCCATCTTTGCATCTTACGCAAAAGCGTTTTTCCGGTTTTGTGGCTACCGGTGCCATGCGTGTTCAAGACATAGTGAGCCAGCGCAAAGGCCATTCTGTGGCGCGCCCGTGTTCTGATGTTTCAACAACGATAGCGATGAAACACAGGCAAGGGAACGCGGCGGATAGCTGAACGCTAAGGCGAATAGAGCAGATAAGAACGATGCCGCCACATGTATGTCGGCACAGCACGTCCGCGGAGAGATCATGTCAAACCATAGTCAGACCATTACGCCCTCGACCAGTGCCCCCCTGACCGGTGCCGCGCTCAAAGCTGCCCTGGTGGGAACATGGGAACTCGTCTCCTATAAAGTGGAGGAGGAGGAAAGCGGCGCACTGATCGACGCGATGGGGGACCACCCGCGCGGTCGTGTGATCTTTACACCGGACGACTGGGTGGCTTTTAACCTTGAAGGCACGGGCCGCACGCCCGCCAGAACCGATGCGGATCGCGCTCGGCTGATGCAGACACTGGTGGCCTATATCGGGCGCTATCATATTGAAGACAACCAGTGGATCACGCAGGTGGAAACCGCATGGGCGCCCGAATGGGTGGGCACCCAGCAGCGGCGCACCGTGACCGTAAGCGGTAATACGGCCGATGTGATCACCCCTTGGCGGCTTATGCCCAACTGGGGTGGTGGCCAGATGTCGCGCAGCATCATCCGCTTCCGCCGGGCGCGTTAAAAAACGCACAAGCCGGGCGATCCCCGGCTCCCTGTTTGCAGACACCCCTTCCGACTGGATTCGGAAGGGGTGTTTTTGTTTGCAATCCGGCCCGGTGTGATCCGGGCAGGGTATCAGCAGGGTGTTTTGGGGGCGCGACATTTCCTTGTTTTTCAAGAAAATCAGGCGTGAGGGACGGTGCTAAGGGGGGTGTGGGGCGGGATTTTATTCTCTATTCAGAACGTTTTTTGTGGAAATTGGATGCCATTCTGGGCTAATGAGTAATACGATTTGTTGACACGGTATTACTAATTGAGCATATCCTTGGTGGCGCCAAGGCGAAAAGCAGGGGGTTGAAAGGGCCATCTGCTAGAGAAATTTCGCTCTTGGATTGCGCCGGGGAATGACATTGCGCCGCTGGGCCTGCTGGCACAGACGGTAGCGGACAGGACGGGAGAGCGGGCGATGTCACGCATGTCCGGATGGGCACTATACGGAAAGGTCGGCCGCAAAAGCCGCGTGGTGCTGGGTGGGCTTTCCATCCTGCTGCCGCTGCTGCTCTGGAGTGCGGTCAGTTATGTGCCGTTCATCTGGCACCCTCAGGTGCTGGTGACAGATCCTGGTGGCGAGGACTATCTGGAAGAGGGCATGCGCATGAAGCGTGCCGATTTCGAGCGCGCCGTGCAGGAAATGCACGCGGCTGGCCAGAAAGCCCCTGAAGGGGTGGCGGTCAATCCGGTATATCTGCCTTCACCCGGCGGTGTGTTTTCCGCTTTTGTGCAGGCTTTTGTTCAGCCTGATTCCCGTGGGCCGGAAAAATCCATCCTTCAGGCGTTCTGGCACAGTATCCAGATCATTTTCTGGGGTTTTGTCATTTCTTCGGTTATCGGGGTGCCGCTGGGTGTTCTGTGTGGGGCGCTGCCTGCCCTTTCGCGGCTGGTGGAACCCTCGGTGGACTTCCTGCGCTATCTGCCCGCACCGGCTTTTGGCGCCTTGATGGTGGCCATTCTGGGTATTTACGATGCACCCAAGATCGCCATTATCGTTATCGGTACGCTGTTTCAGCAGATTCTGGTTATTTCCAACACCACCCGCAAGCTCGACTTTGGTCTGATGGAAGCGGCCCGCACACTGGGCGCACGGGGCAAGCGGCTTATGTTCAGCGTGGTGGTGCCCGGTATTCTGCCCGATCTCTACCGCGACCAGCGTATTCTGCTGGGTTGGGCATGGACCTATCTGATCGTGGCGGAACTGATCGGCACCTCCTCGGGTATTACGTGGTTCATAACCCAGCAGGCGCGCTATCAGCACTTTGCCAATGTTTACGCCGCCATGGCGCTGATCGGGATCGTTGGTCTGGGTACGGATATGCTGCTCGGCTTTGCCGCGCGCTTTCTGTTCCGCTGGAAGCAGGAGACTGAGTGATGAGTGCAGGCAACGGTACGACAGTCGACTATCGCGTGCTGCCTTCTGATGTGGCGGAGCGTATGGCCCGCATCAAGGATCGCGATGTGGTGCTGCGGGTCGAAAATCTGGGCAAGATTTTTGCACAGCGCGGCCGCGAAACAGTTGCGCTGGAAGACATCAACATGAATGTCCACCGCCGCGAGTTTGTGTGTGTGGTTGGGCCTTCGGGTTGCGGTAAATCCACGCTGGTACGCATTCTGGCCGGGCTGGAGCAGGCGTCTTCGGGGCGGATTCTGGTGGATGACAAGCCGGTGGATGGCCCCGGCCCCGACCGGGGTATGGTTTTCCAGAAATACACGCTCTTTCCGTGGCGCACCGTGTGCCAGAACGTTATGTTCGGGCTGGAAATGGCCGGAATCAGCAAGGATGAAAGCCGACGGCAGGCCATGCAGTGGCTTCAGGCCATCGGGCTGGAGCGCTTTGCGGAATCCCTGCCGCACCAGCTTTCCGGCGGCATGCAGCAGCGCGTAGCCATTGCCCGTGCGCTGGCGGCCCAGCCGCGCGTGCTGTTGATGGATGAGCCCTTCAGCGCCCTCGATGCCCAGACCCGCGTGCGGATGCAGACCCACCTGATGGAGATCTGGCGCAAGATCGACATCACCATCGTGTTCATTACTCATGATCTCGATGAGGCCATTTATCTGGCAGACCGGATCTTGGTGCTCAAGGCGCATCCGGGCCGGGTGGAAGAAGTGATAGAAGTGCCGCTATCGCGCCCACGGCGGGCAGAACAGATGACCAGTGCTGAATTTCAGGCGACCAAGGCTCATCTGGAATCCCTCATTCACACACCAGCAGAAGAAACCCCCGACGAGTTTGAAGGAACGGAAGTGCCGCTTCTCACACTTGTTACGGATGTGGTGGAATAAAAGGGAGCAAGGCAGATGGCCCGCAAAAAAGCAGAAGAGCAGGTCAGCCGTATCAGTGTCTCGCTTCCGCCGCATATCCTGCGCGAACTGGATGGCATGGTGGCGGACAAGGGGTATGTCAGCCGTTCGCAGGCCATCCAGCATATTCTGCACGAAGCCCTGACAGATTGCCGTCAGGAAGATGATGAAGAAATCATGGCTGGTGTAATCGTGCTGTTTTACAACAACTCGACCACAGGCCTGCAGCAGAAGCTGGCCGATATGCAGTACGAGAATCTGGCCGAGGTCATAAGCTCCCTGCATGTCAACCTGATCCGGCGCCAGACGCTCGAAGTCATGCTGGTGCAGGGGCGAGTAGCCAAGCTGCGTGAAATTGCAAACAGGTTTTCAACTCTTCCGGGTGTCATATCCGGCCGTATGCACCTGATTGCTTCTCTTATTCCCCCATTGCACGAGGTCGGACGCGAAGCCTTGGTCGATGTGGGGACTGTATAAGTTCATGGTGGTGCCGTGGTGCAAAACCCGTTGTGGGCACGGCATTCTTTTCGGATAAAAAGGACAGAACCATGCAGATTGATCAGCAAAGTCCGGAATGGTACCGGGCCCGGTACAACCAGCTGCGTGACCGCGCTCTGGGTGAGGAACGTGCAGAGCGTTCCGGGCAGGGTTTTATCGCCATGGAAGACGCCGCTGTCCTGCACCGCGAAACCGTGCCGGGTGGTTGGTACTGGAGCACGTTCGTGCCGCGTGGTCAGGCGCTGCGTCTGATCAACACGGCGGGCAACAAGGGCGTGTCCGTCATGCTGTGGAATGCCGATGACCTGAGCGAACGTTTTAATGCAGGCGATACGCTCAAACTCCAGTGGACAACCCGGCTGAGCACGGGGCGTGTGCTGTTTTCGGATATGGGGCGTGTTCTGGCCTCCATTATTAACGATACCTGTGGCACGTCCGATACCATCATGGGGGGCAGCACGCCGTCTTCCAATGCACGTAATTTCGGTAATGCCGCCCTGCGCAATACCAGCAACAATATGCGTCTGATTGCAGGCAAGCATGGGCTGGATGTGCGCGATGTCCCTGCCTGTATCTCGTTCTTTTCGCATGTCAGCGTCGGGGCGGATGGTGGGCTGTCCTGGGTGGATGGCAGCGTACAACCCGGTGGTGTTGTGGATCTGCGCGCGGAAATGAACCTTCTGGTCGGTATTTCCAACTGCCCGCACCCCTTCAGCCCGGATACCAGCTTCGCACCCGGCCCCATTGATGTGGTGCGCTGGCAGGCTCCCGCTCCGGCGGCGGATGATCTGTGCCGCACGTTCTGTGAAGAAGCACAGCGCGGCTTCGAGAATACCGATCCCCTTTTCGCCTGATAACCGAAAGGCACGAAATCATGAGCACTGTTTCTTCTTCTGTCGTGCTGGATCAGCTTGTGCCTGCACGGGCTCCCTGGTCTGCGGTGGTGAAAAAGGGCCAGACCCTGCGCATCATTGATCTTGAAAGCCAGCAGGCTGTAGATGCGCTTTTTTATAATGCCCATACCTATTCCGAACGCTATAGCGCGCAGGAAACGCTGATCAGTCAGGGCTCTGCTTATATCGGCAAGGGCACCAAGCTCTATTCTAACGAAGGCCGTGTGCTGATGACGCTGGTAGAAGATACCTGCGGGCGGCACGATACGCTGGCGGGTGCCTGTAGCTGCGAGTCCAACACCGTGCGCTTCGGTCATGAAACCAAATACATGCACGCCTGCCGTGAAAATTTCCTGATTGAAGTGGGAAAATACGGCATGAGCAAGCGTGATATTGTCAGCAACGTCAATTTTTTCATGAACGTGCCTGTTCTGGAAAACGGCGAACTGGTGATTGACGATGGCCTGTCCGACCCCGGTGGGTATGTCGATCTGCTGGCTGAAATGGACACACTGGTGGTGCTGTCCAACTGCCCGCAGGTTAACAACCCCTGTAACGGCTTTGTACCCACGCCTATCCGCGTGATCATCAGCGACGCCGTTCCGGCCTGAAACTGCCGGGGTTCCGGCGTGTAAAGTTTGTTGGAAAGACCAGACATGTTCACGAAAGTTCTGATTGCAAACCGTGGTGAAACCGTCCGGCGTATCGGTCGTACCCTGCGCCGTATGGAAATCGGCTCGGTTGCTGTCTGCTCCGAAGCGGATCGTTTCGCCCCGCCCGTTCTTGAGGCAGATGAAGCCGTACTGATCGGGCCTGCGGCGGTTGCTCAGAGCTATCTGAACATGGATGCCATTTTGCAGGCCTGCCGCGATACCGGCGCGCAGGCTGTGCATCCGGGTTATGGTTTTTTGAGCGAACGCGCCGAGTTTGCCGAACGTCTTGCGGCTGAGGGTATCCGTTTTATTGGCCCACGGCCCGAACATATGCGGGCTTTTGGTCTGAAGCATACCGCTCGTGCTCTGGCGCAGGAAAACGGTGTGCCGCTGTTGCCGGGTACGGATATCCTGTCCACGGCGGATGATGCCGCGCGCGAGGCCGAACGGATCGGCTACCCGGTCATGCTCAAAAGCACGGCCGGTGGTGGCGGTATCGGTATGCAGGTCTGTCAGGACGAAGCCGCCCTGCGTGCCTGTTTTGAGGCGGTGTCGCGCCTGGGTGGGAACAATTTTGGCGATGCCCGCGTCTTTTTGGAAAAATTCATTGCCAGTGCGCGTCATATCGAAGTGCAGATTTTTGGTGATGGCCGTGGCGGTATCCTGACACTGGGTGAGCGCGACTGCTCCTTGCAGCGCCGCAACCAGAAGGTCATTGAAGAAACGCCGGGCCCGGGGCTGGATGATGCCACGCGGCAGGCTTTGCGGCGCGCGGCAAAAGCCCTGTGTAGCGCTGTGCAGTACGAATCAGCCGGAACGGTGGAGTTTATTTACGATACCCAGACCAGTCGTTTCTATTTCCTTGAGGTCAATACCCGCCTGCAGGTGGAGCATTGCGTTACGGAAGAAACGTTCGGTGTGGATCTGGTGGAATGGATGATCCGCCAGGCGGATGGTTCTTTCACCCTGCCTGAACAGGATAGCCTTTCCCCCGTGGGTGCGGCTGTGGAAGCGCGTATCTATGCGGAAAACCCTGCGGAAAACTTCCGTCCTTCCACGGGGCGGCTGACGCAGGTTTCTTTCCCTGCCGGGGTGCGGGTAGATGGCTGGGTTGAAACCGGCACGGAAATTACGCCGCATTACGATCCCATGCTGGCCAAGGTGATCGCCACCGGGGCTGATCGTGCGGAGGCGCTGCGCAACCTGCATAATGCGCTGTGCGCGACACGGCTGGATGGGTTGGAAAGCAATCTCGATTACCTGCGTGCCATTACCGCACATCCGCAGGTTATTGCGGGAGATGTTACAACCGGCTTCCTCAATGTTTTTCCCTATACGCCCAGCACTATGGAAGTGCTGGCGCCGGGCCTGCAATCGACCGTGCAGGACTGGCCGGGCCGCGTGGGGTACTGGGATGTGGGCGTGCCGCCCAATGGCCCGATGGATGACCGTAATTTTCGCTTCGCAAACCGGATTGTAGGGAACGAACAGGGTGTACCCGCTCTGGAACTGACGGTTTCCGGCCCGGTACTGCGCTTTAACGCCCCCGCCACCATTGCGCTTACAGGCGCATTCATGCCCGCGACACTGGATGGCGAGAGCGTGCCATACTGGCAGCCTGTGCCGGTAAAGGCCGGGCAGGTACTGGCTCTGGGGCAGATCAAGGGTGCCGGACACCGTACCTATCTGGCGGTTGCCGGGGGGCTTGATGCGCCGCAGTATCTGGGCTCAAGCTCCACCTTCATGCTGGGGCAGTTTGGCGGGCATGCCACAGGGCAGTTGCGTACGGGCGATGTGCTGCGTTTCCATGCCACCACGGCACAGGGGCAGGGCGAGCAGGTGCCGGAAAGCGAACGCCCGGTTCTGACCAGCGAGTGGGAAATCGGCGTGCTGTACGGCCCGCATGGTGCGCCGGAATTTTTCCAGCCTGACGATATTGCCGACCTCTTTTCCAGCACATACGAGGTGCATTTCAATAGTGCGCGTACCGGTGTGCGCCTGATCGGCCCCAAGCCGCGCTGGGCGCGGACAGATGGGGGCGAGGCCGGGCTGCACCCCTCTAATATTCATGACAATGCTTACGCGATTGGCGCCATCGACTTTACCGGCGACATGCCCATTCTACTCGGGCCGGACGGGCCGAGCCTCGGCGGGTTTGTCTGCCCGGCTGTGGTGGTGCGCGATGAGCTGTGGAAGCTGGGGCAGCTTCACCCCGGTGACAAGGTGCGTTTTTATCGGGTAACGCCCCCCACACTGTCGCTGCCGTTCCTGTCCGCGCCGGTCGGGGGGGATGACCCCGTGCTCCATCGTTCCGAAGGCAAGGTGCCGGTGGTGTACCGTCGTGCGGGTGAGCAATATCTGCTGTTGGAGTTTGGCGAGCCGGTGCTCGACATTCCCCTGCGCCTGCGTGTGCAGCTTATGCTTGAAGCCCTGCGGGCAAAGAACGTGCAGGGGATTGTTGATCTGACGCCGGGCATCCGCTCCCTGCAGGTGCATTACAATCCTGATGTGCTGCCCCTGCCTGTGCTGATGACCCTCCTGCACGAAATCGAACAGGCGCTGCCCGAGAATGATGATGATATCGAGGTGCCCAGCCGTATCGTAACCCTGCCGCTGTCATGGGATGATGAACAGGCGCGGCTGGCCATGCAGCGGTATCAGGAACTGGTGCGACCCAATGCGCCGTGGTGCCCCTCTAATATCGAATTTATCCGTCGTATCAACGGCCTTTCCTCGATTGAGGATGTGAAGGACATCATCTTCAACGCCTCATATCTGGTGATGGGTCTGGGCGATGTCTATCTGGGTGCGCCGGTGGCAACGCCGGTTGACCCCCGGCACCGGCTGGTGACAACCAAATACAACCCGGCCCGCACATGGACACCCGATAACGTGGTGGGCATTGGCGGTAGCTATATGTGCATTTACGGTATGGAAGGGCCGGGCGGTTATCAGCTCTTTGGCCGCACCATACAGGTATGGAACACATGGCGTAGCACGGATGCGTTTGAACCGGGCCGTCCGTGGCTGCTGCGCTTCTTTGACCAGATCCGCTTCTACCCCGTCTCTCATGATGAACTGATGGAAGCACGTGCGGCCTTCCCGCATGGACGGTTCCCTGTGCAGATCGAGGAGACGACCTTCAGCCTGAAGGAATATCGCGCATTCCTGAGCGAGCATGAGGAGGAAATCCGTATCGCCAAGGATCGCCAGCAGGCGGCCTATGAGGCAGAGCGGCAGGACTGGATCGTCAAGGGTCTGGACACGTTTGAAGAAGAAGCCTCCACCCCGCAGGCAGAAGAAAGCGCTCTGCCCGAAGGCCACGCCGCTGTGGACAGCCCCGTGCCGGGTAGTGTGTGGCAAATCCCCGTGGCCGTGGGCGACCGGGTGGCTGTGGGCGATGCGGTTGTCATCATTGAATCCATGAAGACGGAAATGAAAGTGGTTTCTCCCGTCGCGGGTGAGGTGGTGGAAATCCTGTGCCGCAAGGGCCGCGAAGTGCGCGGGGGTGAGCGCGTTATGGTGATCCGCACCGAAAACTAGAAAAAATCCGTGGCGTGGCTTGCCGCCGCGCCACGGTGGACAGGGAATCAGGAGAGGGCATCATGACTTTGCCAGCCATGCTACAGATTGATGAAATCCTTGCCGCGTACCGGTCTGGCATGCTGCGCCCGACCGCACTGGTAACAGAGGTGCTGGAGCGGGTGGACGCCTATGCCCTCAAGGACCCCGCCGTATGGATTGCCCGCGCAGAGCGTGACACCCTGCTGGCCCGGGCTGCATTTCTTGAAACCCAGCCGGTGGACAGTCTGCCGCTTTATGGCATTCCCTTTGCGGTCAAGGACAATATCGACGTGGCGGGCTACCCCACCACGGCGGCCTGTCCCGATTTTGCCTATGTGCCGCAGGCCAGTGCCGAAGTTGTTGCCCGGCTTGAGGCTGCTGGTGCCATCATGATTGGCAAAACCAATCTCGATCAGTTCGCGACCGGGCTTGTGGGTACGCGCTCTCCCTATGGTCAGCCGCATTGCGTGTTTGACGACCGCTATGTGTCGGGTGGTTCGAGTTCGGGTTCGGGTGTTGCGGTTGCGGCGGGCCTTGTCTCGTTCTCGCTGGGAACCGATACGGCGGGTTCGGGCCGGGTGCCTGCGGCCATTAACAACATTGTCGGGCTTAAACCCACACGCGGCGCACTGAGCACGACCGGCGTGGTACCGGCCTGTCTTTCGCTGGATTGTGTGTCCATTTTCGCAACCAGCGTTGCAGATGCGCTGAAAGTCGAAACGCAGGCGGCTGCGTGGGATAGTGCCGCACCGTATTCGCGCCCCATGCAACACCATGCCCTGCCGCAGCAGACATTTCGCTTTGGCGTGCTGGCGCATAAAGATCGCTTTTTCGATGGCGATACCCAGAACGCAGATCTGTATGAGCAGGCGATCAGCCGGTGCGAGGCGCTGGGCGGTGTTGCTGTGGAACTGGATTACACGCCCCTGCGCGAGACGGCGGAACTGCTATACGGCGGCGCCTTTGTGGTGGAGCGTCTGGCTGCCATAGAGCCGTTCTTTACCGCGCATGAAGCGGCAATGGACCCAACCGTGGCCGGTATCATCGGCTCGGCCCGGAACTATAGTGCCGCAGATGTCTTCCGTGCGGCGTATCGCCAGCATGAACTGCGGCAGGTGGCGGCGCAGATGTGGCAGCAGTTCGATGTCATGCTGCTGCCCACCATGCCAAGAATTGTCAGCCGTGCGGAAGTGGCCGCACAGCCGGTGGCAGCCAATAGCCTGCACGGGGTGTACACCAATTTCGTCAACCTGCTGGATATGTCGGCCTGTGCGGTGCCTGCGGCTTTTCGCGATGATGGCCTGCCTTTTGGCGTAACCTTTGTGGCCCCTGCTTTTGCTGATCATGATCTGGGCCTGCTGGCCGGGCGCTTCCATGCCGCCAGCCAGACCGGGGCCGGTCTGGCGCGTGTGGCTGTTGGTGCGGCGGATGAGGCGGCGCGCCCGGCAGCGGAAGGCACGCTGCGTCTTGCGGTTGTAGGCGCACATCTTAAAGGCCTGCCGCTGCATTATCAGCTTGAGCAGGAAAATGCCGTGCTGGTGCGTACCACCCGCACGGCTACGGATTACCGGCTATTTGCTCTGCCTGCTTCCACGCCGCCCAAGCCGGGCCTGTTCCGACAGCCCGGATTTGAGGGGCCGGGGCTGGAAGTGGAAATTTACGAACTGTCTGCGGCCGGGTTCGGGCGTTTTGTGGCCTCGGTGCCGCAACCTATGGCTATCGGGCGCATTTCCCTTGCGGATGGGCAGGAAGTGGACAGCTTTCTGTGCGCCGAGGCATTCGCCAGCAAAGGGCAGGACATTACGGCGCTGGGTGGCTGGAAAGCTTACCTGCAAACCAGGCAGGCTGGATAAGGCTGCACGGATGAGTTGACCCCTGGTGGCAGGGAAAATGCGGCCTGCATGCAGGCGGTGCTTTCCCTGCCGGGGCGAAGTGTTCCATGATGGTGTCAGGCCACTATGGAGGATGGTTTTCCCCCAACAGGTTCGTAAAGCCTGTAGTGGGGAAAGGTTTGTCTATATTGTTCCTTTTACGGAACAACATTGAAGGAGAGTCATGCAGATGAAGACCAAGACCGTAGGATCCAGGTTTCGCAACTTTCTCATGACCTGCTGCCTTGTCGCGGTAGGTGGCGTGGCGGGCAGTCTGGCACAGGCCGAGGCCGCGCCGCTCCAGGTTGGCTACAGCGACTGGCCGGGCTGGGTGGCCTGGCAGGTTGCACTGGATAAGGGATGGTTCAAGGAAGCGGGCGTGGATGTCTCCTTCCAGTGGTTCGATTATTCCGCATCACTCGATGCTTTCGCCTCCGGCAAGCTCGATGCCGTAACCGCGACCAATGGTGATGTGCTGGTAACCGGCTCCGGTGGCCATAAGGGTGTGATCGTGCTGGTAGGCGATTACTCGAACGGCAATGACATGATCATTGGCGCACCGGGTGTAACCAGCGTGAAAGACCTTAAAGGCAAGAAAGTTGGTGTTGAACGCGGGCTGGTGGATCACCTGCTGCTGCTCAATGCCCTGCAGGCCGCAGGCATGAAGGAAACCGACATTACGCTGGTTGATACCAAAACCAACGAAACGCCGCAGGTTCTGGCTTCGGGCGATGTGTCGGGCATTGGCGCATGGCAGCCCAGTGCCGGACAGGCTCTGCGGCAGGTGCCGGGTTCGCGGCCCATCTACACCTCGCATGATGCACCGGGCCTGATTTACGATGTGCTGGCGGTTGATCCGGCAAGCCTCAAGGCTCACCCGGAGGAATGGAAAAAGGTTGTGGGCGTGTGGAAGCGCGTGGTGGCCTTTATCGAAGACCCCAAGACCCAGCCTGAAGCGCTGGATATCATGTCCCGTCGTGTGGGGCTTGAACCCGCTGGCTACAAGAAGCTGCTCAAGGGCACGCATCTGCTCACGCTGGAAGACAACCAGAAGGTTTATGAGCGTAACGACACGCTGGCCTCCATTTATGGTTCGACCCAGAATGCCGATAACTTCAATGTAAAATACGAAGTTTACAAAACCCCTCAGAATATCGACACTTATATCGATGCGGCCATTATTCACGAACTGGCCAAATAAGCCTTCTCTTTCAGGCTGTGTGAGAAGGGGCGGGGTTCCATGAACCCCGCCCTTTTCTGTTAGGGCAAGCGCTCAGGGAGCAGCCCTGACCTGCCACACCACGCCCCCCACATCATCTGCGACAAGGAGCGCGCCCGCGCCATCCACTGTCAGGCCTACGGGGCGACCGTGTGCGTGGGTATCATCCGCGCTAAGAAAGCCACCCAGCACCTGCGTTGGCAGAGAAACCGGCTGGCCATTGGCAAAGGGAATATAAAGCACCTGATACCCGCTTTTGGGGCGTCGGTTCCACGAGCCATGCTGGGCAACGAACAGGCCATGCCGCCATGTTTCGGGGAGTGCTGTGGCATTGGCGGAAAAAGCCAGACCGAGGGACGCCGTGTGCGAGCCAAGAGCGTAGTCAGGCACGATGGCGCTGGCGACGAGGTCTGGCCGTTGCGGCTGCACGCGCGTATCCACATGCTGGCCATAATAGCTGTAGGGCCAGCCATAAAACCCACCGGGACGGACAGAGGTAATGTAGTCGGGCACAAGATCGCTACCGATTTCATCACGCTCGTTGACCGCAACCCAGAGTGCACCTGTCTGGGGTTCCCATCCCAGACCGTTGGGGTTGCGCAGGCCGGTAGCGTAAGGGGTCAGTTTGCCGGTTGCCAGTTCCAGTTGCATGATCCGGGCACGGCCTTCTTCAGCCTCCATGCCATGTTCGGCCACGTTGCTGTTGGAGCCGACCGTGACATAAAGAAACTGCCCATCCGGGCTGGCCAGCAGGTTTTTAGTCCAGTGATGGTTATAACCCGAAGGCAGGTCGGCTACTTTGGTGCCAGCATCATGGATAAAAAGCGCTCCAGATGTGTAGGGAAACGCCATAATGGCATCGGCATTGGCAACGTAGAGTGTCTGCCCGACCAGCGCCATGCCAAGGGGAGAGTGCAGGTGTTCAAGAAACACCGTGCGCGTATCCGCTACACCATCGCCGTCCGTATCGCGTAGCAGCATGATCCGGTCCGGGCTTTTTTCGCCAGCACCGGCCCAGCCCATGACAAAACGGGCTGCCCTGTTCTTGATTGTATCAATATCCGTTCCGGGCGAATTGGTTTCCGCCACCAGAATATCGCCATTGGGCAGGGTGTACAGCCAGCGCGGGTGATCCAGACCCGTGGCAAAAGCATGAACCGCCAGCCCTCGGGCGGGTTGTGGTGTCTGCTCTTTTGCCCAGCCGACAGGCGTTGCAACATTGATTGTTGGCACCAGCGTAGGGTTGGGGGATGGAAGCGTGGGGGTGGGGCCAAAGCTGCTGGCCAGAGGCAGGCGGGCCTGCTCTGGGCGGGCGACGACTTTCCAGCCAATAAGTGCTGCGGCACCGATCAGGGCGCTTGTGATCATCAGAGTGGCCAGTCTTGTGCGGGGTCTGGTGACCATCGCTTTCTCCTGTGGTTTTGGAGGGACGAAAAATCATTAATTAAACAATTAATAATTGACCTTTTCCCCCTGCGAAGCTGAATATCGAACGTAATCAGACAATACAGCACACAAAGCTGGGGGAACGGGAAAGAATGCAAAGCGGATATTTTTCCTGTGGCGATGTCCGGCTGGCGAGCGGGCAGATCCTGCAGGATGCACGGCTGGCCTGGCGTATGTGGGGCACACTGTCCGATACAGCCGATAACTGTATTCTGGTGCCTGCTTATTATGGTGGCAGCACTGCATCCTATGCCCCGCTGATCGGGCCGGGGAATGTGTTTGATACCGATCGCTACTGCGTGATTACGCCGGGGCTGCTGGGTGCGGGCGAATCCACATCGCCCAGCACGTATGGCGGTGGTGTTTTTCCGCTGGTGGATATGCGTGACAACGTGCGCTGCCAGCGCCGGATGCTACGCGAACAGTTCGGTATTGAAAGCCTGCCTCTGGTTGCTGGGTGGTCTTTGGGCGGTATGCAGGCGCTGTATTGGGCGGCTATGTATCCGCAGGATGTCAGGCGGGTTCTGGCAACCTGCGCCACGGCAAACTGCTGGCCACAGAACAGGGTTTTTCTGGAAGGCATGGAAAGCATCCTGACGGCGGATGCAGGCTATGCCGAGGGTACGTTTGCTGCGCCACCTGTTGCGACAGTCAAAGCCTTTGCCCGCAGTTATTGTGGCTGGGCCTATTCGCCTGATTTTTTCCGTACCCATGGGTACAGGGAGCTGGGCTACCATACGCTTGAAAGTTTCCTGCGTTATTGGGAGCAGGATCATCTGGAGCAGAATGCGGCGGATCTTCTGGCGGTGCTGCGGACATGGAAGTCTGCTTCCTTCCGGCACGGGCCGGGGGATGATGTGCTGGATCTGGCCGATATTACCGCCAAGGTGCTGCTTCTGCCTTCGGTTAATGATGCTTATTTCATTGAATCCGAAGTCAGGATGGAAGCCGCCTGGATTAGTCAGGCGGATGTCTGGCCTCTGGTTACCCGGTACGGGCATTGTGCAGGGGCGCCGGGGCGGTTTGCAGAGGCTACGGCCCCGCTGGCCCGTGCGGTCGCCAGCCTGCTGGATGGGGAATCGGACGGGGCGAAGGACTAAAAACACTTTAAAAACAGCATGTTGAAAATTTCTGCATACAGGTTGTCGTTTCTTATTGATTAAACGTTCAATTAATTGATATGCAGGAACCAGAAACGCCAGCCCGTGCCACAGCAGAGCGGCACAGCAACGGAGAGAAGATAATGACAAAGCAATGGATGGTGAATTCCAGCGGTCAGGACGTCAAAAGCCTGATGGCCGATATGTCCGAACGCGGTATCAAATACTGCATCGGTGCTTATGTCGATATTCATGGTGTGCAGAAAGGCAAGGTTGTACCTGTCGATCATCTGGCGCACATGGCGGCGGGGTCTGAACGCTACACTGGCTACGCGCTGGATGGTCTGGGCCAGAAGCCCAATGAAGACGAACTGGTTTCCATTCCCGATCTGTCCCATATCGTGCAACTGCCGTGGGAACCCGCTCTGGCATGGATCCCGGCCGACCTGTCCTTCAAAGGCAAGCCGTATCCGCTGAGCACGCGTGTCGCACTGAAAAACCAGATCGAAATCGCGCGCAGCATGGGCTTTGAGTTCAATCTCGGGATCGAATGTGAAGTTTTCCTGCTCAAGCCGCAGGCTGACGGGTCTCTGGTGCCGTCAGACTCTACGGATAATCTTGTAAAACCCTGTTATGACGTGCAGGGTTTTGTTAACAGCTTTAGCTGGCTGGACAAGGTGGCCTCCTGTATCAACGATCTGGGCTGGGATCTGTATTCCTTCGACCACGAAGATGCCAACGGCCAGTTCGAGTTCGACTTCAACTACGCCGATGCCCTGACCACCTGTGACCGGCTGACGTTCTTCCGCTTTATGGCCAAGCATTACGCCAAGGAAGAAGGGCTGATCGCCACCATGATGCCCAAGCCGTTTGCCGATAAAACCGGCAATGGTGCGCATTTCAACATGTCGCTGGCGGATGTCAAAACCGGGCAGAACCTGTTCCAGTGCAGCCCGGAGGAAGACCCCCGTGGTATCGGCCTGACCCAGCTTGGTTACTACTTCATTGGTGGTATTCTCAAGCACGGGCGCGCCCTGTGTGCGGCTTTTGCGCCTACGGTCAACAGCTACAAGCGTCTGGTACGGCGCGGGGCCATGAGCTACTTCTCATGGGCGCCGGTGTTCAACTCCTATGGTTCAAACAACCGGACAAACTCGGTGCGTGTGCCTGCGGGTGGTGGTCGCTGTGAATCCCGTAATGCCGATGGTGCGGTCAATCCGTATCTGGCGGCAGCGCTGGTGCTGGCGGCCGGGCTGGAAGGTATCCGCGAAAAGCTCGACCCCGGTGCGCCGAATGAAGATAACCTGTACGAAATTTCCGAACAGGAACGTGCGGAACGCGGGATCGAGTTCCTGCCGCAGACCCTGCAGGAAGCTGTGGCGGCGTTTGATGAAGACCCGTTTGTGGAAAGCGTTCTGGGGGCTGGCCTCAAGGCAGAATTCGTCCGCTACAAGCTGGAAGAATGGAACAGCTACCACCTGAGCATCTCACCGTGGGAAATCGAGCGTTACGCTTCGATGTTCTGAGCCGTTGTTTCAGGCTGGGCGCTGCCAGACAGCGCCCAATGCGCGGCGCGTGCCACAGGGTACGCGCCGTTTTTTTTGTTTGGCCCCTGTAAAACCTTCAGGCTTTGAGATGGCTGAGAATAATGTCCACCAGATCGTTGATGGATTGCCTGTAATCAAAATCGGGAAACATGAAGGAGCGGAACAGGCAGCCATCCAGAAAGGTGGAGATAAAGGTGGAAATCTGGCGCGGTTCCACCGTGCGGAACTCTCCGCTTTGCATGCCTGCTACGATTGCGTGGTCGAGTATTTCGAATTCTTTTTGGTAAAAGCGCTGGATGGCCTGATCCAGCCTGTCTTCGCGCTCATGGGTTGTGGCGTAGTCCAGACTGACTTTGGCCAGCTTTTGCAGCATGATGTAGTGGGTGGCGTGTATCTGTATCCAGCCCGTAATGGTATCGGTTGGGGTCTGGTTGTTCCGGCTTTCTTCTTCAAACGTTCTGAGCGCTTCCTGCGTGGCTTTTTCCACTGTCTTCAGGAATAGGTCGGACTTGTTGTTGAAGTAATAATAGATCAGGCCGGAATTGATGCCCGTTGAGCGGGATATATCCTTGATTGTAACGGATGAATAATTGTTTTTGGCGAACAGATCGAGGGATTCTGTTGTTAGCAGAGCCATGGATTCTTCGGGTGCGCGGCGTTTGCGCCGTGCTGATGTCGCGGGGGTATTCTGCCCGGTTGTCTTGCTCACCATGTCTGCCGTGTCCTGATTTGTGCGTGCCGAACATTTTATCAGATGTGGCTTTCTCCTTGAGCGCTGGCGCAAGCCACGTCAAGGTTATGGCCCCTGACAGATCAGTGTTTAGCGAAAACCAGCCTGAAGAAAAACCATGGCTACGGACTATACGGGTTGGAATGACTTCGCTCTGTATACGATCAATGGTGTGGAGGATCGGTAGCGGGGGCGAGGTAAGGGTATGGCCTTACCTCGCAGCGCTCATCAGAACTCGGCTGAAAAGGTGAAGTGGTAGATACGCGGCAGACCTGCATAAAGGCTCTCTGCTGAACCACTGGTAGCACCCGGCGAGCCGGTATAGACGGAAGCCCAATACCGTTCGTTTGTAGCATTGCTTACGCCGAAACGAACAACCCACGGGAAGTGGTGAACATGGAAAGCATAGCGTGTACCAAGGTCTAGAGTGGTGTACGAGCCGGTATGCAGCGTATTTGTCATGTCGGCAGCACGGTTGCCCATGTAATGGACATTGGCATTGAAAGCCCAGCCAGAGGCGAAGGCTCCCAGCGAAGATGGCAGGCGGTAATCAAGAAGCAGATTGGCTTGTAGCGGGGCTACACCAACGATTTCCTTGCCATTGGCCGAAACGGTTTTTGTGCCGTTTGTGCCTGGTACAGCGGCTGTCACGTTGCTGTTAAGCAATTCGGCATCCAGCCATGTCATGCCTGCCAGAACAGACAGGTTGGGCAATATCTCGCCTGAAATCTGTGCTTCCACACCGTAATTGCGTTGTGTGCCAGCATAAGCATAAAGAAGCGAACCGGAGGCCCCGGAACAGGCTTTTGTCGCGCAAATGCTCGCCGCATAAGGTGATGTCATGCGAAACCCAGCTACATTGAACTGCATTTTCCCATATCGGATTTTGTATCCTACTTCATATTCCTGAGAGTGGGCGATCGGTAGGGTCGTATAAGGATTGGCAGCAGAGGCATTGGAGCTTGGGCCAGCCTGTACCGAGTCAGCATAAGTGAAATAAATGGTCTGGTTTTCAGTCGGCTTGTACATAACGCTTGCGGTAGGGCTGAATGCCGCAGAAACAGAGCTGCTCACAAAAGCCCCCGGTATCGTGTAGTTGGCCCCTTTGGGAGCCGATGTCTTCCGGCTTTCCTGATTGATCCAGCTCCATGACAGAGTGCCCATGACTGACCAGTGCTTGTTGATTTTGATTGTATCGCCCACAATCAGAGACTGGCTAGTGATGCTGGCGGATTTGAAACGTCCGCTGAAATAGGGTTGTGACCCGACATGATCATGCGCGCCATCCAGGTATCCCCCTCCAGATGCGCCTGAGTATGTGGTCCAACTGGTCGGGTTATAATTGCCCATCATGTAGCCATTGGTGCCAATGACCAGATCATGTGTCAGTGGGCCAGTATGAACACGACCGTTCAAATAGGCCATGTTACTGCCAACTCTGAAATCGTTGGCGGTTTTCGCTGCTGATGGTGTTTCTGTATACTTCCCGTTGTTGTTTATGATCGTGTTAGAGGAAGGGAAGGAAGAGCGTATGGCATCCTGATACAGACCGCCAAGAGTAATACTCCAGTTTTTGTTGAACTGGTGTTTGATTTTGGCGAGGAAGGTATTGGTTTCCATATTGAAGCCACTCCACGGCGCACCGATGGAATTGCTGAGGTCTGGTGCCGTGGGGATTTGGGAAACCTGTGTGCTGGCATTGATACCAAAGGCTGGCGCGGTTCCGCGTTCAGCATAGGTATAATGGCTGGCGTCGAGTTCGATAACGGTTTTGTCGTCCAGATGGATGTCAAAATCCGCACTGACCATTTCACGGCGGATCCAGCTATTTTCGGTATAGGCTGTGCCATCAGCGTGGAGCATGTTCAGGCGGTAACCAAACCAGCCTTTTTTACCGATACGGCCTGAAATATCACCATTGACCGTAGGGGTGCCGATGGAATCCACCCCAACGGACAGACGTTCGGTGCGGCGGTCTGTCGGGCGTTTGAGGGTATATTCAAACACACCGGCCGGGTTCTGTGGCCCATACATGGCACCAGCCAGACCGTTTAGAACCTGCAGGTTATCGACCCATTCCGCCGGGTAAGGCGTGGTGGAGACAACATTCAGCCCGTCCAGACGCGAGTTGGCCACCACGTCAGCCTCGAACCCGCGTGACTGCGGGCGGGATGTATTCGGGTCGCCACGGATTTCAAGCTGCACGGAGGGCAGATATTGCGCCATATCGTTGATGTTGCGCAGTTGCTGGTTGACCACCACATCGTGCGGCACCCCCATGACAGAGTAGGGGGTATCGAGCGTATCCCGGTTTCCCAGTGGTCCGAGATAGACAATCTTGTTCATGTATTTGGCGCCCGTGCCATCGGCGGCATGGCGACCATGAACATTGATGGTCTCGCCATTTGAACCGTCGAGAATACCGGCAATAGGGGCTGTGGTCGGGGTGTCCGCAGAGCTGTTGTGTGTGGCTGAGGTTTTGGCGGCTGGTTGTGTGTCTTTGGCAGGCTGCGCGCTGGGTGTGGCGGCCTGTACTGTTGTTGCAAACAGAAAACTACTGATAGCGGCAGAGGCAAACAGAAGCTGGTGGCGGCTGGGCATGGACATGGTGGGTTTCGCCTCGTGCAAGGGAATGGTGCGCGTCTTCTGCCGGGAGGGGGGGTATCTGTCTATATCTTCGTGTGCATAAACCTATATACAGGCGAATATGGATGCCGAGTGGTGCAGGAATCACACAGTTGTGTGGTTTTCCTGAATGACCCACAGCATGGCGTTTTATCAGGGTGTCATTGGTGCCGCATGGGCATGGAGTGCCAGAGCCGCCGCAGTGGCAACATCGTGCCGGAGGGCAACAATGGAGTGCCCGCCACGTGGGTGTACGCGATTGCTCAGGATCAGGACAAAGCTGCGTGTATCCGGCACGCACCATAGGGATGTGCCTGTAAATCCTGTATGACCAAATGAATTTTCTGGAAAATAGTCGCCTCGTGGGGTCGAGTAATGGGTGGCAATATCCCATCCCAATCCACGCAGGTCTGTTTTGCCCGGTGGCTGCTGTGGCGTGGACATAAGGCGGAGTGTGCGCGTCTGCAACGGAAAAGGACTTGGCAGGCCCGCACGTTTGTCTAACATTGCTTGTGTGTAATGAATCATGTCCTGTGCGCAGGAAAAGAGTCCGGCATGTCCGGCAACGCCTCCCATGCGGCGGGCGGTCGGGTCATGCACAACGCCTTGCAGCATATGATCGTTTTCATCGTACTGTGTGGGCGCTATGGCGGGTGGTGCCTCCGGCTTGGGCAGGAAGGTTGTGTGGTGCAGACCCAGAGGGGTAAAAATATTGCGCTCGGCATAGGTGGCAAGAGAAAGCCCGCTCAGCCTTTCAACAATCAGCCCGAGTGCGATGTAATTGATGTCACTATAGACAAACCGCTCCCCCGGTGGGTTGGTCGGGCGCGTGTCCATGACAAGACGCACGGCCTGTGTCTGTCCGTGCCATGGGGTGTCCAGTGGCAGATCAGGAGGCAGGCCAGAATAATGGGTGAGCAGGAGCCGCAGGGTGATGTCTTGTTTGCCCTGAGCCTCAAAGCCCGGCAGGTAGCGCCAGACCGGCGTATCCAGTGCCAGCAGGCCACGCTCCTGTAACTGCATGATGGCAGGAGCCGTGACCAGCACCTTGGTAAGAGAGGCCATATCGAACCGGGTAGACCAGAGCATGGGGGCCGGGGTGGGGAGCAGCGCACTGTTGCCAAACACGCCGCGCCACATCACCTGCCCCTGACCTCCAATGGTAGCGACCGCACCGGGAACCAGCCCTGTCGTAACGGCGTTTTCAAGCAGGTGCTCAACTGCGGAAAAACGTGTGGCCGGAGGGGCCGCCTGTGCTGGCGCGTGGAGCCACCACGCACCTGTGCCGCCGAGTATCATCGCATTTCGTACAAAAGCCCTGCGCGTATGGGGCAGGGTGGGCAGGCGGGTAACGTGCATGCGAACTCCGGTGGGGTAGGCCGTTATGGGCAGAAGCCGGGCGAGGTTATCTGTACGGGTTACGAAAAAAACAGACACTGGTAAGGCTGTTGCATTCTAGCTTTGTCAGAACGGAAGCGTGCAGGGTTGTTCTGATCCAGAACATGACACGGAGCATGCGTTCATGCGTAGAGTTATTTCCCGACTGTGTATGGTTGCCGGTTTGGCTCCCCTGCTGTTGCAGGCACAGCTTAGGGCGGCGGAGGTGCCGTTTAAAGCACTGTATGTTTTTGGCGACAGCTACAGTGATAATGGGGCTGCCCGTGCTGTTTCAACCGAAGCGGTTAAGGCGAAAATGCCACAGGCCACGGTTCTGCCAGCCGAAGAGAGTGCGGGTCTGTACTGGAACGGCCGCTGGAGTAATGGCCCAACGGCAGTGGAAGATCTGGCGCATGCGCTGGGCGCCACCATGACCAATGTAGCCGTGGGGGGTGCGCGGTGCGGGAGTGGTAATTATTACACATGGCTTGATGGATGGCGTGATACCGGGCTGCGCGGGCAGGTACTGTCCTTTGTTGCACAGGGGCGCAAGCTGGATGCCAGTGCTCTGTATGTTCTGGGCGCGTCAGCGAATGATTTCTTTTTGCATACTGATATGGCCTCGCCTAAAGCGCTGGCTGATATTGCCCAGAGCTGCGCGCAGGATATGAAAGATGCAGTTCAGATATTGCATGATCATGGTGCGCGGAATTTTCTTATTCTTGGGGCCTATAATTTGGCCCGTGTGCCTGCCGTGGCACAGGAGCCGCATGCCGCGGCGCAGGCTCGCCTGTTCGAGGCGGATTATGACCGTAAAACCCGACAGGCGCTGGCTTCGGTTGCGACGGAAACCGGGGTGAATCTGATCTGGTTTCCGTGGAGTGCTGTTACAGAAACCTTGCTAGCCAATGCACAGGCTAACCATTTGACGGATACGGTGCATCCCTGCCAGCCAACCTTGCCTGCGCCCGGTAAAGCCTGTGCTACGCCAGATGCGGCATTTTGGTGGGATGAATACCACCCGACAAAACAGGCCCACGCATTGATTGCACAGCAGATGCTTGAGGTTGTTCGTAAAAACATCTCTGAGAAATAACTTGTTATAAAATAACAAAGTATTGGAAACGCTCGGCATTATTTTTCCGTGCGTTTCCATCTGTGTGCCGGGTGGATCAGCATGGTTGGGTTTGCTGATTGATACGGCAAGAGATCAATAACAATATTTTTTTGTTCTTGGGAATTTGTTTTTAGATTTAAAAAATAAAAATAACGGCATGCGATTATATTTGAAAATAATAAATAAATTTACCAGTTAATTTCTCTCGTTATTTGATTCTTATTTATAAATAAGTACTATAAAATATGGAGATATATGGTTGAAATTGTGTTTTTTATCTGTTAGCTTTGTTGTCAGACACCAAGAATCATTGTGTCAATATTTTCGTGGCGTGTGGCCTTTGCCCGCGTGTCTATCCAAATGATCCCAAGCGCTCTCGTAGGGGTCATGCACGGCGCAGCCTTTTTCCTTTTTCAGGGCCATTGATGCCCTGCAGGCTGCTGTCAGGTTTCAGGGAGATTGTGTCTTGTCAGAGACTTCCTCCGGCCCGTCGCGCGGACTGGCCGGCCTGCTTGGTATTCCTCAGCCTCTTTTCTTTGGTTTTGTTGGCCTGCTGCTCTTTATGGTGGGTGATGGCGTTGAGGCTGGCTATCTCGACACCTATATGCTGCACCATGGGCATACACAGGGTGATGTGAACCTGATGTTCACCACCTATGGTGTTACAGTCATGATTTCCGCCTGGCTGGCGGGGCCATTATCCGATCTTTATGGGCCGCGGCGCACCATGTGGGCGGGATTGCTGCTCTGGGCCGTTCTGGAAGTCGGGTTTCTTGCCTTCGGCCTCGGGCCGGATAATCTCTCCCTGACTTTGCTGTTCTATACCCTGCGTGGCTTTGCTTATCCCCTGTTTGCCTATGGGTTTTTAGTGTGGATTGCTGCGGCAACACCTGCGCGTATGCTGGGCTCGGCTGCTGGCTGGTTCTGGTTTTCGTTTTCGGCGGGGCTGCCTACGCTTGGTTCGCAGTTTGCGCGCTACACCATTCCTGCCATTGGCGAACTGGCTACGTTCTGGAGTTCTCTGGGGCTGGTGATTGCCGGTGGCCTTATCGCGCTGCTGTTTGTGCGTGAGCCTACGGGTAGCCGTCCTCTTGCGCGTGGCAATGTGGACCGCAAGGCTATCTTTTTTGGCTCGATCAGCATTATGTGGCGCGAACCAAAAACACTGGTGGCCGGGCTTATCCGTACCGTCAACACGTCCTCTGAATATGCATTTCTGGCGATCATGCCGGCATTTTTTGTGGATCAGCTTCATTATTCGCAAGGCCAGTGGCTGGACCTTCTGTCCATCATCTTCCTTGGGAATATTCTCTTCAACCTTGTCGCGGGTATGCTGGCTGATCGTCTTGGCCACCGTTTTGTGGTTGCCGTCGGTGGTTGCCTTGGTTGCTGTGTAACCATTCCGCTGTTTTACTATGTGCCGCTCTGGTATCCGGGTAACTTCACGCTGGCGGTTCTGGCAGGTTTTGTTTACGGCGGAACGGTTGCGGCTTTTGTGCCTATGTCGGGCCTTATGCCGCTGATCTGCCCTAAGGAAAAAGCGGCTGCCCTGTCCATTCTGGGCCTTGGTGCGGGGGCCAGCACATGGTTTGGCCCTGCTGTGGTGGGCGTGTGCGAGTCAACCTTCGGGTTTGGCATGGAAGGCGTGATCTGGACTTTTGTCGCGCTTTATTTCGTGTCGGCCATTCTCACGATCTGCCTGCGGATTTCGCCTGAAGCGCATCGGCATACCCAGATGATGGAGCGCCGTAACCGCGCGGTGGAAGACGCGCAGGCCTGCACGGCCTGATAGCTCTGTCTGTTTTCATCCCTCATGCGGTTTAATGCGCACGAGGGATGAAAGCTGCGCTGGATCAATCAGCGGGTAATCCGGCGGGCAGAGGCCGTATCGGACAGGTAGCGGCCGGTTTGTTCCAGATCAAACTGCTTGACCAGTTTTTCCAGTTCTCCGGCCTGCATGGCCAGCGTATGGCTTGCTGCGGCACTTTCTTCCGCGACAGCCGCATTCTGCTGCGTTGTCTGTTCCATACTGCTCACGGCGACATTCAACTGCGAGATGCTACTGGCCTGATCATGGGCCGCGCCCGCAATGTTCGAAATCAGGTCTCCAATTGTATTCACCTGTGCGACGATACGGTGCAGCACATCGCCGGTTTCCACCACGGATGAGACACCAGCCTTAACCTGCTCGCCAGAGCTGGAGATAAGGGCTGAAATCTCCTTGACGGCTTCGGCAGATTGGTGCGCCAGATTACGGACTTCTCCAGCGACAACCGCGAAACCGCGCCCGGTTTCCCCCGCACGCGCGGCTTCTACACTGGCATTGAGTGCGAGAATGTTGGTCTGGAAGGCAAGGTTATTGATCATGTCAACAATTTTTGCGATAGACTGTGAGGACTGATCAATGCGGGTCATGGCCTCTATCGCATTGTTCACCACGTCTTCTGCATGTTCGGCATCAGAGCGGGATGTTGTGACCACTGTATGGACGGTCTGGGTTTCTTCGGTTGTTTTTTGCACGCGCTGGGTAATCTGCATCAGGGCTGCGGATGTTTGCTCCAGTGTGGCAGCCTGCTGCTCTGTCCTACGGGAGAGGTTGTCGGCAGCAGTAGCCAGTTCAGCCGTAGAATTGCCAATACTGTAGGCCGAGCCGGAGACGGAAAGCAGTGCCTGCCCCAGTTGCTTGACGGACAGGTTGAAGTTCTCGCGCAGGGGCTCGAGTTCGGCTGCAAAGGTGGTCTGGATACGAACAGTCAGGTCGCCTGCTGCCACTTTTTGCAAACCATTGGCCAGACTGTCTGTGGCCAGCTTCAACTGGCGAGCGGCTTCTTCTGTCCGCTCTTGTGCGGCCTGACGTTCGGCTTCCTGCTGGCGGCGTGTCTGTTCGGCTTCCTGTTCCAGCCGGGCCTTGTCGATGGCGGCCTGTCGGAAAACCTCCACGGCGCCTGCCATGGTGCCAATTTCATCATGCCGGTTGGTGCCAGGTACGTTGATGCTGGTATTGCCACCCGCCAGCGTCCGCATGATGGTGGTTAACCGGACAACGGGGGTGGCGATGGAGCGTACCAGCCCCATGCCGACAAGCGCAGAGATCAGGGTGGTCAGGCTCCCGCCGATGGCAAGGGTCAGTCCGCCGATATGGAATGCGGCATTTGCAGCCTGTGTACGCTGTAAGACAACCGCGTCTTCCTGCTGATCCAGCCTGCCGATAATTTTGCGAATATCCGTCAGCCGGGCGGTGCTAGCGATTTCCGTGCGTGTCTGGTTCAGCAGGGCCGGATTGGACATGGCGGCAACGGTTTGCGCCATCTCGCTGTTGAAGGTTTCAATAGCCTGTTTGAGAGGTGTGAGTTCGTTCCTGACGGTTTCGGGCGGCAGGGTGGCTTCCAGTGTGGCAAGGCGTGGCGGTACGGAGGCCTTATAGCCATCAATGCGGCCAATAAACTGTTTGTTGGCGCTCGCCACATAACCGCGCATCGCGTTCTGGCTTTCAACCAGCGTATTCAGCAGATCATTGACCATGTTGATGGTCTGATGTGCCTGATCGCTTTCCAGCTTGGCATTGCGGATTTGCCCAAGTGAAGTAAACACGACAACGGAAAATAGAAAAACAGTTGCCACAACAAGAGAAAAAGAAACCACTATTTTCCCTGATATACGAATGTTCTTGAGCATTTAAATCCCGGATGCAGCGGATTAAGACCAGAACTGAAGGTATATAGGGCAGGAATCTTAAGTAAAGTGGTCAGTCCCGCCTCGGCTCGGTATTGTGCGCAGTCACTATCGCAAAGCCCTTGGGCCTGCTCTTGAGGCGAAGGGAGGAGTGCGCCTGATTTCGCTTAGCCGTGCGGTGGGCAAACATAAAGAGCGGGTATTTTTAGGAATTGGCGGAGAGAGAGGGATAAAAAAAGGCCCGAACCGCAACGTATTGATTTTACAATGGATTTTCACACAAAATATTGATTTTTCCACTGTGTTACACAGGTATGTGTCACATGCATCAAGTGTATAAGTCAACCATTTCTTGCACTTTGAACCGTTCATGCCTTAGCTCTTTGGCATCGATAGGGGGAAATCATGACTCCAAGACATATAGAGACAAGTCACCCGTCACAGAATGACGCAAAAGACCACGGTCATGATATGTGGCTTAAAGATATATCCCTTAATGACCTTATGGCTCGTTTTGACCCAGAGAATCATAAGCATGTGTTACTATTGGATGACGAACCAGTGGGAAAGGAAGCCATTTAATCGCTCCCGAAATTTTTTCTCAGATATTCCCCGGCTTAACTGAGGTCATGCACTTCCTGAAGGCGTTCCAGCAAAGCCAGAACAACAGAGACATCTTCCGCACTAACAGCAGGCTTCCCATTAGTAGCAACTAGGGCTTACCCTGCGTTTCTGTCCTATTTACTTTTCTCCAGAATAACCACTCTCCGGCTTTCATGTCTTACTTCTGGCTCTGCGTTCACAGCTTACCTCACGTCAACAGATACCTCCTTGCCCCCTATGTTTCGTATTTTCTTCTATATATTCCCGTCCTTGTTGAGCAGACATTTCATCAATATGATAAGGAGCAAGGGAAGTTATCACTTTATTAAGTTACAACCTGACTAGGTTTACGTTAAGTGAGACATAAATTTCTCTATTATTATTTTTGTTTCACTTGAAAATTTTTCAAATTCATCTTTTATATCTCTAATTTTTATTTCAGCCCTTAGAGACTTACTAAATGTTCCACCGCCAATATTATCTACTGTCCATCCATAATTAGTTAAATCTATTTTTGCTTCATTTATTAAATCACTTAACCGACCACCAAAATTTTTTCTATCTTGCCCATCATCTCTTTGCCTCAAAAATTCAAGGTGAATTAATTGACCACGAGGAATATAGCGTAAAATAAAATCAATTTGACGAGGTGTTCTTATTTTTCCAGTCATTGTTTTTTCATTCCAATCATACTCAAAACCGGAAACAATAAAAATCTGCTCCACAAGAAAATCTTGATCTACGTTACTCCAATTATTTCCTTGAACGGTCAAAATGGATTGAATATTAGACAAAACCTCTTTTAAATCTGGTCGCTTCATCATGTCACGTTGTGTCATGTGAAAAATCATTCTACTAATTCGATTTGATATTAAAGTATTTCTTATAGAGGCCGATGTTTTTGAAAGTACATATTCATACCACTTTTCTACAGAGGACCCGCCTTCAGGAGGGTTTTCTTCTGACAAAAGAAAAAACAACAACATCCCAAGCATAAATACATCAGTTTTCGCTGTGCGGGGAAGTTCTGAATTTTTATAGTTTCTTTGCTCTGGGGCATAATAACCCACTTCATCTGCCTTAATAGATTTTGTGTTCCCTGAACTAAATTTATGCCAAGACATATCAAAATTAATTAGTTTAAGTGATATCTGCTCAAAATCTTTATCATCACACCAAGTCCAGTAATTTTCAAAAATGATATTTCCAGGCTTAATATCACGATGCAACACAGAGGCTTCAGAATTATGGCATTTTAATATAGCTTCACAGATTTTCTTAAATAAAATCAGCCCATTTTGACGCATAAACTCCCTTTGAGACTGGGATAACTCCAATAAAGACGCCCCATTAATGTTTTCCATCCCCAACGATAGAGGAACATTTGTATGAAAAATGTATCTTGGAGCTACGTTTATGCCCCCTTTTGTCAAAGAATAAAGAGATTCCACCCCTCTCATAAAACTATCATACTCTACATTTTCATTAGCAGCCTGATAAGTTAATGTTTTGATTGCAATGCCATCATAATCTTTACTTGAAAACCATACATTTGCAGAGGAAGAACTATGAATTCGCGAAATTATTTTATATCCGTTTACAAAATCAAACGGATGACTTTCCGTTACCAGTGATGCAAGTGTGAGAGCACTCTCATAATCTTTCAAAAAAGATTTGAACCGAGGGCTGTTACGTCCGTATTGATTTTTAAGAAATTCAAATCTTGCATTTAACTGAGACCTACAATCCTGAAAAAAATCCATTAAATGATTAAGAAAATATGAATTATCTGGAAAATCATCCCCAGATTTTTCTTCTAATTTTGGAAGTGTCACTCCAACATCACTCGATTTATATTTATCAATATCATCTAAAATAGAGCATATCGACAAGGTATGCACAGCCTCGTCATTAATTATATCAGGTGTATAGTTTATAATTCGCACACTATTATCTTGCGTAAACCTAAATGCAACTCCATCTTTCCTATCCGTAATCCAATAATGATTTCTCAACAATTTATCATTCTTCAACTCCACAAGAAATTGTGATATGGAATCATCAATTATATTTATCCCTAAAAATATAATAGTATAATTAGAAAATAGATATCTTATGAACGCTTTATAATTCCCAGAATGAAATTTTGAAAATAAATTTTCGCGCTCATCTCCATTCATGACCCAAGTGCTTCTTTGATCATATTTCCCATGTAAATTAACAACCATGGGATAGTTTCTATCTAAATAATTCTTACTATCTAAAACATTAAATCCGTTATACTCAAAAAAATCGGCTGTATCATTATGTTTTTCATATGCTCGTGACGCAAGCCCATCAATATTTAATGTGAATATTTGATTTATGTATTTCATACGCCATAATGTTTCATACACAACAGGCACTTCTATTTGACTTAATTTTTCATGAGAAAATACCTCGTTAAGATAATCCTCATAAGCAGTATTCCAATTTTTCTCTACTAATGAAAAAAATGTCCAGAAATCACCCCTTGATAAGGCATCTTCTACATCATGAAAAATATCTAAAAAATCGCCTACTAAACTTTCTGAGGGTGTAACTTTATTCAAATACTCAAAAAGTCCTTGTGCCAATATATTCCAAATAGGAACACCCACCTCACAACTACATCCTGCTCCTGAAAAAATAATTATTCTTTTAGTATTTTCAGAATATTCTTTTTTTAAAAGTTCTAAATTTTCCTGTTCTTTTTCATATGACATGACAATACCTAAACCACCCAATTGTTGTTAGAAATATTTACTTTGAACTGATTTAAACAATTTCTTTTAAGTGATCGTATTCCAAATTTGATGTTTCTGATATGAGCCACTACATCACACTTTCGTTAAAACCATACACTTTCTGACAAGAGTGATCGCTTTCTTCTTCATTCTGTCAGGAGGTTCAATTCCCATACCCTGGAGACGTTCCAGCAAAGCCAGAACAGCAGAAGCATCCTCTGCACTGACAGCAGGTTTTCCATTGGTAGCGACCAGGGCTTTCCCCTCATTTCTATCCTGTTTGATTTTCTCCAGAATAGCCACTGTCAGCCATTCTCCGGCTTTCATGCCCTGCTTCTGGCTCTGTGTAATGACAGCTTGCCGGACATCAGCAGAAATCCCCCTGATGCCCCATGTTTTCGTAGTGTCTTCCATATGTTTCCTTCCCTGTTGAACAGACCTGTCCAACCAGTATGACAGGAACACAGGCAAGGAAGACTGGACATTGCAAAGAATGGCTCAAC
>NZ_JAFVMG010000011.1 GCF_017377745.1 Acetobacter suratthaniensis | reverse complement strand
TCTCAATCATCATCCTGCTTAACTGACGACACGCCGTAGCGCTCAGACAGCATAAACACATCACTCATAGACCCACCTTCCATCGGCAAGCCTGTGAATCACAACCTGTCGCTCAGTTCAATCAATTAATAGGTCCTGAGCCTAGCTCTTGGTCACCGTAGGCCACCATGGCACACCAGATAGGTAGGCCTTCAAGGCAGGTTATCCGCACATCAAGGAAGCTTACGCCTTCTACGGTGACTTTGTTTTTATGAAACGATATTTCGCATTCAAGGGAAAAATACTGGCAAGGTATTATTTGCCATTTTTCATCCGTAATTTTTTCTTTTCCGTAAGCTGTTATCCGCCCACTTTTTAGAAGAGATTTTATGTCTTGATAGATTGCATAACGGTATTGTTCAAACTCTTGTAAAGGTGCAGGCACTAAATCTGTAGGCCCCAAAAATCCCCTTACTTTGTCTGGAAAATAAAAGGCGCGTTCCGGAATATATCCTGAAAATATACAATCATACATTGCTCGGCTCATGCCATTAAAATTGTCTTCTATCCAATCATCAAGAAGCGCAAAGGCATGGTAACAATCAGAAAGTCTGATACCGTTTTTAAGCCGGTCTTCCGTTGAAGGAAGGGTATACATTTCCCACACAACCGCCCCACGCCGGTTACCCCCATGAGTATAGGAAGGGAGCGCGGCGGGCCTGTCATGGGGGGCAGGCGTTCGGCGGCCAAACCTAGCCGCGCTTGGCTCCACGATGGGGAACAAAACGGGAATTGGTAATAGGGAAGCAGCGGAGGGCTGTTGCATGGCTATCATGCTGCCACCCCCAGCAGGTCACGGCAGAGCGACCACATAAGATAGTCCGGAGCACCGGGGCTGACTGTGCGGTTGCGGTTAAGGGGCATGGCGGTAAGGGCCAGCCGGGCTTTGGCCTGCAGCCCAACCAACGTATGGGCTTGCAGGCTCCCGGCCTCATCCCATTTATCGGACAGGGCATCTACTAGAGCGTGCTCCTGAGCTTCCACATGCGGTGGGGTGTCAATTTCATCGGCCCATGCCTCGGATAGCTGGCAAAAGGCTGCATCGGCTTCCAGCCCGGCCTGAACCACCCGTAGCAATTCCGCATCATCTGGCTCCACAGGAGCCGCCAGAGCGGGGGCTGCGCTCCCGGCAAGGGCCAGAACCCCGGCCAGTGCTGTGCGGCGGGATAGGCCGGTTTGTGTGGGGGCTTGCTTGCTCATGCTGCCTGCCCTCCGGCTAGATCATCCAGCAGGCTCATGACCAGCCGGATTTCCTCACATTCCGCGCCAAGATCAAAGTCGGCAAGGGCGGTGGGGAGAATGGCCTGCAGGATGGATGCCTTGCCCTGCTGGCCTGCCGTGGTGCGGGCTGGGGTGTTGGCAAGCTGGTCTAGAATGTCGGCCTCCTGCCAACACAGCTTTGCTAACTCCGCCTCAAAACGCTCTTGCTCGGGCGAGCCGTAGGGCAACTCCGGGTTTGCATCCATTGCCCTAATGCGCCCGTGCACCCGCCAGAACGCGGCACAGAGGGCCAGAGCGGCGCTATCCGCATGGTGGTAGTGGCGCAGGCCATAACGGGCATGGTGGCCACTGTGGCAGCCAATACGGAGGCAAGGGCACCACGGCGGGACAAGCCCATGGGGGCAGGCTGTATCTGGCTCATTCTGCTACCTCCGTTTTGGGGAGCAGGCAGGCCATGTAAAGCTTAGCGGGTTTGTGCCGGGGCTGTGTGTAGTGTGCCTGTTGGCCGGAGGGGGCTTGCAGGTGTTCTGGGTGCAGAGCGCCAGCCAGAGCCAGCACACAAAGGCTAGCCGCGCCAATGGCGGCCAGAGCATCGCCATGCAGGCGAGCAAGGGTAAGCACTGCCAAGCATTTGCCGGGCATGGTATAGGCGTGGTTAGCCATTACCGTCTCCTGATACGAGCGGTTGTGGTCAGGCCAAGTGTGGGAGGGTCCAAGCTCCCCATTTGGCCGCAAATTGCATTGCCCTATTATCCGAACACAGTTACGATAAATCTGCAATAGAAAAATCGTAGCAGGGTTCGGATTTTGTTAGCTGTTCAATGTAAAATGGCCCGTGCAGCTATTGGCTGGGGAGTGCGAGACCTTGCTAAAGAAGCAGGTGTTTCGCCTGATACCATTGCCCGCTTTGAACGAGGCGAAGAACTCAAAGCCACCACAATAGAAGCTATTCGCTCCGCACTAGAAGCCGCCGGGGTCGAGTTCATCCCCGAAAACGGCGGAGGGGCTGGGGTGAGATTGATAAAAGGGAATATTTGACATGAATAATTTATTTAGTAATATTGTCGGAAGAATAGCAATTGGCATTTCTGTAATGTCAATTATGTTTAAAATAATCTATCAGCCTAAAAATGGGCATGTAGAGCATGTATTATCTTATGATATTTTGTTGGCAGTTATTTCAACGTTAGCAATAATTTTCCCATATAAGTATATATTTGGCATAATTCAAATACATTTTAGAAATTATTTCAATGCAAAAAATTCAATTATTGAATTAAAAACAAAAGAACTATTAGATGAAATGGCAAAAATAAAAATAGAGCTAAAACATATACGGAAATCAGAAGATATAAATAAAATAAACAGCAAAATTCAAGAAATAACAAACAGATGTGATATTTTAAAGTATGAAAATAGAAAGAAAGATATTGAAAGCAAATTAGAGCTGGAGCTTAAGTATGAAATAAAAAGGAATACATATAAAATAATAGAACAAAAATTCAGGAATCAGCTGGAAAATAAAACAAAAATATCGATTATAAAAGATAATAAAAATGAAATAATAAGTAGAATATCAAAATCTATAGATTTTATGCAGAAAACGGCATCTAAAAATATTTTAATTGGATTATCTTTTTCACTTTTTGGGTTAATTTTTATAATTACATCAATAATGAATTCAGATTTACATGAGATAAACATAAGTAAAATTCATGATAATTGGGATATTATTAAATACATTCAAAAATCTTCTATTGTCCTTTGTAGTGAAATTATAGCTTTTTTCTTTTTCAAAGGGTATAGATCATCTTTAAATGAAATAAAATATTTTCATAATGAAATGACAAATGTAGAAATAATGTTTTCATCATTGGAGGTGGCTATTTTTTCAAATGATTTAGATTTGATAAAAAATATTTGTGAGAAAATATCTAGTGTTGAAAGAAATTTTATTCTCAAAAAAGGAGAAACAACAGTTTCTCTTCGAAGCCAAGAAATAGATAATAGGGGGGATGAGAAAATATTTAAATTTGTAGAAAATTTATTTGAAAAATTTCAATCGAACCAAAAAATAAAATGAAAATATAATTTCTAATAAATGATTAATTTAATTGATTCATGGGGTGAGGTAGTTGAACATATAAGATAATCTAAACATAGATATTCTAAAGGCACTTGAAAACTATGCTGAATAAGTGTCATTTTTTTTAAAGATTCAGCATCACCACATTCCTTGTCGTGGGTTCGATTCCCACTCCAGAAGCCACACCCAGCACATGCTGGGCCCACGCATCCAGCGCCGCCGCCCGCTCTGTCAGGAACTCATGGCGCTGGTAAACGGCTGCAACACCTTTAATGGTGCCCTCCGTATGGTTCAGCACTCTATCGGCCACATGGGGGCCAATGCCTAACCGGGCCATTACGGTTACACCCGTGCGGCGGAGGTCATGCAACCGCCACCCCACTGTAGCTTGCAGGGTGGAGGGGCTTTTTTCCCGCTTTTTTTGCCCACTGGTGGCCTGCTCGGTCCGTTCACGCATAATCAGGGCTTCCAGCCGTGCCACGGCAGCGGAAAAGCCGGAAATGGGCGTTCTGCCCGTGTTGGTAAACACCAAGGGCGATATGGCCCCGGTCTTGGGGTCGGTTTGCCGGTGCAGCCCTGCCAGGCGGGTTCGGACAGGTGGACAATATGGGCTTTGCCGTTCTTGGCCCGCTCGGCCGGAATGGTCTAGGTTGAAAGGTCGGGGGCTATCTCGCTCCATTGCATCCCCGCCACCTCATTCCTGCGCTGGAGGGTCAGCACCAGCAAGCGAAAGAACGGGCCAAACGGGTAAGGCTGCAGGCCAGAAGCCCGCCAGAACTCCCCCAACTCCCATCGGACAATACCCGGTCGCGGGAGACTTCGCGGCCTTCCACAATCGCGGCAGAGAACGGGTTGTCTGGCACCAGTCCGCGTTTGCCCGCCCAGCCATACATGGCCCGGCCATAGGCATGGAGTCGGCGGGCTGTGGTCGGGTGGTCCTCGGCTATTTCATCCAACCGGGCCTGCACCTCCGCTTGCGTAATGGCGTGGGCTGCACGGTCAAGCAGGTGGGGCAGGGCATCGCGCCGGTAGCTGGCCGCCCGGTCACGCAATGCCCCGGCAAGCCAGCAGTCTATCAGCACATCCAGCGTTAAGGCATTGGCGGCAGCTTGTGCGGCCTGCTCGGCCACCTGCGCCTGATACTCCTGCACCTGTGCCTTTTTATCGCCAGCAGGGTCTCCGCCCGCCATAACGCGGCCCCGTGCCGCCTCGGCCAATTTGCGGGCCTGTGCCAGTGTTAAGGCTCCATACTGCCCCAGCACCAGCCGTTTGGGCTTGCCGGCAAAGCGGTAGTTGAACAGGAAAGTCTTGGTGCCGGTGGTGTTTACCCGCACGGCAAAGCCTTTCACCTCACTATCGGTAAACATCACGTCTCGCTTATCCGGCGGGCAGGTGAGGGCGTCTATTTCCGATTTTGTCAGCTTCATGCGGCCCCTCCGGTGCATTTGTCACACCTGCTACACCTCACGGAATGGAGAGGTGTAGCAGTCTGAGGGCCAAAAAACCCAATAAAATCAATATAATATATATGAGTGTTACACCTGATACACCTATTACACCGCATTTGGTGTAACCCGGCCCGAATTTTTGGCACCTGTCCCCCTCCTGCACCCGCTGATGCCGTTTTCCGGAGTCAATCCGGAGTCATTTGAAAAGGTAATCCGTGCGGCTCGTTGCGTCACCCTGCATCATCACTTTTTATAGACCCGCCAAAAACAGCCGTTTTTTCGTCTCCTTGCGGTTCCCTGCGTCTTAACGGTATCTCGGGGTCTGTGTCTCTTAATCAGCGGGTCCAAGGTTCGAGTCCTTGTGCGCCCACCAATCTTTCCAAAAGATTCAGGTGGTTTTCAGGTCAAAAGCCGGGCAAGTGCCCAGGCTTTCGCTAACCTGTAAGGCCGTTTTCCGCGCTGCTATGGCGCGAGGTATTCCCCTCTTTTTCTTTACGATTGTTGTGGTTGGTCCGCTCTATTTCTCGGGAATAGTGCGGTCTGAGCCATGTTGAATGCGTCATGCGCGTATGCGTAAAAGGTTAGTATATAATAAGTTTTAATAATCGAACCTTGAATGCAGGCTGTTCGTAAATAAATACTGTTACAGTTCTGTTAAAAGAGGGCGGTATGATGAAAACAACATACTATGCTTGCGCATTGGTTCTTGGGCTTGCTGTTACGCACACGGCCCATGCAGATACATGGGATGCGGGTATTGCCCAGCATGTCAAAGTTGCCCATCCATCCACACCCGATACGACAAAAGGCGGAGTGTGGGATGGCGGCATTGCCCGTAAAGTCAAGGTTGCGCATCCCGATACCCCGGATACGACAAAGGGTGGCATATGGGATGGTGGCATATCCGAGCATGTGCATATCAAATACCCCGATCTGCCCCAGTAAAAGGGGCTGGTGTTAAGTGCGCCACGTGGCCTATTGGCGCCCTTAGTTCCGTGAGAGGGTGAATTCTATGGGTACCGTAAGGGTTACGGGGTTGCCCGGAATTGCCTCTGGCGGAGGCGGTAAAGGCTGTGCGCGTGTGGGGAGTGCCAGGGCTTCCTGATCAAGCTGGGCATGGCCCGAAGTCTGGGCCAGCGTGACCGACAATACATGTCCCTGCCTGTCCATCGAGAAGGTTACTCTTGGGGTGCCTTCTTCACGCGCATTCACGGCTTCGGATGGGTAGCGGCGAAACTTTTCAAGCTGATTGAGGAGTGCGCTCTGCCATGTCTGTGGGTCGTGCGTGGTCTGGGCAGAGGCTCCTCCCGGTGCAGCGGTTGCAGCAACAGGTGTGGTTGGGGTGTCTGAGGGCGGTGGCGCATGCGTGGCGGCAGCAGGTGGGGCGCTGGTATCGGGTGCTCTGGTCTGTGGGGCTGGTTGTTTGGGCTTCTTGCGCGGGGCGCGCGTTTTTTCCTGCTTGGCGGCAGAGATAACCGGATGCGGAGCAGGAGAAGGAGGAGCCGTTACTTTGGGCGGCTCGGTTGGAACCGGTTTGGCGGCAGCCTGTGTCTGTTGGGGTGCGGTCGGGCTGTCGGTCGCAGGGGCCTGAGCGGCGGCTGGTAGCGGGGCGAGATCAAGAGCAATCGCGGCGGGAGGCTGTTCAGGCAACTGTATGACCGGGTGGGGCCGGTGCAGCTCCCAGAACAGGCCGGTGCCAGCCAGAGCCAGAGTGGCCAGAAAGGAGACAGCCCAGCGCCGGGATTCTTCACGCAGGATCAGGCGTTGCCGGTTATGCTGCCAATCGCTAAAGGCCATCCACTCAACAACGGATGGGGGGTGTGGCAGCCCTTCGCGCGGCCAGTCGGCTGTGTCGCTCATGGCTGGTTGGCCTGTGTGGGGGGGAGCGGTGTCGCCTGCTCTTCTGCCTGCCCCTGCTGGCTGACAAGAGCGACTTTGAGATAACCCGCAGCCCTTAACTGATCCATGATCTGCATCAGGGTCGCATAATCCACGGTTTTGTCTGCGCGCAGGAAAATACGCTCGTCCTTATTGGTATGGGTGGCGGTATCCAGTGCCGGGGGCAGGGTGTCGGGCGTTATGCTGTCTTCGCCCAGTGCCAGGGAGTGATCGGCACGGATGGTCAGAAAAACCGGATTATCAGGCCGTGGCGCCGGTTTTTCCGTCGAGGAGGGCAGATCCACCGGCACGTTTACCGTGGTGAGTGGTGCCGTCACCATGAAAATGACCAGCAGCACCAGCATGACATCAATAAAGGGCGTAACGTTGATTTCGCTGGCTTCATGCGGCGTTTCATCAGCGTGGCGGATATGGATCATGGCCTGCCTCATTCACCGGCAAGACGCGAGGGTGTCAGATGCACGACCTGTCCACGCGCGGTTAACGCCTGCATGTGGCTCAGATCCCGTGAAACAAGGCGCATGACAAGCGCTGTCAGGTCGGCCACCTGTGCGCGGCAGCCTGCTGTCTGGCGGGCGAGAAGGTTGTAAATGACCACTGCGGGAATAGCCGCAACCAGCCCCAGAGCTGTTGCCAGCAGGGCTTCGGCAATGCCGGGGGCGACCACTGCCAGACTTGTCGCCTTGCTGGCGGCAATGCCGGTAAAGGCGGTCATGATACCCCACACAGTACCGAACAGACCAATGAAAGGGGCGGTTGCGCCAATGGTGGCCAGCAGGCCGGTACCACGCATGAGCCTGCGGCCTTCCGCGGCTTCAAGGCGTTCAAGGTGCAGCACTGTACGCTCTTTTATGCCGTCACGATCTTCGGGAATATCGTGCGAGCGCATACGCTCGGCCCCAGCGGCCATGAGTAGCGTATGAGCGACACTTTTCTGGCAGGTTATTTCTCCTGCCTGTTCCAGAGAGTTGGCCTGTTCCATCTGGCGTGCGGCAAGGCTGAGAGCGCGGCGTGTGCGGAGCAGTTCAACCGATTTAGCGATGAAGATTGTCCATGTCAGCAGGCAGGCCAGTGCCAGCAGGATCATCACACCCCGCACAACAGGCCCGGCACCGGCAAACATGTCCCATGGAGAGAACTGGGGAGGGGGCAGGGTCAGCATGGTTTTTTACCTCAGGGCTGTTCGCGCATTTCTGCTTTGGTAAAGGGGAGGGAGTTACGGCCCGGCAAGGTAGCGCGCCATATGGGCAAAGGCATCGCGGGCGCCGTGAATGCACGCATCGGGATCGATGGCGGTGTCATCCAGCATGTTTTTGAACGCCAGCCATGATGGGCCACGGCCAGCCGGATCGGGAGCAAGATGGCGCGCCCCAAAAGTGGCGCTATAGCCAAGATTCTGGGCCAGTTTATCGAGAATATTGGCCCCGAGCTTCGAGCCTTCGGCTACGTACAGCCAGCCGATGGCTGTTTGTGTTGGCAGGCTGGCGAAAAATTCAGGCCCGTGGCGTGTATCCTGTACGGGGGCGTCCAGACCGAGATCGGCCATGTCCTGCGTGATATGGGTAAAACGGTTGCGGCTTTGCAGGTCGGGAATAAAGGCGGCAAGCTGAGGGTTGCGGTACACTGGATCAAGATCGCGGTGGAAGCGGTACTGCAGACGGACAAAGTCGCGGTAGCCCTGAGCGGAGCCGAACAGGTTCCGGGCCGTGATTTCATCATCAAGCTGCTGGTGTTGTGCTGCGGTTTCGGCTCTTAGCCGTGATGAAAGCGGGGTGGGGGTGAGCGTTTCCGACATGGAGCGACATCCTTGTGTATGAGCAGACGTATTCTCCATCCCTAAAATAATGCAAATGAGAATCAAAATCAAATATTGACAGGATCGCGTTTAGCGTCGCAGATGCGAATGATAATCATAAACGCACAGCGCAACGAAAAGGACGTGACCTGCGATGCCTAGCTTCTTTTCGAAGCAAAACGTCAGTCATCGGCATTATATCCTGATGACGACTGTATTTTTCTGCGCGTCTGTTCCCACCGCACGGGCCGAGACCGCAAAGCCGGCCCCTGTTTCGGCAGGGCAGGCCACAACAACTCCACAAGCCAGCGCCCGCGCGCAACCGCCCGTTCAGCCTCAGGCTAAACCCATTGCCCTTTCTCCTGTCAGGGTGCGGGGGAAGGCTGATATTATTGAGTCCATGAAGTTTGATCCCGATCAGGATCATAGTGCGGTGGGCAAGGCATCGGTTCTGACCAAAACCACCACGTTCAAGACATTCCGCGACAGGCAGATCGATAATCTTGAAGACTATGCCCGCCGTGTCGATGCCTCGGTTAATTATAGCGAAGGCAATTCAAGCATTAATATTCGCGGGCTGGATCAGAACCGTATCCTGACCTCCATTGACGGTATTCGCATGCCGTGGGCGAATGATGGCGCGTATGCCGGTTCATTCAGCACGGCACAGGGTGGGGTATCCAGTTTTGATTTCAACTCGCTAGGTGCGATTGATGTTGTAAAAAGTGCCGATTCCAGCTTTTTCGGCACCGGGTCACTGGGTGGGGTTATCGCCCTGCGCACGCTTGATCCTGAGGATATTCTCAAACCCGGCAAGACGTTCGGTGGCATTACCAAAGCCACCTATAATGGTGCGGCCGAGGCCGCCCTGCTTAATCAGGCGTTTGCCGCACGGTATAATAATACGGTTTTCCTTTTGCAGGGTGGTTACCAGAACGGTAGCGAAACCGGCAATATGGGCACGGTAGGCGGGTATGGAACAACCCGCACGGAAAAAAACCCGGCATGGTATCAGCAGGGTAGTTTCCTTGGAAAAATAAGGCATTATTTCGAAGGTGGTCACAGAGTTACCCTGACTGGCGAATGGTATGACCGCCAGTATAATGAACGCACCCGCACATCGGAAAAAACGGCGACCAATCGCTATGATACCCGCAGCGAAAACCAGCGCTCACGCGTATCGTTCGATTATGATTATAAAAGCGAAACCCCGAACGCGCTGTTCAGCGAGGCGCATTTTCTGGCCTACTGGCAGAGTATCCAGACCGATACCGACATTACCAATAGCGATAGCGCCAGCCCGCGCTCTTATTTTCATGAGCATCTGACCCTGCCGGTCGAGTCCTATGGTGTCAGGGGGTCTGCCACAAATCATCTTGTGACCGGGCCATTCCGCCACGACCTGACCTATGGTGGCGAGGTATTCCTGAGCGACACCTATCAGACCCAGACAGGTGAGCGGGCGGTATCAAGCCCTTATCTCCACAACAATTTTTCCGATATGCCTAAAGTTCATGGTACGGATATGGGCGCACTCGTGCAGGATCGTATCGGGTTTAGGGGGGCTGACTGGCTGCATATTACACCGGGATTCCGGTTCGATTACTTTCAGCGCGATCCAGCCAATACGGCCTCCTATCAGGCCAATGCCGGTTATACGGGCCTCCCCCACGGGGCGCATGGTTCGCATTTTTCGCCCAAAGTGTTGATAGAGGCGAAAGTGGCGCGTGATGTGACACTGTATGCCCTGTATTCGCAGGCCTATCGGGCGCCATCCTCCACGGAGGAATACCTCAATTACAGCACACCGCCATTTTATCAGGTGGTGGGTAACCCGGATCTGAAGCCCGAAAGCAGCAAGGGCTGGGAAGTCGGGGTAAAATATGGCAACGAAAAGCGTGGTGCCAACGTTACATTTTTTGATAATTATTACAAAAACTATATTGATATGCAGGGTATTTCCGGCTGCTCAGGGTATTATCTGTGCTATGGATACACCAACCTGTCGAATGTGCGTATTTATGGCGTGGAAGCCAGCGTCAACTGGGATTTCGACGATCACTGGCATACATGGGGGTCATTCGCCTATTCCGATGGGCAGGATACCGACCGGCACTTCCATCTGGCCTCTGTGGCACCATTTCGCGGCATTATTGGTTTTGGTTATAAAACCGAACGCTGGGGGGCCGATCTTTCTGGAACCTTCGCACTTTCAAGAGATAACGCAAAATTTATTACCTCCTCGGGATCACTTCAGGATCAATGGAAAACACCCGGTTATGTCCTGTTTGATATGACGGGTTGGTACAGCCCCGCCTTCTATAAGTCCCTGCGGATTCAGGCTGGAATGTACAATGTCTTTGACAAACGTTACTACAACGCCGCCGCCCTGCCTTATGGCCAGAGTTCAAGCTCGCTTGATATGCGCTACTACAGCCAGCCTGGGCGCTCGTTCAAGGTGACAGCAAGGATAGATTTCTGATGACTGAAAAACACCTTATTGTCTCACGCAGAAAACTGATGTCCCTTGCCGGTGTCACCTACGTGGCAACGTCATGGGGGGGGCTGGTTGCTCACGCGCAGGATGCACTGACCGTCACCGACTGCCGGGGCCGCCGTGTGGTGGTGGGGGCGGCCCGCCGTATCGTATGCATTGGCGGCACCATTACCGAAACCCTGTACGATCTGGGGGCGCAGGCGCGTATTATCGCGGTGGATACAACCTCCACCTGGCCTGAACAGGCGCTGAAAGACAAGAAATCCATTGGCTACATGCGCACAGTATCCGCCGAGGGGGTGCTCTCGCTCCAGCCTGATCTGATCCTTGCCATGAACAATGCTGGCCCTCCGGCTGCCATGGATCAACTGGTGGCATCGGGTGTGCCGGTGGTGTTTGTGGAGGCCACGCCTTCGGTGGAGGCTATTGAAGGGCGCACGGCGTTTCTGGCCGGTCTTGTAGGGGCGGATACGCAGGGTAAGGAGCTGGTTTCCCGTATTGAAAAAGGCTTTGCTACACTGGCACAATGGCGGGCCACACACACGACGCCCCGGCGTGTGCTGTTTGTTATGCGTATGACAAACGGACACCCCATGGTGGCAGGGCGTGGCACAGCGGCGGATGCCATTATCAGCCTGACAGGTTCTATCAATGCCGGGCAGGCCATGCAGGGTTACAAAGTGGTGGAGCATGAAGCCCTCCTGACACTCAAGCCTGATGTTATTCTGATCATGGCGCAGGATTCCGCTGCTCTGCACAGGGATATTCTGGCAGATCCCGGTTTCAGGATGACACCCGCCGCCAAGCATGATGCCATTATTGCTCTGGAAGGCGAGGAACTGCTGGGCTTTGGCCCCCGCACGCCCGAAGCCGCGCTGAAGCTGGCAGGCATGATCGAGGCGGTGTCTCCAGCATGAAGGTTATCCGGCCCGCATCCGGGCTGGTGCTGGGAGGGCTGTCTGCTCTGCTGCTTGTCGCCCTGCTTTGCGCACTGATGATCGGGGCGACAGGCTTTGGCCCCGGCGCTTTATGGACAAACCCCCACTCGGAGGCGGCCCGGGCTAACTGGCTTGTTATCAGCCAGATCCGTGCACCTCGGGCTGTGCTGGCTTTGCTTACGGGGGCGGCGCTGGCGGCATCGGGGGCAGTTATGCAGGGGATGTTTCGCAATCCTCTGGCTGATCCGGGGCTGACGGGGGTTTCATCCGGTGCTGCTCTGGGGGCAGCACTGGTGATTGTGCTGGGTAATGCCGGGACAGGGGCCGGGCTTGTCGCACACTGGGCTGTGCCTGCCGGGGGTATTGCGGGGGCGTTGGCCAGTACAGTGGTGCTGTATCTGTTTGCATCGCGTGGGCGGGCATCTTCTCCTACGCTCATTATTCTGGCAGGGGTGGCGCTGAGCGCATTTTCGGGCGCGCTGACGGGTATTCTGGTTTTTCGTGCCAATGACACGGCTTTGCGTGATCTGACGTTCTGGACCATGGGCAGCCTGTCAGGTGCGGCGTGGCCACAAATTGCGGTGCTGCTGCCTGTTTTGTTGCCTGCGGCCCTTATCATGGCGCGGATAGCCGGGGGGCTAAACGTGCTGCTGCTGGGCGATGAGGATGCCGCCCTGACAGGCTGCCCTGTCGAGCGTACACGGCGTCTGGCTATGTTCTGTGTGGCGCTGGCCTGCGGGCCGATTGTTTCATTTGTAGGGGTGATCGGATTTGTAGGGGTGGTGGTGCCGCATTTTGTCCGACTGGTCAGTGGGCCGGATCACAGAGTTCTCCTGCCTGCCAGCGCGCTGCTGGGGGCTGCGCTGCTGCTGGTGGCGGATACACTGGCCCGCATTATTGCCATTCCGTCCGATGTGCCGGTTGGCGTGGTTACGGCGGCCATCGGCGCGCCGGTTTTTGTCTGGCTGCTTGCCCGCAGCCAGCAGACAGACCGGCTTTCATGATGCTGGATATGCAGCATGTCGCATTTGGCGCGAACGGGCGTTTTCTGCTCGATGATGTCAGCCTGAGCGTTGCGCGGGGGGAGGTGGTGGTCATCATCGGCCCCAATGGTGCGGGCAAGAGTACGCTTTTGCGTCTGGCCGCAGGGCTGGTGGCGCCAGTCAGTGGCCGGGTTTTGCTGGGCGGACATGACCTCGCAACCCTGTCCGATGCCCGCAAGGCCGGATTACGCGCCATGCTGGCCCAGAACAGCCCGGCCCATGCGCGTTTTACCGTGCGGGAACTCGCCGCTATGGGGGGGCTGCATGCGGGCCGTGCCTGTTCTGCCTCGGCTCTGGCGGCCCATGTCCATGCTGCACTGGAACTGGTTGGCCTGCTACCGATGGCCGAGCGGGACATTACCAGCCTTTCGGGGGGGGAGCGCCAGCGTGCCCATTATGCCCGGGTGCTGGTGCAACTGCGTGCGGCGGCGGGTAATGGCCTGCTTTTGCTCGATGAGCCCGTATCCGCGCAGGATCTGGCCCGGCAAGGGCTGGTGCTGAACGTGGCCCGTGCGCATGCCCGCCAAGGTGGTGCATGCCTGATGGTGCTGCATGATCTCAACTGGGCTACCTGCGTGGCCGACCGGATTGTTGTGTTGCGTAACGGGCGGATAGAAGCGGATGGCCGACCGGAGCAGATCGTATCTGCCACCCTGCTGCGCGATGTGTTCGGGCTGGAAACGGAGCATGTGCCTGTGCATGCGCGTACCGGCCGCCCTTTTGTGGTGCCGCATGATATTGTGGGCCATGATTTTTCTGAACAGTATGGAGAATAACCAGATGACGTATATCGCCATGAACCGTTTCAAGGTTGCGCCCGACAAGCAGGAGGCCTTCATGGCCCGGTGGCTTGACCGCGAGGTGCTGCTGCGTACCGTGCCGGGCTTTGTATCTTTCCAGTTTCTCAAAGGGCCGGAGCGAGAAGACCACGTGCTGTACGCTTCCCATACCATCTGGGCATCGGAGCAGGCGTTTATTGACTGGACCAAGTCCGAGCAGTTCCGTCAGGCGCACGCGACCGCCGGAGAAGGGGCGAAGCTGACCATTGGCGGGCCGGTGTTTGAAGGCTTTACCGTGTTGCAGAACGTCGAGGCCTGAACACGGCCAGAGAGGTCAGGCTGTCGGGAGCGTTTGCCTGCCTGACCTCTTTACCTTTGCGCGTGTCTGGCGGACACTCTGCCCAGAAACTGGGGAGAAAAACAGACATGCGTCAGGTAATGATTGTGCTGGCAGCCCTGTGCAGCGCTGCCCCCGCATGGGCGGAGGATCTGCCTAACACGGCAGATATGGTCCAGAGGCCGAATTTTTCCAAAGCCTATCACGCAATGACGGAACTGCCCGAATGGGTGAGCAAGGCGGCGGCGGTATCCACCCCGATGGGTAATGTCACATTCAATGGCAAGGCTTACCTTGTCGGGCATTTGTGCAAACCGCATGACTGTGCGGATAATCAGCTTGAAATCATGTTTTCCCATGATGGCGCGCAGGCATGGGGCCTGTTGTCACGCCGTGTGGAAGGCCGGTTGTACCAGATGCCCCTCGGCACGCCCGACAGCGGCCTGCTGGCAGCCATGCACGCCGCCTATAGCGCTAATAATCCGGGCGGTTAAGGATATAGGCGATATTAGTGTCGATATAATATGAAGCGTGCGGGATACCCTGTTCTGTAAGTGGTGTGCTGCCGCGTCATATTCGAAAAACGTTCTGGAATATTCAGGATGTTCTGTATTGAAACATATGGTCAGGAAATTTTTTCTATAGGGCTAACTCATTGTGTGGTATGGAAAAATTTCATTAAACACAGAAGAATGATAGAAAAAATGATTAAAAAATTCTTATTTTTAATGCCGCTCGTTGCTTTGACAGGATGCAGTGGCACCATTCATGAGACGGGATCAATACATGATAGTAAATTTTCTGGAGATTCAAAAAGGATTGTTATTTTAAATGCCATGTCGACTGATGCGGGATCGAATCAGGGAACGCTCATAGCGCACGCACTCCATGAAAATTTGAAAACATGTCACATTGATACATTCAATTTCAGTACAAATAAAATGTCTCTTGATATGGGCAGTGAAATTACGAAATTTGTTTCTGAAAATCATGCAGATAAAGTTCTGATTCTAAGCAATAGAAATGTTGTCCTGTTTCAGGGGCCATATCTTTCCTCGCAAGTCATAAAAGCCCGGATACTTGATGTGGCAACAAATAAAAGCGTGTGGGTGTCTGAATTTAATTACAATGCTTCAAAATGGCATTTTGGCGATGTCTGGCAAAAAAATGATGTAAAATCAGCAGATGCGATAGCCGACAAAATCAAAGCGGGCCTTGTTTCGGATAACATTATTAAAGGCTGCTGATAACTGCCAGTGTTGTAATGGCCGAACGTTTTTCATAATGGTGGCAAAGAGCAGAGTGCCAGTTTTTGTAATAGTCTATGGTTAAGACTGGAATCCTCTGTTCTGTCACCCCATATGGGCAGGCATGACACGCAAGCCCATACCCGCACAGCAGGACGATCTGTTTGCGCTGGCCCTGCCGCCACCACCGTTACAAGAGGCGTTACCAGCCATTGCCCCTGATCTGTGGGAGCGGCTGGCCCGTTCGGCCTTTCGGAGCCGTTTTCATCTGGGTGTGCAGGAGCGTGCCTATCTGGAGGAAAAAGGCGAAAGGGCTGTTCTGCTTCACGGGCAGGATTTTATTGCAAAGCGTCTGGCTCCGGCCCACCCCGCGCGGGATGGACGGCAGACACCGTGGAAAGGTCATCCGGTTTTTGTCGCGCAGCACGCCACGGCAACATGCTGCCGGGGGTGCTTGCACAAATGGCATGGCCTGCCACAAGGCGTTGCCCTTGATGCGGCGCAGCAGGTTTATGTATTGGCGGTTATTGCCGCATGGATTGAGCGAGAGGCCGCACGTGCCAAAAAGGCATGACCGGGCAGGGAGCCCGAGCGTGTCTCTTGCCCCCGCCCGTGCGGGGCAGGGGCAGGCGTTCAGGGTGTTGAGGGTTCGCGGTCCATCAGCAGGCCCGTAACGGCTTTTTTGAACGGAGTGAAACGCTCGGCCAACCGCAGACCCGCCTCGCGGATCTGACGGAACGGTGGCCCGTCATGGGTATAGAGCGAGGCAATGCCATTTGTGCCAGCAAAGAGAGGAGCCGTGGCCATGCGGTGCTGGCGCTCGAACTGGCGCAGCCCCTGTGCATTCCCGGCGTCTCCCGTCCGGGCAACGGCTGCGGTTACAGCATCGACCAGCGTTTTCTGGCCCTTTAAGCCCAGATTGAAGCCATGTGCGGTAATGGGGTGCATACCCACGGCGGCATCGCCCACAAGGGCCAGCCTGCGGGCCGTAAAGCGGTGTGCATATACGCCCTTGAGCGGGTAGACATGGCGCGTGCTGACAAGCCGCATGGTGCCAAGTCGCTGGCCTACGCGCTGCGTAATTTCAGCATTGAACGCCTCTCGCGGGAGGTTTTGCAGCCGCTGTATCTCGGCGGGTTCCAGTGTCAGCACCAGCGATGAGGCCCGGCCATTGACGGGCAGGAGCGCAATGGTCTGGCCTTCGTCAAACCATTGCAGCGCGACATTGTGGTGTACGGAGTCATGCGCCATGCGGCAGACCAGCATGGAGCGGCCGAAATCATGGATGATGGCGCCAATACCCGCCCGCCTGCGGGTGGGGGAAAAGCGGCCATCTGCCCCCACAACAAGGCGCGCATTGATCTGGTTTTCGCCAAAATGAATGGCGGCGTAATCCTGCCCCTGCCGGATGGTATCGACCTCGGTGCCAGCCTGTAGCGTCAGCCCCGGCTGGCGGCTGGCGGCGGCAAACAGTGCGCGGCGGATCAGGCAGTTGGAAACCAGCCAGCCCAGCGCCTCCACACCGTGGCCCTGCGTGTCAAACCGCAGGGGGTGGCGGAACTGTCCGGTTTCCACCCGCGCTTCCTTGAGCGGGCAGATTACGGCGGGGGGAATGAACTCCCATGCTCCGGCCTGTTGCAGCAGGCGTACGGATTCATGCGTAAGAGCGATTTCGCGCCCGTCAAACCCCGGTTCTTCCCATAGATGTCTGGGGCCACGTTCCAGAACGGTGGTGCGCAGACCGGCCTTGGCCATCATCAGCGCTGTCGCCAGCCCGACAGGGCCACCGCCGATCACCACAACATCAGCCGTGCCGGGTGTGGAGGGCCGGGTGTTTTTCTGCCTGTCGGTCATGGTGCGTGGTTCCTGTCCTGACCGAAGACAGGCGGCGTGCCATCCCATACCGCCATAAAGCCTGCGGGGTCTGGCCGGGTGGGGGCGGGCAGCGGATTATCCGGCGTGCCAACAAACACAAAGCCCGCCAGCCGGTGGGGCGCTTCAAACCCGAACTGCGCGGCCAGAACCGGGTCCTGCGTTATGGGGCCGGAAACCCAGATACCACCAAAACCCAGCGCATGCAGCGCATTGAGGATGTTCATGGCCCCTGCCGCCACACTCATTTCCTGTTCCCAGAGCGGAATTTTATGCTCGGGGTGCAGGTGCATGCCCAGCACGATGGTCATGGGCATGGTGGCCATACGCTGGCGGCGTTTATCGAGGTTAAACTGCGGGGTTTGCGGGGCAACGCGCAGTGTGCTGGCCACCACGTTTTCCGCCAGAATGGAGCGTGCTTCCCCCTGAACGATCACATAACGCCACGGCTGGAGCCGCCCGTGGTCCGGCGCGCGCAGGGCTGTGGCCAGAATCTGCTCAAGCTGCGCGCGATCGGGGGCCGGGTCTTGCAGCCGGTCGGTGGAAGCGCGGGAGAGAAGAACATCCATAGGCGTTGTCATGGCGTGGGTTCCTGTTCAGCGTCTGGGCGGGGCCATCTCGCCCGTGTGGAGGGAGGGCGATAACCCTGCATCCCTCCGCGCCGGGCGGCCTGCGTGGTTCAGAGCGGGAACGCGGGCAGGGCTTTGCCCCCCAGCAGGTGTAGGTGGAAATGCGGTACTTCCTGCCCGCTATCGGTGCCCGCGTTGGTAATGATGCGGTAGCCGTTTTCTTCCAGCCCCAGCGTACGGGCGATTTCGCCTGCCGCCTGCATCACCCCTGCGATTTCCTCAGCCGGAGCTGTGCTGAAATCCATGAACGACACATACGGGTTGCGCGGAATGATCAGTACATGCACGGGCGCTTTGGGGGCGATGTCGTAAAACGCCAGCACCCACTCATTTTCAAAAACGGTCTTGCACGGAATCTCGCCACGCAGAATACGCGCGAAGATATTCTGTGGGTCGTACGGCCCCTTGCCGGTAACAGGCGTGCTCATGCGCTTTCCTTTTCTGGCTGGGGCGGCCGGGGCCGCGAGGCTTTTTCGGCAATGCCGCTTGTGCCTTCGCGCCGGTGCAGCTCGGCCCACACCTCTTCAGGCGTGATGCCCGCATCCACCCACAGGACGATGAGATGGTAAAGGACATCAGCGCTTTCGCCAATAAGGTGGTCGTTACGGCCTGCTACGGCTTCAATCAGGCATTCGACTGCCTCTTCCCCGAATTTCTGCGCGATCTTGTAGGTGCCACGCGAGAGCAGGCGTGCCGAGTGGCTAAGCGAGGGGTCGCCTCCCTTGCGGCTCTGCACAACGGCATAAAGCCGTTCCAGCACGGCGCTGTCCGCCTCGCGGGTCAGGTCGGTTACGGCGTCGTTCTTGTGCTTGGTGGGCTTTGCGGGTTTGGCGGTTTTTCCACGCTTGCCCTGATTGCCTGCCGGGCTTGCCACAGCGGTATCGACTTTCTTGATCATGTCACGAAAAATCCTGAAAGGGAGCAGGGGATGGGCGAACAGGCAACCCGGCCTGTGCCAGGGCTGTTTTAACCTCGGCAATGGTGAACTGCCCGAAATGGAAGACGCTGGCGGCCAGCAGGCCGGTGGCCCCCGCCGCGGCACCTTCCACGAAATGCTCAAGGGCGCCCACCCCGCCCGAGGCGACAATGGGCAGGCGTACGGCGCTGGTGGCCGCGCGCAGCAGGTCAAGGTCAAAACCCGAGCGCGTGCCATCGCGGTCCATTGAGGTCAGCAGGATTTCGCCCGCCCCCCGTTCAGCCACTTCCTGGCACCAGCTAATGGCGTCACGCCCGGTAGCGGTGCGCCCGCCGTGGGTAAACACCTCCCATTTGCCCGGAGCGGTCTGGCGGGCATCCACGGCCACTACCACGCACTGGCTGCCAAATTTGCGCGCCGCTTCGTTAATGAGTTCGGGGCGGCTGACAGCGGCCGAGTTCATGGCGCATTTATCCGCACCCGCCAGCAGCAGGCGGCGCATGTCATCCGTGGTGCGGACACCACCGCCCACCGTCAGGGGCAGGAAAATGCGCGAAGCGGTGCGACTGACCACATCCAGAATGGTATCGCGGTTTTCATGGCTGGCGGTAATGTCGAGAAAGGTCAGTTCATCAGCCCCGGCGGCATCGTACACGGCGGCCTGTTCCACCGGGTCGCCCGCATCGCGCAGCGAGACAAAATTGACCCCCTTGACCACGCGTCCATCCTTGACGTCCAGACAGGGGATAACGCGCAGCTTCAACATGCGCCAAGCACCCGCAGGGCCTCTGCGGGGTCTACCCGTCCATCATACAGGGCGCGGCCGATAATCACGCCCTCAATGCCCGGCGCATCGCGTGCGGCATCGCGCAGGGCAATGAGGTGTTCCAGCGCACCCACGCCACCGCTGGCGATAACCGGCACGCTGACAGCCCGCGCCAGATCGGCTGTCTGTTCAATATCCAGCCCTTCGAGCATGCCGTCGCGGCTGATTTCGGTAAAGATGATGGCGGCCACCCCGGCATCCTGCATGCGCAGGGCGAGGTCGGTTGCCTGCATATCCGAGACTTCGGCCCAGCCTTCGGTGGCAACGTGGCCTGCGCGGGCATCAATCCCCGCCACGACCTGACCGGGGAACGCCTTGCAGGCCTCGCGCACAAGGGCGGGGTTCTTGACCGCGACAGATCCCAGAATAACCCGCGACACCCCGGCTTCGAGCCAGCGGGCAATGGCGGTCATGTCCCGCAGTCCACCGCCAAGCTGTACTGGCACATCCGTTGCGGCAATAATGGCGCGCACGGCATCCGCATTGACCGAAGCCCCGGCAAAAGCGCCGTTCAGGTCCACCACATGCAGGCGGGTAAAGCCTGCATCATGCCAGGCGCGGGCCTGCGCACCGGGGTTGTCAGAGTAGATGGTGGCGTCGTCCATTTCGCCCCGGCGTAGGCGGACACACGCGCCGTCCTTGAGATCAATGGCCGGGTAAAGCGTGAGAGGGCGGGAGGAGGAGGCAGGGGGGAGCATGGTTCAGTCCTGCATGGTGCTGGAGGCGGAGGAAGAAAGCTGGTCCACCCGGAAAGGCGGCGTGTCGTCCAGCGGCTTGGTAAAGAACAGACCGCGCAGGATGTCATCTCCCACGCGGGCGTAAAACGGGTGGCTGCCCCATTGTGTGAAGCCCGCCTGATGCAAAAGGGCAATGGCGCTGGTGCGGCTTTCGGGTACATCCGCGTTCATGACGCGAAAGCCCATGTTGCGTGCGGCACTTTCCACTTCCTGTAACAGGACAGCGCCCAGCAGGGCGCGGTGGGCGTAAGGGGCAACGAACAGATGCGCCAGCGTGACGCACATGGCCTGCATTTCGTTATTGCGCGGAGAGCGGACAAGCTGTGCGCCCCCCATGATCACGCCATCCTGCCGCACGGCAAACAGCATGCGCTCGGGCACCATCAGCAGCCCGCGAAAATAGCGTTCAAGCACCTGTCGGCCCTGCGGTTGCAGCCAGTCGAAGCCATCACCTTCTAAAATGGCGGCATCCACGACTTCGCACAGGGCCTGCAGGTCGTCTTCATCCAGGCTTAGAATGCGCTGAACGCGAAGTTTCTCAGGCATCAGACGCGCTCTTCTGGTTCCCAGGCCAGAAAATTGGCCAGGATTTTCAGTCCGACAGTCTGGCTTTTTTCCACATGGAACTGCGTGCCCGCCGCGTTGCCCCGGCAGACAATGGCGGGAACTGCGCCGCCATATTCCGTTGTGGCCAGCAGGGTATCGTTCTGTGTGCCGCGCAGGGCGTAGGAATGCACGAAATAACCGTGCGGGGCGGGGCCAAGGCCGCGCACCAGCGGGTGGTCGGGCTGGGTCAGGGTCAGTTCGTTCCAGCCCATCTGCGGCAGGCGCAGGTTGGGGGCTTCCATTGGGGCGATTTCGCCTTGGATCCAGCCAAAACCTTCGGTTACGCCATGTTCCAGCCCGCGCTCGGCCATGAGCTGCATGCCAACACAGATACCCAGAAACGGCGTACCCGCCGCTACGGCGCTGGCGATGGAGTCTTTCAGGCCGGGGGTGGCGTCCAGCCCTTGGGCGCAGGCTGCAAAAGCGCCCTGTCCGGGCAGGATGATCCGGTCGGCCCGGCGCACTTCGGAGGGTTCGTTGGTTACGATCACCGCTGCGGCCAGCCCGGCGAGTTCCGAGGCCCGCACGGCTGCCCGTGCGGCGGAGGCAAGGTTGCCCCCTTCATAATCGATAACGGCAATGGAAAGCGGCTGGGTCATCGAACCCTCCTGCTGGTCTGGGCCTCCCTGACCGGGGTGGGCCGGGTCAGGGTGGTGCTCTGCCGCACCGGGTTACAGAACCCCTTTGGTGGAAGGGATCGCCTCCAGCGCGCGCGGGTCTGGCTCGCAGGCCATGCGCAGGGCGCGGGCGAGCGCCTTGAACGCGGCTTCGGCAATATGGTGGCAGTTGCGCCCTGCTTTCTGGTTCAGATGCAAGGTGAGCATGGCCGACATGGCAAAGGCACGGAAAAACTCCTCTACCAGCTCGGTATCCAGCGTGCCCAGACGGTCGCGGTCAAAGCGGGCGTCAAAGGTCAGGAAAGGCCGGCCTGACAGATCCACCACAGCTTCGCACAGGGCTTCATCCAGCGGGACGACCGCATGGCCGAAGCGGCGCACGCCGCGCTTTTCGCCCAGTGCCTGCCGGAGCGCCTGCCCCAGTGCGATACCGGTATCTTCCACCGTGTGGTGGCCATCAATATGCAGGTCGCCCTGTACGCGCACATCCAGATCAAACAGCGCGTGTTTGGCCAGGGCGGTCAGCATATGGTCGAAAAAGCCGATACCGGTTTCAATCCGGGCCGTTCCCGAACCATCGAGGTTCAGGGTGATGGCAATATCGGTTTCGCTGGTAACGCGATGGAGCGTGGCTTGGCGTGATGTGGTCATGATGAGCCGCTTATAGCCCAAGAGACCGGGTAGCGCCATCGGCCTTGCGGGTCTGGGCTGCTTCGGATCGTGTGGCGCATGCGGTGGGGCCGGGGTCAGGCTTCGGGTACGCCGCGCTCAAGGTTTTCCAGCCAGAGCCGGGCATTGCCGTCTGATGGGGCGCGCCAGTCTCCCCGGGGGGAGAGCCCTCCCCCCGCCATCACTTTTGGGCCATTGGGCATGGCCGAGCGCTTGAACTGGCTGGTGGCAAAAAAACGGTGCAGGAAAATGCCCAGCCAGTGGCGGATAACGGGCAGCCCGTAGGCTATGCGCGCCTGCGGGTCGAAACCGGGTGGCCAGTCCCCCGCCTGTGCATTGCTCCAGGCGTGTTCGGCCAGAAAGGCGATGCGCGTAGGGGTAAAGCCGTGGCGCAGGACATGGTAGAGCGTGAAATCATGCAGCGCATACGGGCCGATAATGTCTTCGGTCTTCTGGCTTTTTCCTTCGGTGGCGGGGATCAGTTCGGGCGAAATTTCGGTGTTCAGCACTGTTTCGAGCACGCTGCGCACACTAGGCGCGAACTGGCCTGAGGCAATGCACCAGCGGATCAGGTGCTGGATGAGCGTTTTGGGCAGACCGGCATTGACGCCGTAATGCGCCATCTGGTCGCCTACGCCGTAGGTGCACCAGCCCAACGCCAGCTCGGACAGGTCTCCCGTGCCGATTACCAGCCCCCCGTGCTGGTTTGCGAGGCGGAACAGGAAATCCGTCCGTAGCCCGGCCTGCACGTTTTCGAAGGTGATGTCATGCACAGGCTCACCTTGGGCAAAGGGGTGGCCGATTTCACCCAGCATGAGGGTGGCCGCTGGGCGGATATCGAGTGTCTGGGCATGAATACCCAGCTCGCGCATCAGGGCCAGAGCGCTGTCGAGCGTTTTGTCCGTGGTGCCAAAGCCGGGCATGGTGTAGCCGCGCACGGCTTCACGCGGCCAGCCAAGGGCATCGGCCGCGCGCACCGCCACCAGCAGCGCGTGGGTCGAGTCCAGCCCGCCCGATATGCCAATGACCATGCCGCGCGCGCCGCTGGTTTTCAGCCGCTGCACAAGGGCGGAAACCTGAATGGAAAAGGCTTCCGAGCAGTCCTGTTCCAGCCGTGCGGGGTCTGATGGCACAAAGGGAAAGCGCGCCACAGGCCGCAGCAGGCCCGGAATGTCCACAGGGGGCGCGAGTGTGAAGCTGATGCGCCGCCAGTGCCGGTCAGGCTCCTGCATGCGTGCACAGGCGCTGAACGAAGTCATGCGCTGGCGTTCCTGCCGCAGCAGGATCAGGTCTGTATCCGCCAGAACCCTGCGCGCACCGGAGGGAAAGCGTTCGCTCTGGGCCAGTAAGGCGCCGTTTTCGAAAATGGCGGTCTGGCCATCCCATGCCAGATCGGTTGTGGATTCGCCTTCGCCTGCTGCCGCATACAGATAGGCCGCGATACAGCGGGCTGATTGTGAGCGGCACAGCATGGCGCGGGTTTCGGCCTTGCCTACGGTAATGTCGCTGGCCGAGAGATTGGCAATGACCGTGGCCCCCGCCAGTGCCTGCATGGTGGAAGGTGGGGCAGGCACCCACAGGTCTTCACATAGTTCCACACCCAGACACAAACCCGGCAGGTCTGTGGCTTCGAACAAAAGATCGACCCCAAAGGGAATAGCGCTGCCCGCTAAAGGCAGGGTTTCGCCCCGTATGCCCGCTCCCGGCGTGAAATGCCGGGTTTCGTAAAATTCGCGGTAATCCGGCAGGAAGCTCTTGGGTACGATCCCCAGAATACGCCCGCGATGAATAACCACCCCGCAGTTGTAAAGCGTGTGGCGCAGGCGCAGGGGCGCCCCCACCACCACAACAGGCAGCAGGTCGCGTGTGCGCTCGGCCAGAGCGAGCAGCGTGGTTTCCACGGCGTCCAGCAGGGTTTCCTGTTGGATCAGGTCTTCTATCGAATAGCCGGTCAGGCCCAGTTCGGGGAAAACGCAAAGACTGGCCCCTTCGCGCGCGCAATCCTGTGCGAGTGCGAGAATCCGCTCCGCATTGGTGGCGGGGTCTGCCAGACTGACCGGCACGGTGCAGGCCGCGATCCGGGCGAATCCCTGATGATAGAGCGAACGGAACACGGATGAAGCCACGATACTACCCTTCCTGCTGCCGGAATGGCCGCCCCCTGTTTAGCAGGGGATAAAAAACCACGCCAACCCGCCACCCAAAACACATTTTAGGGTGGGGCCAGCCGGGAAGACGATAAAAAAGAAAGATTTTTCAATTTTCCCTCTTGCGCACTTCGCGCATCAGCCGTAAAACGCAGCCATCCAATGCGGGCGTAGCTCAGGGGTAGAGCACAACCTTGCCAAGGTTGGGGTCGTGGGTTCGAATCCCATCGCCCGCTCCAGATTTCCTTATAAAATCTGGAGCGGTTCAGGATGAAGAAAAAAGTTCCTTCTATCCTCCGGCATTGAGAATAATCACTTTAAAAAATTGACAGAATGCAGCGCCGTTTTCGGCATGCTGTCTCGTGTGCGTTTTGCCTTGGGCTTTTGTGCCTGCCCGTTTGCCGGGCAGGCTTTGTGTTATGTGGTGTTAGAGCATCCGGGCCAGTGCCAGCCCAACCAGCGCACCCAGTGCCAGCAGTTTCAGGGTGGTATGGTTCTGGAGCCATTCTGGCAGGGCTGTGCCAGAGGGCGTGGCCGGGCTTGGGGGAGCGGCTGGCTGGGCGTGTTCCACGCGCCGCTGTTCCGCCTCGCGTAGTTCACGCTGTTCGCGCAGGTGCAGGGCGCGCAGTCTGGCTATCTGATCGCCTACATACTGCCCCGCGGCGGAGGGGGTTGTGGCGTGATGATCGGCAAAAAATTCCGCCAGAGTCTTGTCTGCGCTATGGCCAAGGCCCAGCACCCGATAGGCGCGGCTCTGCGCCAGTGCTTCCAGCACATCTGGATGTTCGAACACGCGAAAATCCGATGCCGCGCCGCCACCGCGCACAACGGCGACAATCGTCGTATTTGCTTCACGGATGGCGGCGGCAATACGGTTGGGGTCGGTCATGGCAACCGGCACCATCGTGCGCCGGGTGGGCGGCACTCTGTCTTGCAGGGCGTTCAGAAAATCTTCCGATACCCGAGCTTCTGAAGCGGCGGAATGAATGAGGGTGAGTGTCGGCTCGGGCTGGTCGGGAAAAATATGGTGTTTGCGGGGCAGGTGGCGCAGCAGGTCAACCACCGAGCGTTCCTGACGGCGGCGGTTTACGGGCAGGTCTTCATCAAAGGCGACTGCAAGCGCATTCAGCCGGAGTGATACATCTCCACGGAAAACATTCGCGCCAATCCGGCCGACCACCCGCACCTGATCGCCAGTGGTAATGCCGCTGTTGTCCAGCACCGCCTTGTCGATATCCATCAGGATGACCGACCCATCGGCCAGATCCTCAATGGGTACCTGATAATAGCGCGGGGCTTTGGGGGCGCGATCCTGATAGTGGCCAAGAATACCGACAAGGGTGACGGGAAAAGCCCAGTCGCAGATCTGGGCGGTGATCTCGCTCAGACCTTCGGCAAATAATCGTTCCACCTGTGCGGGGCGAAGAAGGGTTGTCTGCTCATTGGGCCTGATACCTGTGAAGGCACGAATCTGCGTAGTCATGTCGGCTATTATGCCCGGTTTTCTGCCGTGAGCTAGAGCGGGCCAGCAACCCTGTGGGGCCGTGCGGGCGGGGGTGTGTGAGGGGCCTCATACATCGGCCAATATCGATATAATGTTCGGAATATTTTGATACACCTTAACCAAACGCGCGATTAATATGTTATCGTAACGTTGTGGGAGTGGGTGTGAGATGAAATCTGTCAAAGTGCTGGCCGTTGCTCTGGGGCTGACCTGTTCTACTGGCGCTTATGCGCAGGATACGATCCGTATCATGGCGCCGGTGTGGTCGGGGTTTGCGCCTGTTTTCGTGGCGCAGGATCTGGGCTGTTTCCATGATGCCAAGCTGGATGTGAATCTGAAATTCGCGGATGAACGCGCCGATGTCATGGCCGCCATGGCGCATGGCAGTATCGAGATGGAAATGCGCACCATCAGCGAGTATCAGGGCCGCCCACGGGATAATGATACCCCCGGCGTTATCATCGGGCCGATTGATCGCAGCATGGGGGGCGATGGCGTTGTGGCCGATGGCTCCATTCATGATGTAACCGAACTCAAGGGCAAGACCATTGCATCGGAAAGCAATGTGCCCGGCCTCATGCTTTTACAGCTTGAACTACACAAGCACGGCATGTCGCTGTCGGATATGAAGATCAAGGAAATCCTGACATCTGACAGCGTTGCGGTTTTTGCCGATACGAGCCTTGCCGCCGTTGTAACCTATCAGCCCTTCTTGCAGCAGATCATGAGTGTGGATTCGGCACGCAATCCGAGAAAGCTCGTATCATCCTCTGATTATCCTGATTACATTGTGGATGTCATGATCGCGCGCAATGATGATCTGGCCGCCAATCCCGGCAAATATACGCGCTTTCTGTCGTGCATCTATAAAGCGGTGGATTACCACAAAACCCATAGCGCCGAGTTCGCGCGCATGGCTGCACCGCATTTTAATCTTTCTGTCGATGACTTTCAGAAAAGCATTGATGGCAGCCTGCAATACACAGACCTTGAACAGGCTCTGGCCTATATGGGTACGCCGCAGAAACCCGGCCCCATCAACGGCATTTTCGATACCCTCATGGGCCTGAATATTGAAAATGGCGCAGCTTCGGTCAAGCTTGATGCCGCGCGCGACATCAATAGTGGGCCTGTCTCCGCCCTGTCCGCACCATGAGCGGGGCATCCTCTTTCGGGGGGCTGCTGCGTTTTCGTACCGCAGTACCGCGCATGGCGGTTGGGGTTGCGGCGCTTTTGGGGGCCATGAGCTTTCTGGGCGCATGGTGGTTGATTGTGGCGCTGCATGTTGTAGCGCCCATCTTCCTGCCCTCTCCCGCGACTGTGGCCCGCGCATTCTGGACCATGTGTGCCGATGGTGTGGCCATGCCCAATGCGCTGATTTCCATCAGCAGGGTGTGGTCGGCATTTCTGCTGTCTGCAATTATTGCGGTGCCGCTTGGTATTCTCATGAGCGGATACAGGATTATCGGTGCGTTTTTGGAGCCGTTGATCGACTTCATTCGGTATCTGCCTGTGCCCGCTTTGGTACCGCTGGCCATCATCTGGTTTGGCGTGGGGGAGGAAACCAAGATTTTCCTGCTCTGGCTCGGCACGTTCTTCCAGCTCGTGTTGATGGTGGCCGCCGACATGAAGCGTGTACCGGGCGAGTATTTTGAAACCGCCTATACGCTAGGAGCCAAGCCACGCCAGACACTGGGTACGGTTGCCCTGCCTGCCATGCTGCCACAGCTTATGGACAGCATGCGCATAAGCCTTGGCTGGTGCTGGACTTATGTGATTATTGCAGAAATTGTCGCATCGGATAGCGGGCTGGGCTTTGTTATCTGGACAGCGCGTCGTTTCATGAAAACCGATCAGGTGATGGCCGGTGTGATCATGATCGGCCTGATCGGGCTGCTGACAGATCAGTGCCTGCGTCTGCTGCATCGCTTTCTTTTCAGGTATCAGTCGTCATGAGTAATACGCTGGGCAATACGGGCAGCATGCCCGATCAGGCCGGGGCGTATCTGCGCTTCGAGTCCGTAACAAAAACGTTCGGCGCCGTGCCTGTGGTGCAAGAGCCATTTTCACTGGATATTCCTGCCGGGCAGTTCGTGGTGTTTCTGGGGCCTTCGGGCTGCGGCAAAACCACGCTCATGCGCATGATCGGGGGGCTGGATACGCCCTCATCAGGTCGCATTCTGCTACAGGGTCAGCCTGTGGGGGGGCCGGATATCCGCCGGGGTATGGTGTTTCAGTCCTATTCGTCCTTTCCGTGGTTGAGCGTGCGAAAAAATGTCGAGTTTGGCATGCGTTTCCGCCGTGATATGACAAAGGCACAGAAACGCGAAAGAGCGGGATATTTTCTTGATCTGGTGGGGCTTTCAGACTTTGCCAGCAGTTATCCCTCGCGTATTTCGGGCGGTATGCGCCAGCGTGTGGCTATTGCCCGCACCCTCGCGGCTGATCCTGATGTTCTGCTGATGGATGAGCCGTTTGGCGCACTGGATGCCAACCTGCGTGAAGACCTTCAGTACGAACTACGAAAAATCCAGAAAAAATCGGGTAAGACAACGATTTTTGTAACCCATGATGTGGAAGAGGCGGTGTTTCTGGCTGACCGCATTATCGTATTCGGCAGCAGGCCCGCGCGGGTTATGGCGGATATGGATATTCTGTCCATGGTCGGCCCTGTACGCGATGAAACCTTGCGTGACAGTGAAAGATTTTTTCATATCCGTACAGATATTCTTCATCTTTTGCGTGGTCGCCTGCGCGAAGCCGGGCAGGAGGGCGCATGAATACGTTCGATTTTTCTGGCCGGTCAGTTCTGATTACGGGGGCCAGCCGGGGCATAGGGCTTGGTATCGCACAGGCTTTTGCCGCGGCCGGGGCTTCGCTCAGCCTTGTTGCGCAAGATGAAACCATGCCAGACGTTGCGGCCACACTCGGCGCGCGTGGTTATGTGGCTGATATTGGCAATGCTGCTGCCATGGCCGATATTCTGCGCGATCATGGGCAGGTGGATGTGCTGGTCAACAATGCAGGGCTGGAGCGCCTGACCCCTGTTACCGCACAGGATGAGCAGACCGTCAGCCTGTTCGAGCAGGTGATCCACACCAACATCGTGGGTACTTATCATGTAACCCGGCTGGCCCTGCCGCATATGGTTGCGGGCGGGTGTATTATTAACACGGCGTCTATCTGGGGGCGTGTGGCCGAGCCACTATTCGGGGCGTATGTGGCCTCCAAACATGCGCTTATCGGCCTGACAAAAACATGGGCAAAGGAGCTTGGGCCACGCGCAATCCGCGTGAATGCCGTTGCTCCCGGCTGGGTGAGAACCGAGGCATCCCTCCGTTCGCTTACGGCCATGGCTGAGCGTTCGGGCAAGGAAGAAGACGTGTTGATGCAGGCGATACTGGATGGGCAGGCTCTCTCTGGTTTTATGAACCCTGATGATATCAGCTGCACGTATCTGTTTCTGGCATCGCCCTTTGCCGCCAGCATTACCGGGCAGACATTTGGCGTCGATCGTGGCGAACATCCGTTTTAGGGGCGGGGATCATGCGTGAGTGCAAAACAGGCCAGCATGTGCTGGTAACAGGGGCAGCCTCGGGGATCGGGCGGGCCATTGCGCAGGCATGGCAGGCTGAAGGCGGGCGCGTTGTGGGGCTGGATATCAACGCAGGCGATACGGGAGCGTGCGAGATTATTCCAGTTGATCTGGCAGCCCCACACGCTGTGGCCGATGCGGTGCGGCAGGCGGCTGCCCGGCTGGATGGGCGTCTTGATGTGGTGGTGAACTGTGCTGGTATCATGCTGGAACAGGAACTGGCGCAGATTACGCAGCAGGCGCTGGACCTGACGCTGGCGGTCAATCTGCGTGCGCCGGTTCTGGTGGCGCAGGCGGCCCTGCCGTTCATGGGGGCGGGAGGGTGCATTCTCAATATTGCATCGGAACTGGCGTATCTGGGCCGGGCTGGTGCGTCTCTCTACTGCGCTACCAAAGGGGCCATGCTCTCGCTTACACGCTCATGGGCGCGCGAACTGGGGCCGCGTATCAGGGTGAATGCGATCGCACCCGGCCCGGTGGATACACCGCTGCTCAACTTTGATGCACAGGACGAAAAAACCCGTGCGCAGGACATGGCCAATCCTATGGGGCGTATTGGCCAGCCTGATGAAATAGCCCGTGCGGCCCTGTTTCTGGCCTCGGCGGATGCGGCGTTCATTACAGGCCAGTGCCTGAGTGTTGATGGCGGTGCCGCCATGCACTGAAAAAATCAGTGCTTCAAGAATCTTTAAAAAAACACTGTTTTTAAAAACAGAAGGAATATGGTCATCATGTCTGAAACCGTTCAGCTTGCCGAACTGAGTTGGCCTGATTTTGCGCAGCGGATTGCCCGCAATCCGGTTGTGTTTCTGCCGCTGGGGGCCACCGAGCAGCATGGCCCGCACCTGCCGCTGAATGTCGATCAGGTTCTGCCGACTGGCGTTGCCAACTGTGTGGCCGCTGAACTGGGCGGACTTGTGGCGCCCACCCTGCCTTATGGCTACAAATCACAGCCCCGCTCGGGTGGGGGGGAGCAGTTTCCCGGCTGTATCGGGCTGGATGCGGCAACCCTGTCTCTGGTTATCCGCGATGTGGTCTGCCGTCTGGCGCATAACGGCGTGCGGCGTCTGGTGCTGGTGAACGGGCATTTTGAAAATGCCTGGCCTGCTGTCGAAGGGCTTGATCTGGCCATGCGCGAACTGCGCCGCGACGGAATTACGGATTTTGTAGCCATGAGGCTGGAATACTGGGATTTTGTCGAGCGTTCTACGCTGGACAGGCTGTTCCCCGATGGGTTCCCCGGTACCGAGCTGGAACATGCCAGCCTGCTTGAAACCTCGCTCATGCTGCTGCTGCGCGAGGATCTGGTAGATATGGAAAAAGTGCCATCAGATGGCCCGGCGGATTTCCCCACTTATGACCGCTGGCCCCTGCGCCCCGGCGTGGTGCCTGCCTCGGGTGTGCTGGCGCGTGCGCAGGGGTCAACAGCGGAAAAGGGCCAGTGGCTGATGGATGACCACGTGCGCCTGCTTTCCGCCGCCCTGCGCAAGGAGTTCGGGCTGTGAGCAGCCAACCGCACGGCACAGAAACGCAGGTGGCCGATGCCAGCATGGTGCCGCGTTTTGCCGGGGTGCCAACGTTCATGCGCCTGCCGCAGGCAACCAGCCCGGAAGGGTATGATGTCGTCTTTACCGGCATTCCGTATGATGGCGGCACCACCAACCGCTCAGGTGCGCGGCATGGCCCGCGTGAACTGCGCAATGCCTCATCGCTTATGCGGCAGGTCAATGCCAATGGTATTGCACCGTATGAGGTGCTGAAAGTCGCGGATATAGGCGATTGCCCGGTCAACCCGTTTGACGTGATGGACAGTCTTGACCTGATTACCCGCCATTTTGCCCGCATTGCCGCTGCCAAGGCCATTCCTGTGGCGGCGGGAGGCGATCATCTGGTCAGCCTGCCCATTCTGCGTGGCCTTGCGGCGGAGCGTCCGGTGGGGTTGATCCATTTTGACGCCCATACCGATACGGCGGATTCGTATTTCGGCAAGAACCGTTACACCCACGGTACGCCGTTCCGTCGGGCGGTGGAAGAAGGGTTGATTGACTGTGAGCGCACGCTCCAGATCGGCCTGCGTGGCTCATTGTACACCCCGCGTGATTACGATTACGCCCGGAATGCCGGTTTTCGCCTGATTCTGATGGACGAGGCGACCGAACTCGGGCCGGACGGGATCGTGCAGGCCATTCGTGCGCGTGTGGGCGATGGCCCGGTTTACATTTCGTTCGATGTGGACTGCCTTGATCCCGCCGTGGCGCCTGGCACCGGCACGCCTGAAGCTGGCGGTTTTCTTACGCGGGAGGCCCAGCGCATGATCCGGGGGCTGAACGGGCTCGACATTGTCGGGGCTGATGTTGTGGAGGTTTCGCCGCCGTTTGATGTGGGGGGTGTTACCTCTCTGGCCGGGGCAACCATCATGTTTGAACTGCTGTGCGCGATTGCTGCGGGGAGGGGCGCATGAGCGCTAACGGTTACGATAGCGGCAGGCTCAATCTGCCGTTTGTTGGTATTTGCAGCTTTGGTAAATACCCGATCCAGACAGACTGGTCGGCCATTGATGCGGATATTGCCATTCTGGGCGCGCCGTTTGATGGCGGCACCCAGTGGCGTGCTGGCGCGCGTTTCGGGCCACGTAGTATCCGCGAGGCGTCCACCCTGTTCGCCTTTGGCCATGCGGGCGCGTACGATCATGAGGATGACCGGGTTTATCTGGGCGGAGAGGGCTGCCGGATTGTCGATATAGGCGATGCCGATATTGTCCACACCGATACCGAACGCAGCCATGCAGGCATAGAAGCCGGGGTGCGTGCCATTCTGGCCGCAGGGGCGCTGCCGGTGGTGCTGGGGGGCGATCATTCGATCAATATCCCCTGTATTCGCGCGTTCGATGACCAGCCGCCCATGCACCTTGTGCAGATAGATGCCCATCTGGACTTTGTGGATGAGCGGCATGGTGTGCGCCACGGGCATGGCAACCCCATGCGCCGGGCTGCGGAACGGTCACATATTACGGGCATGACCCAGATCGGTATCCGCAACGTGTCATCCACCGCGCGTGAAGGGTATGACGATGCCCGTGGGTTTGGCTCGGATATTCTGAGCGTGCGGCAGGTGCGCGAGATGGGGGTTGATGCCCTGCTGGAGCGGATTCCCGCCGGGGTGAACTATTACGTGTCGATTGATATTGACGGGTTCGACCCCTCCATAGCACCCGGCACGGGCACACCCAGCCACGGCGGATTCCTGTATTATGAAATGCTGGAGTTTCTGGCGGGTCTAGCCGCGCGTGGCCGTATTGCCGGGATTGATCTGGTGGAGGTCGCCCCTGATTACGACCCCGCGCGCATCACCCCCATTCTGGCGGCGCAGCTTCTGCTTAATCTCATCGGCCGGATCCTGTATTTCAGGAACAATGAGCGATAATCCAGAGCAGCGTTCCCCTTCTTCCGGCCCGGCCCGCAGGCACAAGACACCGCCTGCGGAGCCGGGCTTTCCGCCCAAACGCGTTGTTTCGGGGGCAACGCGTGTCAGGCGGCTTGATAATATAGACCTGCGCCTGTTGCGGGTTTTTGCTGTTCTGGCTGAAACCGGCAGCTTTGCTGCGGCACAGATTGCTCTCAATCTCAGCCAGTCCACGCTTAGCACGCATCTGGCCTCGCTTGAGCAGCGTCTGGGCGGGGCATTGTGCCTGCGGGGGCGCAAGGGTTTTCGCCTGACGGCCTTTGGTCAGGAAACGCTGGACGCCATACAGGATCTTTTTGAAAGTATTGAACTTTTTCAGGCCCGTGTCAGTCAGGCACCGCAGGAACTGGGAGGGCGGCTACGGATTGGCAGTATCGGCGGGATTATCAACAACCCCGATATAGCCTTGCAGGATGTGCTGGCCCGCGTGATTGATCAGGTATCCACCGTGCATGTTGATTTGCAACTGGGGATCCCGCAGGATCTGGAGCTGCAGGTGGCGGATGGCACGCGGGATGTCGCGATTGGCCCGTTTGCCCGCCATGCGCCGGGTGTGCGTTATCTGCCTTTATGCGAGGAGCCACATGCCCTTTATTGCGGGCAGGGCCATCCGTTTTTTGATATGGCGGATGAGCGGATTACCAAGGACATGATAGACCGTGCGCGTTTTTCCGTGCGGGCGTATCGCAAACTGGAAGACCTGCAACGCATCAACCATCCACGCGCCAGTGGCAGCATTGTGCATATGGAAGCACAGTTGATGATGATTCTCTCAGGCCGGTTCATTGGCTTTCTGCCAGAGCAGTCCGCCGCTCCCTACCGGCGCGAGGGCCGGTTGCGGCCTATCCAGCCCTCTGTCTATTACTTTGTTTCGCAACATTATATTGCGTTCAGGGCCATTGATCAGAGCCGCAACGTGCTCCAGATTTTCATTCGCGAACTGCTCAGGCAGGCTGGGCGATCCGAGGCGCTGAATGATGAAAATGCCCGATAATCAGACGGCGAATATCGTCCCGGTCTGAAAAAACGTGGTTATGCAGGGCATGAACGCTTTCATGCACGGCGTAAAAGCGTTTCTGGCGCGGGTTGCCCGAAGAAATGACAGTGCCGACAAAAACGCCGTTGATTTCAAGAATGATGGAGTCACGCATAGTTCTGTATCCTGGTTCGGGAAAAATCTGCTCCCGGCCAGATGCTGTACTCAGCCGGGAAAGGGAAAAGCCTGCTTGGTTGAAACCGCGAGACATCGCGGCGGGCATCGCATTCGTGCGGGGGTCATGGGAACTTTCCTGACAGCGTGGTGTTAACGCGCGCGGTGGCTGTGGCAGCCCTTTGCGCGCCAATGGGACGAATCTTTATGGTGCTTTATTTTATTAGTCAATAAAAAATAGTGGAATAAATAAAATACAACATATTTTCCGCTGATTGTGACGCCCCTCAGATCCCCATAAAAGGCAGGCAGGGTGCCGGGGTTATTACGAGTAAAAAATAGACAATGGAGGTGTATTTTTTTGTAATAATAAGGAGAACAGAAAGAGTAATTAATTTATTTTTTACGCAGAAAGCTCTTGCGGCTCTCTCCCCTGAAAAGCTGGATAACCGCCGGTAAATAGCGGTTTTGATACCCTTTCCGTTATGGGGCGGGATGAATACTGAAAAATGATACCGTCCTTTCTGCTGTCCCTGTCGGAAAGAATCGAAACCGGCCACATTTTTGGGTTGGTTTTTCAGCAAAACATGACTACAAGCCCATAAAGTATGGGCGTCACGGCCAGGTAATTATTGTCTCTAAAATTCTGTCTGAAAAATAGGGAGCCAGAAACTCGATGAGCAAAGCCTTTATTGCGGCGGTGATCCAGGATTCGATCAACTGCACCGGTGTTGCCGCCAATCAGGCCGCCAATGATCTGATTGACGCGATCGTGCAGGAACTCAAGCGCGAAGGCGGTTTTACCCTGCCTTCTTTCGGTACGTTCACGGTTCGCAAGACAAAGGCCCGTAAGGCGCTGAACCCGCGCACGGGCGAACCCGTCAAGGTCAAGGCGGGCAAGACCGTACGTTTCAAGGCCAGCCCTAACCTGAAAAAAGCGGTCTGACACATACTGTCATTTCGTCTGTTCAGGCAGAGCCGATAAAAAACCGCGCTGGTTTTAAAGCCAGCGCGGTTTTTTCATGTCCGTGACACAGGGTGATTACCCCCGGCTGTTCAGCTTTCGGGGCTAATGTCTTCCAGCCGGTCGAGTTTGCGCAGGCCGGGAAAGAGAAACATCCAGCCCGCTGCCACCAGCAGCGTGCCCACACCCCCCAGAACGACTGCCCCCACAGGCCCGGCCAGCGACGCCAGCATTCCGCTTTCGAATTCGCCAAGCTGGTTGGATGAGCCGATAAACAGCATGTTTACGGCGGAAACCCGGCCGCGCATTTCATCCGGGGTGCCAAGCTGCACCAGAGCGCCGCGCACCATCACGCTAACAACATCAGCCCCCCCCAGGATCGCCAGCATGATGACGGAAAGCCACGCCGAACGGGACAGGCCAAAGACAATGGTGGCCAGACCGAAAATGCCTACGGCTGCAAACATCCACAACCCGGCATGGCGGCCCAGCGGATGGCGGGCCAGAATGGCGGCAACCAGCAGCGCGCCCACAGCGGGGGCCGCGCGCAGTAGGCCAAGGGCCACTGGGCCGGCATGCAGAATATCGGTGGCAAAAACCGGCAGCATGGCGGTCGCCCCGCCCAGCAGCACGGCAAACAGATCAAGCGAGATCGCACCCAGCATGGCGGGCTTGCGGCGCAGGAAGGCAATGCCGCCAAAGACACTGGCCAGTGTTGCAGGCTGGCGCGCTTTGGCAGGGCGCGTGATGGACAGCGAGGCTGTTGCCAGTGCCGCCAGTGCAAACCCTGCGGCGCACAGGCTGTAACAGAGCGCTGCCCCCGCACCGTAAAGCAGCCCCCCGAGCGATGGCCCGGCAATGCTGGCTACCTGAAACAGCGAGGCAGACAGAGCCGTGGCGCGGGGAAACAGGGCGGGTGAGACCAGAGAGGGGAGAAATGTCTGCTGGGCAGGCATTTCAAAAGCCTTGCACGCTCCAAACAACGCCACCAGCGCATACAGCATGCCCGGCGTCAGGTTGTGGGTGAAAGCCGCATAGGCTGTGGCGGCGGTCGCCAGCATTTCGATGATCTGGCAGGTCAGAACGATTTTCTGGCGGTTGTGCTGATCGGCGGCGTGGCCTGCGGGTAAAATCAGCGCGAACATGGGCAGAAACTGCGCCAACCCGACAAAACCTAGCGCTGCAGTGCTGTGGGTCAGGGCGTAAATCTGCCAGCCTACGGCCACAGCCAGTACTTGTGCCGCAAAAGCCGAGAGCGCGCGCCCACCGAGAACAGCAGGCAGCCCCGGTTGGCTGAAAAGAGAAGGAGAAGACGGTTCGGACATGCGTGGGGGCCGTGACAGGAGAGGGAAAAACGGGCGACCGGCGCGGGCGGTGTCACGGCAGATGCGTGTACGACCCGCTCCAGTGTTTTTGAGGGGAAGCACTTTGGCACTCATCGTGACAAAAAGAAAAGTCACGGAGCAGAGATACCCGTGCAGGGCCAATGGGTATGACACCACGGCAGAAAACCGGCTCGGACTGGCTTGAGCGATGTTTTTTGGAAAAGCAGGAGCGTGGCTGGGGCGGGAGGATTCGAACCTCCGCATGGCGGAATCAAAATCCGCTGCCTTACCGCTTGGCTACGCCCCATTATGCCCGACAGAACAAATTATTCTGTCCGGGGTTTTCCTTTTAGGCTGAAGCACCGGCTTTCGTAAAGACCGATAGCGTCAGATTTCGATTTCTCAGGGTGTTGTTTCGCTCGGCCAGTTCTGATCTACCAGCGTGTCATCGGGCAGGTCGGGCAATCCGGCCTCGTCTTCCGGCTCTGTGCCGTTGCTGGCAAACAGTCCCCAGCGGCCCGCTTTGTCCAGTGCCTGATCAAGGGCTGCCATGGTGCGGCCCATATCGGTGCTGTCGTCTTTTTCCCATGTATGGAAGGTCGCCGTCCAGAGTGCGGTCAGGGCAGAAGCGCGGGCCATGCCTGTCAGCCCGGCAGCGTCAATGCCCGCTGCCTGTGCAATCTGGCGCATGCTTTGCAGGGTAGCCGCGCCAAGTGCCAGTACCATTGGCGGGTCGAAAGGCATGGCTTTAAGCAGGGCGCGCACGCCAGCCCGATGGGCCTGAAAGACATCGAGCCTGCGCATCAGCAGGTCAAACAGCCGCTCACGCGTGGAGCCATATCCGGCATCGTCGGCAAGGGCTGCGTCATCCGCCATGCGGCCGAGGGCCAGTGCAATTTTTGTCTTGCATGAAAAACGCCGCCGCGCCTCGGTTTCGGACAGATCGGCCGCGCGGGCGGCCTCCTGCACGCTAAATTGCCCCCAACCCTTTTCAGCCGCTAAAGACAGGGCAGCGGTTACAAGGGCTGTATCGAACGGATCGGTTGTCATGGTGGCGCTTTCTGGTGGAGTCGTCAGGCAGGGAACGGCGGTGGTGGGTGGGTCAGCCCGCCAGTTCGCCTGCGCGGCGCACGGCGGCGGCAACAGCTTGCGATGTGCTCGCGGGCCAGGCATCGGGGGCCATCAGCACGCCAAGTGCTTCGGCCGTAGTGCCGCCGGGGCTGGTAACATTGCGCCGTAGTTCGGCGGCATCGGTTGGCAGGCTGTGCAGCATCTGTCCAGCACCATACAGCGTGGCGCGGGCCAGCGTGCGTGCGGTTGCCTGTGGCAGTCCTTGCTCCACACCGGCTTTTTCAAGCAGTTCGGCCAGTAGGAACACATAGGCCGGGCCACTACCGGAAATGCCGGTTACGGCGTCGATCTGCTGTTCCGTATCCACCCATACGGTTTCTCCCACTGCGCGCATGAGGCTGTCGCAATGCTGCTTCTGCTCTGGTGTGGCATCGGCGGGGGCATACAGGCCGGTCATGCCAGCGCCCAGCGTGCTGGGGGTGTTGGGCATGGCGCGGATAAAGACCGGGGCGGACTGCGCCGCCGCGCGGGTGTAAACAGTGCTCAGGCTGGCAATGCTGCGCCCGGCCATGACGGAGAGCAGGGTGGCGCGGGCAAAGCGCTGCGCCAGCATTTCCAGCGTGGCATCGGCTTTTTGGGGTTTGACCGCAAGAATGATGACATCGGGCAGGAAGTCCGCGGGCAGGTCATCGAGCGATGGCACGAGGATATGCGGCGCGGGCAGGCTGTCGCGGTGGCGGTCAATCACGGCGGAGGGGGGCAGGCCACAGGCCAGCCAGCCATCGAGCATGGCGCCGCCCATCTTGCCACACCCGACCAGAAGGATAGAGGGCAGTTGTGTGGATGTGCTCATGGAAAAATCCTGTTCATGCGCGCGAAACCTGCTGTCAGGCCTCGCCCTGACAGTCCAGCAGGGCCATGCCCAACGCTTCGGAGGCGGAGAGCTTTTCCGTCAGGAAAAAACGGAACGCGGGGTAAAACCGCTCGCACTCGTTCAGGGCGATGTCGATCATATCTTCAAAAATATCGGCTACGGCCTGCGTGTTCCGTAGCAGCAGCGCGTGGCGGAACAGCAGCACGCCGTCTTCCGCATCGACACTGAAATGGCCGATCCACATCTGCTCGTTGGCAAGGCCGATCAGCTCGTACAGCGCTGCGCGGCGGGTGGCCCCGGCACGCAGATCGAACGCGCAGGTGAACAGGATCGTGCCCAGTTCGGCCGACCATGAAAAAAACAGGCCGTAATCGCACCAGCGTGCCGGGGCTTCGGCGGCCATTTCGGTGGGGGTGCAGCGGTCGAATGTCCAGCCAAGCCCCCCGATAACCTGTTCCATCAGGTCAAGCGGGTTGGCGGGTACTGGCGTGGAATCGCTCGTCAGGGCTGGCATGGTGGCGGTTCTCCGTGCCTGCATGAGATATGAACGGATTGACACACTGGCAAAAGGGCGGGTTGCGGCCTGTTCAGCCCTTATGCGCCGATGCGTGTTCAAGCGTGCGGACGCGCTCTTCAAGCGCGTTGAGGCGGCGTTCGGCCTCTTCCTGTCCGATACGGGCCTGAGCGGCCAGTTCGCGCATGACTTCAAATTCTTCGCGGCGGACAACCTGGAGCGTGGTCAGCACTTCATCCACACGATTGCGGACAATGGCGTGAATTTCCTCGCGCACGCCTGTCAGGGCGGAAACGGCGCCACCCGCCACACCGGCAAGGTCGTCAAGGAAGCGGGGTCTATCAGCCATGGCCGGTTCTCCATTCAATCCGGGATACACAAGCCCTTCACGCGCTTGGTATCTCCTGTTCTGCCTTTGAACCTATAAAGGATAAAGGCTGGCGCGCCCAGATGTTCCGCCCCAACTTTATGCCTGTCGTCTGTGGCGGGGGGAGAGGGAGCATTTCGGTGCAGCGCTCCATTGACCGGGGGCTGGAGCATTCCCATTATCTAAGGCAATGGATAAAAAGGTAAAGACAATGCCCGGCGCAGGTTCCGCCAATGGGCAGCAGATGGAGAAACCGGTTGCATGAGCGGACGTGATCCCTACGAGGTTCTTGGTGTTGCAAGGACAGCCAGCCAGGATGACATCCGCAAGGCATACCGTAAGCTGGCCAAGAAATATCACCCGGATCTCAACCCGGATGACAAAAAGGCGGAAGAGCAGTTCAAGGCGGTCAATCAGGCCAATGATCTGCTGTCTGACGCGGAAAAACGCGCGCGTTTCGACCGGGGCGAAATCGACGCCTCCGGTCAGGAGCGCGCCCCCCCCGGCTATGGTGGCGGCTTTCACGGCGGCGGCGGTGCGGGCGGCGGGTTCAATGAGGAAAACTTCAACGACCTGTTTGGCAGCATGTTCGGCGGGTTTGGCGGCACGCGTGGCCGCCGTGGCGGGCCACGGCAGGGGGCGGATTCGTCCTATGCGCTCAAGGTTAGTTTTCAGGACGCGGTTAACGGCACGACATCGCGCGTGTCCCTGCCTGATGGCAGCACGCTGGATGTAAAAATTCCGCCGGGGATAGAGGATGGGCAGGTGCTGCGCCTGCGCGGCAAGGGCAACCCCGGCATGCAGGGCGGCCCCGATGGCGATGCCCTGATTACCGTAACCGTGCTGGCTGACCCCACCTACACGCGCGATGGGGCTGACCTGCGCGAAACCTTGCCGGTTGATCTGAAAACCGCTGTTCTGGGTGGCCCCATCATGGTGCCCACTCCGACCGGTACGGTCAGGATGAATGTGCCGGCCGGTTCCGATAGCGGTACGATGCTGCGCCTGCGTGGCAAAGGTGTGCAGGCCCACGGCAAGCGCGAGGCGGGTAATCTGTACGTCACGCTTCAGGTTAAAATTGGCAAGGCCGATGCCGCACTGGAAGCCTTCCTGCGCGACTGGAACCCGCAGGCCTGAAGGCCGCACACCAGCCCCGCAACAGGCCATGGGCCAGCGGGGCTATGACCCGTTTTCAGGGTACGGCGCGTGCGGGGTTTGAGCGGGCGGAGAAGGCTCAGGGGTTCTGGGTGCGGGTGTCGTCGCGGTAGAGCGGCAGCTCCATCTTGTGGCCATCCGTGCTGTTGATGACCAGCAGCGCTGTATTGTCCGTTTGCAGGGTAAAGGTAAGTGTTAGGGGCGGGCTGGAGGTTGTCCAGCTTGAGCCGTCAACCCGTGTCAGGCTGAAACGCTCCTGCTTGACCACCCGGCTGTACATGGGCGGCAGGGTCAGCAGCAGGCGGGCGGCAGGCCCCATGGCGCGGTTTGCCGCCACTTCGATAGCGTCTGCGGCGGACATCATCGCCCATGTGCCGCAGAAAAGGGCTGTCGGGTAAGATGGCTTGTGCGCGGTTGCCGTGGCTTTGGGGGCTGCGGGTTTGGCGTCTGGCTGTGCTGCGGTGGCGTGTGTGGCCAGAGCAGGGCTGATGCTCAAGAGCAGTGCTGCGGAAAAACGGAAAAAACGGGTCATGCCAGCTCCATGAAATGCAAGGCCGTTCCACGGTGCGGCAAACCGCCTCGGGGCAGGCTCTCCTGTGTGCCGTATTCAGGGGGCGTGCGTCCAGTGCTTGACGGCGGCCCGCCCCGGACCGGATAAGGAAGACAGGATAAGTCGCGCGCCTGAGGATGTCAGGTGCAAAGCCCCGTGAAGAAGGCCAAAGACGCGCATGACAGCGCTGTGGCCGGGGCTGTTACTGGCAACAGGTAAGGAGCAGACTTTATGGGTGAGACACTCACACCGGCGGCCACGAGCCAGCAACCCGAACGCCTTGGCCTGCGCGAAGGCGCACAGATGGCAGGGGCTATGCTGTTTGTGCTGGGCATTCTCGCCCTTGGCCTGCACGCCATATCCTACGCGGGATACTGAAAGACGGGGCCAGACCGGCCCCGTTTTGCCCCGGTTTATTCGTGCCGCAGGGTTACAACCAGCACATCGCGCCAGCCCGGGCGCGTGGGATCATGCGGTTCAACCGGCGTGACCCCGTGATACACGCGGTTATCGTTGACGAAGGCGGTGTCCAGCGGCTGGGTCAGGGTAAAGCTGCCCACAAGCTGGCGGTTGAGATCGTGAATGGAGGTCTCGCCGCTCGCCACATTTTCACGCCGGATCATGATCACGCACACCCAGTCCACGCCATCGCGGTGCAGCCCTTCGGGTGTGGGGTGGCCGGGCCTGTCTGACTGCGCCTCGATACGGAACTGGTGCGTTTCCGCATGCCATGAGCCGGGCCTGCGTGTGGGCGGGGTAAGGTCTGTTGCCACCCGGCATACCAGCCTGAGAATGGATTCCAGCGCAGGGCTGGTGGCGGTTTCGGGCAGGAACGGTTCAAACCAGCGCTCAATCCCGCCATTGAGCGTATTGTAATCGCGGCTCTGGTAATGGGGCTGGTGGGGTTTGCGGCTGATGGTCTCGCCACTGAGCGAGAACGTGGCATAGCGCCGCCGCCGGTAGCGCCCGCCATCGGCCATGTAAAGATCCACACCCAGATCATCCCAGCTTGCGGCGAAACGATCCCACTGCGCCAGGTCCGGTAGCAGGGTGTGCATGGTATCGGCCCGCACGAACACGAAACCATCGTGCGCCAGCGGGTTTTCCAGAAGGGTTTCAAGGAGGGGCCGCATCCCTTCCGGCGCGGAAGGGGGCGGAGCGATGGTGGACATGAGGGCGTTTCCTGCAATCTGCGCCGCATGAAGGGCGGCGCGGCCAGTCTGCCCCAAACCGGCCGCGCCGAACAGACGCCGTGCTTTTTCAGCCCGCCGGGGTGGCGGGTTTGGGGGGGGTATCGGCCTCGGGGGCATGCGGGTAAGCCGCTTCGGGCAGGGCGTCCAGCGCCATGTGCATCGGAATACCCGGAGGCGAGGTGGTGTAGGCGGTGGGCGTGTAGAACTTGATGCCCGCCTGCGCCATCTGTGCGGCAATACGGCGGTAGAACTCGCGCTGCACTTTCCATTTCATCATCGGCGCTGTTCGGATGATGCCGATCAGCACCGCACCGTTCTGGTCGGAACTGTCCACGCCCAGATCAGTGTAATCGGACAGGATCATGGGCGCGAAGGCGTCTTCCTTGCGCATGGCCGCGATGGTGTCCTTCATGATCTGCGCGACCTTGACCGAGTTTTCGCTCAGATCAAGCGTTTGCCGCACGATAATCTGGTTGAAGTCACGCGCGGTATTGGCAATGGAGGTCACGGACGAAAACGGGATGATGTGCAGATCGCCATCAAAGGAGCGCACCCGCAGCGTGCGGATGGAAAGATGCTCCACCGTACCCGCAACGCCGCCGGTTGTTACCCAGTCCCCGACCTGTATGGCGTCTTCAGCCAGCATGAAAAAGCCGGTGATCACGTCTTTGACCAGACTTTGTGAACCAAACGACAGGCCCACACCCAGAATACCTGCACCTGTCAGCAGTGGCGCCACATTGATCCCGATCTGGGAGAGTGTGGTAACCGCCACAAACACGATAATGAGCGTGAGCAGGAAGGTGCGGATAATCGGCAGAATGGTTCGCAGCCGGGCCGCGCGCCCCGCCTGCGCGGAGGAAGCATAGCGTGTGATCTGCTTGTTCAGCAGCCCATTGACCAGCTCCCACGCCACAGCGGCCACCGCCATACCGATAACAAGGCAGATCGCAGCCCCGAGCAGGCGTGTGCCGATAGGCGAGTCGCTGAAAAAGCGCAGGGCCGGAATACCCCAGCTCTGGGCCAGCGCGATCAGGGTGATCAGGATCAGGAACGCCGTCATGATCCGGCGCACGAAGGGGTAATAGAAATCAGCCCGGCGCTGCAGGTCAGGATACTGGGCCTGCAATTCGGGGCTGACCCGAAACAGCCTGTCCTGCAGGCCATAGACCAGCAATGCCAGCACGCGCGAGAGCACCAGAAAAACCAGGCTCAGCAACGAGCCATGCAGAATCCACTGGTAGCCACCCTTGAGATGGGCCGCCCAGACAAACCACAGCGCCATGTCCAGAAACATGACAGGCACCCACCACAGTCGCGCCAGTGAACTGACAAAACCCCACAGGGCGTTCTTGCGCCGCCAGGCTTCCGAAGGCTGAAGGGCTGAGCCGACAATGGTGCGGATACGCCAGATGAACGCGGCAATGATCAGATGCTGGATCAGCACCACCGCGCGCAGCATTGCGTCCACGCCACGGGTGGCCATGTCAAACTCGCTGCCCAGTGTGGACAGGCAGATTACCAGCGAGGGTGCTGCCACCAGCACGTTCCACCAGCGGGTCAGCAGACGTGCTGTGGGGTCGGAAGCCGGGACAAGCCGGATAACGGGCGAGCGCGGGGCCAGCGTGGTTTCCACCACCAGATACAGCCCACGCGCGATGGCATAGGCGTTGATCAGGGTCAGCGTGACCGTGCTGGCCTGATCGGTGGTGGTCAGGAATTCCGCCCCCAGATAGCCCAGCAGCAGGCACACGCCCACCGGCACGAGCTTGATGAGGAAATGCAGCACGTTATAGGGCACGCGCACGAGGTAGCGCAGCACTTCATTGCCGCGCCTCTGGTCGGTTTCGCGGGCCTGAATGGAGTTCTGGTCTGCGTCATCGTGGTTTTCGGATGAGCTTTCCTGAACACTGGCTGTGGCCTGCGCCATGGCCTGACGGGCCTCGCGGGCCTCGGCATGGTGGGTTACGGACAGCAGCGGCCGCCGCAGGGCGATACTGGCGCCACGCTCGGCCAGCAGGGCCACGATCATGATCAGGAACGCACGGGTGAAGGAATCCACCAGCTTCTGGCGCAGGTCGGGCGTATGGATCACATGGCGCGTCCAGGAGCCGACCGCACCCAGATCCGTAAACAGGCTGGTGAAGTTCTGGACATAGGACTGCGCCGTGTCACCCAGCACACCGAGTTCGGAATGCACATCCGTATCCAGCATGACCGGAGGGGCGGCTGGGTTGGCTTTCGGGGTGGCGGGGGCTGCGGGTAACCCCTTGGCCATGAGCGAGAGCGTGCGGGTAAAGTCCGCACGTTTTTGCGGGTCGTTCAGAACGGACAGAAGCTGCTGGGCATCCTGCTGGCTCAGCCCGTTTGCCTGTGCTGCGGCCGTGGCGTCAGCCGCATGTGCGCCGGTGTTCAGGCCCAGCAGGCCAAGGCAGAACACCGCCAGCAGCATAAGCATTCTGAACAGGCCGGAAGAAGAAACGCGTTTCTGTCCTTCAGGGCCGGAGGGGCGGGCATCGGGCGGTAGGGCCGCATCACGATGCGTGAGAAAACGGGTCTGGTCCGGGCTGGTTCCCATGGGTGCCATATCCTTTTTCTGATGAAGGAACAGGAAAAAAACTGGCCCCGCCCGATCGGTTCGGGCCGGGGCCAGCGGGTGCGCGTTCAGCCCCGAGGGCCGAAGGATACGGTGCGCGGTGCGTCGTGGCGGACAACAAGCGTGCCCGCGATCAGGTCATGCAGCCCCTGCTTGCGGCGGGTGAAGGCCACCATCAGCACGCCAATATACAGGAGCGGGAAAGAAATGAATGCCTTGATGGCAAACCGCACCACGGCGCGCGGTAGCGAAATCCGCTCGCCGGTGAGGGTGACAACCTTCAGGCGGCATAGCTGTTTGCCGGGAGTGGCCTGCAGGCGCGAGGATTCGAACAGGATAAAATACAGTGCTGGCAGCAGGGCCAGCAAGACGCTGCCGGGGGTCTGCCAGTTGCCGGTTTGCAGGTGCGGCACCAGAACGGACACGCCATGCAGCATATGCGCGTATGGCTGCGTGGTATCCGCCAGTGCTGCGATGTCCACCACATTGGTAGACTGGCCATCCGCCCCGGACAAAGGCAGCTCCTGCCAGCGGACGGAAATTTCCGGCCCCACGAACATCCCCGCCACGCCTTCCGCAACGGAAAGCAGCACGGTATCAATCAGAAAGGCCCAGACACGCCACCAGAACCCGGCATAAACCCAGACCTGTGCCTGAGGGTTGTTCCATGCGCCGTTATCTGGCGCGGCGGGTGTGGCAGGGGGGGAGCCCCAGCCGGGGGGCGGCGTAAATGTAGACATTGAAGCCTGCTCCGGGTTTTCAGCTCCGATAGGAGCCGTTGATGTCGATATAGCCGTGGGTCAGGTCGCAGCTCCAGGCGCGGGTGCGGCCTTCGCCCAGTCCCAGATCAACCGCGATGGCGATTTCCTGCCCCTTCATGTGGGCGACCACGGGGGTTTCGTCATAGCCATCCCGCACGGTGCCGTTTTGGGCGATGCAGACACCGCCAATGGAAACGCTCAGCGTATCACGGTCTGCGGGTTCGCCGCATTTGCCGACAGCCATGACAATGCGGCCCCAGTTGGCATCTTCCCCCGCGATAGCGGTCTTGACCAGCGGCGAGTTGCCAATGGCCATGGCCACGCGCCATGCGGATTCGTCAGAGACCGCACCGGTCACATCAATGGTCATGAGCTTGGTCGCACCCTCACCATCGCGGATCACCATCAGGGCCAGTTCTTCCAGCAGGCTGTCCAGCGCCTGACGGAAGGCCGCGAGTTCAGGGGCATCGGCCGTGGTGCTGGCGGGCAGGGCGTTCCCTGCCGCACCCGTGGCGAACAGCAGCACCATGTCGGAGGTGGAGGTGTCGGAATCAACCGTAATGCAGTTGAACGTACGCTTGACCCCGGCTGACAGCATGGCCTGTAAAAGGGGCGCGGGCAGGGCGGCGTCGGTTGCGACAAAGGACAGCATGGTGGCCATGTCGGGCGCGATCATGCCGCTGCCCTTGGCCATGCCCTGAATGGTGACTTCAACCCCGCCCAGTAGGGCCGTGCGCCGCGCGGCCTTGGGGAAGGTGTCGGTGGTCATGATCCCGCGTGCCGCGGCTTCCCAGCCGGTTTCGCTCAGGGCTTCATGCAGGGCGGGCAGGGCTGCGGTAATGCGCTGAGCAGGCAGGATTTCGCCAATAACACCCGTAGAGGCCAGATAGACTTCATCCGGCGTGCAGTGGGTGAGTGTGGCGGCTGCCTGGGCTGTCTGCTCGCAGGTTTCGCGTCCGGCCCGGCCGGTGAAAACATTGGCGTTGCCCGCATTTACCACCAGTGCGCGCGCACGGCCTGCGGGCAGGATGGCGCGGCACCAGTCCACCGGGGCGCCGGGGCACTTGGAGCGCGTGAAAACGCCCGCCACCGTGGTGCCGGGGTCAAACTCGGCCAGCACCAGATCCTTGCGGCCTTTGTAGCGGATTCCTGCGGCAATGGCCCCCAGACGAACCCCGCGAACCAGGCCCAGTTCAGGCAGGGGAAGAGCAAGCGGAGAAACAGGCAGAGGCTGCGCCATGAGGCGGAATCCTTGGACGGTAAGGACAGGGGGTAAAATGGAAGACGGGCGGGATTATACCCGCCCGTGCCGTATCCAGCCACCCCCTTGCGGCATGGCCGCGATGGGGGTGGTTTATGCGTTACTTATTTTTTGGCGGGTGCGGCTGCTGCCCCGGCCGGTGCGGCGGGTGCATTAGGCAGCTGCTTGCCGGTGGTGGGGTCGAAACGCACGATCTTGACGTGGGCTGCGGCTTTATCCACGGCTTCACGCACGTATTTCTGGATCAGCGCCTGACGGATCTTGTCACGCACGGAATCCAGCGACGGCACGGGGTCCGTGCGGGTGTCGAGCACCTGAATCACGTGGTAGCCGTACTGGCTCTTGACCGGAGTGGTGCTGATATCACCCTTTTTCATGGCGAAAGCGGCATCGGAGAAGGCGGGGATCATGTCGCCTTTCTTGAACCAGCCCAGATCGCCACCGTTCTGCTGGGCGCTGCCCTTGTCGGTGGAAAGCTCGGCGGCCAGCTTGCCGAAATCGGCACCGGCCTTCAGCTTCTTGATGACATCCTGCCCTTCGGCTTCGGTCTTGAGCAGGATGTGCCGGGCGTGCACTTCCTTTTCAGGCGCCTTGTTGGCGTAGTTTTCTTCGTAGTACTTGGACATGTCCGCATCCGTCAGGTGCGGCATGACCGACTGCGACAGCCAGGCGTTCTGCAGCGCCGTGTCGGCGGCAGAGGTCATCAGCTTCTGGGTTTCCGGCTTCTTGTCCAGCCCGTCCTTGCGTGCTGCGAGCAGGATCGCCTTCTGGTCGATCAGCTGGTTGACCAGCATGGGAATGATCACGTTGGGCGGGAGCTGGCGCATCTGTGGGGGAATGCTGCCCGCAGCTTCCTGCACGTCCGCCAGAGTGATTTTTTCACCGTTTACGGTTGCGACAACGGAGGCCGGGTCTGCCGGCTTTTCCTTGTCGGCAGCCGGGGCCGCGGCAGGAGGGGAGGCGGGGTCGGCTGCATGGGAGGGATGAACCAGCAGGGATGAACCAAGCAGGGTGGCAACCGCCAGCCCGGACGCGTAGGACGTGAACCGCATGAAATCAGAACCTTGCACAGGTTGAAAACTGTCCACCCTGTATGAAGGAGGCTAACCCACCCGGCAAGCCCTGTTTCTTGCGCGCCCGCTCTGCCGCTTGCAGCCGGTGTGGCCCATGCGCGCGGGGGCGAGGTTCGGCACAAAAGGCAGGGGTTGGTTGACCGCAGACCGGCCCGGTCCTATTTTGCGGAGCAAGCCGTGCCCAAGACAGGCCTGCGCGCTGGTGCCATTGCCTGTCCGGCAGGCGTCATGGCTGTATCATTCGTAAGGCGGTTCAGTTCCGGAAAGGTGTTCATGTTTTCTCGCGTCATCCGCGCCCTGTTTGGCACAGCCAATGAGCGGACACTCAAGGTTTTCCAACGCCGTGTGCAGGAAATCAACGCGCTTGAACCGCAGATCCAGGTTCTGGATGATGCAGCCCTTGCCGCAAAAACTCTGGAGTTCAGAGAACGTCTGAGCAATGGCTCCACGCTGGACGATCTCCTGCCCGAGGCTTTTGCTGTAACGCGCGAAGCGGCCAAACGTGTGCTGGGCATGCGGCATTTTGATGTGCAGCTTATCGGCGGCATGGTGCTGCATGCTGGCCGCATCGCGGAAATGCGCACTGGTGAGGGCAAGACCCTTGTGGCGACATTGGCCGTCTATCTCAGCGGGCTGTCGGGCAAGGGCGTGCATGTTGTTACGGTCAATGACTATCTGGCCGCGCGTGACGCGGCCGAAATGGGGCGGCTCTACGAATTTCTGGGCCTGACCACGGGCGTGATCGTGCCCAACATGCCAGATGATGCCCGCAGGCAGGCCTATGCGGCTGACATCACCTACGGTACCAATAACGAATTCGGCTTCGACTACCTGCGTGACAACATGAAGTACCATCTGAACGAAATGGTTCAGAGGCCCTTCCACCACGCCATTGTCGATGAAGTGGACTCGATCCTGATCGACGAGGCTCGCACGCCGCTGATCATCTCCGGTCCGGCGGAAGACAGTTCCGATCTGTACCGCGCGGTGGATGCGGTGGTGAGCGAGCTGGTGCGCGATGAGACAGCCTACGAAAAAGACGAAAAGTTCCGCACCGTCATTCTGACGGACAGCGGTTCCGAACAGGTGGAAGACCTGCTCCGCGCCGCCGGTGTGCTGGGCGAAGGCGGGCTGTACGACCTGCACCACGTAGCCGTGGTGCATCATGTGCAGCAGTCGCTTCGCGCCCATACCCTGTTCGCACGCGATGTGGATTACATCGTGCGGGGTGGCAAGGTCGTTATCATCGACGAGTTTACCGGCCGTATGATGGAAGGCCGCCGGTATTCCGATGGCCTGCATCAGGCACTCGAAGCCAAGGAACATGTCGAGGTTCAGCAGGAAAACCAGACGCTGGCCTCCATTACCTTCCAGAACTTCTTCAGGCTTTATCCGCGCCTGTCGGGCATGACCGGCACGGCCATGACGGAAGCCGACGAATTTGCCGAGATCTATAATCTCGATGTGGTGGCCATCCCCACCAACCGCCCCGTGTCCCGCAAGGACGAGGATGACGAAATCTACCTGACCGAGGCCGAAAAATTCGGTGCGGTGGTAACGCTCATCCGTGCGGTGCATGAACGCGGCCAGCCCATTCTGGTTGGCACTACGTCGATTGAGAAAAGCGAGGCTCTGTCCGAGCTGCTCAAGCGCGAAAACGTGCCGCATAATGTGCTCAATGCCCGTTTCCATGAAAAGGAAGCCGGGATTGTCGCGCAGGCGGGCGCGCCGGGTGCGATTACCATCGCCACCAACATGGCCGGGCGTGGCACCGACATCAAGCTGGGCGGCAATGTGGAAATGCTGATCGCTCAGGAACTGGGCGATGCCCCCGAAGGCCCCGAGCGCGACGCCGCTGAGCAGGCGATCCGTACCCGTGTCGCGCGTGATCACGAAATTGTGCGCGAAGCGGGCGGTCTGTACGTGATCGGCACCGAGCGGCATGAAAGCCGCCGTATTGATAACCAGCTGCGCGGCCGTGCCGGGCGGCAGGGTGATCCGGGTAATTCGCGCTTCTTTATCTCGCTTCAGGATGACCTGATGCGGATTTTCGGCTCCGACCGCATGAGCGGCATGTTCCAGAAAATGGGCATGAAGGAGGGCGAGGCCATTGTTCATCCCTGGCTGAGCAAGGCGCTTGAGCGCGCGCAGAAAAAGGTCGAAGCCCGCAACTTCGACATGCGCAAGAACACGCTCAAATATGATGATGTGATGAATGACCAGCGCAAGGAAGTGTATACCCAGCGCCGTGAGTTCATGGCGACGGAAGATGTCTCCACCATCGTTGCAGACGCGCAGGATGATGTCATCGACATGCTGGTGGCCCAGCACATCCCGGAAAAATCGTTTGCCGAACAGTGGAATATTGAAGGGCTGACACAGGAGGTAAGCCGCACTTTCGCGCTTGATCTGCCACTGGCGGACTGGTCGCGTGAGGACGGTATGGATGCCGAGGGCATGGCCTCGCGCATTAGTCAGGCCGCCACGCAGGCACAGGCGGCACGGGCGGCCAATATTGGCCCCGATCTGATGCGCTTTATTGAAAAGCAGGTTCTGCTGACAACCTATGACGCGGTCTGGAAAGAGCATCTGCATGCGCTTGATCAGCTCCGTCAGGGTATTGGCCTGCGCGCTTACGGGCAGAAAGATCCGCTGAACGAATACAAGCATGAGGCTTTCACGCTGTTTACGTTCATGCTGGAGGAAATGCGCCAGCGCGTGACATCACTTATGGCGCGGGTGGAAGTCACGCCCCCGCCGATGGCCGTCGATCCGTTCGCGGATACCGCCGCCATCCACGCGGACCCCGAAGTGCCGGGCTTTGCCGCCAATACGGCAGCCGAGCTGGCGCCGGGTACCGCTCCGGTCATGGCAACCCCCATCGGGGGCAGCGCCATTATGCCGGATGACCCCTCAAGCTGGGGGGAAACGCCCCGCAATGCGCCGTGTCCGTGCGGCTCGGGGCGGAAATACAAGCATTGCCACGGTCGCGTGCCCTGATAAGGGGCATGTGGCGGCATGGCAGGATAGTAGACAGGGTTAAGGAATATGGCTGGTCATTCCCAGTTCAAGAACATCATGCACCGCAAGGGTGCGCAGGATGCCAAGCGCGCCAAGCAGTTCGGCAAGATCATCCGCGAACTGACGGTGGCCACGCGCTCCGGTCTGCCAGACCCCGGCTCCAATCCGCGCCTGCGCGCGGCCATTGTTGCCGCCCGCGAAGTGAATATGCCCAAGGATACGATCGAACGCGCGATCAAGAAGGCTAGCGGGGCCGCGGGTGGTGATGACTACGTGGAAATTCGCTACGAGGGCTACGGCCCGGCGGGTGTGGCCGTTATCGTGGAAGCGCTGACCGACAACCGCAACCGCACGGCGTCCGATGTGCGCGCGGCTTTTTCCAAATACGGCGGTTCTCTGGGCGAAGCCAATTCCGTGTCGTTCATGTTCCGCCGTCTGGGTGTGATCGTGTATCCGGCGGCCACCGCCTCGGAAGATGACATGCTTGAAGCCGCAATCGAGGCAGGGGCCGAAAACGTGGTGAGCACCGCTGCCGGGCACGAAGTCACCTGCGAGGTGGAGTCGTTCTTTGCTGTGCGTGACGCGCTGGAAACCCGCTTTGGTGAACCCGAAAGTGCCAAGCTGGACTGGCGTCCTGAAAACACCGTGACACTGGACGAGGAAAAGGCGCGCAGCGTGTTCAAGCTGCTCGATGTTCTGGACGATCATGACGATGTGCAGAATGTTTACGCCAATTTCGATCTGCCGGATGATCTGGCGGAAAAGCTGTCGTCCTGATCCGTGGCGCGTCTGCTCGGCATTGATCCCGGCCTGCGCTTTACCGGCTGGGGCGTGATTGATGTCGAGGGCAACAGGCTGCGCCATGTTGCCAATGGCGTTATCGCTACCAACAGCGCCGAAAGCGTGCCTGAGCGCCTGCGGGCGCTGCATGAGAGCCTTCTCGGCCTGATTGACAGGCATAGCCCCGATGAGGCGGCGGTAGAGGAAACCTACGTTAACCGGAATGGGGCTGCGACCCTCAAGCTGGGTTATGCGCGTGGGGTGGCCTTGCTGGCCCCGGCGCTGGCGGGGCTGGTGGTGGCGGAATACGGGGCGCTGGCGGTCAAAAAAGCGGTGGTTGGCACCGGCTCGGCTGACAAGACACAGGTTGAAATGATGGTGCGCCGCCTTTTGCCGGGGGTGGAAGTCGCGCGGGCCGATGCATCCGATGCACTGGCGGTGGCGATCTGCCATGCTCATCATCGCGCCAGTGCGCGCCATATTGCGGCTGGGGTAAGAATGGCATGATAGCGTTTCTGTGCGGTCTGGTCATTCAGGTTGAAACCGGAAGCTGCGTGGTGGATGTGAATGGCGTGGGCTATCTGCTTGCGGCGTCCAGCCGCACGCTGGCAGCCTTGCCCAACCCGCCCGAAAAAGCCCGCATTCTGGTGGAAACCGTGGTGCGCGAGGACGCAATCCTGCTTTACGGTTTTGCCGAAAGTGCCGAGCGTGCATGGTTCCGGCTGCTGACAGGGGTGCAGGGGGTCGGGGCCAAGGTGGCGCTGGCGATCCTGTCCACGCTGTCCGCGGGGGAGCTGGTGGCGGTGTTGAGCGCTTCGGACAAGGCCAGCCTGACACGTGCACCCGGTGTCGGGGGGCGTCTGGCCGAACGGATTATTACCGAACTGCGCGATAAGGCGGGCCGTATGCCCGGTGCGGGGGCTGATATTGTTCTGCCCGTGAGCGCTACCCCTGAAGGGGGGATCGAGGCTGATGCCCTGCTCGCACTGGCCGGGCTTGGTTTCCGCCGGGTGGAGGCGCTGCCTGTGCTGCGCCGTGTGATGGAGGCCCACGGTTCCGGCGCAACACTGGATGCCGTGCTGCGTGACAGCCTGAAGGATCTGGCGCGATGACGGCGGAGTTCATGCCCGAGCGGGCGGTTGACCCCGCCCGGCTTGAGGAAGACCCGGCCGATGGCGCACTGCGCCCGCAAACACTGGCCGATTTTACTGGCCAGCAGGCTAGCCGCGAAAACCTGTCCATTTTCATAGCTGCCGCCCGCCAGCGTGGCGAGGCGCTGGATCACGTGCTGCTGCATGGCCCGCCGGGTCTGGGCAAAACCACGCTGGCCCAGATTGTCTCGCGCGAGCTGGGGGTGGGGTTTCGCGCCACATCGGGGCCGGTTATCCAGCGTGCGGGCGATCTGGCGGCTATCCTGACCAACCTGCAGCCGCGCGATGTGCTGTTTATTGACGAAATTCATCGTCTTCAGCCCGCGATTGAGGAAATTCTCTATCCCGCGATGGAGGATTTTCAGCTCGACCTGATTATTGGCGAAGGCCCGGCCGCGCGCTCGGTGCGTATAGACCTGCCGCCCTTTACGCTGGTGGCCGCAACCACCCGCGCGGGGCTGCTGGCAACGCCTTTGCGCGACCGTTTTGGTATTCCGCTGCGGCTGGTATTCTACACGCCCGAAGAGCTGGTGCGTATTGTCGCGCGCGGGGCGGACAAGCTGGGCTTTGCCCTGTCCACCGATGGCGCAATGGAAATTGCCCGCCGTGCGCGCGGCACACCCCGTATTGCCGGGCGGCTTTTACGCCGGGTGCGCGATTTTGCCTCCATGACCGTGCCATCGGGCGAGGCCGTACGGGCCGAGGTGGTGGATGCCGCCCTGCAACGGCTTGAGGTCGATTCGCTGGGGCTGGATGGCATGGACAGGCGTTACCTGCGCCGGATTGCGGAATACCATAATGGCGGCCCGGTTGGGGTTGAAACACTCGCCGCCGCACTGGCCGAATCGCGCGATACGCTGGAAGATGTGATCGAGCCTTATCTGATACAGGAAGGGCTGGTGCTGCGGACAAGTCGCGGGCGTGTTCTGGGTGAGCGGGGCTGGCGGCATCTGGGGCTGGTGCCCCCGCCAGATGAAAGTGCTCGCACAGGGCAGAGTGCCCAGTCCGATTGGCTGAATGACGAGGCGGCAAGCGATTCCGCCGGGCCGCACGTGGGAGATCAGGCATGAGCGAACACGCCATAGAGTTCCGCGTTTATTATGAGGATACCGACGCGGGGGGCATTGTCTATCACGCGCGCTATCTGGCTTTTGCCGAGCGCGCCCGCACCGAGGCCATTCGCTCCATGGGCATGCCGGTTTCGGAACTTTTGCGTGAGCATGGTCTGGTTTTTGTGGTGCGCGATGCCCGCCTGACCTACCGCAGCCCCCTGCGTCTGGATGATATTCTATGTGTCACAACCCGGCTTTTGCGGCTGGGTGCGGCCAGTTGCGTACTGGGCCAGACCGTCACGCGCGAGGGGGTTATCGCTGCGGAAATGGAGGTGGGTCTGGCCTGCGTGCGGGCAAGTGATGGCCATCCTGCCCGATTTCCGCCCAACTGGCGTGATCTTCTGCGAAAACTGGCGGTCAGGGACTGAAAAGCGCCTCTTCTGCTTTGTTGAGGAACACAGTAATACAGGCGGCAGTATCGGGCAGTATCGGCTTTTCCCGAGTCGGTGGCTGTTTTGTCCGGTTGGGGTGCTAAAGGCAGGAGGCGTTATTGGATCGTGCGGTTGATACGGCGAATCTCGGCGTGAGCGCGGCGGGAGATCTGTCGGTATGGGCGTTGTTCATCAATGCCTCGCTAGTGGTGAAACTGGTGATGCTTGGCCTGCTCGGGTGTAGCATTGTGGTGTGGGCCATTATTTTCGCCAAGACGTTGACGCTGCGGCGCATCAATCGCGAGGCTTCCAGCTTTGAGGATCGCTTCTGGTCTGGTGGCAGTCTGGATGATCTGTACGACACGGATGGCGCCAAGCCCACCAACCCCATGACGGCGGTTTTTGGCGCGGCCATGGGCGAATGGCGACGCTCGGCCCGTATTCCGGGTGTTGATCTGGTGCGTGGCGGGGTGAAGGAGCGGGTTGACCGCGCGATTGGCATTACCATCACCCGTGAGATGGATCGCCTGCGCCGCTGGGTGATTTTTCTGGCGACGGTGGCTCCGGTTGCGCCGTTCGTGGGCCTGTTCGGTACGGTGTGGGGCATCATGCACTCGTTCAGCTCCATTGCCGCTGAACATAATACCAACCTGAGCGTTGTCGCCCCCGGTATTTCCGAAGCGCTGTTTGCTACGGCCATCGGTCTGGTGACGGCTATTCCCGCTTATGTGGCGTACAACATCATCAGCAACAGTCTGGATCTGTTCGAGGACAGGCTGGATGGTTTCGGCGCCGAGTTTGCCGCCATCCTGTCGCGCCAGTCCGAAGAAAGGGCGTAAGCCATGGGCATGCCGTCATCAGGAGGGAGAGGGCGCCGCAGGCGTCCGATGGCCGATATCAACGTGACTCCCATGGTGGACGTCATGCTGGTGCTGCTGATCATCTTCATGGTCACATCCCCCATGATGACCAGCGGCGTGAATGTTGACCTGCCCAAGACGGACGCCAAGCCGGTCAACTCCGATACCAAACCCATTACCGTTTCCATCAAGGCGGATGGCGGCCTGTATCTGGGGGATGACCCCGTAACACCTGATCAGCTCGTTGAGCAGCTCAAGGCCGCCTCCAACAACGATCCCACGCACCGTATCTTCGTGCGCGGCGATGCCCATATCGATTATGGGCGTGTCATGCAGGTCATGGGGCAGATCACGTCGGGAGGTTTCACGCATGTGGCCCTGCTGGCGCAGCAGCCCGCAGGCGCCAGCCACTAGACCAGCTTCAAGGGCACAGAGGTTAAGGGAATGCCCATGGCACGGCCACGGCGGTTTGATCAGGTTCTGCTCCGTCGCTCACTTTATACGTCGGGCGCGCTGCATGTGGCGTTGATTGTGGCCATGCTGGTCACGCTGCCGCATACGCCCCCGCCGGAAGAGCCGCAGCCAGCACCAGTCGAGATGGAGTTCGAGCCATCCGATAACAGCGGTGGCCCTTCGGCCAAGGCCGATGCGCCTTCGACCAATCCCAAGCCTCCGGCACCGCAGGCGCAGGAAGCACCGCCCACGCCCGATCAGCCGAAGGATGTTCCTAACGAGGAACCGCCTCCGCCGCCCCCACCGCCTCCGCCGGTGCCGCCCCCGCCTGAACCTCAGGTGGAAAAGCTGCCTGACGAGCCGCTGCCCCCCAAGGCGGAGGAACCATCGCCCGAGGCTGTCAAAACGCCGCCTTCGCCCCCCGCTCCGGTCAAGCCGTCTCCTATGGTGGCGCCGCCTGCGCCGATTACGCAGCAGGCCGATCAGGTGCCGGACATGGTGGTGCCTTCGCACATCACCCAGCCGAACAAGGTCAAGAAATCGGTTCCAGACACGCACTCGCTGCTGGCGACGCTTGATGCCTTCCGCACGGATCAGAAGCAGACGCACCCGCCCAAGGCCCGTGCCAACCCGCTGGCGGGTGGCTCGCCCGGTGGTGGGGGGTCGCCGGTGGGCAATATCGTGGGCAGCCTGAGTGTTGGCCAGCAGAAGGCTATCGGCGCACAGGTGCGGCGTTGCTACACCGAAGATACGGCCGCCAAGGATTACGCGACCTTTGTCGCGCATCTGGTGGTGACGGTCGATGGCACGGGTGAAGCACGTATCGTGCAGTTCGCGCCCGAAACCCAGGCGCGTATGGACTCGGATTCCTCTTACCGTGCGCTGGCCGAACGCGCCCGGGCCGCGGTGCTGAATCCGACCTGCGCCAAACTGCCCATTCCCAAGGAACTGCTCGGACAGACCCAGCAGTTGAAATTTGTGTTCAGGCCTTGAAAATCAGGCCAGAGGGAGGACAAAACATGCTGAAAAGTACCCGGCCTCTTATTTCCGATCAGGACGCCGATCTGCTGGCGAGCAACCTGGGCCGTCGCTCGCTGCTGGGGGGCGGTCTGGCCGCTGCCGGTATTCTGGCTGTGCCGCTTGAGGGTACCGCCCGCGCGGCCACCACGGGGGCCGAGGCCGAAATTACGGTCGATCAGGCCCGCACGGCTCCTATCCCCATTATCGTTCCTGATCTTGGGGCGGGGCTTGGCCAGCAGATTGCACAGGTGCTGACCAACGACCTGAACACGACAGGGCTGTTCCGCGTCATTCCCGGCGGGGCCAATACGGGTACGCCCGATTTCGCCGCAGCCAAGGCTATGGGCGCGCATGCACAGGTTACGGGCAGCGTCACGGGTAGCGGTTCGTCCGTGCGGGTTGAAATCCGCCTGTGGGACGTGCTGGCTCACCAGCAGATTCAGGGCACGGCCTACACCACCTCGGCCGCCAACTGGCGGCGTATCGCCCATATTGTGGGTGATGTGATCTATGAGCGCATGCTGGGTGAGAAAGGGTATTTTGATACCCGGATCGCCTTTATTTCGCGCAATGGCCCGCGTGGGCGCCAGACTACACGGCTTGCGATCATGGATCAGGATGGCGCCAACTGCCGTATGCTCACGGCTGGCCACTGGCTGACCCTGACGCCGCGCTTCAGCCCCACGCGCGATGAAATTGCGTTCATGTCCTACGCCAATGATCGCCCGCGTGTGTATCTGTTCAACCTCAGCACTGGACGGCAGCGGGTTCTGGGTGATTTTCAGGGCATTTCCTTCGCGCCGCATTTCTCGCCTGACGGGCATACGGTTGTGCTGTCGGTCACGCGCAATGGGGGCTCCGACCTGTATACGGTTGACCTGTCTTCGGGCGTGCGGCGGCAGATCACGGCATCGGGTGCGATCGACACCAGCCCCAGTTTCAGCCCTGATGGCTCACAGATCGTGTTCAACTCCGACCGTGGGGGTGCACCGCAGCTTTATGTCATGCCTGCCACAGGGGGCGCTGCGCACCGCATTTCCTATGGTCAGGGTACGTATGGCACGCCGGTCTGGTCGCCCCGTGGCGATCTGATTGCCTTTACGCGTATTGCCAACAATGCCTTCTCGCTGGGGGTCATGTCCCCGGACGGCACGGGCGAGCGGATCATGACCGAAGGCTTTACGGTTGAAAACCCGAGCTTCTGCCCCAACGGGCGTGTGCTGGTTTATTGCCGCCAGACGCGGGCCGGGGCCGGTGGTAGCGGATTCAGCTCCGGGATCGGTATGGTGGACATTACCGGCTTTAACGACCGCGTGGTGTCCACGCCTGAACAGGCGTCTGACCCGACCTGGTCGCCGTTGAACGGCTGAGCACGAATATTTTTTTGCCTTGGAGTCTCCGCGCTGTGTGCGCGTGAGGCGACAGGGCGGAAAAACGCCATTCGAGGCCGTACAAAACTGCGTGTGTTCAAAGGGATGAACACGGGTTTTCAAGAATTATTGTGTCGTTTCGGTATCAGTATTGTCATGCCAGTCATGACAAATTGAAATGAAACTTGACCTCGCGGATAAGCTATGGCTTAGGGCGAATTGGTCTCCAAAATTCGTCGGCTCTTTGAAGGGATTCGGAGAGGAGCTGAAGGGATACGCGGGGATACAAGGTTATTAACTCTTTTTTCTCCGAATAGCTCCCTTTTGGGGCTAATTCTCAGGATCCGACACATGAGACTGAAAGTTGTTGCCGCGCTTGGTATGGTTGCTCTTCTGTCAGCCTGCGCGAATGAAAAGGCGAACACCGGTGCCTCCACGGGTGCGAGCATCCCGTCTGGCCCCGTCCCGGGCAGCGAAGCTGACCTCGTTGCCAACGTTGGCGACCGCGTGTTCTACGACCTCAACAAGAGCGGCCTGAAGGACGACGCCAAGGTGACCCTGCAGAAGCAGGCTGACTGGCTGGCGAAGTACCAGCAGGTGAATGTTGAAGTCGCCGGTAACTGCGATGACCGCGGCACCGAAGAATACAACATCGCCCTGGGCCAGCGTCGCGCCAACGCCGCGCGTGACTTCCTGGTGTCCAAGGGTGTTGCGTCCACGCGCATCTCCACCATTTCCTACGGCAAGGACCGTCCCACGGCTCTTGGTGACAACGAGGAAGCTTGGGCGCAGAACCGTAACGCCATTACCTCCGTTAAGTAAGAACTTCAGTATTTCTGAATTTCTGATCTGATCGGCTGACAGGCCGGGCCATCAAAGGCCCGGCCTGTTTTGTTTTTACGTACTTGATTTTGCCGGGCACAATGGTGAAATCCTTGCCCGACAGGAAAGCAAGCGAGAGGTTCCCATGAAGGCCAGGTTCACGACAGGGCAGAGTGCGCGGCAGGGGCTGGCGGCTCTTGGTGTAGCGGCACTGCTGGCTACAACGGCCCCCGCAGGCTGGGCGCAGGATGTTTCCAGCCGCGAAGGCATTGCCTTGCAGAACCAGATTCTGGCGCTCAGGCAGGAGCTTGAACAGGTTCAGTCCTCTCACGGGGGCGATATTGTGGCACCCGCAGCATCGTCCGGCGGGGCAGCCGCCAACGGCGATCTGGTTTCGCAGTTGCTGGAGCGTGTGAGCACGCTGGAACAGCAGCAGCGCGATATGCGTGGCGAGATTGATCAGCTCACCAACGATTTGCAGCAGAAGACAGCCGCTCTCGCCAAGCAGATTGGCGATAACCAGTTCGCGGCCCAGAATGGTGCAGGCGGTGCGTCTGCCGGTGCAGCGGCTTCCACGGCAGCCTCCACCAGCGCACCTGCAGCGGCGGCCGAAAGTGCTCCCACCACGCCTGATGATCTGCTCAAGGCGGGTAAGGCGGCGCTGGTCAAGAAAGACTACGATACCGCGCATGAAAACGCGCAGGCGGCCCTACAGCACGCCAAGGGCGCTTTCAAGGTGGATGCACAGTTCCTGCTGGCGCAGTCTCTTGCCGGGCAGAAGCAGTATCGCCAGTCGGCTTTGGCCTATTACGAGGCTTATAGCCTGTCTCCCAAAAGCACCCGCGCACCTGATGCCCTGCTGGGTGTGACCGCAACGCTGCTGGCGCTGGGTGACAAGAAGGCCGCCTGTCAGGCGCTCAGCAAACTGCATGCAGAATTTCCTGAGCCTGCCAAGCGTGTCAGTAACGCGGCGGACATTTATGCCCAGCGCGGTGGATGCGGTTGATGCCAGCCCGGCCACACGGCTTAGGGGGGTAGGGGTATTTCCGTCCTGTTTGCGGGGCGGCCTGTTTTTTCCGGGCAGGCTGTCTGCCCCCGATGGTTTGCCGGACATATGGCGGGGTTGGGGCCATTCGTGGCGGATGCCCCCGGCCAGCCGCCTGTAGCGCTGGCGGTTTCCGGCGGGGGTGACAGCCTGTGTCTGGCGTGGCTTGCCCGCCAGTGGCGGCACTCTCTTCTGGCTTTTGTGGTGGACCATGGATTGCGGGCGGAATCCGCTGCCGAAGCGGCCCTTACCATCGAGCGCCTGCGGGTTATGGGCGTACCCGCCCGCCTTCTGACACTGACAGACCTGCCGTATGGGCCGGGCATTGCGCATCGTGCGCGGAATGCACGCTATGCCGCCCTGCGTGCGGCCTGCCGGGCGGAAGGGTGCCTGGATCTGTTGTTGGGCCATCAGGCGGATGATCAGGCTGAAACCGCCTGTATGCGGCAGGCAGCAGGCAGCGGGCCGGACGGGCTGGCGGGTATGGGCTGGATCAGCCTGCTGCCTGACCTGCGGCTGGTAAGGCCTTTGCTCGGGGTTTCGCGGCTGGCGCTGCGCAATACTCTACGGGCCGCCGGGCTGGCATGGGTGGATGATCCTTCCAATGAGGACAGGCGGGCCGAGCGGGTGCGGATCAGACACGCGCTGGGTGATGAGAGCCTGCGCGAAAAATTCTGGTGTCTGGCGATGGAGGCCGGGGAGGGGCGCATGGCGCGTGAGGCCGAGCGCGCGGCTGTGCTGGCCCGTACGGTTGCTGTGCTGCCGCAGGGCTGGGCGCGACTGGGGCCGCACCTGCCCGAACCAGCGCTTTTGGCCATGCTGATCCGCTGTATCAGCGGGCGGGTGTATCCGCCTGCACCCGATGCGGTGGAACGTTTGTGCGCTGCGGTGCAGGCTGGCGGGCCAGCGCAAGGGGGAGCTACGCTGGCTGGTGCGCGGCTGGTGCGCTGGCGTGATATCTGGTGGCTACTGCGTGAGGCGGCGGCAATGGCCCCGGCCATGCCTGCCCGCGCGGGTGCCGTGTGGGACGGACGCTTTACCCTGAGCGTGCCCGCAGACTCGTGCCGGGCGGCAGCAGAGGGGGCCGATAACACAGCGGACTCCGCCGGGCTTTACGTGGCGGCTGCGGGTGCCGGGTTGCCTCGGGCCGCACGGCAGGGCTGGCCTGCGGCTTTCTGTGCGACCTTGCCTGCCCTGTGGTGGCGTGGCGTGCGGGTGGCCGTGCCAGCGCTCGACTGGGTTGCGCCAGAGGGGCTGATGCCAGCCGATGCCAGCGGATATAAGGCTGCATCTTTCTTTTTTACCCCCCCAGCCCCGCTGAGCGGCGGGGGAGTTTATGGCCCCCTGTCAGGGGCTGGGCCGGATAATATTTGCTTCCAGCCCTAGGAATGGCGGCGTTCGTACCCATTTACAGGCTGGAGAGGTTGCTTTTTCTGAGCATGGGCGGGCAAGATACAGCACAGGGCGCGCTCTCGCTCTAGAACTATGGATACTCGGGCACGATGAATAATTTAGGCCGCAATCTGGCGCTGTGGGTCAGCATCATTCTGGTGCTTCTCCTGCTTGTGAACATGTTCCAGCCCGGAAGTGCTCAGCACGCCGCGCAGCAGCTCGCCTATTCCGACTTTGTGGCGGATGTGGATGCAGGGCATGTTCGCTCGGTGGTCATGCAGAACCACAATATTTCCGGCACGCTCAAGGATGGCACGGCGTTTGAAAGCTACGCGCCGGATGATCCGTCCCTTGTCTCGCATCTGGTGAGCAAGGGGGTTGAGGTCTCGGCCAAGCCGCTTGATCAGGATGGTAGCCCGCTGCTGCGCTATTTCCTGAACGCGCTGCCCATTCTGCTGCTGGTAGCCGCATGGCTGTTCATGATGCGCCAGATGCAGGGTGCCGGTGGCCGCGCCATGGGCTTTGGCAAGTCGCGCGCCAGAATGCTGACCGAAAAACATGGCCGCGTGACGTTTGATGACGTGGCGGGCATTGATGAACCGAAGGCCGAGCTTCAGGAAATCGTGGATTTTCTGAAAGACCCGCAGAAGTTCACCCGCCTTGGCGGCAAAATTCCCAAGGGCGTGCTGCTTGTCGGCCCTCCCGGTACGGGTAAGACGCTGCTGGCCCGCGCCATTGCGGGGGAAGCCAATGTGCCGTTCTTCACCATCTCCGGTTCGGACTTTGTTGAAATGTTCGTCGGTGTTGGTGCCTCCCGCGTGCGTGACATGTTCGAGCAGGGCAAGAAAGCCGCACCGTGCATTATCTTCATCGACGAAATCGACGCCGTGGGCCGCCATCGTGGTGCGGGCATGGGCGGCGGTAACGACGAACGCGAGCAGACCCTCAACCAGATGCTGGTGGAGATGGACGGTTTTGAAAGCAATGAGGGCGTGATCCTGATTGCCGCGACCAACCGCCCGGATGTGCTTGACCCCGCCCTGCTGCGCCCCGGCCGGTTTGACCGGCAGGTGGTGGTTCCTAACCCCGATGTTTCGGGGCGCGAGAAAATCCTGCGCGTGCATATGCGCAAGGTGCCGCTGGCGGCTGATGTTGAGCCGCGTATCATTGCGCGTGGCACGCCCGGTTTCTCCGGTGCGGATCTCGCCAATCTGGTGAACGAGGCCGCACTGGCCGCAGCCCGTCTGGGGCGGCGTACCGTATCCATGCGTGAGTTTGAAAACGCCAAGGACAAGGTGCTGATGGGTGTTGAGCGTCGCTCGCTGGTCATGAGCGATGAGGAAAAGAAGCGTACCGCCTATCACGAGGCCGGACACGCCATTACCGCCGTGCTGGTGCCCGAAAGCGAGCCTATCCATAAAGCCACCATCATTCCGCGTGGTCGTGCGCTGGGTATGGTCATGCGTCTGCCCGAGGATGATCGCCTGTCCATGAGCCGCAACAACGCCATTGCCCATCTGGTTGTGGCTATGGGTGGCCGCGTGGCGGAGGAAGTGGTTTACGGCAAGGACAACATCTGCAACGGCGCGATGGGTGACATTAAAATGGCCACCCGCGTTGCCCGCAGCATGGTGACCGAATGGGGCATGAGCGAAAAGCTGGGCATGATCGCCTATGTGGATGACGATCAGGGCGGCAGCTTCTTCGGTGGGCCGAGCCGGAACTTCTCCGAGGAAACGGCGCGCGAGATCGACGAGGAAATCCGTCGTCTGATCGAGGATGCCTACGAACAGGCCCGCACTTATCTGCATGGCCATGTGGATCAGCTTCATAGTCTGGCCAATGCCCTGCTGGAGTTTGAAACCCTGTCGGGCGAGGAAATCCGTCAGATCATGCGCGGTCAGCCGATCGAGCGGGCCGAGGAAGACGAAAAAGGCCCGATCAACCGCCGGGCTTCCGTGCCGCAGGTTGCCGCCGGAGAGGACGCGCCTTCCACCCCTGCGGCGGAAGAGGGTTCTCAGTCCGTGCCACAGCCCGGCTAGGGCTGCGGTGGGTTTATCGGGTTGGTTTATCAAGCCTGAGTGTTATGGCCCGGCCAGTGTGCTCCGTTACGGAGCCGCTGGCCGGGTTCTTTTGTTTTTGGCGTAAGAGAGCGGAGTACGGGCATGGGTCAGTGGCACCGGCTGGTGGAACCCATGGGCCTGCTTTATGGCGATGCGGCCGTTACGGCCGTGCGGCAGGGCACGGCGCAGTGGCTTATGGGGGGCGATGTTGCTTTTTCAGCCGTCAGGCTGATTGAAGGCGCACAGCTTTCCGCGCCGCGACCGGTTTCTGATATACCAGCAGGCTGGCAGGGCGAGCTGGCGCGGGTTGTCGCTCCTGTTTCTGCGGCGGGGTTGCCTGCGGGGGCTCAGGTTATGGGTATCCTCAATGCAACGCCGGACAGTTTCAGCGATGGCGGACAGCACGACACGTCCGAGGCCGCCGTGCAGGCAGGCCGGGCGATGGTGGCGGCCGGGTGCCGGGTGCTCGATATTGGTGGGGAAAGCACGCGGCCCGGCTCGGCGGTGATTACGCCCGCGCAGGAATGGGAGCGTGTGGGGCCGGTTATCACCGCGTTACGGCAGGCGGTGCCGCAGGCGGCCCTGTCGGTCGATACGCGCAATGGTCTGGTGATGGAGCGCGCGCTGGCAGCGGGGGCAGCCGTTATCAACGATGTGACGGCCCTGCGGCATGATCCCGGCGCCCTGCCACTGTTGGCCGGGCATACATGCGGCATTGTGCTCATGCACATGCGCGGCACACCGCAGGACATGGAGCAGTACGCGGTTTATGAGGATGTCGCCTGCGAAGTCGTGCGTGAACTCGGTGAGCGGGTGGACGCTGCCGAGGCGGCAGGCATTGCGCGTAGTCGGCTGATGGTGGACCCCGGTTTCGGTTTTGCCAAAACAGCGGCGCAGAATGTGGAACTGCTGCGGCGCTGCCTGCTACTGGCCAATCTGGGGTGCCGGGTTGTGTTTGCCCTGTCCCGCAAGCGTATGATTGGCGACATGACGGGCGAGACCGCGCCCGCTGCGCGGGATGCGGGTACACAGGCGGCCTCCCTTCAGGCCATGCCGTTGGGCCAGCCCGTGCTGCGGGTGCATGATGTGCCGGGCATGATGCAAGGTGTCAGGGTATGGCAGGCGCTTTATGCTGCCAAAGCGTAATTTCTTTGTCATGATACGGTTTCACTGGGGGCTAAACCGTTTTAGGAAAAGGAAGGAACAGGGCGGAGCGCGGTTTGCGCGGATACAGGCGGGTCTGCTCGGCAATCTGGGGTTGGAACAGGCGGCATGAGGCGTTTTTTCGGAACAGACGGTATTCGGGGCAAGGCCAATCAGCCGCCCATGACGGTGGAAATCGCCCAGAAACTGGGGCAGGCGGCGGGCCTGCACTTCCGGCGGGGCGAGCATCGGCATAGTGTGTTGCTGGGTAAGGACACGCGGCTTTCAGGCTATATGATCGAAAGCGCTCTGGTTTCCGGTTTTCTGTCCGCTGGTATGGATGTGACGCTGGTGGGGCCGCTGCCCACGCCCGCCATCGCCATGCTGACCCGCTCGCTCCGGGCCGACCTCGGGGTGATGATCTCCGCTTCGCATAATCCGTTTTACGATAACGGCATCAAGCTGTTCGGCCCTGATGGTTTCAAGCTGTCGGATCAGGACGAGCTTGAAATCGAAAGCCTGATGGAAGCCGACCTGCACGCCCGTCTGGCCCCGCCCGAGCAGATTGGCCGTGCCTCGCGGCTGAATGATGCGGCGGGCCGGTATGTGGAAAGTGCGAAGGCGTCTTTCCCGCGTGGCCTGCGGCTCGATGGCCTGAAAATCGTGATCGACTGCGCCAATGGCTCGGCCTACCGCGTGGCCCCCACGGCCTTGTGGGAACTCGGGGCCGAGGTGGTGCGCGTTGGTTGTGAGCCGGATGGGGTGAATATCAACGCCGGATGCGGCTCCACCCAGCCGGCAGCTTTGTGCGAGGCGGTGGTGCGGCATGGTGCGCATCTGGGCATTGCCCTGGATGGCGATGCCGACCGGGTGCTGATTGCCGATGAAACCGGCCACCTGATTGATGGCGATCAGCTTCTGGCCCTTATTGCCCAGTCATGGGCGCGGGAAGGGCGGCTGGTCGGCGGGGCGGTTGTGGCGACTGTCATGTCCAATCTGGGGCTTGAGCGTTTTCTGGAAAGCCTGAATGTCGGGCTTGAGCGTACGGCCGTAGGCGACCGCTACGTGGTCGAGCGCATGCGTGAGCGCGGGGCTAACGTAGGGGGTGAGCAGTCGGGCCATATGGTGCTGACAGACTTTGCCACCACGGGCGATGGGCTGATCGCGGCTCTACAGGTTCTGGCTGTTCTGGTGGAGCAGAAGCGCCCTGCCAGCGAGGTCTGCCGCCTGTTCAAGCCCTGGCCGCAGGTGTTGCGCAATGTGCGGTATACAGGAGCCTGCCCACTGGAAACCCCAAGCGTGCGCGAGCGCCAGCAGGACGTTGAGCGGCTTCTGGCCGGGCGCGGGCGGTTGGTTCTGCGCCGGAGTGGCACGGAGCCACTGGTGCGGGTTATGGTCGAGGCGGAAGACAGCGCACTGGTCGAGCTGGCTGTCAGCCAGATGTGCGAAAGTCTGGAACGGGTCATACTTCCCGCCTGAAAACGGCCCATGCTGACAAAGAACAGGCTGCAGAGAAACCGATGGAAAGCCCCGCCATGTCATCCTCCGTTCCTGAGAATACCGCCTCCGTGCAGGGGGTAGGCGGCCTGCCACGTGCGCGGGTGCTGTCCATTGCGGGGAGTGATTCCGGCGGTGGGGCGGGTATTCAGGCGGATATCAAGGCCATAACGGCGCTCGGTGGTTACGCCATGACCGCTTTGACCGCCCTGACAGCGCAGAACACGCTGGGTGTGCAGGGTATCCTCCCTGTGCCGCCAGAGTTCGTGCGTGAACAGATCCGCAGCGTGCGCGACGATATCGGGCTGGACGCCATCAAAACCGGCATGCTGGGCGGTGCGGCTGAAATCCATGCCGTGGCGGAGGAAGTGGCGGCCATCAAACACCAGACCCCCGGCCTGCCTGTGGTGGTAGACCCGGTTATGGTGGCCAAGGGGGGCGCCGTTCTGTTGCAGGCCGATGCACTCGACAGCCTCGTGCGGGAATTGCTGCCTCTGGCAACGGTCATGACCCCCAACCTACCCGAAGCCATGCAGCTTGTCGGGCGGGAGCTGGAAAGCCTTGCGGATATGCGCGAGGCCGCCCGTACCCTGCGCGAGCGCACCGGGGCGGCCGTGCTGCTCAAGGGCGGTCATATGCAGGGTGAGACCATTGTCGATATTCTGCTTGATGACAGCGGGCTGACGGAATTTCCCGGTTTGCGCTTGCCGGGGCGGCATACCCACGGCACGGGCTGCACGCTGGCCAGCGCACTGGCCACCCGGCTTGGGCAGGGCTTTTCCCTGATTGAAGCGACAGAGCAGGCCCGGCGTTATGTGCAGGCCGCCATTGCCCATGCCCCCGGCTTTGGGCAGGGGGCGGGGCCATTATGGCATGCGCATGGCTGGCATGGTGGGCTGGCCTGAACAGGCTGCCAGCCTGAAAGAGGTTGGTGGGGTGTTACTCGCCCACCACCCGTAAAGCCGCCGGATTGGTGTGGGGCTGTGTGTGCGCAATCGTGCCCATTGGCATCATGGCGGGTACGGTTGCCGGCAGGCTGCGGGTCTGCGGTTCGTGCAGGATATAGCCTTTGCCCCAGACGGTGGAAATCAGGTTTCTGATGCCCACGCGTTCAAGCTTTTTGCGCAGCTTGCAGACAAAAACATCAATAATCTTGATATCCGGCTCATCCCGCCCGCCATAGAGGTGGTTAAGGAATGTTTCCTTGGTCTGGGCAATGCCCTTGCGCAGAACCAGCAGTTCCAGAACGGCAAATTCCTTGCCGGTCAGGTGCAGGATTTGATCCCTGACGGTCACGGACTGACTGTTGAGATCAAGGCTCAGATCCCCCACCTGAATGACCGGGTGGGCAAAACCGTTGGAACGGCGCAGGATAGCCTGAATACGGGCGACAAGCTCGGCCATGTCGGGCGGCTGGCGCATGAAATCATCTGCGCCCAGTGCAAAGGCCCGGAGCTTGGTTTCGGCCGTATCAATGCCAGAGAGAATAATAACCGGCGTCGTGATCTTGAGCGAACGCAGCGCGGTCAGGATTGCAAACCCGTCAAGACCCGGCAGACGCTGACTGATGATGGCGAGGCCATAATCATAATTGCGCAGGAGTTCCAGGGCGTTCTGCCCGGAGCGTGCCAGATCGCAGGTCAGACCAACTTTCTTGAGTGTTGAGAGAATGGCGCGGCTGGAGGCGAAATGATCCTCAACGAACAGAATGCGCATGGTTGCACCTCATAGAAAAGCGGCAAGAAATTTTTTGCACCCTATGGTTGCAAATGGCTAGAGAAATTATAGCGCGATGCGTCCTTTTGGGAAGCGCAACCCTGCCGTTTATATCTCTGTGGTTGTATCCTGTTCACGCACATGGGAACCTCGATCATTGCAGTTTTCCGCCGATAAGCGGTTTTGTCTCTGATGTTGACATGAACCGTGACGCATGGTTCGCGCGTGGGTTGCGTCAGAAAAGGTTTTTTTGTGGCAAAGCTGTCCTGCGTGTCATTTTTGCCGCGCTGCGCACAGGGGCATGACCATTGACCCGGTGTGGAAGAACCGCTTTGAAAGAAAACGGAATATGGCGCTCCTGTCCTGAGGGATCGGGCCGGGAAAACGCGGGGGCGTCCGGGCGGCGGGTGAACACATGATTATTCTGGAAACGGAAAAAACAACGCAGGCTCTGGCGTCTTTTCTGGCGGGCAAAGCCGGTGCGGGAGACGCCATTCTGCTGTCCGGCCCGCTGGGGGCAGGCAAGAGCGTGCTGGCCAGAGCGTTCGTGCGGGCGTTCTGTCAGGATGCGGGGCTGGATGTGCCAAGCCCTACTTATACTCTTGTACAGCCGTACGCAGCCGCCGCATGCACCGTGCATCATTTCGATCTGTGGCGCCTTGGTGGGCCGGATGAGCTGGACGAGCTGGGCTGGGACGATGCGCGTGACGGGCTGGTGCTGGTGGAATGGCCCGAACGGCTGGAAGACATGACCCCGGCCGATGCGCTGCATATCACACTGGATGTCCGGCCCGATGGCACGCGCGTGGCCCATCTGCGGGGCTGGGCAGACCGGTTTGATGCACAGGCGCTGCGGGCCGCTGGTTTTGCTCCAGCTCCTGCAGCACAGGGTGTGGTGGAACAGGGGCGCGCCAGCCCGGATGGAGCACAGGGCTGATGCCGCAGCCTACCGCAATCAGCCCCGAATGGCCGGAGGCTGACTCCCGGCTGGTGAGTATTCCGGCCCATCTGCCCTTTCTGGATCAGCTTGCCGCCCGCTGGTTACAGGCTTGCGGGTATGACCGCGAGGCCATGGGCGAAGGGCTGATTGTTCTGCCGGGCCGCCGCGCCGCGCGCGCCCTGACCGAAGCCTTCCTGCGCCGGATGGATGGCGGCGCCATGCTGCTACCCCGTATCCTGCCCATCGGTGCGCTGGACGAGGCCGAGCTGGGCCTGTCCGTGGTGACACAGGGCGGGTACGGGGCGGATAGTCCCGAAATTGACCCGCTCGACCTGCCTCCGGCTGTGGGGGCAATGACCCGGCAGGCCGTGCTGACCCGCCTCGTCTTGCAGGCGGAGAAAGCCTTTGGCACCCGTCCCACGCTGGATCAGGCGTGGCCGCTGGCCGGGGCTCTGGCCACACTTATGGACGAGGCCGAATGGGCGGGCGTGTCCCTGACAGAGCGCCTGCCCGGCGCGGTGCAGGATGATTTTGCCGAGCACTGGCAGATTATCCTGCGTTTTCTGACCATCATTACCGAGGAATGGCCTGTCTGGCTGGACAGTCAGGGATTGATGAACCCGGTGGCCCGGCAGGTAGCCCTGTTACGCACGCAGGCGGCCCTGTGGCGCGGTATGGCCGCACGGGGTGAGACAACGCGGCTGTGGGCGGCGGGCTTTACCCATGCCATGGCCCCCACGGCCGAGGCGTTGGCGGCGGTGCTGGCTTGCCCCGGGGGGCGGGTTATCCTGCCCGGTCTGGACATGGCCATGCCCGATCCCGTGTTTGACGCCCTGCCAGATAGCCACCCGCAGGCCGGGCTGGCCCGCCTGCTGGCGGCGCTGGGTCATGGGCGCGGGCAGGTGCAGGTATGGGACAGGGCGGAGGAGCCACGCTTGGCGGCCCCCACGGCCATGCCGGTGCAGGCCGGTGTTGCCCAGATGGGAGAAGGTGCTGCGGATGAGGCCCAGACCGCCCGGCGGGCTGCGCGCGCGGCTGTTCTGTCGCGGGTGATGCTACCCGCCACAGCGCTGGATGACTGGGTGCTGCGCACGGACGATGAGCCGGGGCAGGATTCTGCCTTGCAGGCGGGAGAGGGGCTGCTGCCCGGTGTCGTGCGGGTAAGCGCACAGGATGAGCAGGAAGAAGCGCTGGCTATCAGCATGATCATGCGCGAGGTCATCGTGCAGCCGGGGCGCACGGTCGCCCTGATCACGCCTGACAGGGTTCTGGCCTCGCGGGTGGTGACGGAACTTGCCCGCTGGGGTGTCATGGCCGATGACAGCGCGGGCATGGCGCTGGCCGATACGCCCGGCGCCGTGCTGCTGCGTCTGATTGCCCGGATGGTGGAAAGCCGCTTTGCTCCCGTAGCCCTGCTGTCCGTGCTCAAGCACCCGCTGGTGGCCTGCGGGCTGCCGCCGGGCGTGTGTCGTGCTTCGGCCCGCCTGCTGGAGCGGCAGGTGCTGCGCGGCCCGGCCCCCGCTCCGGGTTTTGCCGCCCTGCGCGCGGCCGTGTCGGACAGTCTGGCCCGCCAGCAGGCGCATGAGCGCGAACAGGTAGAAGGCGGGCAGGAGGCGGATAGACCCTTCGGCCCCGAACCGCTCGAAACGTTCATGGATAGGCTTGAAACCTGTCTGGCGCCGGTACTGGGCTGGCAGGCGGATGAAGCCGCAGCCGCAACGCCCGAGGCAGGGCACCGGGCCTCGGTGCCGGTGCTGCTGGCGGGGCTGGTCGAGACCGCAGAGCGTCTGGCCTGCACGCAGAGCGAGGACGCACAGGCCCGTCTGTGGCGGGGCGAGGATGGCAATCTGCTGGCCACGCGCCTGTCTGAACTCATGCTTGCGGCGGATATCCTGCCTACGCAGCCACCCGCAGTGCTGGATGGGCTGCTGGGGGCTGTGCTGGCGCAGGACCGGGCCGCGCGTAGGGGAGACCCCGCAGGCCTGCACCCGCGTGTGCTGGTCTGGGGCTTGTTCGAGGCCCGGCTGCAAACCGCGCATACGGTTATTCTGGGCGGGCTGTGTGAGGGCGTATGGCCTGCCACGGCGGATGCCGGGCCGTGGATGAGCCGCCCCATGCGCCAGACGGTGGGTCTGCCTTCGCCTGAGGAGGCGGTGGGGCAGGCCGCGCATGATTTTGTTGCAGCGGCGGTGGCGGCGCAGGCCGTAGTACTGTCCTGCCCCCGGCGGCGCGAGGGTGCGCCAGTGGTGCCTGCGCGCTGGCTCACCCGGCTTGATGCCTTTCTGGCCGGGCGCGGGGCCAGCCTGCCCACGCACCCCGTACTGGACTGGCTGCATGGGCTGGATCAGCCATGTGGGGCGGCGCAGCCGGTAGCACCTCCACGGCCCTGCCCCCCCGTGGCCCTGCGCCCCCGGCGGCTGAGTGTGACCGAGATCGAAACATGGATGCGCGACCCTTATGCCATCTATGCCCGCCATGTTCTGCGGCTGAACCCCATGCCCGAGCTGGAAGAGGCGGCCGATGCCTCGGATTATGGCATGATCGTGCATGACGCGCTTGAGCGCTGGGTCAGGCTGCATGGCGTGGCATGGCCGCAGGATGCACAGGCCAGACTGACCGCCCTGTTTGTGGAAAGTCTGGCTGCCCGCAGGCCGCGCCCCGCTCTGCGGGCGTGGTGGGCGCCGCGTCTGGCCCGGATTGCGGGCTGGGTGGCGCAGGCTGAAACCCGGCGCAGGGCGGGGGGCGCACCACGGGCGATCTGGACGGAACTGCGTGGGCGTGTGCTCGTGCCAGATGCACCGGGGGGCGCTTTCGTGCTGAGCGGACGGGCAGACCGGATCGAACGCGGGCCTTCGGGGCGGATCAGCGTGCTGGATTACAAGACCGGCGTGCTGCCACCCGCGCGTGATGTGCTGGCGGGCTGGAGCCCTCAGCTCCCGCTTGAAGCCGCCATGATCCTGCGCGGCGGTTTTGCGGATGTTGTGCCGGACAGCGTGGCGGGTGTGCCGGATGGCGCACAGGCCAGCGCACAGGCCCATACACAGGAGAGCGCGGAGGCGGGCCTTATGGATGGGCTGATTTACTGGCGGCTGACCGGTGGCGCCGAAGCAGGAGAGGAAGTGGCCATTACCCCCAAGGAGGCCGCAGGCCTGAGCGAACTGGCCGAGCAGACATGGCTCAGCCTGATCGAGCGTATCGTCGCGTATGACGATCCCGATCAGCCGTATCTGTCGCACCCACATCCGGGGCAGGAGCCGCGCTTTGCCGATTACGCCCGTCTGGCACGCGTGCCGGAATGGAGTCAGGGCCGTCTGGAGCATGAATCCTGATGACGGAGGGCTCCTTTTCCGAAGCGCAGGATATTGCCCGCGCTATTGAGCGTGCGGTAGCGCAGGCCAACGCCCAGCAGGCTATGGCGTCAGACCCGACGGCTTCGGTGTTCGTGTCTGCCTCAGCAGGAAGTGGCAAGACCAAGCTGCTGATCGACCGTCTGCTGCGCCTGATGCTGCCCCGCCCGGCCGCCGATGGTGGGCATGAACTCTGCCCCGGCAGTCCACCGGGCCGTATCCTGTGCCTGACCTTTACCAAGGCAGCGGCGGCTGAAATGGCCATTCGCCTGCAAACGCGGCTGGGCCGCTGGGTAACCCTGTCCGACACCCGGCTGGATGCGGAGCTGCGCGCCCTGTCGGTGCCGCTTTCGCCCCAGACCCGCAAACGCGCGCGCGCCCTGTTTGCCGAGGTGCTGGATATGCCCGGCGGCATGCGGATCGGCACTATCCACGCCTTCTGCCAGTCGCTGCTGCGCCGCTTTCCGCTCGAAGCCGCCATGAACCCGCATTTTACGGTCATGGAAGAAACCGATGCGGCGCTGGCCCTGCAAACCTGTGCTGAAACCGTTCTGGGTGGCAGCACAGCCGAGGCTATTGCCCCATTGGCGGGACAGATCGGGCTGGGGGATTTCATGACCCTTGCCTCCGCCCTGCGGCGCGAGAGCCGGGCAAGGCCCATGCTCGATCTTATGGCCAGCCAGCCAGTGGCTGCGCGTGCCGCCCTGTGCCGGGTTCTGGGCCTGTCAGTGGACGCGCCGGATACACCCGATCAGGTGCTTGTCACCCAAGCCTGCACGGCTTTCGCGGGGGAAGGGGCAGTCCGTGCGGCCCTGCTGGAACTGTCTGAAAAAGGCACGCCCGCTATCAAAACCAACACGCTCAACCTGCTGGACTGGCTGGCCCTGCCCCCGCCCGAGCGTGCGGCGCGGTGGGCGGACTGGCGCGATGGCCTGCTCACGCGCGATGGCAGGCCCCGCAAGCAGGGGCTGATTACCGCCAAGCTGGCGGAAACCTGCACACAGGCGGCTGAAGCCCTGCTGCGCGAAGCCGAGCGGATTATCGCGGTGGAGGAAAACCGCCGCGCCTGTGCGCTTGCCCGGCTGGGGAGCGCTCTGTTGCAGACAGTCGCCCCCGTGTCGCGGCTGTACGATGCGCGCAAGGCGTTACAGGGCCAGCTTGAGTATGATGACCTGATCCGCAGCACCTTATCCCTGCTGCGCGAACCGGGGGCGGCGTGGGTGCTCTACAAGCTCGATGGCGGGATTGATCATCTGCTGCTGGACGAGGTGCAGGATACCTCGCCAGAGCAGTGGCGGATCGCGGGGGATCTGACCGAGGAGTTTTTCTCCGGCGCGGGATCACGCGCACAGGAGGCCGGACCGCGCACGGTGTTTGCGGTGGGGGACTACAAGCAGTCCATCTACGGTTTTCAGGGGGCTGACCCTGAGGCCTTCCGGGCATGGCGTGCCCGTTTCAAGCAGCGGGCGGAGCAGGCGGGCCTACCCTGGTGCGAACCCGAACTGACGGTGTCTTTCCGTTCCACGGCCCCGGTTCTGGCGCTGGTGGATGCGGTGTTCGACAGCCCCGAGGCCGCGCGCGGCGTGGTGGAGGCGCGTGAGCGCGGGATGCGCCATATTACCGCCCGGCCGGGTCAGGGCGGGCGGGTGGAGTTGTGGCCGCTGGCCGAAACGCAGGATGCGGCGGAAGATGCCAGCCCGTGGCAGCCCGTGCGCACCAATACAACGCGCCCCAGCCCGCGCCAGAAACTGGCTGATGCACTGGCCCGCTATATCGCGGCCCAGCTTGCTGCCCCCCCGGCAGCGGGAGAAACCCCGCTGACCCCGGCGGATGTACTGGTGCTGGTGCCACGCCGCTCCTCTTTCGTACCCATGCTGGTGCGTGCTCTCAAGGAGCAGGATATTCCCGTCGCAACACTGGTGCGTACGGGGCTGGCGGATCAACTGGCGGTGCAGGATCTCATGGCCCTGTGTTCGGCCCTGCTGCTGCCGCAGGATGACCTGACACTCGCCTGCGTGCTGACATCGCCCCTCGGCGGGCTGAGCGATGACAGCCTGATGGCGCTGGCTACGGGGCGTGGGGCGCATGAACCCCTGTGGTCGGCCCTGCGCACGCGCCATGCCGAGCGGGCAGACTGGGCGCAGGCGTGGCATGTGCTCGATACGCTGTTCGGGCGGGTGGATTATCTGGGGCCGTATGCCTTGCTGTCGATGGCGCTGGGCCAGCTTGGCGGGCGTGCACGCCTGCTGGCGCGACTGGGGCCGGAGGCGGCGGAACCGCTGGATGAACTGCTCTCTGCCGCCCTGCGCTATCAGGAGCAGCACCCACCCTCGTTACAGGGCTTCGTGCATTGGCTGCGCCATTCCCGCGAGACTGTCCGGCGCGAGGCCGAGGCGGGGGGCAATGCCGTGCGGGTCATGACGGCGCATGGTTCCAAAGGCTTGCAGGCGCGGCTGGTCATTTTGCCCGATACAGTCTCGGCCCCCCGTTCGGAGGACAGGCTGTTCTGGGCGCAGGACAGGCTAAGCGGGCTGGATGTGCCGCTTTATACGCCCCGCGTGGCGATGGGCGTGGGGCTGACCCGCGCTCTGGCCGAAACAGCCCGGGCGCGTGCGGTGGAGGAATATAACCGCCTGCTTTACGTGGCCCTTACACGCGCGGCCGAACGGCTGGTGGTGTGCGGCTGGCGACCGGGCCGCACGGTTCCGGCTGAAAGCTGGTACGAACGCTGCCGCGAGGGGTTTGAGCGTGCGGGCGCACGCAGCGTGGCGTGGAACGATACGTCTGTGCCGGAGGGGGAGGCTCCCCCCCCCGGAGACTGGCCGGGCGATATGCTGGTGCTGGAAGAAAACGCCCACACACCCGCCCCCACGCAGGTCCCCGCCCAAACGCCAGCCCCCCCGGCGGGTACGGGCCGTGCCGCCGATTCTGCCCCCGTCGCGTTGCCAGACACGCCGCCAGCAGCGCTGCCAGAGTGGGCAGGGCGTGCGCCGGAGTGGCGGGCCATCGCCCCCGTGGCGGAAGCCCCGCTGGCGCGCCCGCTGGCTCCCGCCCGCCCGGATGATGCGATGTTAGGCCCGCTCCCGCCCGCGCGTTCTCCGCTGGCAGTCGGCGGATTGCCGCCGGGCAAGGCGCGTGAGGCGGCGTTTCACCGGGGCAACATGGTGCATGCGCTGTTGCAGTTCCTGCCCGATCATCCGCCCGCGCGGCATCTGGAACTGGCGCGGCGCTGGCTCATGCGCCCGTCCAGCGGGTTAGATACGCACGATGCCCAAATACTGGCCGGGCAGGTGGTGGCCGTGTTGCAGGCTCCTGATCTCGCGCCGCTGTTTTCACCCTCAGCGCGGGCCGAGCAGCGTCTGGCCGGTGTGGCGGGCGGGCAGGTTATCATGGGGCAGGTGGATCGCCTGTGCGTGCTGCCCACGCAGGTTGTGGTGTGCGATTACAAAAGTGGCCGCCACCCGCCCGCCCGCGTGCAGGATACGCCCGTGCTCTACCTGCGGCAGATGGCAGCGTACCGCGCCCTGCTGCGTGCCCTGTGGCCCGAGCGCACCATTGTGTGCATGCTGGTCTGGACTGAAGGGCCGCGGGTTGATCAGCTGCCCGATACGCTGCTGGACAGTCACGCCCCGCAGGCCAACCACCCCGCCGCCCCTTGACCCGGCCCGTGGTCGCCCTAAGTGTAGGGGACTGAAAAAACCAGCCTCCGGGGCGGCTGGCCCCGTGGGGTGTTTCTAAAGCAGGGAAATTCCGAACATGAGCGAACATACTCTGGCTGTCAGCGATTCCAGCTTCGAGGCCGATGTCCTCAAGGCGTCCGGCCTTGTGCTGGTCGATTTCTGGGCCGAATGGTGCGGCCCGTGCAAGATGATCGGCCCGGCCCTTGAAGAAATCGGGCGCGATCTGCAGGGCAAGGTCACGGTTGCCAAGGTGAATATTGACGAGAATCCCCTCACCCCCAACACCTATGGCGTGCGCAGCATTCCGACCCTCATGCTGGTGCGTGATGGCAAGGTTCTGGAGACGAAAGTAGGCGCTCTGCCCAAGAGCCAGCTGCGTGCATGGGTTGAATCCGCAGCCTGAACAGACGGTATGGCCGCGCCATAAAGCTTGGCAGAATGGCGCGGCCAGCGTAATGCAGGCGTTTGGGCCGCATTCCGGTCGGCAGTAATCATAGCGCAGGCACAGGGTTTACGATGAGCTGGATCACCGAATATGTCCGTCCCAAACTTCGCGGCCTTCTGCGTCGTGAGGTGCCGGATAATCTGTGGACCACCTGTGAGTCCTGTAACCAGATGCTGCTCAGCAAGGAGCTGCGCAAGGCCCAGAACGTGTGTCCGCATTGTGGACACCACATGCGCGCCCTTGTGGCCGACCGCCTGAAATGGACGTTTGATAACGGCGTGTTCAGCCGTATCGAACTGCCGCAGGCTCCGGTTGATCCGCTGGGCTTCCGCGATCAGAAAAAATATACCGACCGCCTGAAGGATGCCCGCGCCAAAAGCCATGAGGACGAATCCCTCGCGGTGGCGCATGGCACCATTGGCGGCCATCCCGCTGTTGTGGCGGTTATGGCGTTTGAGTTCATGGCGGGCACCATGGGCGCGGCCTTTGGCGAGCGCTTTGTAGCGGCTGCCCGTCTGGCCATTTTGCAGAAATCACCGCTGGTGGTGTTTACTGCTTCAGGCGGGGCACGCATGCAGGAAGGCGTTATCAGCCTTATGCAGATGCCGCGCACCACCGTTGCGGTGCAGATGCTGCGCGATGCGGGCCTGCCCTATATTGTCGTGCTGACCAACCCCACCACGGGCGGGGTTACGGCCTCTTTCGCCATGCTGGGTGATGTGCAGATTGGCGAACCCAATGCCCTGATCGGCTTTGCTGGCCCGCGCGTGATCGAAGATACGGTGCGTGAAAAGCTGCCGCCGGGCTTCCAGCGCTCCGAATACCTGCTTGATCATGGCATGCTGGACATGGTGGTGGCGCGCAAGAATATCCCCGCGGCTCTGGCACGGGTTATCGGTCTGCTGACACGTGCCCCTGCCGATGTTACGGCCCCGCCGCCGCCCAAAAAGGCGGAACCCGCACGGGCAGCGGAGTAAGCGCCCCGTGGCCACCGGGCAGGGGGCTACGGCCATGACGGAGTTTACTGGCCGCCCCGGAGAAATTCTGGAACGGCTCAACCGCCTGTATCCAGCCCTGATCGACCTTTCGCTCGATCGTCTGCAGGCGCTGCTGGCCCGTCTGGGCCACCCCGAAAACAGGTTGCCGCCGGTTATTCATGTGGCCGGTACCAACGGCAAGGGGAGCACCTGCGCCACGCTGCGTGCTCTGGGCGAGGCAGCGGGCTGGCGCGTGCATGTCATGACATCGCCGCATCTGGTGGATGTGACCGAGCGCTTCCGTATTGCGGGGCAACTGGTCAGCGAAGCCGAGCTGGTGGCGACGCTGGAGGAAATCGAGCGGGTTAATGAGGGTGCGCCCATTACCGTTTTCGAAGTGCTGACGGCTGCGGGTTTCGTGCTGTTTGCCCGCCACCCCGCTGAACTGGCCATTATCGAGGTGGGTCTGGGCGGGCGGTGCGATGCCACGAACGTGCTGACCCGCCCCGCCGCCTGCGTGATAACCGCCATCTCGCGCGATCATGAGGCGTTTCTGGGCGATACGCTTGCGGCCATCGCGATGGAAAAAGCCGGGATTATCAAACCCGGTGTGCCGGTTGTAACCGGCCACCAGCACCCCGAGGTGCTGGCCGTGCTACAGGCCGAAGCCGCAAAGCTGGGGGCGCCACTCGCCTGCCGTGGGCAGGACTGGACGGTAGAACCCCTGCCTGTCGATATGCATACGACTCGTGGTGGTAGCCTGAGTGTGAGTGCAGGCCTGCGCCTGACGGATCGTTTTGGCACGCTTGAGCTGCCTGCGCCCTCGCTGCCGGGGCCGTGGCAGTGTGAAAATGCGGGTCTGGCCGTGGAGGCCCTGCGCCTGTCCGGCCTGACTGTGCCGGAGGCGGCATGGCAGGGTGTGGGCCGGGTCTCATGGCCTGCGCGTATGCAGCGCCTGCACGGCACGCTGGCGGCCCTGCTGCCTGCCGGGTGGGAGCTATGGCTCGACGGCGGGCATAACCCCGGTGCGGGCGATGCGCTGGCTGGTGCGCTGCCCGGCTGGGCGGACGCGCCGCTGCATATGCTGGTGGGTATGAAGCAGACCAAGGATGCCACGGGCTTTTTGGGGCCGATTCTGCCGTTTGCCACGGGTCTGTGGGCCATTAGCGAGCCGGAGCAGCATCTGGCTTTGCCGGTGGAAGACATCGTAAGGGCTTCGGGTGGGCGGGCGCAGGTTGGCCCCACGCTGGCGCGTGCGCTCGGTGAGATTGCCGCACAAGCGGTAGCGGATGGGCAGGCCCATGGCCGGGTGCTGATCTGTGGCAGCCTGTATCTGGCTGGTGTAGCGCTCAGGCAGGACGGCTGGCGCGCACGCTAAGGCGCACAGCGGGCCTGTTTGCCGCCAGTCTGGGCCGAATCGGCGGTAACGCCATACTGGCACTATAGGGAAAAAAGTGGTGCCCCCAGTAGGATTTGAACCCACGACCTACCGCTTACAAGGCGGTTGCTCTACCACTGAGCTATAAGGGCACGGCGCTTTTACGCACAGGGCGGGACTATAAGCGAAAATCCGACTGTTCCGTCAAGCCCTGTTTTTGCGTGTGCTCATGCTTTTTTGGCTGCGGGGCGTCTTGCATCGCTTTCGCGGCTGGCGCAATTAGGCGGTCATGTCTGACGCTCCGCAAAGATCACAGCCGACCCTGTCCCTGCATGACAGCCAGCGGCGCGCCACCGTGCCGTTCGTGCCGCTCAACCCCGAGCATGTCACGGTCTATTACTGTGGCCCCACGGTGTATGATCTGGCGCATATCGGCAACCTGCGCGCCATGCTGACAGCGGATGTGCTGGTGCGGCTCCTGCGCCACCTGTATCCGCGTGTGACCTTCGTGCGCAACATCACGGATGTGGATGACAAGATTACCGCCCGCGCCCGCGCCAATGGCGAGGATATTGCAGCACTGACGCAGCGCACCACGCAGGAATTCCATGCGGATCTTGCGGCTCTTGGTGTGCTGCCGCCCGATATCGAGCCGCGTGCGACCCATAACATTGCCGAAATGCAGGCCATGATCGCCCGCCTGATCGAAAACGGCCACGCCTATGAGGCCGAGGGGCATGTGCTGTTCTCGGTTGGCTCGTTTGCCTCATACGGTGCGTTGTCAGGCCGTAATCCTGACGAGCTTGAGGCCGGTGCGCGTGTCGAGGTCGCTCCCTACAAGAAGGCGGCGGGTGATTTCGTGCTGTGGAAGCCCTCGGATGCCGAGCAGCCCGGCTGGGACAGCCCGTGGGGCCGGGGGCGTCCGGGCTGGCATATCGAATGTTCGGCCATGTCGCACCGCTATCTGGGCGACAGTTTCGATATTCATGGCGGCGGGTCGGATCTTCTGTTCCCCCACCACGAAAACGAGCGTGCGCAGAGCCTGTGCTGCTTTCCTGGTGGGCGTTTTGCCAATTACTGGGTGCATAACGCGATGCTGCTTGTGGATGGCGAGAAAATGTCCAAGTCACTGGGCAATTTCCTGACCATCCGCGATGTGCTGGCTCAGGCCCCGGCGGAGGCCCTGCGCCTTTTGCTGCTGGGCGCGCAGTATCGCTCCACCCTCAATTACACACAGGCCGGACTGGCCGAAGCGCGGCGCACGCTGGATCGCTTTTACCGCGCACTGGAAGCGGGTGGTGTTGCGGATGCGGCGGATGATACCCCGCTTGACGCCCCCATGCTCCACGGCGTTCTGGAAGCGCTGGCGGACGATCTGAACACCCCCAAGGCCATAGCTGAACTGCATGCACTGGCCGATGCCGCCCTTGCAGGCAACCACGAGGCAGCGTTGGCCCTGCGGCAGGGTGCCGGGCTGATGGGCCTGCTGCAGGCAAGCCCCGGCGAGTGGTTTCGGGGTGGGGCGAGCGAGGATGATGCCGTTATTGACGCGCTGATTACCGAGCGGCTGGCTGCGCGCAAGGCGCGCGACTTTGCCCGCGCTGATGCCCTGCGTGATGAATTGCAGGCCAAGGGCATTATACTGGAAGACACCCGAGAGGGCACAAGCTGGAGGCGCGCATGACCGGGCGTGATGGCGGCGCACCGCTGGAACCCATTGGCAATACGCCCGTGGTTATCCTCGTGCGCCCGCAGATGGCGGAGAATGTCGGCACCACGGCACGCGCCATGGCTAATGGCGGGTTGTTCCACCTGCGGCTTGTCGCCCCGCGTGATGGCTGGCCGCAGGAACGCGCCTGGCGCGCAGCCTCCGGGGCTGACAGGATTCTGGACGCCGCCACCGTGCATGAGACGGTGGATGATGCCATAGCCGACCTGCATCATGTCTATGCCACCTGTCCGCGTCCGCGCCATGTGGTCAAAACTGTCATGACCGCACGCGGCGGCGCGGCCGAGCTACGCGCCGCCACCCAGCGTGGGCTCAAGGTGGGGCTGATGTTCGGCCCCGAACGTGCGGGGCTGGATAACGAGGACATGGCCCGTGCGGATGCGCTGATCCGCTACCCGCTCAACCCCGCTTTCATGTCGCTCAATCTGGCGCAGGCCGTCATGATCATGGCGTATGAATGGTGGATGACCGAGGATAGCACGCCCCCGCGCGGCCTCATGACCAATGAGACGCATGTGGCCACCAAGGGCGAGCTTGAGAATTTTTTCGCCCATCTGGAGCGCGAGCTGGATGATTGCGGTTTTCTGCGCAATCCCGAAAAACGCCCCGGAATGGTGCGCAACCTGCGCCATTTCTTTACCCGTGGCGAAGTGACGGAGCAGGAACTGCGCACCCTGCACGGCGTGGTGCGCGAACTGGCCCACCCGCGTCGTTCCTGATGTCTTGTAGGCCCCGTATCAGCGGGGCCATGCAGGCGGACTATTAATTACCAAAAACAATACAATGCCGGTTATTTAAATAAATATTGGCGCAATGAATAAAAAATCACAATTGATAGTGCCCATTATCGCAATGGTTGCCGCGATGGTTTCAGTAACCTCTGGCGTTTCCATTGCCCGGCAGCTCTTTATGGTCACGGGGCCTGCGAGTGTTACCGCCTTGCGGCTGGCTATTGGCGCGGTGTTGCTGTCTGGGGTTTTTCGGGTTTGGCGCGTGCGGGTCACGTGGGGGATGATCCGTGCGGCGTTTCCCTATGGGCTGTCTTTGGGGGCCATGAATTTATTTTTTTACATGGCCATAAGCCGTATTCCTCTGGGGGTTGCGCTTGGTATTGAATTTATTGGCCCGCTGACGGTCGCCACGTTTGGCCTGCGGCGTTTGCAGGATTTCGGGTGGATTACGCTGGTTATACTGGGCCTGGCATTATTACTGCCGTTTTCAGCCGGGGGGGCGGCTCTCAATATCAATGGCGTCATGCTGGCGGCGGTATCGGGCGTCTTTTGGGGTATTTACATCATTATGGGGCAAAAAGCAGGGAAGGCCCTTGGCGTGGAAGCGCCTGCTCTGGGAATGATCTTTGCTGCGCTGTGTGTTTTGCCGTTCAGTATTCTTGATGCCAGTCGGCTGATCATGCAGCCGCATGTCATCATGCTGGCCGTACTGGTGGCTTTATTGTCGAGCGCTATTCCGTATTCTCTGGAAATGTTTGCCTTGCGGCGTTTGCCCGTGCGGATTTTTGGGGTTTTAACAAGTGGTGAGCCGGTTGTAGGGGCGCTGGCAGGGCTTTTACTGCTGCATGAAGAGTTACCCCTTATCAAGTGGCTGGGTATTGTCAGTATTGTCTGCGCTTCTATTGGAATGACCGTTACAGCGGGTTCGCGGGGCAAGAAAATTATGCTGGAAAACTGATTGTTACGGCGTAAGCACTGCGTGGTATCTGGCCTTATTCATTCACGGCATAGAAAATAACAGATCAGACAGATTCTGGTTCTGTCAGGAATTTTTCTATTTTTTTATCCCGGATCATTATGGGCGATGTCCGTGTGGTGCATGCCCTGTCGGTGGGAGAACTACCGACAGGGCCGCTATCACTCAGGCCAGACAGGTTGTGCGAAAGGCTTCGAAGGCGCGGGCGCGGTGGCTGATTGCGTTTTTTTCGGCGTCACTCATTTCGGCAAAGCTGCGGGTTTCGCCTGCGGGCTGGAAAATCGGGTCATAGCCATGCCCGCCAGTACCGCGCGGCGGCCAGACAATCTCGCCTTCCACGCGGCCTTCAAAGCTGTGGGTCGTGCCATCGGGGAAAGCCAGACACAGCACGCAGGTAAACCATGCAGTGCGCTCATCCGCGCCGATACCCTCCTCGATCCGTTTCATAGCGGCGGGAAAGTCCTTGTCCGGGCCGGCCCAGCGGGCGGAGTAAATGCCCGGCGCACCACCCAGTGCGGAAACACACAGGCCCGAATCATCGGCAAGGGCTGGCAGGTTGGCAGCTTTTGCCGCCGCCTGCGCCTTGATGGCGGCATTGCCTGCAAAGCTCGTGGCGGTTTCTTCGGGTTCAGGCAGGCCCAGTTCGCCAGCGGAAAGAACGGTAATGCCAAAAGGGGCCATAAGGGCTTTGAACTCGGCCAGTTTGCCCGCGTTATGGGTTGCCAGTACAAGGCGGCTGCCACGTTCGAGCCGGGGTTTGGTCATGCGGGGTCTATCCTTTGCAGGTCATGTTTTTTACGTGGCGCGGGTCATGCGGCCGGTGGCAGACTGTTACAGCGGCAGACTACCCGGTGGCAGCGTGCCAATGCCACGGTATAGGACAATCAGGAAACCCCGCAATCCGGCCTGCACCTCTGCTGGAGTAGGCGGGCGGTCTGCTGTGCGATGCCGCCGGAAGGCTGGCGGGGCAGGGGGCGTGAAGGAGAGCAAGACCGATGACGACGACAATGCGTGGCCTGCTGCCTGTGCGTCCTTCTCTGCCGCCCGGTCTGGATGCGCGTGCGGCCACCATCCTGCGCGAGGTGGTGGAGGAATACGTGGCCAGTGGCGAGCCTGTCGGCTCACGTACCGTGGCGCGCAGGTTGGGACTGCCGCTTTCGCCTGCGACAATCCGTAATGTCATGGCCTCGCTGACAGAGGCCGGGTTGCTGTTCGCCCCTCATATTTCTGCCGGGCGTCTGCCAACAGAGGCGGGCCTGCGCCTGTTCGTGGACGGGCTGCTACAGTTCGGTGCCCTGTCGGATGAGGAGCAGAAGGTGATCGACCAGTCGCTTGAAGCGCTCGGGCGTTCCTTGCAGGACACGCTCTCGGAGGCTTCTGCCCTGCTGGCGGGTATGTCTGGTGCGGCGGGGCTGGTCATTGCCCCCAAGGGCGAGGGCGGGGTCAAGCATATCGAGTTCGTAGCACTGGGCAGCAACCGTGCGCTGGTGGTGCTGGTAGGGGCCGATGGCCATGTGGAAAACCGTGTGATCGAAACGCCTCCGGGCATGCCACCCTCAGCGCTGGTGGAGGCCGCCAATTACCTGAACGCGCGCGCTATGGGGGTTTCGCTGGGTGATCTGCGGCGCAGGGTTGCGACTGACATGGAGCAGGACAGCACAGCACTGGACAGTCTGGCGGCCGAGGTGGTGGAAAGCGGGCTGGCTATCTGGAATGGTGGCCGGGCCGAAAGTGGCGGCACGCTGATCGTGCGTGGGCAGTCACGCCTTTTGGCGGATGTGGACGGGCAGGAGCGGCTCCTGGCCATTCAGTCGCTGTTTGACCGGCTGGAGGCTCAGGAAACCATGCTGCGCCTGCTCGAGCTGGTGGAAAACTCCGAAGGCGTGCGCATTTTTATCGGGGCGGAAAGCGGGCTGTTTGGCACCACGGGCATGTCGGTGGTCATGGCGCCGGCCCGTAATGAGGCCAACCGGATTGTGGGGGCTATCGGGGTGATTGGCCCCACGCGGATCAATTATGGTCGCGTGGTGCCGGTGGTTGACTATACCGCCCGCCTTCTGGGCGACATGCTGGGCTGACCTGCCAGACCCCGGCCGGGGCGCTTTATGCGGCAGGCTTGGGTTTTTGTGCGTTCAGGCGGTTTATGGCCTCGCGGTCGTGGGGTTCGGGTTCGGGGCGGGCATAGACATACCCCTGTATTTCCTGACAGCCTTCGGCGCGGATCGCATCCAGATGCTCCTGCGTTTCCACCCCTTCGGCCACGGTGGTGACACCCAGCCGGTGGCCAATATCGGCAATGGCGCGCACAACGGCCGCACAATCGGGGCGGGTGGTGGAATCGCGCACGAAGGAACCGTCGATCTTGATCTTGTCGAACGGAAAGCTGCGGATATGCGATAGCGAGGAGTAGCCGGTGCCAAAGTCATCCAGCGCGACATGCACGCCTATGGCCCTGAGCTGGTGCAGTTCTTCCATCACGCGGGATTCGTCATTGACCAGCGCTGTTTCGGTGACTTCGATTTCCAGCCGTGTGGCGGGCAGGCCCGCTGCATCCAAGGCACCGGCAATCATGCCTTCCAGAGAGCCCTGCCCAAGCTGGGCTGCGGAAATATTGACCGCCACGCGCGCTTCGTCCGGCCATGCGGCGGCATCGCGGCAGGCGCGGTGCAGCACAAGATGGCCCAGCCGTTCGATCAGGCCGGTCTGTTCAGCCACGGGAATGAACACGGCAGGCGAAATCCAGCCCTGATCGTGCGAATACCAGCGGATCAGGGCTTCACGCGCTGTAATGGCGTTGGTCTGGGCGTTAACGATGGGCTGATAGAACACGAACAGGTTTTCGCCCGTAATCAGGGCTTCGCGGAGCGAATCTTCCAGATGCAGGCGATCCTGAAGGTTCTGCTCCATCGTATCGGCAAAGAACTTGAACGCGTTTTTGCCCGCATCCTTGGCGGCGTAGAGCGCTATATCCGCGCGCGAGAGCAGGGTTTCGCTGTCGGTGCCGTGCTGGGGGCACAGCGCTATACCCACAGAGGCGCTGATCCTGACATGCAGGTCCTTGCCAAGCCGGTAGGGTTCTTCCACGCAGCGGATAACGGTGTCGGCCAGTGTCTCGTTAAAGGTTGGGGCGTTGCTTTCGGACATGATGACAAATTCATCACCCCCCAGACGGCAGATCGACACCCGGCATGCGTCTGTGCTGCGTTCATCGCACAGGGCTTGCAGGCGGCGTGCGGTTTCGCGCAGCAGGGTATCGCCCGCGCGGTGGCCGTGGGTGTCGTTAACCAGCTTGAACCCGTCCAGATCAATAAACAGCAGGCTCAGCTCTGTTGAGCCGGACTGGAGCCGCGTATCGAGCAGGCCATGAAAGGTGTTGCGGTTGGCAAGGCCTGTCAGGCTGTCGTAGCGGGCCAGATGCAGGATACGGTTTTCGGCTTCTACTTCCTTGGTAACCAGCGCCCATGTCAGCATGGGGCCAAGGTATTGGCCGTTATTGTCGTTGATGGCGGAAATCTTGAGATCAAGAATTTCGTTGCCCAGACTGATCCGCGCATTGTGCGGCAGATTGGCAGGGTTGGCCAGAATGCGGCGCTGGTGCTCGGGGTGGCGATGAAAGATGTCAATGCAGGTGCCGATCAGGTTTTCGGCCTTGACGGGCAGCAGATGTTCGATGCTGTGGATCAGCTTGCGTGAGGTCGTGTTGGCGTAGTTGATGCGCAGCGTATCGGGTTCGACCGTCATCACTGCTACGGGCATATCGTCTATCATGTGCAGCAGGCGCTTGTGTTCACGCTCGTTGCGGTGGTCCATCAGCGCGATGTTCAGCCCGCTCAGCACGATAATGCCCGCCATGCCCGCTGTTACCAGAGCCAGAATCCAGAGCGTTTCGGGCGAGGCAAAATGCCCCGCAACGGGTGAAGGCGTTATGTGCAGCGCCAGCATGCCGGTAAAATGCAGGCTGATAATGGCCAGCATGAGCAGCACCGTCATGACGCCCGGTCGCCGTACCTGCTGATCGGCAATGCCCCCGGCCAGAAAGGCCGCGGCGGCAAGCCCTGTCGCCAGTGCTACGGACAGGACAAGGCAGGGTATGTTCCAGTCCATGCTGCCCTGCACCCGGTAGGCCAGCATGCCAACATAATGCATGCTGGCGATCCCCAACCCCATGACAGCCCCACCGAGCAGCCGCACCGGCGCGTGGCCCCACCGCCACCCGGCAAGGGCTGTGCCGCACAGGCTGCCTGTCAGAGCAATCAGCAGTGAAAGGGTTGTCAGGCTGAAGGAGAACCCGACCGCCACCCCCGGCCTGTAACCCAGCATGGCAATGAAATGGGTACACCACACCGTGGTGCCCGCAATCAGGGCAGTTTTGGCCAGCCAGCGGGCCTTGCCATGAGGGGGGCTGAGCAGAAAACGGTTGAACAGCCCGGTGGTGACCCACGCACCACACCCGCACAGAAGGGCTGCAACCGTAATGATCCCGATGTCATGGTCATGAAAGAGAGGCTGCAGAAAAGCGATCACTGGCGTGTGGCTCCATTTCGGATAATCCGAACGGGGGGAGGGGGGTAGTCGAACGCCATGGCCTTTTTACGGCGCTTCATTGCAAGCCGTAATATGGCTCGGTCTGAATGTCGCCACGATTGTGAAGACAATCGGCGGGAGGGGGAAGACGCACCCATAGGATAATGGTAAAGAAGCGACATGACAAGCACTCCACCTTCCGGTGAAACGGGTTCTTCCTCCAGTCAGGATACGCAGATGGGCCAACAGCCGGACAGGGTTGTGCAGCGCAGTAGCGGGCGTGGCCTGCGGCGGCGTACCCTGCGCAGGTTTCTTGGCGCTTCGGCGGCTATTGTGCTGGCGGGGGGGCTTGGCGGCGGCATTATGCTGTGGGGGCAGTATCAGGGCATTATGGCCGATCTGCCTACGGTAGAGGGCCTGCGCTCGTACCAGCCGCCGGTCATGAGCCGCCTGTACGCGCAGGATGACCAGCTTGTGGCCGAACTGGCCAATGAGCGGCGTATTTTTGTGCCGTATAACGCTATCCCGGATAAGGTGAAGAACGCCTTTATCGCGGCGGAAGACCAGAAATTCTGGACTCATAACGGCGTAGACCCCGCCGCCATTCTGCGCGCGGGGCTGACGGACCTTACGCGCGGCAAGGGGCGGCGGCCTATCGGGGCGTCCACCATTACGCAGCAGGTGGCGCGTATCATGCTGCTGGGCACCAATGCGGTGTCCCTCAAGCGCAAGGCCAAGGAAGCGTTTCTGGCCATGCGGGTGGAGCAGGTTCTGCCCAAGGAAAAGATTCTCGAAATCTACCTGAACGAAATTTACCTCGGGAACGGGGCATACGGCATTGGTGCCGCCGCCCAGACCTATTTCAACAAGCCGCTCGATCAGCTTGATGATGCCGAGGCGGCTTTTCTGGGCGCACTGCCCAAATCACCCACCAACTATAACCCCGAACGTTTTCCCGATGCCGCGCGTGGCCGCCGGAACTGGGTGCTGGAGCGCATGGCCGATATCGGTGCGCTCACGCCCGAGGCCGCCCATGCCGCCGCCGCCCAGCCGCTTGATACGCGGGCGTTTGTCCGGCCCGGCCCGGCTTTGGGGTCTGAATGGTTTGCCGAGCAGGTGCGCCGTGAGCTGATCGAGCGCTATGGTCAGGACATGACCATGCAGGGCGGGCTGGATGTCCATACCAGCCTTGATCTGCCGCTCCAGCGTGCGGCACAGGGGATCCTGCGTCAGGGGCTTTTGGCCTATGACCGCGCCCACAGGGGCTGGCAGGGAGCGATACGCACCCTGCCGGGTATTGGCCCTGACACCCCGCAGGCAAGCTGGACAGCCGCTCTTGCCGCCCAGACCCCGCCGCTTGGCCTTGTAGAGCAGTGGCGGCTGGCCGTGGTGCTGGACGCCGCCAAGGGCCGCGTAGGCTGGCTTGAAAACAGCGTTGTGCGGCGCAACCCGCAGGCGTCTGCTCCCATGCCTGATGGGGCTGCTCAGGAAGCGTTGCTGCTCGCGCGTGATCTGACATGGGCCCGCCGCAGCCACCCCCTGCATAATGGGGATGTGGTCATGGTGGAGCCGCAGGCTGCCGGTGGCCGCGCGGCCCTTATGCAGGTGCCTCTGGTGGAAGGGGCTGTGGTTACGCTTGATGCCCATACCGGGCGTGTGCTCGCTCTTGTGGGCGGCTGGTCTTTTCAGGCCTCGCAGTTCAACCGGGCGACACAGGCCCTGCGCCAGCCGGGGTCTTCCTTCAAGCCATTTGTATATCTGACGGCTATGGAACAGGGCATTTCGCCCTCGCAGGAATTCGAGGATTCGCCCGTTTCCTACGGCACATGGCACCCGAACAACTACGAGAAAGACTTCTGGGGCGCGACCACCCTGCATGATGCGCTACGGGAGTCGCGTAACCTCGTCACCATCCGGCTGGCGGCCCATATTGGCATGAAAGCCGTGTCCGACATGGCTATCAAGCTGGGGCTGGTGGATACCATGCCGCAGGTGCTGCCCGCAGCACTCGGGGCGGTCGAAACCACGGTGCTGAAGGAAGCCGGGGCTTACGCCACGCTGGCTTCGGGCGGGCGGCGGATCACCCCCACCCTGATTGACGATGTGCAGGACCGGCAGGGCCGGGTTCTGTGGCGCGCTCCGGGCCTGACACTGGCCCCCCTGCCTGCCCAGTCCGATACGCAGGGTGCTGATGCAGCGCCAGCCGACAAGACCGCAACGGACTTAACCCCGGTGGATGCCGCTGGGGCGCTGTCTCCCGCGACTGTACCGGCCACCCCGGCAGCGGTATCGTCCGGCCTGCTTTCGCCCGATACCCTGCCTATGCTGCGTGATGACAGGCCGCGTGTGGCGAGCGAGCAGAGCGCGTTTCAGATCACCACCATGCTGCAGGATGTCATCCGGCGCGGCACCGGCATGCTGGCCGGGCAGGGGATTGATGTGCCGGTTGCGGGCAAGACCGGCACCAGCCAGAATTTTAACGATGCGTGGTTCGCGGGCTATACGCCTGACACGGTTACGGTGGTCTGGTTCGGCTTTGATACGCCTCAGTCGCTCGGGCGGAATGAAACCGGCGGGGCCATTGCCGGGCCGATCTGGAACAAGGTCATGAAGGTGGCTCTGGCCGGTCAGCCCCGGCTCGACTTTCCCGCGCCGCCGGGCGTCATGCTCGTGCAGTATGATACCGGGCGCGGTGTCGGGATTGATGCCTTCAAGGATGGGCAGATCCCCGGCGAAAGCCTGTATCTGGCCGATGGCTCGCGTGAGCTGACGGCGGCGGATACAGGGGCCGAGAACATGCCCGATTCTGAAAGCGACATGGCGGCGTCCGGTTCTTCTTCAGGGGCGACTGCCGGTGCGGCGGGGAGCGGTGCTGGCGCCTCTGACAGCGCGGGGCATGCGGCCCAGCCTTCTTCCGGGGGTGACATTGGCATGGGGGGCCTTTATTGAAGGCCCGCCGGGCAGTGTTGCGCCCTTTTTTTACCGAACTCATGGAGATCAGGCCCCATGTCTGCCGAGACAGAAGCCCTTAACGACCAGATCAAGCAGTCCGTGGCGCTGCTGAGGAGGCATCTTTAACTGGGATGTCGCTGAAGCCCGACTGGCGGAACTGAACAACCGCGCCGAAGACCCCGACCTGTGGAACGATGCCGAAGCCGCGCAAAAGCTGATGCGCGAGCGCACCCTGCTGGCTAACCAGATCGAGGGCGTTCTCCAGCTTGAAACCAATGTGAGCGACACCTGCGAGCTGGTCGAGCTGGCCGAAATGGAAGGCGATGCCGAGCTTGTGGCCGATGGCGTCGCAACCCTGCGCGCGCTGGCCGAGGAAGCCAAACGGCGTGAGATCGAAAGCCTGCTTTCGGGCGAGGCGGACAGCAATGACTGCTATCTGGAAGTCAATGCCGGGGCGGGTGGCACGGAGGCTCAGGACTGGGCCGAAATGATGCTGCGCATGTACACCCGCTGGGCCGAGGCGCACCAGTATAAGGTGACGCTGATTGAAAGCTCGGAAGGCGAACAGGCCGGGCTGAAATCCGCCACCATTCTGGTCTCTGGCCCCAATGCGTATGGCTGGCTCAAGACCGAGGCGGGCGTGCACCGTCTGGTGCGTATTTCGCCGTTTGATGCGGCAGCCCGGCGGCAGACATCGTTTGCTTCCGTCTGGGTCTATCCGGTGATCGACGATACGATCGAGATCGAGATCAACGATTCCGACCTTAAGGTGGATACGTTCCGGGCTTCGGGCGCGGGTGGGCAGCACGTCAACAAAACGGACAGCGCCATTCGTATTACCCATATTCCCACAGGGATTGTGGTGGCCTGTCAGACTGACCGCTCGCAGCATCGTAACCGGGCAACGGCTATGCAGATGCTGCGTGCGCGGATGTACGAGGCGGAGCTGCAAAAGCGCGAAGCCGCCGCCGCTGCGACAGAAGCCGCCAAGACCGATATTGGCTGGGGACACCAGATCCGCTCTTACGTTCTTGCCCCGTACCAGATGGTCAAGGATTTGCGTACCAACGTTGAAACCGGCAACCCGGATGCGGTGCTGGATGGCGGGCTCGACGCGTTCATGGCGGCCGCTCTGGCCATGCGTGTGGGTGCCACCCGCTCGGAGGCCAGCGCCACGGCGCAGTAAGGATTGATACGCACGGAAGCGCTTATGTGGCGGTTCCGTGCGGTCTGCCTGTGTGCATTGGTTGCATATGATAATTATTTTCATATATATCGGGCTGCGTCACAGAGGGTGCCCTTGACATCTTCGGTTTCAGATAGCCCAATTGCGCTCAGCGAAAAGACGGAAAACCGATCCATGCGCCACGGCTATCATACAGGCGCATGAGGCCATAGCGCGTGTGGGTGCCTGATACCCCGCAAGGCTTTGGCGGATCGGTTTTTTTCAGTCGTGTAGGTAGTCACGGGAGATGGACAGGTATGGTCGACGGCGAGCGGCAGAAAAGCTCGGCAAATTACGTGTTCAGGATGGGTGGCGCTTTTCTGGCCGCCATCGTGGTCATTGTTGGCCTTCTGCACATTTTTGCGGTTATGGGCCTGATGTATGGCATGCGGGGCAGTTCGCTGCCGCCGCAGCGCCATGCTCCGATTGAGACGCGCATTCTACCGCCGCCTCCGCCCCCTCCACCGCCCCCGCCGCCCCCACCACCCCCGCCGGTTATGACGGTGCCGCCCCCGCCCTATATTCCGCCGCCCAAAATCGAGACGCCGCCGCCGCCCAAGCCGCCCATGCAGCATGTCACGCGTACGCCGCCCAAGGT
>NZ_JAFVMG010000010.1 GCF_017377745.1 Acetobacter suratthaniensis | reverse complement strand
TGCTGTGGATCGCTATGTCAGTCTCGTCTTCAATGTCGGCTGGCGCCTCCATGGCGTCTCAGCCATCCGGGAACAGAACGGCTTCGGTAATAAGGGTGGGTTCGGTACACTCTCACTTACCGTCGGGTATTGAAAAACACCTGAAAACCGCCAGATCGGGCATGCCTAAAACATGCCCGCCATGTGCTTTTCACGATCGCTTTCCCCAGATGCGATCGCGTTGACACATTATTAAATCAATGTAATGTTTAGGGAAATCTTAACATCATTCCATAAAGATGCGTCTTCTGAATGATACTGAATTTGGGGATTCATACCACAATGAACTCTGCACCTTCCATTCCAGAAGAAATCATAAAATTATTTGATAAATCAAGTATTGCCCTATCATTAGCTTCCGCCGGAAGTGATAAACCTCTGATCGCAGCGAATAAAAAATTCTGCGAACTGACCGGCTACGATATTGAAGAAATAGTCGGAAAAAACTGCCGATTTCTGCAAGGAAATTATGATAATACCGATGCAAAGAAAAATATTCATCAATTTTTAAATGGCAATGCTGGTCTGAGCATCAGGCAGCCATTAATTAATGTCAAAGCCGACGGCACACCATTTATCAATCTTCTTTATATGTCACGTTTATGCGATGGCATAGGCAATACCCAGTTCATTCTGGCTTCCCAGTTTGACATCAGCAATACCCATACAGAAAATCTAAATCATTATGGTGTAGTGCTGGGGAACACCCTAAAAAAAATTACGCCCTTAGCCCATCAGGCCGGTATTATTCTTGAAGGCTCAATAACAGCTCTTGCCAACTCAACGGCCATGATTGCACAGGCAAAATTAACTTTGGCAGAATTACAATCTGCCAACCATATTTTTTAATGCCAACACCCACCAGCAAATCTCTGCCACCTATGGCCCCAGAAGACAGGCCACAAACTATCGTGGCTGTTGGCGCTTCAGCCGGTGGGCTCGAAGCCCTAAGGGATATGCTGGCGGTTGCAAAACCCCCTACTCATCTTGCTTTCGTGGTGGTGCAGCATTTAGACCCCACGCATGAGAGCATGCTGGCACAATTGCTTAACCGCACCACGGTTCTTGATGTACTGCAATGCGAAGGGGGAGAGGATATTCATGCCGACCGCGTGTATATCATCCCTCCCGGCCGAGGGTTGGCCATTCATAATGGCCGGTTGCAACTGACCGACTTTACACAACCACGTGGATTACGCCGCCCGATTGATGATTTTTTCGCCTCTCTGGCACGCGACCGAAAAGCCAATGCTGCCTGCGTCATTCTCTCGGGAACCGGAGCCGATGGCTCGATGGGGCTGCGTGTTATCAAGGAAAATGGGGGGATCTGCATTGCGCAGGAACCGTCAACTGCCCGATATGATGGTATGCCATCCGCCGCGATTGGCAGCGGCCTTGTCGATTTTATCAAACCACCGGGCGAAATTATTGACTGCCTGAAATCTTTTTTCGAACGTCAGAATCTGGATTCACCTGCACGCACTATTTCTCTGACCTCTGATTATATTGATAATATCTGCACAATTCTAAAAAAGACGGTCGGACACGATTTTTCACAATATAAACGATCAACCTTTATCCGCCGTGTTGAACGCAGGATGCACGTGCTGGGGCTGGATACAGTCGCCGTATATCTGGATCAGATTAGAAATGACCAGAATGAATGTCAGGCTTTATTTCGCGATCTTCTGATTAACGTTACACGGTTTTTTAGAAACTCAGATATGTTCGATCTACTTAGGGAAAAAGTGATTGAACCCCTTTTAAAAGAAAAACCGACTGACAGCGAAATTCGTGTATGGGTTGCAGGCTGCTCCAGCGGGGAAGAAGCCTATACTCTTGCGATGATTTTCGCCAGTTCAGCTAAAAAACTGGGCATAGATAATAATATCCAGATTTTTGCGACCGATATAGATGAACAGATGCTGCAAATAGCACGCGAGGGCCTGTACCCCGCCTCGGCTCTGATAGATATCCCAGAAGAAATGGTCGAAAGCTGGGTTGTCCGTCACGGGCAGTATTTTAGCATATCCAATACCATACGTGACACAATACGGTTTTCAAACCACAGTATAATAAGAGACCCACCCTTCTCGCGCATTGATCTGGTGTCCTGCAGAAACCTTCTTATTTATTTTGATGATTCCTTGCAGCAGCAGGTTATGCCGCTCATACATTATGCCCTATCACCGGGGGGGTATCTTTTTCTTGGTCCATCGGAAACAATTGGGCGTTTTGAAAATCTTTTTTCATCCATAGATCATCATGCACGCATATTCCAACATAGCGGCCTCACCACACGCTATCCACTCAACCTTCCATCTACCCCGCAAAGTTTCCAGCGCACCATAATGGATGAAAGAAAAGACAGTGCCAGAAATCATATTCACAAAGATGATGCTGCCATACAGAAACTTGCGGAACGATATGCCCCACCCTCCATGGTCGTCGGGGATGATGGAACGGTTATTGCCGCCTATGGGAAACTCAGTCGTTATTTTGATTTTCCGGTAACCAGACAAGGGGGAACCAGTGCATTTACACTGGCACGCCCCGGTCTGCGCGAAATTATTGGCCCACTGCTACGGCAAGCCAGACATAAAAGACGGATTGTTATCGCACGTCAGATTCATATCGAAGGTGACTACGGTGTGCAGCCTGTGGATGTAACCTGCGATCCCTTATCAGGAAATTCCTTTTTATTCGTTTTTAAAGATGCTGGCCCCTTTGAAATACTGGCTGATTTGGATTCCGATGACTTTGAGCCAGTTACAGATCATGTAGATATTCTTGAAGAAGAACTGCGTGTAACACGCCATAAATTACGCGCAACCATTGAAGAGCTTGAAACAGCTAATGAGGAGCTAAAAAGTTCAAACGAAGAAATGATGTCAATGAATGAAGAACTTCAATCCACCAATGAAGAACTTTCGACAGTTAATGATGAACTGAAACATAAAGTCGATCAGCTAACCGTAGCCAATACCGATGTCAGAAACTTTTTTGATTCAACCGAGCTAGCTGTCATGGTTGTTGACAGCGACTTACGCATTAGAAGTTTTACAGACGCTACAAAGTCTATTTTTCCATTACAAAACAGCGACCGTGGTCGCCTTTTATCCGATGTTGCCTGCAAACTGGATGATCTGCAGTATTTAGATGATTCCTTAACGGTCTCAAAAACCGGGCAAACATTACAGCGCAGGGTGCACACCAAAGATGGAAAAAAAACTTTTTCCATGCGGGTTCTCCCCTACAAAACCAGCAGTGGCGACATCAGTGGCGCCACAATCGTTATGACCGATATTACTGATGCCCTCACGTTGGAACGCGCTCTTATTGTAGAGCAGGAGCGTTTGCGGGTGGCTGTTAACGCCGGTCATATCGGAATATGGGAATATTGCCCGAGAACATGCAGCTTTCGTTTTGATAAAACCCATCAGGAAATGCTGGGTTTAAGCAATATCAGCCAGATTAATTTTGAAGTCTGGAGGAATATCATTGATGCGGACGATCGTGATATTTTTTCAAACGCAATCAATGACGCACTGGCAGGAAAAGGAAAGCTGGAGGTTGGCTATAAAGTTCTCCTCTCCAATGGAGATATAAAGAAACTCAAAAGCTACGCCCATATGTCCATCCGTGAGGATGAGCGTTTACTGGTTGGTGCGACCATTGATATTACGCCTGAGCATACTCTGGCGGAAACCCGCTCCATTCTGCTCCAGGAGATGAATCATCGGGTAAAGAATTTGTTCGCCATTATAGCCAGTATGGTCACATTATCTGCCCGTTCACATACCGATATTAATATATATGCTCAGGATTTTAGAGATCGTATTATCGCTCTCGGTCGAGCTCATTCCCTGAGTGTACCTTCCGGCGACAAGGATGTTATTTCCTTGGAGAAAATAGTCAAAACAATGACCATTTCGCATGAAGGTACAAAAAACAAAATAACCATTCAGGGGCCAGAAGTTTTTTTACCGTCTAACGCACTTTCGCCGTTAGCCATGATACTGCACGAATTTACAACCAACGCATCAAAATACGGCGTTTTAGGCCCAAAAGGTGGAGAGCTTGAAATCTCGTGGGATCTGGGTCCAGAAAATCTCTCACTTGTGTGGCATGAAAAAAATCATACGCCGGTGGAGGAAACCAATGATGTTGGTTTTGGGACAACATTAATCAGGTCATCAGCCAAACAACTAGGCGCTGATTTATTTAAAGAAATTGATGATAAGAACTTCACTATCTTCATAGAAATTCCCCTTCATAAAATTGAAGAGAAACTCAAATGATCATGATTGTTGAAGATGAATTTCTGGTCGCTCTCGATCTTGAAGGAATAGTCCTGAATTGCGGGATGAACCTTTACGGTTCCTACGACACGGTTAAAGATGCAATTGAAGCCGCTACATCCAGACTACCTTCCTGCGCCATTTTGGATGTCCGCTTGGCTGATGGGGACGTTTTTCCCCTTGCTGACCATCTGAAAATCAAAAAAATACCTATTATTTTTCATTCAGCCCATGCCAACACAGCCGAACTTTTACGCCTCTACCCTGATGCAAAAATATGCCAGAAACCCACATCGCATACTGAACTCAGTTCAGCCTTACTAGAGGCAACGCAGCCAAGCACCTGTTAAGCCAAAACGCCACTCCATAATACGGGTTAAGGGGATTAATAAACCCGGATGCCACGCAATTCTAAGCGCCACCATACAGGCTGTGCCTGATGCAAGCGTAATCCAGAGCAACGCACCAAAACCACTACCGTCATGCATTATGGCCAAAAATAAGGCCAATACCAAAAGAAGAGTTGCAACACTTCTTATATAAACGACTCGCCGGGATAGTAATGTCCTGCCTCCGGTTGCACGACGATGCTGAAACTGTGTCAGCGCCAGAAGGGCGAAAGCTCCATACAGCACTCCGACAAGCCCTGTATAAAACAATACAGCCAGAATCATAGCGATTGCTCTACTGAACTGCCCACAATACGCTCCCCCGCCCCTACAGATAAGCGTAAAGACATCCAGAGAGCCACCGTGCCAGACGCCAGTAAGACCATATCCATCGCTGCCACAGGCCAAAGCCAACGGTGCATAAGGCTATACAGAAGGTGATCCCCGGTTGTAACCCAGTTCAGCAGCACAGCAGTAAAGGCGCCCACTGCTATTATAATCATCTGACAGGCCCAGCCCCTTTGCGGGCAGAACCAGCCATGCAGGCTGGCCACAAACCAGACAAGATAAAACGCCCAGACTTCCAACGCCGCACGCGGTTGACCAAAGCATATTATTCCTGCGGGGAGCAAACGATTGGCAATAAAAAATGCCAGTGTAGCAAGGATAATGCCGCTCACACACCCTATGGTCAGGCCTTCCACTATACGAAAGCCGAAAGTGCCCCCTTGCGTCTTGCGGCGCGCCGCAAGCCAGAACAGAAAACCGGACACAATCATAAGGCAACTACTCAAACCAAGTAGGAAATATAACCAGCGCAAACCCCAATGATGAAAGCGGATAAGGTGCAAACCGCTCAAGAAACGCTGTACATGCATGACCGGCTTCAGTTCGAGTGGTTGCCCGATCAACACGCCCGTCACACCATCAAATGTCAGAGTATTATTAGAGCCACTAACACTGTGACTTTCACTGCCAATAAACCTTACACGAGCAACATCACTCCCTGGATTAAAAACAACAACAATACCCAGAGGCTCTCCAAGAATAGCCCGCGCCTGTATAGCCATTATTTCCAGCAGTACAGCCGGTACGTCATACTTTTTTGGTTTTAAAAAAAAGGAAGATCCAGACATATCATCAAAATAAGCCTGCAAAGTAGGATAAACGGATTTTGCACCGCTCGGAAAATAGACACTCCCGAAAATAACCAGACCCGTAAATGCAAAAATAATATGAAATGGCAACCCCAGAACACCGGAAAGATTGTGCAGGTCAAGCAACAGCCTGCGTGCATTTTTACCGGGCCGAAACGTAAAGAAGTCAGAAAAAATTTTACGATGAATGACAACACCCGAAACACAAAGCACCAGCATAGACATGGCCGCCAGCCCAACGCACCATATGCCGATATTCATGAACCTGATGTGCAAAGAGTAATGGAATGGATAAAGAAAGCCACTGGCTCCCAACGTCTCTGGTTCAGGCAGACGCTGGCCTGTTTTTAGATTAACAAGGCGGTTTATAAAAACGTCACCCTCACGATAACTTAACCTTGCAAGGGGCTGACGATCACTCGGCAGGCTGAGCCTCCAAACTGGCGAGTGTATTCGCCCAGCCTCGTTAAGACTTTTCTGAAAAATTGAAAATGATACGGGAGAAGATATAACCGGAACACGTGTGGAAGGCTTCATCCACAAGTCAATCTCCTGATCGAAAACGGATAATGTTCCTGTCCAGAAAACAGCGAATAGAATACCCCCCAGAACAACACCTGCCCAACTATGCAACCACCCCATGGAGCGACGAAAACTTCGCTCCATACTCTACACTTTCCCTAAAAGAATTGTTGCACCATGGCTTATGATCACAAACATTATCAATAACGCACACACTGGTAAGATTTTTGGTGCGGAGAAAGCCCATAGTATTAAGAGCAGATAGACAATAAAAACCATCATCTCACCAAGCAGAACAGTTTCGCTCCTGTTCATGCCTGATACCACCAAAAAACGACAAAACAGCGCCAAAATAGCTGAGGCCGCAAAATAGCCGCCACATAATGCTAAAATAACACGGGAAAATACATGAAAATAACGAATCATTTCAGAAGTCAGCTGCAACAGAAAAACGAAACGTCCGAGGAGAGCCAAGCGTCAAAAAATATGCTGCATATGGCCCCATGCTATTCCAGTAGCGCGTGTCAGCAACGTTATCGACATTGAGATAAAACGACAGCTTCCCTCCTGTGTCAGAAACCGGGTTTTTCATCGTATAGCGCGTACCGAGATCAAGCCTGACCCAACCGGGGAAACTCCTGCGCGGTGTTACTGTATCCAGATATTGTGAGCTGGTATAAATGACATCGCTTGTAAAAGAGAGCCCCTTAACCCAAGGCAAATCATAATTAAGCCCGATATTGAAATTAACTGTAGAAACTCCGGGAGCTTTCCAGCCATCGGTCTTGCCACCCTGCGTTTTTGTCAGACGGGGGTCAATGAGCATCAATCCGCCCGTCGCATGCAAACCTTTGATTAGCTGACCAGCAATATTTATCTCCAGACCACGATTACGCTGCTCGCCATTCAGAGACAATATATTTGAACTGGTGTCATAAATCGTACTGGGCTGCGAAATCTGAAACACATCGAGTGTAGCAACAAATCGTCCCAGATCGCCTTTAATGCCAATTTCATATTGTGTTGATTGATAAGGAGAAAAAATTTCTCCTGCATTCGCGTAGGTAGACCCTACGATTGTACCCTGCTGAAGCCCCTGTATCCAGTTTCCATAGACAGTCATTTTTTTCAATGGTTTGAAAACCGCCATAACAGCCGGGCTCAAGGCCGTTTTGTCGTAACTGCTTGTTCTGACCCCGGTAGAGGCATTGAAATTGGCGGACTGGACACGCTGTACACGCAAACCAGCGGTTATCTGAATACGCTTATCCAATGCAGAGATTGTATCGGCAAAGGCGATACTGGATAGTGTGGATGATGCTGTATGCGGCACACGACCCGGAGCAACAATACTAGGAAAACTGAAAGAGGGCGTACCATCAATCTGCACACTCCCCCGGTTCATTGTTTCATATTGATTGACGCTGCCAGAATCAGACTGGTATCTGTTGGCCGAAAACGCCATTTCCTGCAGAAAATATCGTGTTTTTACTTTTGCTCTTACGCCCAGACTAGCCGTAACACTCATGCTTTCATTACCTGTGGCATTGACGCTACCATTACCGAACCCGTTACTATCGACATTACTGATGGACTTCACTTCCAGACCACGCGACTGATCCGAGCTTACCCCCACACTGCCGTAAGCGGTGACATCGCGATACAAATCCACTTCACTTCTAAAAACACCAAAGAAATCCTGATTCCAGTAATTGCTCCAGGGCGCCCCAAGATTTCTGCTGACTTTATCAGCCTGAGGCACTGGCGTGCTGTCCTGCAAAGAGAAATACGGCACAGCCCCGTTTACTTCTCGATACTGATAGCCAAAATCCATGGAAAATCTTGCATGCTTGAAAATAGCATCCGCCCCTAAAGATGTGAGGGCGGTTTTCATACTATTACGCTCTATGGCAGTATCCCCAGAACGGATCATGCCGTTGGCTCTCAGGCCGAAATGCTTACCCTTGCCAAAACGACGCCCAAGATCCAGATGGCCGCCGAACTGGCTATCAGAAGTGTAATCCGTTTCAACTTCGGTCAGAGGCGTGTCATGCGCACGTTTGGGCACGATATTGATAACACCTCCGATCGAACCACCCGGAGCCATACCATTTAACAAGGCGGCTGGCCCTTTCAGAACCTCCACACGCTCTGCTATTTCCGCCACTGTTCCCGGAGACGGCACTATGCCGTAGAGACCGCCAAAGGACATATCGCTACTAAGCATATTAAAACCACGGACACTCATCGCCTCATATCCGGGGCTTCCGGTTGTAAAGGTGCTTCTTACTGATGGATCATCTTTCAAGACGTCTCGAATATTCCGTATTTGCCGATTTTTTATGAAATCATCGGTGTAACTTGTCTGGTTAAATGGGGTATCCATAATATCCCGGTTACCCATCATACCAAGCTGCCCACCCCGCGCGACCTCTCCGCCTGGCAGAACCGGCGGAAGATTGCCAATCATGGCCGTTGAAGGAACACGATCCTGCAAAACCCCTGCCACCCGTACCGGGCCAAGCATGATACTGGCGGTTTTGGATGGCGCAATAATCTGCAACGCGCCGTTTCCTGCTGGTACATAGGACAGGCCACTCCCCTGCAAAAGCTGCTGAAGCGCTTCTGTAGCCGTAAACTGCCCGGACAACCCCTGTGTTATGCGCCCATTTAATGAGACCGCCGTGGAGGTAATAAGCACATGTGATTGCGTGCTGAATGATACCAGCGCATCAGATAAAGAACCTGCCTTAATATGAAAGGATATTTTCTGTTGTGTCTGAACGGACTGGGCAATGGCCGACCTGCATGTAAATGATGTCAGTGCTGTGGTGGTCACAAACAATAAAGACGCGATCATGCGCCCTGATACAGAACGAGTGTAAATCATTGCCGAATGCGCTCTCTCACCCAATACAACGAATGCAAGGCATTCGCATTTAATCCTGTTAATGAGAGAAACGAGGGGCGTTTTTTTTCAAAAATTTAAGAAGAAAATTACGTGCAGCAGTCGGATTTTTAAATTAATTCATTGATATATAACAATTTTATTTTTTACCGCGCTATCACCAAATGCACCCATGGGCTAACGGCCACAACCTTGCCCCCAAGAGGACGCATAATCAGCCTTAGCGCCTCATCTGGCTGGTGCAGATCATAAACACCTGTCACCCGTTCTTTCAGAAGAGCGTGGTGTAAAAGCACGGTTTGGCCACGCATCCACGGAGCAAGAGTTTTGATAAGATCAGCCACACTCTCATCGCGGGCAATCAGCAAGCCATCTTTCCACGCCCCTATGGTTTCAGGCGGCAAAAAACCTGCCTGAATATCCCCATCCACTATGCTCGACCACTCGCCTGCATGCAGGTCACGGTCGAATACCGGGTGTGCGGATGATGCAAGATGTACAGCCCCTTCACGCACCCGAACGGTTATCTGGTGTTCAGCTTTCTGCACATCAAAGGCAGTGCCAATATCTTTTACACTAACGGCCCCGATCTGCACGGTAAACAGCCTTGCTGCGTCATGATGAACGGTAAAAAAGGCCTCTCCTTGCACAAGCTCAACATGCCGTTCCGCATCTGTCATATGGATTGCTATTGCAGAGCGCGGAGCCAGAACAACTTCACTGCCATCAGCGAGCTGTACTATGCGTGTCTCCCCCAACGGTGCGTATTGATCCGCCTGAAAACGCACTTTTAAATCAGGCACAGCAAGCAACAGCGCAAGACAGCATGCGAGCGCAGCCCCCCCCAAGCCGGATGCTAAACGCCATGCCCGGGGTACAGATCGCCAGCCCTGCACAAGCTGCCACCCCATAATACTTTGCTTACGGACACTGCGTCTTTCTATTGGAGCTGATTGGATGATATCCGAAACCGCCGTAACCTGCCGCCAAGCTTGAGCATTCAGTGGGTTTTCGTGCAGCCAGTGCTCAAATTCCGCGCGCAGTTCCTTATTGTCCGGCTCTTCATTCAAAAACAGAGCCCAGCCAATGGCGGCATCTTCAGCATCATCCATGCTGCTTGCCCCTTTACGCCCCATCATGAAAAACATCGCGTTTTTCCTGTGCCTAACAGCAGGAAAAACAACCTTACGGCTCTTCTTTGTGTATCCGAATACATATTTTCATACCGTCTGAAATCAGCTTATGAACAAGGCCGATTGAAATATCGAGTTTCTGCGCTATTTCCCGCAGCTTCATCCCCTCAAAATGATACATCCTCATGGCCGCATTCTGGCGCTCCGGCATGGCATCAATCGCATCCATAACCTTACCCATGATCTGACGGGCCGCTATATCCTGCTCGGGTGAGGCTGCTACAGTCTCAACATGCTCGAGAGTGTCTTCAAACGGCGTCTCAGTCGTGCTTTCAAACGTGCTGCGCCTACGCCGATCAAAAGACAGATTGCGAATGATCGTTTTAAGGTAACTGAGCGGCGAGGTAATTTCAGCCGCATTCTGGCGATGAAACAGCAGCCACGCATCATGCACCAGATCTTCAGCCAGACCCTTATCGCCGCACACCCGCCCCGCATAGGATATAAGGGTCTTTCTATGCGTCTTATAAAGACGGTGCGACAGGGGATCGGTGGGCAACGTGTTTTCCTTCGAACGGCCTTGGCTCATACGGTCGCCCGGGATAAATTGAGAATCTATCGCAATTGTAAACGGAGATACCTCCCAGAGCAATATCCTTCACAACACGGAGTGCCGATGCCCCTCCCCTTGCCAGAGGCAATCACGCAAAACCCCCCTTTTATTTTTTTGGGGGGGCACCATCACTGAGCCGAGGGTTCGAAGGTTTTAGAAAACCGTGTTGACGGCAAACTGCGGCGCAATACGCACCCCGGTATTATGCCCGGCATAATAAACGGAGGCCCCGGCGATCATCCCGATACGGGACGTAAAGTTATATTCCACAGCAGGATCCACCTGCCAGTCACCCGATGCGGCGCTGATACGATTGACACGTTGACCATTACCATTAACGCCCCAGACCTTGGCGCCATTGGCCCAGTCGCGTGCGACATCCACCGCCAGAACCCAGCGCTGCGTCACCCCATATTCAAGCGAAAACCCCGCCTGACCGCTCATGCCCGGTCGTGCACGCCCGTGGAATCCAGCCTGTGTAGAATAGGATGAAATACCTGAGATATCGACGCTATTAAGCGAACGCCGCCACCAACCCCATGTCCGCAGCCGCAGGGGATGGTGGCCGGGAAGCCAGTAGCTGGACTGACTAAGCAAGGCAGTACGGAATACATAGGTACCATTGCCCACACCGTCCTGTGCATTGGACAGGTTGGAATAATCGCCAGTTGGAAACACTACCCCCGCAAACAGGTTGAAGGTGGGGATATAACGTTTGGGATTACCATTCACAAAACGCCAGATCAGGTCTATCGGCAAATCACCAAATTTAGGCCCGCCAGTATGACCGGCCCCTTTTTTCCAACCGTAAGACACCACGGTATGCGCCTGTATGCTGAGCGTGTCTGTCAGCCCGTATTTCCACAAGGTAGAATTGCTGAACTGCTGCTGCCGTGGGTGCTGGGGGTGGCTGGTGCCTGTGGCGTCAAAATACCCGACGGGCAAGGAATACGTAAAATACGGCTCTATGGTACCCTGCCCCGCCCGGTCTTTGGCAGGAGCAGGAGAAAGCAAAGACCCTGTATACCACTGCTGAGCCTGAGCAGAGCAGGAAAACATCGCACAGAAAAGCAGCGCAGCACTACAACACAGCGTATGTTTTGTTTTTTGAACAGAAAGAGAAAAGAAAAGCATTTTTGTTTTGGTTTCCGAACAAAGTATAGTGGGCGCCCGTTAGGTGCTTTCTACAGAACATACGCCCTTAAATATTAAAAATTATAAAAGCAATTCCGATTTTACACAAACCGCTCAAGCATGGCGCAGCGGCGGCAATAAAAAGCATTTTTGACCCGATGGGTATTTCTGTCTATATATTCGGTCTTTACTCGGAACATTCCGTATCGAACAACAAGAGGGACCACGTATGGGCGCTTCTGTACACCCGGGCAATACACGCAAACGAACCTTGGCTATTCTTGCTGGACTTGTTCTGGGTATTATAGTCGGCCTTACCGTGCATTCCTTCTTTCCTGCCTATATTGGCGCGGCCGAGCAGCTTTCCTCGCTCCTGACAGGTCTTTTCCTGCGGCTTATCCGCATGGTTATCGCCCCACTGGTGTTTGCCACTCTGGTGTGTGGCATCGGCAAAATGGGCGATCAAAGCCTTGTCATGCGGGTGGGTGGCAAAGTCATGCTCTGGTTTATCGGCATGTCTTTTCTGTCGCTGTGTATCGGACTACTGGGCGCTAACCTGCTCCAACCGGGTGTCGGTTTCACACCACCGCAGGCCGCCGATGTCTCAGCGCTCAAGCATCCCTTCCAGCCTGTCGAGTTCATTCTGCACATAGTGCCCACAAGCGTCATGGACGCCATGGCGCGCAATGACATTCTACAGATTGTTGTTTTTTCGGTTCTGTTTGGCCTCGCCCTGCCAGCCGTGGGCAAAACCGGTAAAACCATGCTGACATGGTCAGAAGAACTGGCCAAAATCATGCTGCGCATGACCGATATGGTCATGATAACTGCACCTCTGGCTGTTTTTGGCTCAATTATGGGCAGTCTGGCCCATAGCGGTCTAGGCATGCTGCTGCAGTATGGCCGTTTTCTCGCGGAGTTTTATGGCACAATCCTGTTCCAGTGGGGCATGCTAACCGCAGCCACCCTCCTGTTCCTTGGCCCCAAGCGGATCCGAAAACTGATTCAGGCATTGGTTCAGCCTGTTCTGCTGGGTTTTTCCACAGCTAGCAGCGAGGCTGCCTACCCGCTTCTTCTGGAGAAACTCGAAGATTTTGGTGTGCCTGCGCGTATTGGCGGTTTTGTGCTGCCACTTGGCTATAGCTTTAACCTTGATGGCTCCATTCTGTTCCAGTCTTTTGGAGCCATGTTCATCGCTCAGGCCTATGGCATCCATCTGGCCTGGAGCCAGCAGATGTTAATGGTGCTGGTGATGATGTTAAGCAGCAAGGGCATTGCAGGTGTCCCGCGCGCCTCACTGGTAACGCTGGTTGCCGTTTTACCCCAGTTTGGCCTGCCTGAAGCCGGGATGGCGCTTATTCTTGGCATCGACCATTTTCTTGATATGGCCCGCACGGCCACCAATGTGCTGGGCAATGGCTATGCCGCAGCGATTTCCGCCAAATGGGAAGGCGCACTGGAAGACGGCCCAACTGAAGACGCTCTTTAAGTGACTCCCCCTGCCGTTGCCTGAGACGGCGGCAGGGTTTTTTCTTTCCACACATTCGACACGCGCGACAAAGCCGCCGCAACACATGACTGTATTACACTGCCTATCGTCACAAGATTTTAGTATGGAATTGACCATTCAGGTCTATGGCGGAGAGGCAGGGATTCGAACCCTGGGTACTATTGCTAGCACAACGGTTTTCGAGACCGCCCCGTTCGACCGCTCCGGCACCTCTCCGTAGGTCGGGCTTATACGCATGCTTTGACCGAGCATGCAAGAGCCTGTCTGCATTTTCAGTTTCTGGCTTGACGCTGGAGAGAGATTCCCCTTAAAAGCCCACCTTGATCCACAAAGATGGAACCATGCCGCGCCAAGCCGGACGGCCAAAGACGAAAAAGCGAGAAGATTCTGCGCCTGTGTGATCCACCGCGCGAATCAGAGATCGGAAAGAGAGTAGAGTTTATGTTCGCAGTCATCCGCACCGGCGGCAAGCAGTACCGGGTTGAACCCAACATGGTACTGAAAGTTGAAAAGCTGGAAGTCGAAGCTGGCGCCACCATCACCTTTGAAGACGTTCTGGCCGTTGGCGGCGAGAACGGCACGCAGATCGGCGCACCCACCGTCGCTGGCGCAAAGGTTACGGCCACCGTCATCGCTCAGGACCGCCTCAAGAAGGTCATTATCTTCAAGAAGCGCCGTCGGCAGAACAGCCGTCGTAAAAACGGTCACCGTCAGCCGGTAACTGTTCTGCGCATTCAGGAAATCAACGCCGCCTGATCCCGATAGGGACAGGCTGGTTACGACCCACGGAGGAGTTTAGGTCATGGCACAAAAGAAAGCCGGCGGTTCATCCCGCAACGGGCGCGATAGCGCCGGGCGCCGCCTTGGCGTCAAGAAATTCGGTGGCGAGCAGGTTATCGCTGGCAACATCATTATCCGCCAGCGCGGCACCAAGATGAAGGCTGGCAGCAATGTCGGCGTTGGCCGCGACCACACCCTGTTTGCTCTGGTTGACGGCAACGTGCGCTTTGAGCGCCGTGCAGAAGGCCGGGTGCATGTCTCTGTTGACGCGCTGCCGCTGGCCGCTGAATAAACAGGGCACTTTTCTGGTCTGGCCTTTACCCGGTCAGACTGAAAACAGGAACAGGGCCGAACCGGAAGGGTCGGCCCTTTTTCGTGTCCGGGCTGGAGATTAGGCATGAAATTCCTTGATCAGGCAAAAATCTATATCCGCTCGGGCGACGGCGGGGATGGCGTAACGGCTTTCCGTCGTGAAAAATATATTGAATTCGGCGGCCCCGATGGCGGTAACGGCGGTCGCGGTGGCGATATTATTTTTGAGGCGGTGCCAAACCTCAATACACTCATCGACTTCCGTTACACCCAGCACTTTCGTGCCCGTAAGGGTGGCAATGGCGCGGGTTCGGATCGCACGGGCGCTGCCGCCAGTGCCGTTGTCATCAAAGTGCCGATTGGCACCCAGATCATGGATGATGACCGCGTAACCCTGCTGGCGGATCTGGACAAGCCGGGCATGCGGATAACGCTGTGTCGCGGTGGCGATGGCGGCTACGGTAACGCCAATTACAAAACCAGCACCAACCGCGCCCCGCGCCGCTCTGACAAGGGCTGGCCCGGTGAGGAACGCTGGGTATGGCTACGCCTGAAGCTGATTGCCGATGCCGGGCTGGTGGGCCTGCCCAATGCTGGCAAGTCCACGTTCCTGTCTGTTGTTTCCGCCGCGCGGCCAAAAATCGCCGATTATCCCTTTACCACACTGCACCCTCAACTCGGGGTTGTGCGCCTGTCCATGACGGAAGAATTCGTTCTGGCCGACATTCCGGGCCTGATCGAAGGCGCTCATGAGGGCACAGGGCTGGGAGATCGCTTTCTGGGCCATGTGGAACGCTGCGCGGTTCTGCTGCACCTGATTGACGGTGCTGCGGGCGATGTGGTGGCGGCATGGCGCACGATCCGGCACGAACTCGCAGCATATGGCGGCGGGCTGGATGAAAAACCCGAAATCATCGCCCTGAACAAAAATGATGCGATGACCCCGCGCGAAGCATCAGCACGCCGGGCAGCACTACAAAAGGCCAGTGGCGCGCCTGTGGTGCTGATTTCCGCCGCGACCCATCAAGGCGTGCCCGAACTGCTGCGCATGATGCTCGACGCGGTGACACATGCGCGCGAGGAAGCCCGGCACGCCGAAGACTAAGCCCAACCTTACCCATGTCCCCTGTATGGTGGGCATGGGCGGCCCGATACCACAGACCACGCACGGGAGCCTCCAATGAGCGATGCCACCAGCCCTTCTCTCGCCCATGCCAAACGGCTGGTTATCAAGATCGGCAGCGCACTTGTTGTTGATGCAGAGCAGGCCGCCCCGCGTCAGGCATGGCTGGCCAGTGTGGCCGAGGACATCGCCATGCTGCGCCGACAGGGCACGGCGGTCAGTGTGGTCTCTTCTGGTGCCATTGCTTTGGCCCGGCATAGTCTGGGCCTGACAAACGGCGCCCTGCGCCTGCCCGAAAAACAGGCTGCGGCCGCCGTAGGGCAGATCAGACTGGCGCAGGCCTGGAGCAATGCGCTTTCCGCTCAGGGTCTGACGGCTGCCCAGTTGCTTCTCACACCGGATGATACGGAAGACCGCCGCCGTTATCTCAACGCCCGCGCGACACTGACGACCCTGCTGGATCTGGGCTGCATTCCCGTCATCAATGAAAATGACACCATCGCCACTGCGGAAATCCGCTTTGGTGACAACGACCGGCTGGCCGCCCGCGTCGCGCAGATGACCGAAGCAGATCAGCTTATCCTGCTCTCGGATATCGATGGGTTGTACACCGCCGACCCCCGCACAGACCCCGATGCCCGGCACCTGCCCGTCATTGAAAACCTGACCCCAGAGATTGAAGCCATGGGAGGGGAACCCCCACCCGGCTATTCCTCGGGTGGCATGCGCACCAAGCTACTGGCAGCAGGTATCGCCACACGCTCTGGTTGTGCCATGGCAATCGCGCTGGGCAAGACACTCAACCCCCTACGGGCCTTAATGGAAGGCGCACGATGCTCGTGGTTTCTGCCGCAGGCCAATGCGCATACCGCACGCAAACAGTGGATTGCAGGCAGCCTGAACCCGGTCGGTGAAATTGTGATTGATGCCGGAGCGGCAAAAGCCCTACAGCATGGCAGCTCACTGCTACCGGCCGGAGTGGTGGAGGTGCGCGGCGCATTTTCGCAGGGTGATCTGGTTGAAGTGCTCAACACATCAGGCCGGGTGCTTGCCCACGGCCTCGCCGCTTATGATGCGGAAGATGCCCGGCGTATCGCAGGCCATCAATCCACAGAAGTCGCTGATATTCTGGGCCGTTCAGGCCGGGACGTGCTCATCCATCGTGATGATCTCGTCGTTCTCTGACAGGCCAGTTCAGCACAGGCTCCGCCCGGCCCGAACGATCATCCTCACGGACAGGGTAGAGAGGATTCATGCCTGCACCCTCCGGCCGCGTATCCCGCTGTGTGGAATAGCCTGCGGTTTCCTGTGAAAAATCAGGCCTCCATGCGGGTTGATTTGCATCTGGCGCATGTTGGCGGCGCATGATCTGGGCTGCGGTTTCCGGCGCTGTTTCAGCCTGCGTTCGGTCGGCTTCATGCCACGGCATACGCTGCTCACGCCAGCCTTCCTGACGGGGTGACTGAACAGGAGCAGGCGGAGCGCTCTGCCTTGGTTCATACGCATCAGAAACGCGCGGTGTCTGCAACGCCACCAGCACTGGTGGTTCCCTGACCGGGAACTCCTGCTGCGGCACATCTCTGGTTGTGTGGGTGGGTGTTGTCTGCGGCGGGGTATTATCCTGCCGCCCTTCATGCGCGAAAGCCGTTGCCCGCACTTCCTCCACCACAACACCGGTGGGTGAAGCAGCGTAATCCCTATCGCCACGCGGGCGTTCAGGCGCTGCCTGCGCAACAGGCTCACGCAGGCCCTGCGCACGCACCTGTGCCTGAAGCTCCCCAACCTGCAGCGACAGTTCGGCCAGCCTGCCTTTCACCCCGAATACGGCGAAAGGCATCATCATGAACGCCAATCCGAACAGGATTCCTCCGGCCAGCATTAGCAACTGGCCCCACAGGGGCATCCACTCGGGAAAGGAGAGTGATGTCATGGCAAGCCGATCCGTGCTTTAGCGCGCCTACATGCCAAGCGCGCGGCGGTAGATATCCAGAAGCGTTTCCTGCTCTTCCACTTCCGCTGGCTCCTGCCTGCGAATGCGAATGATCTGTCGAATGACCTTTACATCAAACCCGGCGGATTTGGCTTCTGTAAAAATGTCCTTGATGTCGCCCGCAAGCGCCTTGCGCTCTTCTTCCAGACGCTCGACCCGCTCGATAATGCTCCGCAGCCGATCAGCCGCGATGCCCCCTGCCGCCGGATCTTCATCACCGGAAAAATGTTCGCCGTCCATCTAGCAGCCCTCTCGTTTGCATCATGTCTTTCCGCGCCACAGACGCGCCACGAAGGCGCGGGCTTATCGCGGCGCGGGCATGGGGTCAATGATCCCACACAAGGCCGCTCTTGCAAACGGGCAATGCCTCTCCCATAAGCACAGCATACTGTGCGCGTTCCCTTCCGAACAGCATCCGTCCCACTCCGCTGGCGGCTATCCCCCGCCTGCCCTGCCGGAACTCTGCTTAATGGCGCTCGTCAACCGCACCGCCCCTTTTGATTATGTTATTTTCGGCGCTACCGGCGATCTTACGCGCCGCAAGCTGCTGCCGGCCTTTCTGCGCCGGTTCCATGCCGGGGAATTCGGGCATGATGTGCGACTGATCTGCATCGCGCGATCAGAATACACGACAGAGGCTTTCCGGGCGTATATCCGCGGTGAATTGCATAAATTCGCCCCGGACATGGCGGCGGATCAGGAACTGCTGGGCAATTTTATCGCCCTACTGGACTATGTCCAACTTGATGCAACCGACCCGGAGGCCAACTGGCAGCCTTTACATGAGGCCCTGCCTGACCCCGAGCGGATCCGCGTTTTCTATCTGGCCACAGCGCCTTCGCTCTATGCCCATATCTGTGCGGCTCTGGCGACACGCGACCTGATCAGCCCGCATGCGCGTGTTGTGCTGGAAAAACCTATCGGCACCAGTCTGGCTACCGCGCGCGAAGTAAATAGTGGGGTTGGCCGCTTCTTTCCCGAGGAATCGATTTACCGAATTGATCATTATCTCGGCAAGGAAGGGGTGCAGAATATTCTGGCGCTACGCTTTGCCAACCCGGTGCTGGAAAAGCTCTGGTCGGCGGAAGCCATTGAGCATGTGCAGATTACCGCAGCCGAAACCGTAGGGATCGGTGGGCGCGGCGGATATTATGATGAAGCTGGCGCCCTGCGTGACATGGTGCAGAACCACCTGCTGCAAGTGCTTTGCATGGTGGCCATGGACGCTCCGGCGTCGCTCCGGGCGGATGACCTGCGCAACGAAAAACTCAAGGTGCTAAACGCCCTGCGCCCCATGACTCCAGACATGGTGCGCCAGAACGTTATTCGCGGGCAGTACACCGCCGGTCGCCTGAAAGGCACGGATGTGCCGGGCTATGTGCAGGATCTGGACACCGGTCGTGCCAGCAATACGGAAAGCTTTGTCGCTATCCGTACAAAAATCCGCACTGCCCGCTGGGGCAATACGCCGTTCTATCTCCGCACGGGCAAACGACTGGCCACCAAAGCAACGGAAATTGTCATTCAGTTCCGCCCGCAGCCCTGGCCGATTTTCACCAACATGCCGTCCTCTGGCAGGCTGGTGATCAGGATCGACCCGCATGGAGAGCTTGCGCTGGTTCTGGGTGTGCGTGACCCCGGCGCTGGGGGGCTGCGCGTACGCAATGCCACGCTATCAATGTCCTACGAGCATGAGTTTTCCATCTCGTATCAGGATTCCTATGAACGCCTTCTGCTGGATGCAGTGCGGGGAGACCCGGCACTGTTCATCCGCCGCGATGAAGTGGAAGCCTCATGGAAATGGGTGGAGCCAATTCTGGAAACATGGCGGCAAGGCCTCACCCCACTTGAACCTTATGCGGCAGGCGGTTGGGGCCCCCCCTCCACCCGCGCGCTGCTGGCGCGAGACGGCGCCCTATGGCACGAGGATATGCTGACATGACCGCCCCTGAAAACACCACACCACCCTCTGGCCCACGCTGGGCAAAGGCGCTCCGCTCCATGCTGGCCAGCGGGCCGCGCGGGCCTTTGGGCAAGCGCACCTTACGCCAGCATGCCCTGCGCCGACTGGTCTTTGTATTACCGCTGGCCCTGCTCATGATCGGGCTGAGCAAAAGCGGCATCATGGATCGGGTTGTGGACCGCTACACCTTCCGCCCCGAAAGCTGGTTTGATGATACGGCCCTGATCCGCCACCTGCGGTTGGTCGTGACCCATAACGGCATGACACATGACCGCCCGGAGTGCCTGCTGTTTATCGTCAACGGGAATGATGCCCCCACGGCAACCCGCATGGACGTCATGCAAAAGCACACCGACTCCTGCCCCGGCCCCAAGGGGGAACTCCCCAAGCTGTTTACCCTTCAGGTGAACAGGATGGAGCGCACCGTTCTGTCTGATCAGAACTCTCCGGGTACGTTCCACCCCATTCCTTAACGCGTTCTTTGGCCCTGTCGCCTGAACGCACGCCGCAAAGCCCTGCCCCCCAGCGTCAGGGCTGATTTGCCATAGGGCATAAACGCATAAAAGTTCAGGAAAGCGTGCAGAGCGCCGGGGTAGCAGCGATAAAACGCCTGCCCTCCTGCCTGCCGCAGAGCCTGTGCATAGGCAGCGCCTTCATCACGCAGGGGATCGCACTCCGCCGTGATAATGACGGCCGGAGGCAGGCCCGACAGATCGGGATGCGCACCGGGTGCAAAGCGCGTATCATCCCAGTCCTGCTCGGCGCTGATATATTGATCCGCGTACCACTCCATGGACCTGCGTGAGAGAAAATACCCGCTGCCATAGGTCTGGTGCGAGGGAAACAACTGCCGACCATACAACGTCGGATAATACAGAAGCTGCAGGACAGGCTGGGGTGCTCCCCCCTCACGCGCCTGCTGCGCGACGACAGCCGCCAGATTACCCCCCGCACTATCCCCTGCAACAGCTACCCCCCCACCCCACCGCCGGGCGGAAAGAGCCGCCAGCCAGCGCAAAGCCGCCAGAGAATCCTCAACCGCCGCAGGAAAACGGTGCTCAGGCGCGAGACGATAGTCCACCAGCAGAACAGCCGCCCCCGAAGCCCGCGCCAGACGGCAGCACATGCCATGATGCGAATTGAGCCCACAATGCACAAACCCGCCCCCATGCAGGTACAGCACGGCACCCCGCACAGACCCGCGTGGAATAAACAGGCGGGCGGGCAAAGCGCCCTCACCCCCCGGCACCATCAGATCCACCACCCGGCGCAATGGGAGCGAGGAAAGTCTTTTAGGAAAGGACGGCGTATCCATGCCCCGACGCAGGGACTGAAGAAAATGCGCCTGCACATCCTGATGGGAAACAGCGCCGTGCGGCACACCACCCACCCCGTTATGGGTCGGAAGCGCATGATGTTTTGCGCCCTGTGCGCGGCGGTGCTTACGCCATGCCAGCCAGCGAAGCAGAAGGCGCGATGCCAGATTGGGCCGGGCCGGAGGCGGTGCAGGCACCGGAGTGGCCAAAGCCATACCGGACACAGGTACGGAGGTTTGCTGCAACTCAGACATAGGCCGAGCCTACCGTTTTTTCAGACAAAAACCAGTATCCCGTACCTACCCCCTTGACCTGCGCTGCCTGCCGCCGCAGGGTGCGCGGGCCAGACGGTCGGACGGTCGCTGTGGCGTATGCAAATACGCGATGGAGGAAAGTCCGGGCTCCACGGGAGAACGGTGCCGGTTAACGACCGGCGAGGGTGACCTTAGGGAAAGTGCCACAGAAAACAGACCGCCTTCCGGGTCTGCCATGGGAAATCATGGGAGGCTGAAGGTAAGGGTGAAACGGTGCGGTAAGAGCGCACCGCTCCGATGGTAACAGAGGAGGCAGGGCAAACCCCACCGGGAGCAAGACCGAATAGGAGCGGCCGAAATCCGCATGGATTTCAGGGGTTCTCCCGCCCCGTCGCTCGGGTTGGTTGCGTGAGGCACGCCGCAAGGCGGGTCCCAGAGGAATGACCGTCCAGGCCCCTTCGGGGGCTAGACAGAACCCGGCTTACAGACCGTCTGGCATTTTCATTTTCTATCAGCTCCGCGCCCGTCCGCCGTTTAAGCCCCAAGGCTGAACGGACAGGGAACGCCGCACGCCGCAACAAACGCGGCCTCTTTTTGAACACATTACCTGACCGCCCTCAAAATCAGCCTAACAATACTTAATAAATGGCTGTTTTCCGGTGTTTTTTCTTCCTTTTTGATTTACTTCCCACGCTATCCCATGCTATCCCACGCATGACCATATGGTGTGGATCACCCGCTCTGCCCGTCCCACGACACAGGCGCGGAAGTTATTGGTGGGGAAGGATTTCTGATCGCTGTGGGCGTCTTTCTCGGCACACATGAGAATCGGTTTGACGCCAAGGGGCGCGTCTCGATTCCGGCCGGGTTCCGCACCGTTCTCAGAGACCAGCAGACGGAGGGCAATACACTGATGATTCTCCGCCCGTCGCACACCCTGCCCTGCATCGAGGCATGGCCCGCCACAGCTTTTGCCCGACTGACAGAACCGCTCGACCGGCTGGACATGTTCTCCGATGAACATGACGACCTCGCCGCCGCCCTGTACGCCGATGCCTACCCCATGGACCCTGATCGCGAAGGGCGGATTATCCTGCCCGACTTCCTGCGCGAACATGCAGGGCTGGAGAGCAGCCCAATGGTCTCTTTCATGGGGCTGGGCCGCATTTTCCAGATATGGGAACCCGAGGCCGCCCGGCAGCGCCGTGCCGATGCCCGCCAGAAATCCCGCCGAGTCAGCATCCCCGCCGCGGGCCATGCGGCAACCGGAGCGGGAGAAAGCACGCCATGAACGCCCAGTCTCTCCCACTTACCGCAACCCTTTTGCCTCAGGCCGGGCATGTACCCGTCATGCTGGCCGAAGTGCTGCACTTTCTGGCCCCTGCCGATGGCGAGGCCATACTGGACTGCACCTTTGGTGGAGGCGGCTATACCCGCGCCATTCTGGACGCCGCTGCGTGCACGGTCTGGGCGATCGATCGCGACCCCGATGCCATCGCCCGAGGCAACGCCCTGCGCGCCGCACTGGACAGCCATGGCATGGGCGAACGCCTGCACATGCTGCACGGCGGGTTTGGCAGCATGACCGCACTGGCGCAGGCTGCGGATGCTCCGGCTTTCAACGGTATCGTCATGGATCTGGGGGTTTCCTCCTTCCAGCTTGATGAAGCCGAGCGGGGTTTTTCGTTCCGTCATAACGGCCCGCTGGATATGCGGATGGAAAAATCCGGGCGGAGTGCGGCCGATCTGGTCAATACGGCTACCGAAGAAGAACTGGCCGACATCATCCATTTCTATGGTGAGGAACGCCACGCCCGCCGCGTGGCCCGCGCCATTGTAACCGCCCGCGCGCAGGACGCTTTCACCACCACGCTGCAACTGGCAGAACTCGTGCGCGCCACCGTGCCACATGACCGCTCGGGACTGGATGGAGCCACCCGCACGTTTCAGGGCCTGCGTATTGCGGTCAATGACGAGCTGGGCGAAATCGAACGCGGTCTGACACAAGCTCTCGACCTGCTCGCACCCGGTGGCCGTCTGGTGGTGGTGTCCTTCCACTCGCTGGAAGACAGACTGGTAAAGCGCGCTTTCCAGCGGGCAACCGGGCGCGATGTCTCTTTCTCCCGCCATGACCCGCGTGCCGCCATGAGTCAGGGCACCGAGTCCGCATTCAAAACCCTTGCAGGCAAGGCCGTTCGCCCCGGCGAGACGGAATGCCGTATTAACCCCCGCGCACGCAGCGCCCGGCTGCGCGCGCTTATCCGGCGGCCCGACACCGCACCCTCTTCGGTCGTAGAGAGCTGATCATGCTACCCCGCCCCTTTACCTGCTGCTGTGCTGTTCTTGCGATCGCCTCGGGGTTTTTCCTGTACGCCAAGAAACATCAGACAACCCTGCTGGATCAGCGGATTGCCGGGATTGTTCATGAAACCGAGCACGTGCGGGCCCAGACCGCCATGCTGCGGACGGAATGGACACTGGAAAACCAGCCCGAACGGCTGACGGGCCTTGCCGCACACCATGCCGCGTACCTGCGTATCATGGAGCCGACACAGTTTGTCCGCATGGCGGATCTGAGCAGCCGCCTGCCTGCACCCGTGAAAGAAAACGCGGCTCCGGTTGCACCTCTCGCTCTGGCGGAAGCACCGGCCAGCCCGCAGCGTGGGGTAACAATCACACCAGCACCTGTGCCGGTTGCAGCACCTGTCGCCACCACGGCACAGCGCATGCAGCCCGAGCATGTGAGCATCGCCAGCAACGCCACCGCGGTTGCAACGCCTGTTACACGGCCGCAGCCTGAACGCCCGGTCGTGAGCGTGGCGAGTGCCACACCCGTCACCCATCCAGCTCCGGCCCCCGTGCAGCATGTCAGTGTAGCGTCTGCGGCTCCGGCACCTGCCGCGCACGTGCGGGTGGCTGATGCAGGTAATGGCACATCCCTGCTAGCCGCCATTCAGGCTGCTGGCACACACCATACGCAACCTGCCGAAGCCCCACGCGCCACGGCCAGAACCGAAACAGCATCAGAACAGGCTGATACAGGCCTGAAAGCCCGCGTTCGCGTAGCCTCCGCACCCCGCGGCAACACAGCGGATGAACCCGCCCCCATCCGGCACCCGCTGCCCGCAACCGTTGCCTCGTGGCACCCGCATCTACACCGGGCCGCGCCGGCAGCAGGCGGTGGCTATATGGAAGCACGGGCGAGTTCGAGATATATGGGAGGCTCTCTGCTGGGAGGCGGGGGCGACAGCCTGCCGCCGCCAGTTCCTGTCACGAACTGACCTGATCTGCTGATGTTCCTCGAACCGAAAGTGTTTTCCGCCTGCCATGAAGCCGCCGCCCCATGAGTCCAACAGCGCGAGACCGGTAGGCACACCAGGAGACACCCTGCGCGCGCAGGCCCGCAGGGAACAGATGCACGCCCGACTTCTGGGGGCGGCGAGTATTTTCTGCTTTCTGTTCACTGTTGTGGCGGGCAAGCTGACGCTTGCCACGATCATACGGCCAATGGCGCCCGAAAAGCGCCAGATTGCACCACAGGTGCCTGAAATCCCCAAAGTGGACCCCAGAGGAGCGCTTGCGGGCGATTTTTCCCTGCCGCAGGTGCATCGTGCGCCCATCATGGACCGCAACGGCCAGACACTCGCATTATCCCTGCCCGTGGCGCAGGTTTACGCCAACCCGCAGGAACTGATCGACCCCGCGGACATTGCCAGCAAGCTCCACCATATCCTGCCCGCGCTGAACGAGGAGGAAACGGCCCGAAAACTGGCCTCGCCCAAACAGTTCGTTTATATCGCGCGCAATATTTCGCCCCAGCAGGAACTGGCTATCAACAATCTTGGCATTCCGGGCATTTACTTTGAACCGGGTGAACAGCGGCATTATCCGCTGGGCCGCATGGCCGCGCAGATTCTGGGCGCTGTCGATATTGACGATCACGGTATTGCCGGGGTCGAGAAGCATTTTGATGCCCGCCTGCTCTCAGACCGCCGCCCCCTGCGCCTGTCACTGGATATTCGCATCCAGTCTGCCGTGCGTGAGGAAGTTGCGGCCTCCATGCAGACATATCAGGCTATCGGCGCCTGCGGCATTGTCATGGATGTCCGCACGGGCGAGATTATCGCCATGGTCAGCCTGCCCGACTACGATGCCAACGCCTTCTCCCACGCCTCCAACGACGAGCGCTTCAATCGGGCGGTGACGGGGCTGTACGAACCCGGCTCCACCTTCAAGCTCCAGACAGCGGCAATGGGGCTTGCAACCGGCACCATCCATGTCTGGGATCGTTTTTCTTCCGTGCCGCTCAAGATCGGTCGCTTCACCATCCGCGACATGAAGAACGATCACTTTTCGCCGTGGCTGACGCTGCCCGAGGTCATGGCCTACTCTTCCAACCCGGCAGCAGCGCATATCGCGCTTGATGTCGGTGGCAAGCGACAGGCCGAATGGCTGCGCGACATGGGCTTTTTTGCCCCCGTACCCGTAGAACTGCCAGAAACCGCCCGCCCGCTGGTACCCCACCAGTGGGGGCTTGCCACCACCATGACTGTCGGCTTCGGGCATGGTGTGGCGGAACCGCCGCTGGCAATCGTGCGCGGCACGGCCGCTACGGTCAACGGCGGTATTCTCGTCTCGCCCACCCTGCTGGATGCGGAAAGCCGGAACAGCGAAGAAGCTCCCCCTCCACAAGGCAGTCTGGCCTCGGTCGCGGCACCTTTGCAGCCCTCCGTGGCGCAGGCCGCAGCCCCTGGCGAGGCCGAAACCCCGGTTGAACCACAGGGGCCGCGCGTGCTCCCGCGTGATGTTTCGGCCCTGCTGCGGCGCATTCTGCGGCTCGACGTGACACAGGGTACCGGTCGCACGGCGGAATCACCGGGTTATTTCGTCGGCGGTAAAACCGGCACGGCAGAAAAAATCGGCCCGCACGGCGGCTACCTCAAGCATGTGAATATCTCGGCCTTTACCGGCATTTTTCCCATGAATGCGCCGCATTATGCCGTGTATGTCATGCTCGACAGCCCTCAGGCCACGCCACAGACCCATGGCTGGACAACAGCAGGCTGGAACGCAGCCCCCACGGTTTCGCGCATTGTCTCACGCATTGGCCCCATGCTTCAGATTTTTCCTGATACCGAGCATGCTGCCCAGATTGATGCCCAGATGGCCATTCCCATGCAACCGGCCGTGCCGCGCGGCGTGCGCCCTCTCGGGCCGGGGAACGACCCCGGAGACCCACGCCTGCTTGAAAGCGCCACACGCAAGTCCCGCGACCTGACGGCGCAACAGGGGCAGAACACCGCCACGGCCCACAAGCACCTTCTGGCTGAACGCCGCAAGACCACACCGGAAAAGATGGACGAATGAGCCAGCCCCTTTCCCATCTGATGGCCGCAGCGGGCCTGCCGCCAATGCTGCCGGGCGGCATAGTGCCAGAAACCCTGTCTGTCAGCGCCCTGACGGCAGACAGCCGCGCCGTGCGCCCCGGTACGCTGTTTGCCGCCCTGCCCGGCACCCATGTAGATGGCCGCACATTTATTGCCGCAGCCGTGCAGGCCGGTGCCTGCGCCGTGCTCGCCCCCCCCGGCACGCCATGGCCGCAGGGTGTAGCGCCCTGTCCTTTGGTGGAATGCGAAAACCCCCGCCGCGCACTGGCCCTCATGGCTGCAGCCCTTGCCGGGCCACAGCCTGCATATCTGGCCGCCATAACCGGCACCAACGGCAAAACCAGCACGGCGGATTTCATACGCCAGCTCTGGGCTTTACAGGGCTTCAGCGCTTCGGCCATCGGCACTCTGGGCCTGACGGGCGCCAACCCCACGGGCATAACCCTGCCCCCGCTGACCACCCCAGACCCGGTAACACTGGCCAATACACTGGCCACACTGGAACGGGCAGGCGTGCATCATGTCGCCCTTGAGGCCTCCTCCCACGGGTTGGAACAGGGGCGGCTGGACGGGCTGCACCTGAGTGCGGCCGGTTTTTCCAACCTCACGCGCGATCATCTTGATTATCACGGCACGCTGGACGCCTACCGACAGGCCAAACTGCATCTTCTGAGCGATATTCTTCCCCCCGGTGGGCTGGCGGCCGCCAATGCGGACATGGACAGCCCCACGCTGGATGCCATCAGGCGTATTGCCAAAACCCGGAACCTGCGCCTGCGCCTTGTAGGAGAACAGGGCGATACGCTGCGCCTGCTTGAGCACCGCGCCCTGCCGCATGGTCAGGAACTACGCCTGTCCTGCACAGGCCACATCCAGACGCTGACACTGGGCCTGCCCGGCCGTTTTCAGGCTGATAACGCCCTACTGGCGACCGCCCTTGCGGCGCAAAACGATGCAGACCTGCCCGCCCTGCTGGCACTCCTGCCCCAGTTGCAGGGTGTACGCGGGCGCATGGAGCGCGCAGTCGTGCTGCCCAACGGGGCCAGCGCCTATGTCGATTACGCCCACACACCCGATGCGCTCGCACGGCTTCTGGCCTCGCTGCGCCCGCATGCTCTGGGCAAGCTGGTGGTCGTATTCGGGGCCGGTGGAGACAGGGATCGCGGCAAACGCCCCCTTATGGGGCAGGAAGCAGCGGTTGGCGCTGATATTGCCATTATTACCGACGATAACCCCCGCACGGAAAACGCGGCAGCCATCCGTGCGGCTGTGCGCACAGGCGCGCCACAGGCACTTGAAATCGCAGACCGACGCAGCGCCATAGCCGAAGCCCTGAGCCTGCTCGGGCCGGGGGATGTTCTGGTAGTAGCGGGCAAAGGCCATGAACAGGGCCAGATCGTAGGGGACACCGTTCTGCCTTTTGATGATGCCAGCGTTCTCCGTGCCCTGACAGGGGCTGAAGGCATAACCAACAACGGGGCTGTCGCATCTGCACACGCGCAGCCCACAGCACGGAAGGCAGCAGGCCCGGCATGACAAGTCTGTGGACACGCGAGGAACTGGAACAGGCGACCGGAGGCCGCTTTATGCCGGCGGGGCCGTTGCATGAGCCTCCCGCGCACAGCATCAGCGGCGTTTCCATCGACACGCGCAGCTTGCAGCCGGGCGATCTGTTCATCGCCCTAATGGGCGATAACAGCGATGGCCACACCCATATTCGCGCGGCACTGGATAAGGGGGCCGTAGCCGTTCTGGCGCATGATGCCCCCGCCACACCCGACCCGCGTATTCTGCTGGTGCGTGACACCATGAGCGGTCTGCGTGCACTCGCACACGCCGCGCGTGCGCGCTTTGGTGGCCGCGTGGTGGCTGTAACCGGCAGCGTTGGCAAAACCACCACAAAGGACATGCTACGCCTGTGCCTGAGTGCCTGCGGCCCCACCCATGCGGCCGAAGCCTCTTACAACAACCACTGGGGCGTGCCGCTTACCCTTGCCCGCCTGCCGCGTGATGCTGCTTTCTGCATCAGCGAAATCGGGATGAACCATCCGGGCGAAATCCTGCCACTGGCCACACTGGTGCGCCCCGACTGCGCCGTTATCACCACCATTGGCTCTGCCCATCTGGGCCATATGGGAAGTCTGGACGCCATTGCGCACGAAAAAGCCTCGCTGCTGCTGGCCCTGCCCGCAGGCGCTATCGCCATCGTGCCGGATGATGCGCATGGTATGAAACTGATCGAACAGGCCGCTGGGCAAAGCCATGCCACGCTATGGCGCAGCGGCCTGCACGCCGGAAGTGCCGCCCGGATTACCGACCTGCAGACCGGGCCTGATGGGTCTGATTTCACCCTGCATCTGGCGCAGGGCAGGACCCCGGAAATGGTATCGGTGCATCTGACCGCACCCGGTACGCATCTTGCCCGCAACGCCGCCAGTGCTCTGGCTGCCTGCGCGGCACTAGGAGCCCCCCTTACCTCCGCTGCGACCGCTCTGGCCGCCTTCCGCCCCGGACGCGGGCGCGGTGCGCTCAGCACCCTGTGCGACGGCAGCATGACCCTGCTGGATGAAAGCTACAATGCGTCCAGCGCTTCTGTGCGGGCGGCACTGGACGTGCTACGGCACATCCCCGCCCAACGCCGCATTGCCATACTGGGTGACATGCGTGAACTGGGCGATTTTTCCACCTCCGAACATGGCGCGCTGGCGGAACCGGCCGCCATGTGCGCCGACCTTGTCTTTTGTTGCGGACCGCATATGAAAACTCTTTTTGAGGCTCTGCCCTCAGCCCGGCAAGGTGCCTGGGCTCCTACCGCCGCCACTCTTGCCCCGCTGGCATGCGCTGCCCTGCGCGCGGGCGATGCCATTCTGGTCAAGGGCAGTCTGGGCAGCCGTATGCGTGACATCATCGCCGCACTGGAAACCATGCCTGCCCCCGCAAGCGAAGGGGCTGTCTAATGCTTTACCTGCTGATTTCGCACGCGATTCATGACGGGCATATCACCCTGCTCAACCTGCTGCGCTACATCTCCTTTCGGGCGGGCTGCGCCTGTTTAACGGCGCTGGGTGTCAGCCTCATGCTGGGCCGCCCCTTTATTGCCATGCTGCGCCGTATCCAGCGTGGGGGGCAGCCTATCCGTGCTCTCGGGCCGGAGCGCCATCTGGTGGAAAAAGCAGGCACGCCCACCATGGGCGGCGTGCTGATCCTGACCGCACTCAGCATTTCCATGCTGTTATGGGGTAATCTGGAAAACGGCTTTGTCTGGGCTGTGTGGCTGACCACGCTGGGTTTTGGCGCGATTGGTTTTGCGGATGACTACCGCAAGCTGGCCCGCCGCAATACCGATGGCCTGTCCAAAAAAGCGCGTCTGGGCGGCGAGTTCACACTCTCGCTCCTGTGCGGGCTATGGCTGCAATACCTCATGCCGCCAGAACTGGCCAACCAGCTTGCCTTTCCTTTTGCCAAAGACTTCCTGCTGCCACTCGGGCCACTGTATCCGCTCTTCGCCATGATCGTCATTACGGGTTTTGGCAATGCGGTTAACTTTACCGATGGGCTGGACGGGCTGGCCATTGGCCCCGTGGTCACGGCAGCCCTTGTTTTTGCCATTCTGTCCTATCTGGTAGGCAACCACGTTTTTGCGGACTATCTTCAGGTGCATGCGGTGCCGGGCACGGGAGAGCTGACTGTTTTCTGTGCGGCCCTTGTCGGAGCCGGACTTGGTTTTCTGTGGTTCAACGCCCCGCCTGCCGCCGTCTTCATGGGGGATACCGGCTCTCTGTCTCTGGGGGGGGCTTTGGGTTCGCTCGCTGTCGCCATCAAGCATGAGCTGGTGCTGTGCATTGTCGGAGGGCTGTTCGTTGCCGAAACACTATCCGTCATCATTCAGGTGGGCTGGTATAAACGCACCGGGCGGCGTGTCTTCCTGATGGCGCCGATCCATCATCATTTTGAAAAGAAGGGCTGGACGGAACCGACCATCGTCATCCGCTTCTGGATTATTTCCATCATTCTGGGCCTGTGTGGCCTGGCAACGCTGAAACTGCGATGAACGGCTTTCCTCCCACCCTGTTTGCCGGGCAGCGCTATGCCGTGCTCGGGCTTGGGCGCAACGGCCTGCCTGCGGTTCTCGCACTGGCAGGCTGTGGCGCACAGGTGCAGGCATGGGATGATGGTGCCGCCACCCGGCAGGCACTAGCCGAACAGGCCGAACGCGCAGGTGTGGCCCATAACATCATCATAGCCCCGTTTGATACGATGGCCGGATACGATGCGCTCGTACTCTCGCCCGGTATCCCGCATATCCTGCCCAAGCCGCACCCCATCGCCACCAAGGCCATTGCGGCCGGGGTTCCGGTTCTGTCCGATGCCGAGCTTCTCTACCGCGCCGTGCGCAAGGCGGGCAGTGCCGCGCGGTTTGTGGGCATTACCGGCACCAACGGTAAATCCACCACCACAACGCTGGTAGCCCATATTCTGACTGAAGCAGGTGTGCCGGTGGCGGCAGGTGGCAACCTTGGCCCCGCCGCCCTCGCCCTGCCGCTATTGCCCGATAACGGCATTTACGTGCTGGAAATGTCCTCCTACATGCTCGAACGGCTGGACAGCCTGCATTTTGATGTTGCCTGCCTGCTCAACCTCACCCCCGATCATCTCGACCGCCATGGCGACATGGCAGGGTATATCGGGGCCAAGGCACATATTTTCGACCACCAGACAGAACACGATCTTGCCCTGATCGGCATGGATGACGAACCCAGCCGCCTTCTGGCCAAGACGCTGCACAATGCCCCGGCCCGCTGCGAAACCGTATCCGGCACGCAGGCTGGGTGTACATGGTCCGGCCATGATGGTGCGATCTGGCATGATGGCGTACGCTGCGCCACCCCCGGCCCGGCCCTGCCCGGTAGCCACAATGCCCAGAATGCCGCAGCGGCCACGGCTGTTGCACAGTTTCTCGGGGTGGATGAGGCTGTGTGTGCCGCGGCACTCCTGAGTTTTACAGGCCTGCCACACCGGCAGAAGCTCATCACCACCCGAGAAGGCGTGGCTTTTGTGGATGACAGCAAAGCCACCAATGCCGATGCCAGCGCACGTGCGCTCAGTTGCTATGAGCACCTGATCTGGATTGCCGGAGGCGTTGCCAAGGCCGGTGGCATAGAGCCGCTGGCCCCTTTATTCGGGCGGATACGCCATGCGTTCCTGATCGGGCAGGATGCTCAAGCCCTGTCACGCACACTCGATGCACATGGCGTGGCCTATACGCTGTGCGAAACGCTGGAACGCGCCGTACCCGAAGCCTACGCCACAGCGCTGGCAACCCGGACCCCCGTTGTCCTGCTCTCTCCCGCCTGCGCCAGTTTTGACCAGTTTTCCGGTTTTGAGGCGCGCGGTCAGCGCTTTGCCGCTCTGGCGCAGGCACCAGACCTGCATGCCACACAGGACACGCCATAATGTCTGGCTCATCCCGCCTTGATGATTCGCCCTTTGCCCGGTGGTGGCGCAATGTGGATCGTACGACCCTGATCTGCGCCTTCATCCTGATTGGCTTTGGCTATATTCTTATGCTGGCGGCCAGCCCGGCTGTGGCGGTGCGTATCGGCGCATCGCGCAACATGTTCATTCTCAAACAGGTGGTGTTCCTGACCATTGCGGGGCTGATCGTCTTTAGCATTTCCACCCTGCAACGCCGCACCGTGCTGCTGCTTTCGGCTATTGGCGGGGGGCTTATGCTCGGGGCAACCGTGCTCACCCTTGTGCACGGCGTGGAAATCAAGGGCGCACGGCGCTGGATCGCCCTGCCCCTGATGTCGCTCCAGCCCTCCGAATTCCTCAAACCCTGCTTTGCTGTGGTGACAGGCTGGCTGCTGACCCGACCACGCAGCATAGGCCCGCTGCCGGGCACGGTTATTGCGGGCGGGCTCTATGTTCTGATTGCCCTGCTGCTGAAGTCCCAACCCGATATCGGGATGCTGAGCGTGATTACCGCCGTGTTTCTCGCCCAGCTTTTTGTCAATGGCCTGCCTCTGGCGCTGGTGGGTGCGGGTGTTGGCCTGATGATGGGCGGCGGCGTTGCGGCCTTTTTTGTTTTCCCGCATGTCCGCTCACGTGTTGAGCGCTTTCTGCACCCCGATGTGGGCGACCATTACCAGATCGACACTGCCATGCGCGCCTTTGGCAATGGTGGCCTGCTGGGCCGCGGGCCGGGCGAAGGCCGGGTAAAAGACCTGCTGCCCGATGCCCATGCGGACTTTGTTTTTGCGGTGGCGGGCGAGGAATATGGTCTGGTTGTATGCCTGCTCATCATCATCGTGTTCGCGATGATTGTCGTGCGCACCCTGCTGCGCCTGATGCGCGAGAATGATCCGTTTGTCATTGTCGCGACAGCAGGGCTGGTGACGGGGTTCGGCCTTCAGGCTTTTGTCAACATGGCTTCTTCCTTGCATCTTATCCCCACCAAGGGCATGACACTGCCATTCATTTCCTATGGTGGTTCATCCGCCATGTCCGTAGCTCTGGCTATCGGAATGGTGCTGGCGCTCACTCGCCATCAGGCTGGTGACGTAAACAGCGATGGCGGGTTTGTGGCCACACTCAGACACTGGCGGTCAGCATGAAGTCGAGCACTCCACGCACCATTGTCATTGCCGCGGGCGGTACGGGCGGTCATTTTTTTCCGGCGGAAGCGTTGGCCGATATTCTGGCCGAACGCGGCCATACACTCGTGCTGATGACAGATACCCGCGCGGGTAAGCGCGAAAGCGGTGTGTTCGCCAAAGCCCGGCAGTATATCCTGCCCGGCGCGGGCGTGGCGGGGCGTGGCCCCGTGCGGGCGCTGCGTGCGGGCCTGACGCTGCTGCTGGGGGCATGGCGCGCACGCGCACTCATGCGCGAAATCCGCCCCGATGTCGTGGTGGGTTTTGGGGGCTATCCTTCTGTGCCGCCGCTGCTGGGCGCGCGCATGATGGGCCGCCAGCACCCGGCCCTTGTCATCCATGAAGGCAATGCCGTGCTGGGCAAAGCCAATGCCGCTCTCGCCCGGTTTGCCGATGTGATCGCCACATCCTTTCCCTCTGTGGCGCGGTTGCCCCTTGGGTATAAAACCGTGCTCACCGGCATGCCCGTACGCCCTGCCATAGCCGCACTGGCGGGCGAAGGCTGGACAGCCCCCACCGAGGATATTGCCCTGCTGGTCTGGGGTGGCTCTCTGGGAGCGCGTGTTTTTTCCGATGTGGTGCCTGCCGCCGTAGCGCTACTGCCCGAAGCCATCCGGGCGCGGCTTATCATTACCCAGCAGGCCCGCGCGGATGATATTTCCACCGTGCGCGCGGCCTATGAGCAGGCTGGCGTACGGGCGCGGGTAGAATCCTTCCTGCATGATGTGCCCGACCTCCTGCGCTCGGCCCATCTGGTCATTGGGCGGGCGGGTGGCTCTTCCGTTGCGGAAATAACCACTGCGGGGCGTCCTGCCGTTCTGGTGCCGCTCCCCATCGCGGCCAGCGACGAGCAAACCGAAAACGCCCGCGCCATGACCGATGCCGAAGCCGGCTGGATGCTCCGTCAGGCCGATTTCACCCCCCGCGCTCTTGCGGCCCTTCTGGGCGAGCTGTTCGACGCGAACAGCGGTTTTGCCAGCCTGAGCAACGCCGCTGCCCAATCCGCGACACTGGCCCGCCCTGATGCGGCCAGACTCTTGGCCAATGTAGTAGAAGAATGTCTGCACACTTTTCCCTCCTGCACCCCAACACCCTCCAGCGAGAAGAAAACCAGCCCATGAGAGCGCTGCCTCTGAGTATCGGCACGATACATTTTGTCGGTATCGGCGGCATTGGCATGTCCGGCATTGCCGAAGTGCTGCGCCTGCTGGGTTACTCCGTGCAGGGTTCCGACATTGCGGAAAACGCCAATGTCAAACGCCTGCGCGAGGCCGGTATTCCCGTAGCAATCGGCCATAACGCCGAAAATCTGGGCAATGCCCAGGTAGTGGTGATTTCCACCGCCGTTGGCCGGGATAACCCTGAAGTCATGGCTGCCCGCGCCCGGCTGATCCCGGTTGTGCGCCGGGCTGAAATGCTGGCCGAGCTTATGCGCCTGCGCTGGGCGATCGCGGTTGGTGGCACACATGGCAAAACCACCACCACATCGCTGATCGCCGCTGTACTGGAAGCTGCCCGTCTCGACCCTACCGTCATCAACGGCGGCATTATCGAGGCCTATGGCACCAATACCCGTATGGGCAAGGGCGACTGGATGGTGGTTGAGGCCGATGAAAGTGATGGGTCTTTCCTGCGCCTGCCTTCAGTCATTTCGGTCGTCACCAACATGGACCCCGAGCATCTCGACCACTGGGGCAGCGCCGAGGCAATGGAGGCCGGTTACGACCAGTTTGTCTCCAACGTGCCTTTTTACGGCTTTGCCGTGCTGTGCATCGACCACCCCGCCGTGCAGCAGATGATCCCGCGCCTGTCTGACCACCGGGTGGTGACCTATGGTTTCTCTCCTCAGGCCGATGTGCGGGCCGAAAAGCTGATTACCGACAAGCTGGGAGCGACGTTCGAGGTCACGCTGACAGACCGCGCGACCCGCCGCACCCGCAAAGCCGGGCCGTTCCGCCTGCCTATGCTGGGTTCGCATAACGTGCAGAACGCGCTGGCCGCCGTGGCCGTGGCAACGGAAATGGACATCAGCGACGATGTCATCCGCTCGGGGCTGGCGAGCTTCCGGGGTGTAAAGCGCCGCTTTACCCGCACAGGCGAGACGGGTGGTATTACCGTGATCGACGATTACGGCCACCACCCGGTTGAAATTGCCGCTGTGCTCAAGGCCGCGCGGCAGGCCGGGGCCAGCCGGGTTATCGCCGTCATGCAGCCGCATCGTTATTCGCGCCTGCAAATGCTGTTTGCGGATTTCTGCACCTGCATGAACGATGCCGATACCGTAATCGTGGCCGATGTTTACGCGGCGGGCGAAGCCCCCCTGCCCGATGTCAGCCGTGACCGCCTGATCGAAGGGCTGCGCGAACGCGGCCACCGCTCCGTGGTGCCACTGTCCAGCCCGGAGCATCTGGCCGAGATGATCAACGCCATTGCTAAACCCGGCGATTATGTCGTGTGCCTCGGGGCAGGTACCATTACCAACTGGGCGCAGGCATTGCCTGCCCAGCTTGCGGCCCTCAAGGCCGAACACAAAGGCGGTAGTGCGGCATGACGCCCACACTGGATGAAATGGTGCGCCATACCTTTGCGCCCGCACAGGGGCGGCTGACACCACAGGCCCCTTTAGGCGCACGGACATGGTTTCGCGTGGGCGGCAATGCGGAGTGGCTGTACCAACCAGCGGATGCGCAGGACCTCGCCACCATCATGCAGCGCCTGCCGCCTGAACTGCCCGTCACCACGCTGGGGGCGTGCTCGAACGTCATCATCCGCGATGGCGGGATAGACGGGCTGGTTATCCGCCTCGCCCGGGGTTTTGCCGCCATCGAGGTCGAACAAGACGCCCTAGTCGTGGGCAGCGCCTGCCTTGATGCAACCGTGGCGGAACAGGCCGCCGCCGCCGGGCTGGGCGGTCTGGAGTTTCTGAGCGGTATTCCCGGCTCCATCGGCGGGGCCGTGCGGATGAATGCGGGTGCTTATGGCTGCGATATCGCCAGCGTTCTGGACTGGGCCGAAATCATTACCCGTGATGGCACGCTGCTGCGGCTGGACAATGCGGCCCTGCGTTTTGGCTACCGCCGCTCCGGCCTACCCGAAGGGGCGACCGTAACCCGCGCGCGCCTACGCGCCACCCCCGCAAACCCGGCCGATATTACCGCACGCATTGCCGAAATCCGCACATCACGCGAGAGCACACAGCCGGTACGCGCACGCACGGGTGGCTCCACCTTCCGCAACCCCGATCCGGCTATCTCCTCGCGCAAGGCGTGGGAACTGGTCGATGCGGCGGGCTGTCGTGGCCTGATCGTGGGGGGGGCGCAGGTCAGCGAAAAACACTGCAACTTCCTGCTCAACCTCGGTGATGCTACTGCCGCCGACCTCGAAGGGCTGGGAGAAGAAGTGCGCACGCGTGTCGCCCAGCATTGCGGCGTGTCCCTCCAGTGGGAAATCAAGCGCCTCGGCAAGACAAAGGCTTCCGGACAATGACAACGCCCCGCCGTATTACCGTTCTGATGGGCGGCCTGTCCTCCGAACGCGAAGTCAGCTTTGCCTCCGGGCAGGGTGTGGCCGCAGCACTGGCCAGTCTGGGGCATAAGGTATCCACACTCGATGCCGGAACCGATCTGGCCACACTGGTAGCGGCCCTGAACGCCCAGAAGCCAGACATCGTATTCAATGCCCTGCATGGCCGTTTTGGTGAGGATGGGTGCATACAGGGCATACTGGACTGGATGGGGCTGACCTATACACATTCGGGCGTGCGCGCCTCGGCCACCGCCATGGACAAGGCGGCCGCGCGCGCGGTGTTTATCGCAGCGGGCCTGCCGGTGGCTGAAGGCATGGTGCTGGATGCGCAAACGCTGGCCAAGGCTGACCCGCTGCCCCCGCCCTATGTGGTCAAGCCGGTCAGCGAAGGCTCCTCTGTCGGGGTGTCCATCATTCGTGAAGGATCGAACGCGCGTGCACGCATTGCCCGCGAATGGGCCTATGGCCCACAGATTCTGGCCGAAGCCTTCATTCCGGGCCGCGAGATTACCGTGGGCGTTCTGGGCGATCGCGCCCTGACCGTGACCGACATCACCCCCTGTGGCGATGGCGAAGGTTTTTACGACTATACCGCCAAATACACCACGGGTGGCTCACGCCACGAACTGCCCGCCCGTATTGACGCGCAAACGGCCGAACAGGCCATGCGTATCGCGGTGGAAGCCCACCGTGCGCTAGGGTGTGCGGGCGCATCGCGCGCCGACTTCCGGCTTGATGACACGCAGCCCGGCGCACCGCGCCTTGTGCTGCTCGAAGTCAACACACAACCCGGCATGACACCCACATCGCTCCTGCCCGAACAGGCGGCTTATTGCGGCATCAGCTATGCTGAACTCTGTGGCTGGCTGGTGGAACAGGCTGCCTGCCGCCAATGAAGGCCACCCCGCCTCCTGATCGTCCCTCGCGCCTGAAGCTGTTCATACGGCGTCAGAAGCGCCTGCTGCGGCCACTGGGCGGGCTTGTTTTTTTGGGCGGGCTGGCGGCTGGTGGCTGGTACGCCCTGAAAATGCCTGCGGTGCAGGAACAGATTTCCCCCCTGCGTGACCGGCTGATGGGCACCAACACCTTGCGGGTAACGGCCATCAACATCGCTGGTGCCAATCTGACGGACGAAAGCGCCATTCTGCAAGCCCTGAACACGCGGGTGGGCGCGCCTATTCTCAATTTCAGCGTTTCATCCGCGCGTGAGCGGCTTAACGCGCTGCCGTTTGTCGATCATGCCAGTGTGTCGCGCCACCTTTCGGGCGAGATCGAAGTAACGCTGGTTGAACGCCCCCCCTATGCGGTGTGGCAGCATCATGGACATTTTGAGCTGATAGACCGGCAAGGCAAGCCGGTGCCCGGACAGGATGGCAGCACCAAGGATGCAGCGGCCTTCACGCACCTGCCTCTGGTCGTTGGCGAAGGCGCCAATGTGGCCGCTTCAGGGCTGATCGACACGCTTTTGCAGGAACCCGAAGTCCGCAGCCGCGTTACCGCTGCGGTGCGCGTCAGCGACCGGCGCTGGAACCTGAGCCTGCGCGATGGCGCAACCGTACTCCTGCCTGAAAGCGAGGAAGCTCCGGCCATTCATAGGCTGGCCCTCTTTCAGGCTTCAACCCGCCTGCTGGATCGCCCTGTCGTGCTGATTGACATGCGCCTGCCCGACAGGCTGACCATCCGCGAACTTCCCCCAGCTGCACCAGCGGAAACACCTTCCCCCCAGACCTCCGGCTCCTCCAGAGGCGCGCAGCCCTCACCTTCCGCACATTAATGCCCAACAGCCCCGCCATGGAGACCCCACCCAATGACTGACCCGGTGCACAGCGCCCAGCCCGTACCCCCATCACGCCGGGTAGAGAGCGGTCAGGCCACGGGTATCAGCGGCGCCCTGCCCCTGCCACCGGCTGATAGAAACCGCCGCACGCACGCATGGCGTAGCGGTTACACGGCGGTGCTTGATATTGGTTCAAGCAAGATCACCTGTCTGATCGGGCGGGGGGAGCCGGGGGGTGCGCTGCGGGTCAGCGGCTATGGCTGGCGCAAGTCCGAAGGGGTGAAAGGCGGCGCCATTACGGAACTGCGTGAGGCCGAAGCCGCTATCCGCGCGACCGTGGCACAGGCCGAAACCATGGCCGAACGTCCGATCGACCGGGTTGTTGTCAACCTCTCCTGCGGGCACCCGGCCAGCCGCCTGTTCAATGTCCGCTGGCCGATCGGCGGGCGCGTGGTTACGGAAGCCGACATACGCCGCGTTGTGACAGAGGGCCGTCTACAGGCCTCCGTACAGGGGCGCGAGGTCATTCATACGCTGCCCATAGATTTTACCGTGGACGATACCGAAGGCGTGTCCGACCCGCGTGGACATCTGTGCGAAACACTCAAGGCGCGCCTGCATATTATTGATGCCGCAACCACAGCCCTGCTCAACCTTGAAACCGTGCTGGCCAGAACAGAGCTGAAGGTGGAGGCCCTTGTTTCCTCCCCCCTCGCCTCCGGCCTATCGGTGCTGGATGCGGATGAGCGTGAACTGGGCACCACGGTTGTAGACCTGGGCGGCGGCACCACCTCGCTGGCCGTGTTTGGCGATAGTCAGATCCTGCATACGGCGCAGATCGCGGTTGGCGGGCTGCATGTCACACGTGACATCGCGCGCGGGCTGAGCACATCGCTCGAAAATGCCGAGCGCCTGAAAACTGTTTACGGCAGTGCTGATCTGTCCGCTGATGTGGAAGACGAACTGCTAACGGTTGAACTGCTTGGCAATGACGTACCCCATTTCGAGCAGATTTCGCGTGCGCAGCTTGGCCGTATCATCCGCCCGCGCATGGAGGAAACGCTGGAACTCGTGCGTGAAAAGCTCGATGGCGCGGGCCTTGGCATGGCTGCGAGCGGGCGCATTGTGCTGACAGGCGGCGGTTCGCTGCTTGATGGTATCCGCCCGCTGGCCGAGCGTATTCTTGGAGCGCCCGTCAGCGTTGGACGGCTTTCAGGGGCTGCTTTTACACGCTCCGTCCGGCTTGGCCGCCCCAAACAGATTATCAACCTGCCAGAAAACACGGCCGCAGCGGCAGGCTTTGCCACTGCGGCGGGGCTGCTGTTCTGGGCTGCCAGCGCCGAGCGCCCCTTTGGAGACGTTGAATTCCGCGAAGCTCCGCCCAGCGGTTTTTTACGCAAACTTGTTGCTTTTATTCGTGAGAGGGTTTGATCTGTCAGCGCAAAGACTGGTAGAGTCACACAAATTTTCTTTCGGATCTTTTCAGACCCGCCCGACCCCACCACCAACCCGTTGCCCTTCGGGAGATGCCCATGACACTCAACCTGACTGTCCCGCCCCAGACACATTCTGACTTCTCACCGAAGATTACGGTTATCGGTGTCGGCGGCGGTGGGACAAACGCGGTTGACAACATGATCGCATCCAGCCTGCACGGGGTGGAGTTCGTTGTCGCCAACACTGATGCACAGAGCCTGACACGTAGTCTGGCTGAAAACCGCATCCAGCTTGGCCCGCATCTGACCCATGGCCTCGGCGCTGGCGCCAAGCCCGAAGTGGGCCGCGCCGCCGCAGAAGAAGCCGCCGATGAAATTGCCCGCCACCTTGATGGCGCACATATGGTGTTTATCACCACTGGCATGGGGGGTGGCACGGGTACGGGGGCGGCTCCTGTTATCGCCCGCATGGCGCGTGAGCGTAATATCCTGACCATTGGCGTGGTCAGCAAGCCTTTTTCCTACGAAGGCAAGCGCCGTGCGCGCGTGGCCGATGAGGGGATCAAGGAACTTCAGCAGTATGTCGATACGCTGATCGTCATTCCCAACCAGAACCTTTTCCGTATCGCCAACGAACGCACCACCCTGCGTGAAGCCTACAAGCTGGCGGATGAAGTGCTGAACATGGGCGTGCGCGGCGTAACCGACCTGATGGTTGAACGCGGCTACGTTAATCTGGATTTCGCGGATATTCGCAGCGTCATGGCCGAAATGGGCAAAGCCATGATGGGCACGGGCGAGGCCGAAGGTGAAAACCGCGCGGTGGAAGCAGCCGAAAAGGCCATTTCCAACCCGCTGCTGGAAGACACCTGCATGGACAGCGCCAAGGGTCTGCTGGTGAACGTGACCGGCGGCGAGGACATGACCTTCTTCGAAGCAGAAGAAGCGTTCAACCGTATCTGTCAGGAAGTGCCTGAAGATGCGAACATGATTTTCGGCACCGTTATTGATGACAAAATGAACGGGCGCGTGCGCGTGTCCGTTGTCGCAACGGGGATCGACGCTACAGCCGAACGCCCGCATCTGGTCGCGGTCAATAACGAAGCCGCTCCGGAAGTGCAGGCTACTGGCACCGGCCCGGCTGTTGCCGCGCAGACTGCTCCGCAGGCCTTCACGCAGGCGGCAACTCCCGCCCCGGCGCAGCCTGCTGCCTATGCCGCCGCAGCGCCCTCACCGGCACAGGCTCCGGCACCGCAGGCTTTTCAGGCAGCGCCCCCGGCTGGTCAGGTCAGCGCACCTGCCGCCAACAGCCTTCCGGGGCAGGCTTCGGCCCCGCGCCCGCAGGCGGCTCCCCCGGCATCGCGCCATGCCAACCTGTTTACCGAGCCACCGCGCTCGGCCGAACCGCCCGCGCATGACCCCAATGCCCGCAGCCTGTTCGGGCGCGTTACCGGGGCTTTCCGCCGCAACCCGGCGCATGATGAACAGCGGCAGGAACCGGCGGTACAGAGCCACCCCACCATCAACCCCGCTGAACAGCACAATGGTACGCGTCCGGGCGAAGGCGAAACCGGACTGGAAATTCCCGCCTTCCTTCGCCGCTAGGTTCTCCAAGGTCTTTCGCCCGTCTGTTAAGACGGACGAAAGACCTGAAACACAACGCAATAATCAGTGACTCGCCTCAGCCGCAGGCAGGCTTTAAGCGTTATGATAGACGCAACTGCCACCTGAACCTATGAGGATGCCCGTAGCGATGGACACCCTGCTGAGGAACACTGATCTGACCGCCGCCCCTTCTGACAAGAAACGCTCCCCCGCACCGCTCCGTCAGGACAGTGCCGGGCGCGGAGTAGGCCGGTCTTTCCAGCACACGCTCGGACAACCGATTTCCGCAGTGGGTATCGGCCTGCATAGCGGCCAGAAAATCAGGCTCAGCCTACTGCCTGCGCCGATCGGGCAGGGCATTGTCTTCCAGCGCACCGACATACCGAACGCGGCCCCCATTCCCGCCCGTTACGACCATGTGGTGGATACAAAACTCAGCACCACGATTGGCGAGGCTACCCGGCCTGAAAACCGTATCGCAACGGTCGAACACCTGATGGCCGCCCTGCGTGGCTGCTGCATAGACAATGCGCTTGTTCTGGTGGATGGCCCCGAAATTCCAGCCTTTGATGGCTCGGCTCAGGACTTTGTCTTCCTGATTGAATGCGCGGGTCAACAGTCCCAGACCGCGACACAGCGCGTTATCGAAGTGATCCGCCCTGTTCGGGTCGAGCAGGGCGAATCCTTTATGGAACTGCTCCCCAACCCCACATCCGGCCTCGGGGCAGCCCTTGATCTCTCGCTAAGCATCGACTTTCCCGCACAGGCTATCGGGCGCCAGACTCTCTCACTGGAACTGACCCCCGCCTGCTTCCGCAATGAGCTTTCACGCAGCCGAACCTTTACGCTGAAAACTGAAATTGATGCCCTGCACAAAATGGGGCTGGCGCTGGGTGGCTCACTGGACAATGCCATTGTTGTAGACGGCGAAAGCATTCTCAACCCTGCTGGCCTGCGCAGCACGGATGAATTTATCCGCCACAAGATGATGGATGCTGTGGGCGACCTCTCGATGCTCAACGGCGCCCTGCGCGCCCGGGTACGCGGCCACCGCCCCGGTCATACGCTTAACAATCTGCTGCTACGCCGCCTCTTTACCGACCCGCAGGCCTGGCGGGATAGCGATGCGCGCACACCAGCCGTTGCCGCCGCCTGAACGGTTATTTTGTGGTTGGGGCCCGACAAAGGCCCATCCTCGCTTTGCTTGCCGGGACACATGCTCTATAAGGTGTCGTCCTTAGGTGAAGAGCCGGTATGTCTGACACATTTGTAAAATCGTTCACGACCCGTCATGTTCTGCCGCGCCTGCTGGCAACCTCGCTCCTGAGCAGTCTTGCCGGGTGCGGGCTGCTTAACAGCGAGAAAGTCGGCCCGACGAGTCCAAAAATTTCTTCACCCGAAACGCTTTACAATAACGGGATAGACGCCCTGCAGTCGCGCCGCTTTACTGTAGCGGCCAGCCAGTTTGAAACTCTGCAGCAGAACTATCCGTATTCCGGCTACATCGCCAATGCGCAGCTTATGGAAGGCTATGCGTATTACCTGCAGAACAAATACCCGGAATCCGTTCAGCAGCTAAACCGCTTTATCAGCCTGCACCCGACCAGTTCAGATGCCGCCTATGCCTACTATCTGCGCGCCCTGTGCTTTTACGAGCAGATTGCCGATGTGCGGCGTGACCAGCAGGGCACTGTCGAATCCATGGATGCCCTGGAAGAAGTCGTAACCCGCTTTCCCCAGTCCAAATATGCCCGTGACGCCCAGCTCAAGATTGATCTGTGCCGCGACCATCTGGCAGGCAAGGAAATGCTGGTAGGCCGCTACTATCAGGTGCAGAAAAATTATGAAGCCGCGATCAACCGCTATGAGCGCGTTGTGCAGGACTTCCAGACTACCAACCACGTTCCCGAAGCGCTTGAACGTATGGTGGAAGTCTATCTTGACCTTGGTCTGGTCGAGCAGGCACGCAAAGCGGCTGTGGTGCTGGGCTATAACTACCCCGGGAGCGAATGGTACGCCTACGCTTACGATAAGCTCAAATATCATAAACTGCTGGATGGCAAACTGCCCCTACCCGGCAAAGCGGCTGGCTCAAGCCTGAAGCTCAATCAGTCCGAACCCGGCACAGGCATAAACAAGAATAGCGCCCCGCCGCCACCGGCCCTTGCCGCCAGCCAGAAAACCCCCGCCCAGCCCATGGCGATCCGCACAGCACCGGTTGCCCCGGTCAAGGCGGAACCCGTTGCCGGACAGTCCGCCCCGAATCAGGCAGGCAAAACAGGAGCGGCAGCCCATCCCTGAGAGGGGGCGGCTCCTGTCAGCGCGGATCAGCTTTCATGCAAACCCGCTCTGACAAAAAATTCAGCTTCACCAACTTTTCTCTTGAAACCAGAACACCTAGAGAACATACAGTCCTGACCGCCACGGTCTTTCAGGCTGTGGCTGGGCTATGTCCAACGTCGGCCCGGCGTGCTGCCGTGGCAGGTAAGAACACCCAACGCCGGATGATGTGATGCTGACAAGTCTTTCCATCAGGGACGTGGTTCTGATTGAAGCGCTGGATCTGTCCTTTCATGAGGGTTTCACCGCTCTTACGGGCGAGACCGGGGCTGGCAAGTCCATTCTGCTCGACAGCCTTGGGCTGGCCATGGGCGAACGTGCAAGCGCTGGGCTAGTCCGGGCAGGTGCTGCGGAAGCCCGTGTGAGCGCCTGTTTTGAGGCACCCGCTGGCCACCCGGTTTTTGCCCTGCTGAGCGAACAGGGCATGGCCACCGACACCACAGACCCCATCGTGCTGCGCCGTGTCATCTCCCGTGAAGGGCGATCCCGCGCATGGGTCAACGATCAGCCGGTCGGACTGACCCTGCTCCGCAACATCGCCACCAGCCTGATAGAAATTCAGGGCCAGCATGAACAGATGGGTCTTGCCGACCCCGCCACCCACCGCGCCCTGCTGGATGCGTCAAATATCCCAACCCGCCTCACGGACAGCGTGGCCGCAGCCTTTGTCCTATGGAAAGAACGCGCAGCAGAACTGGCCGCCGCCCGGCGCGCTTTGGAAGAGGCCGCCCGCGAGGAAGAGTGGCTGCGCCATACGGTAGACGAGCTCAACGCATTAGCACCCCTGCCGGATGAGGAGGAAACCCTCGCCCGGCAGCGCCACAGCCTGCAACAGGCCGAACGGCGTAACGAGGCCGTAGCCGCAGCCCTGGCTGAGCTGACCCCGCGCGACCGCCGCACCGCCGCCCCCGCAACGGCCCTGCGTGCAGCAGGTCGCGCCCTGCACCGCCTGCTCCCAGCACCGGGAAATGCAACGCGGCAGGCAGAAAACATGGACACAGCCGAGCCAGACAGCACCCAGACAGAAGCACAGATATCGGAAGCTCTGGCAACAGAAGCCCTTTGCGCACTCGAAAACGCCGAAAATGCATTGGCCGAGGCCGAAAATCTGCTCTCACGGCTGGCGGCGGAAACCGATGCCAATCCACGCATGCTGGAAGAAACCGAAGAGCGCCTGTTTGCCCTACGCACTATGGCGCGCAAACACGGTATCGCCGTCGATGCACTGGCCGACCTGCTCGCTACGCTGGCTGCACGGCTGGCCGGGCTGGAAAGTGGTGTGCAGCATCTGCATGCTCTCAAGGAAGCCGTTGCCACGGCACAGGCCGCTTATCAGACCCACGCCACAGCCCTGACTGCCGCCCGCCAGCAGGCAGCCCGCACACTGGAGCAGGCTGTCTCGCGTGAACTCAAGCCACTCCGGCTGGAAAAAGCGCGATTTGTCGTGGAAATTCAGCACCTGCCGCAGGAACAGTGGAGCCGACAGGGTATGGAACAAGTCACGTTCCTGATTGCCGCCAACCCCGGCCAGCCCGCTGGCCCGCTGGCTCGGGTGGCCTCGGGTGGCGAGCTTTCCCGCCTGATGCTGGCCCTCAAGCTGGTTCTGGCGGGACAATCTGGTATCGGCACTCTTATTTTTGATGAAATTGATGCAGGGGTGGGCGGCGCTACCGCCGCCGCCATTGGTGAGCGGCTACGCAGGCTTGCGGGTGCGGTGCAGGTGCTGGCCGTCACGCACAGCCCACAGGTAGCGGCCAGTGCACATGCTCATCTGCGGATTGGCAAAAAGACGCAAAACGGGCAAACGGTAACCCACGCCACACCGCTGAGCACAACAGAACGCACCGAAGAAATCGCGCGGATGCTCGCGGGCGACACCATAACCGATGCAGCCCGCGCTGCCGCGGCAAGCCTGCTGGGACAGACATGACAGAAACACCCGCCCAAACAGCTCCGACGGAACTTGATACCGAAAGCGCCCGCGCGGAACTGATCCGGCTTGCCGCCCAGATTGCCCATCATAACAACGCCTATTACCGCGAAGCCGCACCGGATATTACCGATGCGCAATACGATGCCCTGCGCCGCCGCTACGATAGCCTTGCTGCCGCACATCCACAGGCCGTGCCAGCCGATAGCGCCGCACAGGCCGTAGGGGCCGCGCCGGACAGCGCCTTTGGCAAACACCTGCATCTTGTGCCCATGCTCTCTCTGGACAACGTGTTCGACAGAACGGAGTTCGAGGCATTTGTAAGTCGGGCCGCCCGCTTTCTGGGGCTTGAGGCTGAAGCCGCACAGACCCTTACCTTTGTGGCGGAACCCAAGATTGATGGCCTGTCCATCAGCCTGACCTACGAAAACGGTGTGTTCACACGTGGGACTACACGTGGCGATGGCACGGAAGGCGAGGACGTTACAGCCAATCTGCGCACCCTGCGTGACATCCCTCGCCACCTGCCCGCCCCCTACCCTGCCCTGATTGAAATACGGGGCGAGGTTTTTCTGTCCAAGGACGATTTTCTCAAGCTGAATGCCGCGCAGGAAGCTGCAAATAAAAGGCTATTCGCAAACCCGCGCAACGCTGCCGCAGGCTCACTCCGCCAGCTTGACCCTACCGTCACGGCATCGCGCCCGCTTTCGCTGTTTGCCTATGCGCTCGGCTACAGTTCAGAGCCGATGGACAGCAGCCATTCAGCCTATCTTGAACGCCTCAAAGCCTGGGGATTTCCGGTCAACCCGCTGTCAGAAACGCTCAGGGGCGCGGCAAAAGCCGAGGCCGCTTTTGAGCGGATCAGCCAGAACCGGGCCATGTTGGCCTATGATATTGATGGCGTGGTGTACAAGATAGACGACATCAGCCTGCAAACCCGTCTGGGCTTTGCGGGGCGTGCGCCCCGTTGGGCCACAGCATGGAAATTCCCGGCCGAGCAGGCCACCACGCTCCTGCGTGAAATCGAAATTCAGGTTGGCCGCACCGGGGCGCTGACCCCCGTTGCCCATCTGGAGCCAGTCAATGTGGGCGGCGTGCTGGTTACCCGTGCGAGTCTGCATAACGAGGATGAAATCACCCGCAAGGACGTACGCGTGGGTGATACGGTGTTTATCCAGCGGGCGGGTGACGTCATTCCCCAGATTCTGGGGCTTGCGCCCTCCCCTTCGGGCAGCACGGAGCGGCAAGCAGCTTTTGTTTTCCCCGATCACTGCCCCGCCTGCGGGGCGCTGGCCATACGCCCCGAAGGCGAAGCCATACGCCGCTGCACCGGTGGGTTAACCTGCCCGGCACAGGTTGTGGAACGGCTGATCCATTTTGTCTCGCGTCAAGCTTTCGATATTGAAGGGCTGGGGGATAGGAGTATCCGCGAATTTCATGAGGCCGGGCTGATCGACACGCCGGTGGATATTTTCCACCTTCATAACCATGCCGCCACCCTGACCAGCCGCGATGGCTGGGGCGAACAATCCGTGGCCAACCTGCTCCGCGCCATTGATGAGCGGCGGCACATTACGCTCTCGCGCTTTATCTATGCGCTGGGCATCCGCCGCGTGGGCGAAAGTAACGCCCGCCTGCTCGCACGCCATTATGGGTCTTGCACCAACTGGATCACCCAGATGCGTGCTGCTGCCCTGATTGGCTCGGATGAACGGCTGGAACTGGGGTCGATCACCGGTATCGGCAGCGCCATTGCCGAGGAACTTGTGGCGTTTATGGCCGAAACCCATAACCTCGAAACCCTGAACGCCCTGCAGGCCGTGCTGAATATTGCAGACGAAACGCCACAGGCCAGTGGCGGCGCACTCGCAGGTAAAACCGTGGTGTTTACCGGTACGCTGCTGACCATGACCCGACCGGAAGCAAAAGCCACAGCCGAGCGCATGGGAGCCAAGGTGTCCGATACGGTTTCTCGCAAGACCGACCTTGTCATTACAGGCGAGAAGGCAGGCTCCAAAGCCCGCAAAGCAGCCGAGCTTGGCATAGAAACCATGGATGAAAACGAATGGAACGCATTCTGCGCCAGTCGCGGCTCCAGCGCCACATCCGCTGAATTTTAGGGAAACGGGGATTGCCCGAGAGCCAGAAGTGCGCCATGCTAGGGCGAGGCGAAGGGGTGACTTTTCGCTGTTGAGAACCAAGAATAAAAACCTGTGCGCGGCTGACCTGTCGTCCTGTCTCTCTCATATGCTTTTTGGTCGTCAGGCTGGCCCAATGACACTCCATCAACAAAGCGAACGGCAAAAATGACCAAGTGGATCTACAGTTTCGGCGCCGGCCAGAGTGAAGGCAACGCCGGGATGCGCAATCTTCTCGGCGGCAAGGGTGCCAACCTGGCGGAAATGGCCAATATTGGTCTGCCCGTGCCCCCAGGGTTTACCATTACCACTGAGGTCTGCACCGCGTTTTACGACAACGGACGCAAATACCCCGCAGAGCTGGAATCCCAGCTTGAAGCCGCTATGGCCCAGATCGAAAACGTCATGGGCCTGCGCTTTGGCGATGCCGAAGCCCCGCTGCTGGTTTCTGTCCGTTCGGGTGCCCGCGTTTCCATGCCGGGCATGATGGACACCGTCCTTAATCTGGGTCTGAACGACACCACGGTTGAAGGCCTTGTCCGCTCCTCCGGCGATGCCCGCTTCGCTTGGGACAGCTACCGCCGTTTCATCCAGATGTACGGCTCCGTGGTTCTGGGCGTTTCCCATCACCGCTTTGAAGACCTGCTGGAACAGACCAAGCGCGCTGTCAGCAAGGAAGACGATACTGACCTGACCGCCGATGAGTGGAAGGAAGTCGTCAAGGCCTACAAGCAGATCGTGGAGAAGGAAACGGGTTCCGCGTTCCCTGAAACCCCCAAGGATCAGCTCTGGGGCGCCATTGGTGCCGTGTTCGGTTCGTGGATGAACCCGCGCGCCAACACCTACCGCAAGCTGCACGATATTCCGGCAAGCTGGGGCACGGCGGTTAACGTCCAGTCCATGGTGTTCGGTAACATGGGCAACGACTGCGCCACCGGCGTATGTTTTACCCGCGACCCCTCCACCGGCGAAAACATTTTCTACGGCGAATACCTGATCAACGCTCAGGGCGAAGACGTGGTGGCCGGTATCCGCACACCGCAGCCCATGGCTGAGTGTCGCGCGGCCGAAGGCCAGATTTCCATGGAAAAGGCTCTGCCCGGCGCCTATCAGGAACTGCTCAAGGTACGTGACCTGCTGGAACGTCACTACCGTGACATGCAGGACATTGAGTTTACGGTGCAGGCCAACACGCTGTACCTGCTCCAGACCCGCTCGGGCAAGCGCACCGCCGCCGCTGCTCTGCGCGTGGCTATCGACATGGCCAAGGAAGGCCTGATCACGCAGGAAGAAGCCATTACCCGCGTGCCGCCCGCCTCTCTCGACCAGCTTCTGCACCCTGTTCTCGACCCCAAGGCCGAGCGCGTGCTGCTGACCCGTGGCCTGCCTGCAAGCCCCGGTGCCGCAACGGGCGTTATCGCCTTCTCTGCCGAGGATGTGGAAGATCGCGCTGCCAAGGGTGAAGATGTCATTCTGGTGCGTATCGAAACCTCCCCTGAAGACGTGCATGGCATGCACGCCGCCCGTGGCGTTCTGACCACGCGTGGCGGCATGACCTCCCACGCCGCCGTGGTTGCGCGTGGCATGGGCCGCGTGTGCGTGGCCGGTGCTGGCAGCATTGCAGTCAACTATCAGGCCCAGACCATGACAGTTGACGGCCACACCCTGAAAGCGGGCGACTGGCTGACGCTGGATGGTGGCTCGGGCGCCGTTTACAAGGGCCGTGTTCCGACCATTCCGCCGACCCTGTCGGGCGACTTCGCAACGCTGATGGGCTGGGCCGACGATGTGCGCCGCCTTGGTGTGCGCGCCAACGCCGAAACCCCTGAAGATGCCGAAACCGCCCGCCGCTTTGGTGCAGAAGGTATTGGCCTGTGCCGCACCGAGCACATGTTCTTTGGCCCGGATCGCATCGGTCATGTCCGCCAGATGATCATGGCTGACAATGAAGCCGCCCGCGCCAAGGCCATTGACGCACTGCTGCCGTTCCAGCGTGGCGATTTCAGCGAACTGTTCCGCATCATGGCGGGGCTGCCGGTCACCATCCGCCTGCTCGATCCGCCGCTGCATGAGTTCCTGCCGCATGGCGAGGCCGAACTGCAGGATGTGGCCAAGGCGCTTGGTCAGGACGTGGAAAGCCTGCGGGCACGCCGTTCCGCCCTGTCTGAAGCCAACCCCATGCTGGGTCATCGCGGGTGCCGTCTGGGTATCAGCTACCCGGAAATCTACGCCATGCAGGTGCGCGCCATTGCGGAAGCAGCGCTCGACATCTCCGCTTCGGCGGGCAAGGCCGTGATCCCGGAAATCATGATCCCGCTGGTTGGCACAAAGGCTGAGCTTGATCTGGTGCGCAAGTCCTGTGAGAGCGTGATCGCGGCTGTTCTGTCTGAACGCAAGGCTACGCTTTCCTACAAGATCGGCACCATGATCGAACTGCCGCGCGCTGCCATCACGGCTGATCAGATCGCGCAGAGTGCCGACTTCTTCTCCTTCGGCACCAATGACCTGACCCAGACCACTCTGGGCCTGTCGCGTGACGACGCCGGCTCCTTCCTGCCGGAATATGTGGAAAAAGGCCTGCTGCCGCAGGACCCCTTCATTTCCATCGACCGTGAAGGCGTGGGCGCTCTGGTGCGTATGGGCGTGGAAAAAGGCCGGGCTGCTAAACCTGACCTGAAGCTGGGCATCTGCGGTGAACACGGTGGCGACCCGCTGTCGATTTCCTTCTTTGAAGAAGTCGGGCTGGATTATGTTTCCTGCTCCCCGTTCCGTGTGCCTGTCGCACGGCTTGCGGCGGCTCAGTCAGCACTCGCCAAGCAAAACAACAAGGCTGTCAAAGCCTGAAGAAAAAAATGGCCGCATCCCTCGGGGTGCGGCCATTTTTAATGAGACGCCATGCAAAACACACTCACCCTGCATCTTGTCTCCGAGGCAACGGGCCAGACGCTTGATTCAGTCGCACGCGCCTGCATTGCCCAGTTTCCCAATACGGAAGTCAAGCTCCGCCACTGGAACCTGATCCGTACTCAGATCCAGCTCAGGCGCGTTCTGCGCAATATTGCAGCGGATCGCGGGCCGGTCATGTCCTCGCTGACAGACCCCACGCTTCAGGCGGATATGGAAGCGGGCTGCATAAGCCTTCAGGTGCGCCTGCTGGATGTGCTGGATAGCGCCCTGAACTTTCTGGCAGATGAAACCGGACAGCAGGCCACGCGCCATCCGGGTGGCCAGTACATCATGGATGACAGCTATTACCAGCGCATCGAGGCCATGCACTATGTGCTTGCGCATGATGATGGGCAGGAAACGCGCGGGCTGAACGATGCCGATGTCATTCTTGTCGGGGTTTCACGCGTATCCAAGACACCAACCTGCTTCTATCTGGCTAACCGGGGCATAAAGGCCGCCAATGTGCCGCTGGTTATGGGCATAGAGCCGCCAACCCCACTTTTTGAAACGACCAAGCCGGTCATCGGGCTGACGATTGATCCTGAACGGCTGATCGAAATCCGGCGCAACCGCCTGACACAGATGATGCCAGACCGCAGGCCGATGGAAAGTGCTGCGGATTACGCCTATATTGATCTGGAAAAAGTGCAGGAAGAACTACACTGGGCGCGCAGGCTGTGCCGTCGCCATAACTGGCCGGTTATTGATGTCACCCGCCGCTCTATCGAGGAATCCTCGGCCGCCATTCTGGAACTGATGGAAACCCGCTGAATACTGTGCGCTCCAGACCTGCCCATTTGGTCTGACGCCACCATAAAGCGCCCATGCCCGCCATCTGGCGGCATGGGCGTTCTTTTTTACTCGTCCTGCATTTCCGCAGGAGTCAGGCGCTGCACGCGAATAGCGGTGCCCTGTGCGTTGTAATAAATAATGCTGCTGCCACGCCGCTGGGCATAGCCATCGGGCCGGCCATCAGGTGTCCAGAACAGCAGGCGGTTGGCATCTGCCTGTTCAACGACCTTATCGCCCGGCGGGGTAAACCTGTATTTGCTAAAATCCTTATGCGCACGTGGCAGAGGGGGCTTGCCTGCCAGCTTGTGCATATCCGGGCGGCTGTGCCCGTCAATATCATCGCCCGGATCTTCTTCCGCATGAGCAGGAGCACCCGCCAGACACAGCGCCAGAACGCCGAAACCGGCCAGAAGCGACCATCTTCCACGAAATAACGGCAGCATATTCGCCAGCCCTCCCCTGTTCTTCCACAGCGCACCATCGCAGCAACGCTACGGCCCAGTTCTTTCCCTCAGCAGCTCTTAACGCCATCAGGACGTCACGCTGTTTCTGCATTCCTTCTAGCACGTCCCTGCCGCACGGACAGGCACAAAGCAACACAAGACCGCCACCTGCGGGATAACCTAGCCCCGGCATACCGCAACCGCTTGCCGGGGTCCCATATCACCCTGTATCCTGCGACGATGACACAGATGCTGACCGGCTTTTTTTCGCTGGAACGGGATATTAAAAAAAGCCGCTTTCTTGCCAGTGCAACGCCTGTCGCCAGCGTGGCGGAGGCTGAAGCCTTCATAGCAGAGATTGCAGCAGCGGGGCCGGATGCCACACACCACTGCTGGGCCTGGCAGATTGGGCCACACTGTCGCTGCCACGATGCAGGAGAGCCCTCCGGCACGGCTGGCAAGCCGATCCTGCAAGTTGCCTTAGCCCAGAAGATCGACCGCGTGGCCATTGTGGTGTCACGCTGGTTTGGAGGGATCAAGCTTGGTGCGGGCGGGCTGGTGCGGGCTTATGCGGGCACAGCGGCGGAATGCCTGCGTGCTGCCCCCAAGGAAGAAATGATCGAGCGGGTGCGTCTGACATTCCACTGCCCGTTTTCGCTCGTGGGGCTTATGCAGGCCCGCCTACCCGAATGGGGGGCCACAATGGAAACGCCGGTTTTTGACGCCGAAGGGGCACGTTTTCTGCTGACCCTGCCCGCCGTAAACCGTGAAGAAATCTGCGCACGCATTACAGACCTGACCAATGGCCAGAGCGAGACGCGCATTGTGGAAGAAGGCGTGCTGTCCTGAAGCCGCGCTCCCGCTCGGGGAGACGATAGGGGCAGGACAGCTTTCAGGCCCGATCAGGTCGGGCTTTATCCTTTAGCGGGGAATAACCCAGCCACTACCGGTGGAATCACCCACCTGCCCGGTGCCAAACGGGCTGGAAGCCTGATAGGCCGAGCCGTATTTGGTCACATCCGCGCCAGTTACGGAATCGCGCTGCACCTTGGCAAGCTGGTCTGGATCATCGCCATGCTGGAAGTCCATGGACGGCGCATCCTGATAACCCGGCGGCAGGTTACGGTGTCCATGCACGGTTTTCTTTTCCGTGCTGGAGCTTCGGCTACTGCCGGTGTCCATCGCGGCATTGCCTTCCGCAAAGGAAATGGAATCATTGGGTGTTAGTGCCGGGTCTGCCCATGCGGCACCTCCCGCCATCACAAAACCGATACCGGCGGCGCACAGGGCGCTTACAACAGATTTACGCAGCTGCACCATAGCGCATCTCCCGCAAGACTTGATAATTTAAGATGGCCAACTCCAGCACCGCGCATTACGTCACGACACCTTATACCGTGCAACCCTTATGGCACATCCCGCCGAAATTCCAAATTACCTTCCCGCGCTCCGGCCCTGCGCACAGGGTCGGGATTTGCCTAATCCATGAGTTTTGGACATAAAGACACGCTTGGAGAGTGCGACAGGCCGTTCTGGCCGGGTTGTCATTCGCCCGTTTCTTCACCATCTCAACCATAATACCAGAATTGACAGGGAACTTTGTTATGAGTGCTACGCTCACCCAGCCCAACCCGACGTCTGCGCCATGGATGCCGGAAAGCTGGCGTTCGTTTCCTGTCAAGCAGATACCCACCTATCCAGATGCAGCAGCGCTTGCCGCCGTGGAAGGGCGCCTGAGCGCTTATCCGCCTTTGGTATTCGCCGGTGAAGTGCGCCGCCTGCGCCAGCAGCTTGCACTGGCGGCACAGGGTAAGGCCTTTGTGCTACAGGGCGGCCCCTGCGCCGAAAGCTTCAGCGAGTTCAAGGCTGATATTGTACGCGATACGTTTCGCGTGCTGCTGCAGATGGCCGTGGTGCTGACTTTCGGCGCCAAGGTTCCGGTTGTTAAAATGGGCCGCATGGCAGGGCAGTTCGCCAAGCCGCGTTCGGCAGACATGGAAACGATCAACGGTGTCAGCCTGCCCTCTTACCGGGGCGACATCATCAACGGGCCAGCTTTCACACCGGAAGAACGTATTCCCGACCCGGTGCGCATGGAAACCGGCTACTTCCAGTCTGCTGGCATCCAGAACCTGCTGCGCGCGTTCTCGCGCGGGGGCTATGCCAACCTGCATCAGGTGCACCGCTGGAATCTGGGCTTTGTCGAACGCTCGCCGCTGGCGGGACGTTACCGCGCCATGGCCGAACGCATTGGCGAAACGCTGGCCTTCATGCAGGCCTGCGGGATCGACGCTGCCAGTTCCGCACAGGTGGATGAAACCGAGTTCTACACCTCACACGAAGCTCTGCTGCTGCCGTACGAGCAGGCCCTGACGCGGGTCGATTCGACCTCGGGCGAATGGTATGACTGCTCGGCCCATTTTGTCTGGATCGGGGATCGCACCCGCCAGCCCGATGGCGCGCATGTCGAGTTCCTGCGCGGGGTGCGCAACCCCATCGGCATCAAGGTTGGCCCCACCACCAGTGTGGATGACATCCGCCGCCTGACGGAAATCCTCAACCCCACGAACGAGGCCGGGCGTATTACCCTGATCTCACGCATGGGGGCGGACAAAATCGAGCAGTTCCTCCCGCCGATCATGCGCGCGGTCAAGGAAACCGGCCGGAGTGTTACATGGCTGAGCGACCCGATGCACGGCAACACGATCTCGACCCAGCAGAAAATGAAAACCCGCTCGTTCGATGCCATCGTGGCTGAGCTTAAGGGCTTCTTTGCTGTCTGCGCTGCCGAGGGTGTGCCTGCTGGGGGCGTGCATCTGGAAATGACCGGCCAGAACGTAACCGAATGCGTGGGCGGCGCCCATAAGCTGACGGAAGACGATCTGGCTGATCGGTACGAAACCTTCTGCGACCCCCGCCTGAATGCGGAACAGTCGCTGGAACTGGCCTTCCTGATCGCGCAGGAACTGACCGGACGGGTGTAAAAACCCGGCCGCTTTTTCGTAATCGTGACCGGGAACGACCTGGGGGCCGTTTAGGTCATGCGTGGCCCCTCCGCCTGAGCGGCGGGCCACGCACAGGCAGAAAGAGCACCACGGATGACATCCCCCACCAGTCAGCCCGCCCACCCCGGTGTGGATGCGGCTCAGGTCGCTGCCCCCCTGCCCGATGCGGCAATCCGCTCCAGAACGGATTCCTATTTCAACCGAACACGGCAGATTGTCGGTGCTTTTGGCGACTGCACCGTCACCTACGCTTTCTTTATCCGCACACCGGTCATTTCAGCTCCGGCCCTCATGCTGCGCTGGCTTGAGAATGTCATGGCTGAACGCAACAGCCCGTGCGAAATTGAAATTGTCCACCCCGAAGGCGAGTGGGTCGGCGCGGGTGAGCCGCTGGTTTACATAACCGGCTCCTTTACGCATCTGGCCGATCTGGAAACGCTATTACTGCAAAAACTCGGCAGCCCGTGCGTAGCCGCCCTGCGGGCATACCAGATAGCGCTTTCCCTGCCGCGCACGCAGTTTCTGGCCATGGATGCCCGGCACTGCGCAGGCTTTGAAATGCAGGAACTCATGGCCTATGCGGCGTCTGTCGGTGGGCGGGCAGCACGCAGGGATGGGGCGGTCGGTTTTGTCGGCACCGCCAACGATGCTGTGGCCGGTTTTTTTGAAACCTCTCACGGGCTTGGCACCATGCCACATGCCCTGATCGGCTATGCGGGATCGACCGTGCGGGCAGCCGAGATGTTTCACGAAACCTTTCCCGAAACAGACCTTGTGGTACTGGTGGACTACTTCGGGCAGGAAATTACGGACGCACTGGCCGTCTGCCGCCGCTTTCCCGAGCTGGCGGCGGCCGGGCGCATGGCCGTGCGGCTGGATACGCATGGCGGGCGGTTCATGGAAGGGCTTAACCCGCAGGAATCCTACGCGGTTCTCAACCGGCACGCGCCGCAGGCCCTGCGCCGCTACCGCTCGGACAAGGAACTGCGTTACCTGATTGGCACCGGGGTTTCCGCCGCCGCTGTATGGACCATGCGCGATGCGCTGGATGATGCCGGTTTTCCGCGTGTGAAAATTATCGGGTCTTCGGGGTTCGGGGTCACCAAATGCGCCTGCATGGCGGATGCCCGCGCCCCGCTCGACGTTGTAGGCACCGGTTCCTATATTCCTGAGCGCTGGAACGAAACCTACGCAACGGCGGACATCATCGCCTATAACGGGCAGGAACGTGTCAAAACGGGGCGGGAGTTTCTCCTGCCTTCCACGCGCGCGGCCCAGCGTGTCCGTGCGACCACGGACAGAACCGCCCAATCCTGAACAGGAATGATATGACCGATACGACTGATACCCCACAACCCGCCGCCACGCAGGAATGGAAAGTCCGCATCATGGATCTTTCCGGCGCGGGTGAGGACAATACCGTGGAGGAAGTCGGCATTTTCCACGATCTGGCCCATGCCAACGCCTTTGCCCGCGCTTATGTGCGTGACAGCATTGAGCGCTGTCGCGTGCCGGGTGCTGGCGCGCGCGACGTGCTAGAAGCCTGGCTGAGCTTTGGTGAAGACGCCGAAGTGATCGACGCGGATGAAGATGGCTGGCGCTCCGCCAACGAGTTGGATGACTTTACCGCCTCCCCCGCCTCCCCCATGGAACGCGACTGGCGCGCGATCGACCCGCGCCGCCTTGTGGTGGATGACGATGTACTGTCGCTCCTCGGCACGGATGACGACGAAGACGCCCTGCCGGACGATGACGACGACACCGACCTGCCTTTAGCCCCGGACTGGCACTGACACCCACCAGCACCACCACGGCCTGCGGCGTAGCCCTGCCCGCAGGCCATACCACGTTAAAGCAGCCTGTATGCTGTAGCAGCATCTGACATAAGCCTATGAGCTAAACAGGGCCAGAACGCGCTGTTGGCGCTGGTATTCGGGCGGTTTTTTGGGCATAAGCCTGTGTCATGAAACTTCGCTTCGCGCCCAGCCCGACCGGCCTTCTGCATGTTGGCAACGCCCGTCTTGCCCTTGCCAACGCCCTGTATGCCCGCCGCCACGGCGGACAGTTCCAACTGCGTATCGACGATACGGACACAGCTCGCTCGCGCGAGGAACTGGCCGATGCGCTGCGGCAGGATCTGCAATGGCTCGGTATTAACTGGACGGAAACCTTCCGCCAGACAGACAGGCTGGACCGGTATGAACGCGCCATAGCAGCGCTCAAGGCTTCGGGGCGGCTGTACCCGTGTTTTGAGAGCGAGCAGGAACTGGCCACCAAGCGCGAACAGCAGATTCGCCAGCGCCGTGCCCCGATCTATGACCGGGCAATGCTCAAAATGACCCCCACCCAGCTTGCACAGGCTCTGGCCAACGGCAAAACGCCTTACTGGCGCTTCAAGCTGTCGGAAAACACCATTATCCGCTGGCGCGATATGGTTATGGGGGACTGTCAGGTAAAACTGCCCTCCATTTCCGACCCGGTGCTGGTGCGGGCCGATGGCACGGTGCTGTACACGCTCGCCTCGGTGGTGGACGACCTTGAAACCGGCGTGACACACATCATCCGTGGTGAAGACCACGTGACCAACACAGGTGTGCAGATCGACATCGCGCAGGCGCTGGGTGCGCGGCCGGATCATTTCCGCTTTGCCCATCTGCCGCTGCTGCTGGATGAAAATGGCGGCAAGCTGTCCAAGCGTTTCGATGCCTGCTCGCTGCGCACCCTGCGTCAGGACGGTGTGGAAGCTGACGCACTGGTGGCCTATCTGGCCCGCCTAGGCTCATCGGAAGACCCCGTTCTGCTGCCGTTTGATGAGCAGGCTGCAGTGTACGACCTCGCACGTATCTCCCGTTCGGCGGCCCGGTTTGATACCCGCCAGCTTCTGGCCATCAACCACAAGCTGCTGGCCACCCTGCCGTTCAGCGCCGTGGCCGACCGCCTGCCGCAGGGTTCTACAGAAGCCTTCTGGCTGGCTATCCGTGGCAATATCGAACTGCTGTCCGAAGCGCGGCTGTGGTTTCAGGTGGTCATGGAAGACATTATCCCCCCCGTGCAGGAAGGTGAGGACGCATTTCTGGCCGAAGCCGCAAGCCTGCTCCCGCCCGAGCCGTGGGATACGACAACATGGAAAAGCTGGACGATCGCCCTGCGCGACCGTACCGGCCGTTCCGGCAAGGCACTGTTCCACCCACTGCGTCTGGCCCTGACGGGCGAGGAACAGGGGCCTGAACTGCGCGACCTGCTGCCCCTCATGGGGCGGGCACGTGTGCTCCTGCGCCTTACCCCCGGCGCCTGAAGCGCCGGTTTTTTCCAACACCACCAGCGGGAGCAGCCACCCCATAACGACCGGAAAGGCCTCGTCATGACCCAAAGCGCCACAGCCCTGCAAACATCGCTCTCCACGGTAAAACTGCCCGTCATTGGCCCCAAGGACGCGCTGATTATCGTGGATGTGCAGAATGACTTCCTACCCGGTGGCGCACTGGCCGTGCCGGAAGGCGATACCATTCTGCCTGTGGTGAACGCGCTGGCGCAGGAGCCTTTTGGCATGGTGGTGGCAAGCCTTGACTGGCACCCGGATGAGCACAGCTCCTTTGCCCCCGAAGGGCCGTGGCCCCGCCATTGTGTCGCGCAGACACCAGGGGCCGCGCTGTCCGATGCCCTGACCCTGCCCGAGGCTGCGCTGCTGGTCCTGAAAGGGCAGGAGGCCGGGCGCGATGCCTACTCCGCCTTTGAAGGGCAAACCCAAAATGGTAACAGGCTGGCCGAAACACTCCGCCAAAACGGGATCGAACGGGTTTTTGTCTGCGGTCTTGCCCTTGAATACTGTGTGCGCAACACGTTGCAGGATGCGCTGTCAGAAGGCTTCAGCACCTTTATTCTGACAGATGCCACCCGTGGGCTGGACTCTTCACCCGCACCCACCCTGCATGCCCTGAATGATGCCGGTGTGACACTCTGCCGTAGCTGAACGCCATATCCGGCCCGTGCGCCTCAAGCCTCCGGGGTTCTGCCCAAGGCCGCACGCCGGGCCGGTTTCCAGCGGTTGAGCAGCAGGGAATTACTGACTACCGAGACAGAACTCATGGCCATAGCCGCTCCGGCCAGCACCGGATTGAGCGCACCAAGTGCCGCCAGTGGCAACCCCAAGAGATTGTAGATAAACGCAAAAAACAGGTTCTGGCGGATTTTACCCACCGTGGCATGCGAGAGGGTTATGGCGTCCACCACGGCCATCAGGTCGCTGCGTACCAGCACAACATCCGCTGTTTCCAGCGCCACATCGGCCCCTGCCCCTATGGCAAAACTGACATCGGCCGAAGCCAGCGCAGGAGCATCGTTAATCCCGTCTCCTACCATGCCCACGCACTGGTCTGCCCCTTTGAGCCGAGCAATTTCAGCAGCCTTGCCATCGGGCAGAACGCCAGCCACCACCTCGTCAATCCCGACCTGACGGGCCACAGCCTGTGCCGCGCGCTCGTTATCGCCTGTCAACATGACAATGCGCAGCCCCCGCGCGCGCAGGGCAGCAATAGCCGTGCGGGCTTCTGGGCGGATTTCATCCGCAATAGCAAGATACCCCAGCACCGCCTGCGCACGCGCAACGCCAATAACCGTGCGCCCCTCTGCCTGCCACGCCTGCACCAGTGCGCTATCCACCGCGCAGCCACTCTGGCTCAAAAAATCAGGAGACCCCAGAAAAACCGCCTGACCCGCTACATGCGCACTCACACCGCGCCCCGGCACAGCCCTGAATGCCTCTACCGCCACAGGGGAAACCCCGGCAGCGCGGGCATGCTCCATAACCGCGCGGGCCAGAGGGTGCTCTGAATTCTGCTCAAGCGAACAGGCCAGACGCAGGAAGTCGTCAGGCTGAACACCTTTGGCCACCTGACTGGCCACAACACCGGGCTGGCCACGCGTCAGCGTACCTGTTTTGTCGGTTACGAGCAGGGTCAGCCTGCGGGCCTGCTCCAGCGCATCGGCATTACGGAACAGGATACCCGCCCGCGCGCCCAAACCTGTACCCACCATAATGGCAGTAGGTGTCGCCAGCCCCAGCGCACAGGGGCAGGCAATAACCAGAACCGATACAGCATGAACAAGGCTGGTGGTGGCAGAGCCGCTCACCACCCATGTGCCACAAAAGGTCAGTACCGCCAGCGCCAGCACCGCCGGTACAAACACAGCGGATACCCTGTCCGCAAGACGCTGCACACTGGCTTTGCTACCCTGTGCCTGCTGCACCATCTGCACGATGCTGGCCAGCACCGTCTGCGCTCCCACCTTGGTTGCCCGCACGCGCAAGGCTCCGGTCTGGTTTAGCGTTCCGGCAAAAACACCCGCACCTTCCGCCTTGGACACCAGATTGCTCTCGCCTGTCAGCATGGCTTCGTTAACTTCGGACGCGCCTTCCAGCACCTCGCCATCCACCGGCACACTCTCGCCGGGGCGCACAACAAACACATCACCAATGGCAAGCTGGTCTACACTTTCATCCACAACACCACCGGAACGCTCTACATGAGCAATACGGGGCTGGAGCCGGAGCAGACTGGCCATACCTGCCCCGGCACTGGCCTTGGCACGGGCTTCCAGCAGGCGGCCCAGCAGCACGAGTGTCACCACCAGAGCGCTGGCCTCGAAATAGACCGGCTGACTATCAAGCTGCATGAGCGTTACAGCCGCGCTGAAAACCCACGCAACCCCTGTGCCCATGACCACCAGCACATCCATATTGGCGGAACCGCCACGCACGGCATGCCACGCGGCCCGAAACAGACCGCGCCCACACCCGAACAGCACCACCCCTGCCAGAACAAGCTGCAACAGGCGGGGCATGTCCATCATGGGCAGGCCTACCATCATGACAATCATCTGCCCTACAAAAGGCAGGCTCAGCACAGCGGCCAGCCCAAACTCCCACACGGCCCGCCGCCAGAGATGCTGCTGGGCGCGGGCTTCGTCCTGACTGCTCTGCTCCTCATAAAGCCTTGCGCCGTAGCCTGCTTTTTCCACGGCGGCGATCAGGGTGGGCACGTCCACCACCCCCGGTACGAAGGTGACATGCGCACGCTCTGTCGCCAGATTGACACTGGCCTGCACGGATGGGAGCGCATTCAGCACCTTTTCCACCCGCCCCACGCAGGACGCGCAGGACAGGCCGCTCAGGCTCAGGTCAAGGCTGCGGGTGGTCGGGGCAAACCCTGCCTGCCGGACGGCTGCCAGCACATCGGCCATGCCTGCCTGCCCCTCAGACAATGAAACCTGCGCACGTGTCGTGGCAAAATTGACCGAGGCCTGCACGCCCTCAAGCCGATCGAGCACTTTTTCAAGCCGGGCGGCACAACTGGCGCAGGACATTCCCTCCACCGGAAAACTGATGGTGTGCTCCATGATTGCCCGCGCTCCCTATAATCGCCAGCGCCTTGAACTATGGCGCGCTTTCATTTGCTATATATGCCCCCATGGGGTATATTCAACCCATGTCCCGCCTTGTGATCAGCCTTGTCGTGAGCATTCTGGGCCTGCTGTTTACAGCAGTCGGCCCGGCTATTGCCCATGCCTCGCCCATGCGGGCCGAACACGCCATGTTCATGCACAACGCACACATGGCTCTGCCGTGCCATGAAGGCATGCAGCCAGCCTACCAGCCTGATCAGGGCAACACCCTGCCCGCTGGTGTCAGCGCTCTCCCTCACCCAGCCATGGCAATACCGCTCATATTCGGGCCAAACCGGGCAGAAACCTGCCTACATGCAGCGCATTCCGTCCATGAACACGCCATGCCCTGCTGCACGGAATCCGGACAGAGCTTTGTTGCCACAATCAATGCTGGCCAACCTGCGGCGCTGCTGCTCCTGTCTGCTGTTATCATACAGCCGCACCGTATAAACGCCCTGCCTGCCGGGCCAGATGTAGCGCCCCTGCTCCCCCCACCCAGACCGTCCAACGCCTGATCAGAATCAGGAAGCTGTGTTCACGACATGGCTTTCGCGTTTTTTCCGGTTTCTGCCGTGCCTTCAGGCATGGCGGCCCTGATGGATGGATACCATGCCTTCACCTTTCGCCACCCCTACCGGTGGGCTGTCGCGCCGTCGGTTCATAACCGGCGCCGGTGCGCTGGCGGGCCTGTGCGCCCTCCGCAACCCCACACACGCAGCCAGCGCAGTGGATACGCCCCCTCTCCTGCCCGCTGGGCATATTCCCGCACACTCCGCCAGCACCTTCATGCTGAATGTCGGCCATACCCCCGTGCATGTATTGGGCAAACCGCAGATGGCCCCCACGGTCAACGGCAGCATGCCCGCGCCAACCCTGCGCTGGCGCGAAGGTGATGAAGTCAGCCTGCACGTTCACAACACGATGGATGAGGAAACCTCCATCCACTGGCACGGACTGCGCTGCCCTGCCGACATGGATGGCGTGCCGGGCCTGAGTTTTGGCGGCATCGCACCGGGGCAGACCTTCACCTACCGTTTCCCGCTCCGGCAGAGCGGCACCTACTGGTACCACAGCCACTCCAACATGCAGGAAGCCAAGGGGCTGTACGGCGCAATCGTTATCGACCCAAAAGAGGGGGAAACCCGGTCTTACGACCGTGATTACGTGATTGTGCTGTCTGACTGGTCGGATGTGGAGCCATCGGACATCATTAAAAATCTCAAATTCCAGAGCGATTATTACACCTTCCGCCAGCGCACGGCGGCATCCTTTTTTCCCGATGCGCGACGTGATGGCATACTGCCCGTGCTCAAAAACCGCCTGCAATGGGCAGGCATGAACATGTCCGCCACCGATATTTCTGATGTAAGCGGTATTATCTACACCTATCTGATGAACGGACAGACCCCACATGCCAACTGGACGGGCCTGTTTACGCCGGGTGAACGTGTCAGGCTGCGGTTTATCAATGCGTCAGCCATGACATTTTACGACATTCGCATTCCCGGTCTGCCCATGACCATTATCCAGTCAGACGGCAATGACGTAGAGCCGGTTCTGGTGGACGAATTCCGTATCGGGGTTGCGGAAACCTATGACTGTATCGTAACGCCCACAGCCCCGCAGGCTTACACGATTTTCGCCCAGAGCGAAGATCGTACGGGCTATGCGCGCGGCACGCTGGCCCCCCGTTCAGGCATGAGTGCCGCCATTCCCCCCATGGACCCGCGCCCGGTACGCACCATGCTGGATATGGGTATGGGGTCTGATGCAAAAATGGGCGGCATGGACATGAAAGCCATGTCCCATACGAAAAAAGCTGACACCCCGCCGCTGAATGTTGAAAACCAGAATATAGCAGCCATGCCCGTCAACCGTCTGGCAGACCCCGGAGACGGCCTACGGAATAATGGCCGCCGCGTACTCACCTACGCAGACCTGCGCGCCACCCGCCCGGCCAGTGACCCACGCCCGCCCTCGCGCGAGATCACCCTGCACCTGACTGGCAACATGGAACGCTATATCTGGGGTTTTGACGGACGTAAGTTTTCAGAAGCCGAACCTATTCCCCTGCGTCTGGGCGAACGTGTACGGTTTGTACTGATCAACGATACCATGATGGAACACCCCGTACATCTGCACGGCCTGTGGAGCGAACTGGAAAATGGTCAGGGTGCTTACAACCCGGTCAAACACACCCTGATCGTGCAGCCCGGCAGCCGCCTAAGCTACCTTGTTTCCGCTGACACACCGGGACTATGGGCCTATCATTGCCACCTGCTCTACCACATGGATCTGGGCATGTTCCGCACGGTGGTGGTGTCATGAACAAACCTTACACCCATACCGCCCGGCTGCTGGCCGGGTTGCTGGCCTGCCTGCCCACAACACTCGTCCCCCCGTATGCACAGACGGCAGAGGCAGGCACACATACCCATGCTATGCCTAAAAAAACCATATCAGGCCATGCAATGTCCGATATGGACGATATGGATGACATGGATGGAATGGACGGCATGGAGGATATGGGCAAACCCACCCCGTCCCTCTCTCATCCGCCAAAAACCGTACAGGCCGCACCTTCTGGCATAACTAAAACCTCTGCCCCCATGCCGCACGACAATGCTATGGCAGGCGCGGCCCATGTCAGCCTGCCCCCGCTCAGCCCCAGTGCGCGCTGGCCCGCCACACCGCCCCCTGTGCCCAGAGTGCATTATATCCACAACATGCCGCCGGTGATGGACCACAACACCTATTTTCATATTCTCATGGAACAGCTTGAAGGACGTTATGCCGCCGATGGCAGCCTGTTCCGCTACTCCGGTCAGGCGTGGTTCGGCACCGATCATGACAAGCTGTGGATCAAATCCGAAGGAACGGTAGACAGCCACAACACCATGAGCGATGGCGATCATGAACTACTCTACGACCACGCCATTTCCACCTATTTTGACCTGCAGGCAGGCACCCGGCTGGATCTCGACAGCGGGCCGGTGCGGGCATGGGGGGCCGTGGGGGTGCAAGGGTTGGCGCTGTATTTCTTTGATGTGTCGGCCACGGCCTATTTCAATGCCGATGGCGTGGCAGGCAAGCTCGAAGGATCATACGACCTGCTGATTACCAACCGGCTGATCCTGCAACCTCAAGCGGAGCTTAATTTCTATTCCCGCACTGATCCGGCGCGCGGCGACAGTCAGGGATTTTCGTCCATCGATACCGGGTTGCGCCTGCGTTATGAGTTCAAACGCAAGCTGGCCCCTTATATTGCCGTAACTTATTCGGGCAATTACGGCGCTGCGGCAAATACCCCGTCCGTTTCGCGCACAACCGCTGCCAATGGGCCGGAGGACCTGCGCTTCACCTTCGGGCTTCGTACCTGGTACTAGGCACGAAGAAGGCAGGATTGCATTGGTGTCAGAACTGGCACCAATGCAAAAATACAAACGAATAAAACTATTTTTTTAAAATTACCACGAGTATCCGATGCTGGCCTGCGCGTTTCTTCTTTCTCCGTAATAGCACCATGACTGGCCATACGAAGCATAGCTCAGGCAGTTGGCGACATAGTCATTATCAAAAATATTACGTACACTGGCAGAAACTTTCCACCCTTTCAGGGAAGCCGAAGCATTCGCAAGATCGTAACGTATGGAACCATCAAAGACAGCGTATTGTGGCACCCAAACGCTCCCTGACGTCGTATCCCCGCCGTAAGCCTTGGCCGAATAACGCATACCGCCACCAAAACCAAAGCCCTTCATACGTCCTTGAGGAATTGTATAGAACGCAAACAGGGCCGCATTCCCTTTCCCGGACTGAAGCAGCGGCTTGCCGGTTGAATCATCATGTACATTCTGAACACTGACAGCCGCAGTCAGCATAAGATTCTTATACGGTTCAGCATGGGCTTCAAACTCAAAGCCATCAGAATGCACCAAACCACTCTGGGTATAGTAACCCGTATTCCCGAAGGAGACCAAAACATTACTCTGCTCAATATGAAAGCCTGCCACGCTGAACAGCACAGATGTACCCGGAATCTGATACTTTAGGCCCCCTTCCAACTGTTTGCCAATTGAAGGACTGGCCTGAGGATGCGCGCCACCACCATTCCATAATGTTCCAGACTGCGGCTGGAACGATGTTGAATAGCTAATGTAAGGCGCAAGCCCAAATTTGAAATGATACAGACCTGATGCACGCCACGTTATCTGGCTTTGATCCTGATCCGTCGTTGATCCATTCCGGTAATTGATCTGATGTGAACTATACCAGTCGTTACGCAGGCTCCCTGTCAGGATCAGATTACCAAATCTGATTTCATCCTGAGCATAGACACCGATCTGATGCGAATCCTGACTGTAATCCAACCACGGACTCAGGCTTGGAATGCTCATATGATAATCTGGATGCAAAACATTCAGGCCGGGAGCAGTCCCGAACGTTCCGTTTACACTGCCATTTTGCTGCATGTAATCAAAACCGAACATCATCATATGCTTGACCGGCCCAGTACTCACATGCCCCTTGAACTGGCTGTCAAAAGCGAGGTTGTGCGTGTGTTCGTTGGTGGCATAGGCCGATCGGGCCAAGGTGTCCGCACTGCTATAAAAACCGGAATCATACACATTGCGCATGACAACTTTCGTATCGTCATAGCGGCCACGGGTTGAAAAACTCCAGTTTTTGTCAAACCGGTGATTAAAAATATAGGTAATAGCCCCCTGTCGGCGATTATATTTTTCGTAAGAGGCATCACCATCATAAAAATTACGCGGCAAATATCCAAAAGAAGCCCGCGTGAGCGAACCCACCATTGGCACGCCACCGTAAGCGCCATTTTCAGGATCGTACTGATAGTTACCCAACAGTGTCAGCGTTGTCGGCCCATCGCCACCAAACATGATGGATGGACTGATACTAAAACGCCTGCTGCCTGTTTCGCTCAACTGACTATGCTGGCCGTTGGCCGTGCCATACAGACGATAGCGTATCATGCCGTTTTTTGTAGCAAAGCCGCCCACATCCGCATCAACCCGATAGAGATCAAACATACCGCCGGTCGTATTGATGCTGCCATAAAACTTCTGGTCTGTTGGCAGTTTGCTGGACAATGCCACAAGCCCACCCGGACTTGATTGCCCATAAAGAGCCGATGCTGGGCCTTTCAATATTTCGATACGTGACAAACGCGATGTATCTGTCTGCGATGTGCCATACCGAAGGCCAGACTGAAGCTTAAGCCCATCAAGAAATGTCGGAGCCTGAAACCCTCTAAGCAGGAACTGATCATAACGCGTACCCACACCACCGCCGCGCAGATCTGCCGTAATACCGGCTGTATATCGAACAGCCTGATTGAGGTTGAGAACCCCACGCACATCCATTTCCTGACGCGAAATAACCGTAACGGATTGAGCCGTTTCAATCAAAGGCGTGCTGGTTTTTGTAGCGGATGAAGCAATGGTCGATGCTTTTTCGCCATGCACGATCACCTGTTCTGCTGATGCATCGGCACTCTCACCTCTTACCCGAACAGGATCGAGCGTAATATTGGCGGATGGCTTTTTAATAATAACGCTATGAGCGCCTGAAAGCTGGTAGGTCAGCCCCGTGCCTGCCAGCAGGCGCGAGAGAGCGACATCAGGGGTAAGGCTTCCAACAACACCCGGACTGTTCATTGTGGCAGTCAGCGCATCCGGCACGGAGATTTGCCAGCCACTTTGGATACCAAACGTGGTCAACGCATTGGACAAGGGCTGCGGACTGATCTGAAACGACTTTGCGGCAAAGGCTATAGCAGGCGCTGCCGTAGCGGACACAGCTCCGATACCGCCCCCTCCGAGCATAGTGGATGAAACAAGCAGTAAAACTCTGCGTACCCAGCGCGCATGAGAGTAAGAAAACGTCCAGTCTGTCCGCACCATAATTCGCGTGCCCCTTCGGCCATGTTCATCCTGTTGAGGCTGCGATTCACAATATGAGAATGATACGCATTTTCCTCGTTACAGTGAACACGAACGAAGGGTCGTTTTTAATCGCGCAAAATCGAAAAAAATTAACGATTAAGAATAGTCAGCCAGGGTGTGACATTCCAGACACGCGCATTCTGGCCATCTGCCAGTGTCTGAAGGGCGGATCGCGCATCAGACAGCTTATACAGCCCGCTCACTTTCTCGGTGCTCAAACCCCGCCCATGCACGAGCACTGTCCCGCGCATATAGTGGCTTAAGGTGCCAATCACCTCAGAAACAGGCTGGCTATGGGCAACATAGAAGCCCTGCGCCCATAGGCCGACTTCCTGTGAAGCCATATCCCCTGTAACACCCTGCCCAGCCGTTACCTGAAACACCTGCCCGGCATCCAGCAGCACAGGCGCATTGTGAGCCGTCGCATTTTCTACCGAGACGCGGCCTTCTCGCACCGCAATGGTGTCCATTGCCGTTCCGTCCGCCTTCACGTCAAACACCGTGCCCACATCTTTAATCGTCAGGTGTCCAACCATCACCCTAAAAGGATGGGCCGGATCATGCCGGACGGTAAACAACGCCTCGCCCTTTAACAGGCGCACCACCCGCTGTCCGTTTGTATAATCTGTTGCAATGGCGCTTTCTGGGGCCATCACCACCTGACTGCCATCTGCCAGAGTAACCGTGCGCGTTTCCGCCCAGCCGGTCACACGGTCTGCCTGCAAACGCAAGAGTACGTCCGGCCCCCAGATAATGCCCGCCACAGCCGCAGCAAGCGACAAGGACGCCGCAAACCACCGGCGAGCGGCCGTAGTCCGATACTTCAGAACAACAGCAGAACGGGCATCCTGTGTTGGCTCCACACGCTGCAGAACCGACAGGGTATGCGAAATCTGCGCCCATTCGCGCTGGTGCTCGGGCCTGTCCTCAAGCCATATTTTAAAACGCGCCTGAAGGTGCGTATCATCCGGGTCATCGCGCAATACCAGAAGCCATTCCGCTGCATTGGAAGGCTGAAAATCTTCAACCCCATCATGCCCGTTCATGTGCCATTTCCTTCTCGGTAGCCGTTGCGCCTTGGAGCGTTGCAACAGGCCCCAAAAAGAACAGGTTATGGATAATCCGTGTGTAATAAACAGTCATTCAGACGCATAAAGGTGCTTACGGCAATGCTCCAGCCCTTGCGCGATAATGCGATGCACAGAGCCTATGGGAATATCAAGTTCGGCCGCAATTTCGCGCAGTTTCCACCCTTCGAACCGGCACAACAGCACCGCCTGTTTTGTTTTTTCGGGTAGTTCATCAAGAGCCGCCATGATCGCATCCAGCTCCTGACGATCAGACATATTTGTCTCGGCATCGGCTGTTGGGGCTGGAACAGCAATGGCTATGCCCTCATCCGCCTGGACAAAGCATTGCCGTTCACGGCCCTGCGCACGATACTTGTCTACTGCCAGATTACGCACAACCCGGTACAGAAAATGCAAAGGATTTTCAGGTTTTTCGGAAGACTGACACCGTATCCAGACCTCCTGAAGAAGGTCTTCGGCATGCACATAGTCGCCCGTTATCCCGGCTGCGTATTTCAGCAGATCACCGCGATTGGCAAGATAGCATGTCAGCAGGTCACTGTTGCCCGCCACAAAAACACCTTTCCACACTTACACGCCCATTCGTCATGACGCCTGCCCGTCAAAATAAGAATAGTTCTTAATTATAGAAACCTGCTCCCTTGGCAAGAGAGCCTTTTCCATAAGCCTCAAGAGGTCTCCCTCTTTGGGCGTCAGGATACGCCTCTACAAGAAACGCCCGCACAGCGGGCCAAATGAGGGATAAGCTGCCTCAGATTAAACCGGACAACCGCCCAAGCAGACGGCACAAGAAGGCTGTCATTCCTGTCAGGATCGCTTAAACTGATGGGTATGAACGCTCAACAGCCCGGCACCACCACCCAACCCGACACTGGCGGATGCGCGACCTGCTCCACACCGGATCAGGCCGCGTCCAGACAGGTCGTACAACCCGACAAAACGGCCCTGATCAACCGCCTACGCAGGATTGAAGGGCAGATTGGCGGCATTGCGGGCATGGTACGCGAAGACCGTTACTGCGTGGATATTCTCACCCAGCTTTCCGCCGTGCGCTCTGCCATTGATTCACTGAGCATCCGCCTGCTCGAAAGCCACGCCAGAGGCTGTGTGCGCCGTGCTGTACAGGATAATGGCGGCGATGAAACCCTTGAAGAACTCATGGGTATCATCCGCAAGATGATTCGCTAAAAACCCCCTACAGAGCCTTCCACGCCGCCAGTGCTCGCGTGCGCGCCAGCGTGTGTTCTACAATCGGCGCAGCATAGCCCCGGCAGCCTGTCTCCCACGGTGTATGGATGGCCTTGTCAGACAGATGCGCGATTTCGGGCACCCAACGGCGGATATAGACCCCCTGTGGGTCGAATTTCTGTGACTGCAGAATGGGATTCATGATGCGGAAATAAGGGGCCGCATCCACACCTGTGCCTGCCCCCCACTGCCAGTTCATCGGGTTGCTGGCCGGGTCATAATCGACCAGCGTATCCGCAAACCAGCGTTCGCCCTCACGCCAGTCTATCAGCAGGTGTTTAACCAGAAACGATGCCACCACCATACGCACGCGATTATGCATGATCCCCGTATGCCATAACTCGCGCATACCGGCATCCACCAGCGGATAACCCGTTTGCCCACGCTGCCACGCTGCCAGCCCTTTGGGGTCTGCACGCCACGGCATGGCGTCGAACTCGGGCCGGAGGTTCCGCTGTGCAAGGTCTGGCGTTTCGAACAGCAAAGACCAGGCAAAATCCCGCCAGCCCAGCTCGGTCAGAAATTTTTCGGAGCTTGGGCTGTTCTGCGCCTCCTCCCACACACGGGCGGGGCTGACATGGCCAAAACGCAGAAAGGGCGAAAGACCGCTGGTGCTTTCTTTCGCCGGAAAATCGCGGGTCTGGGCATAATCTACCTGATCATGTCGGCAGAAATCCGCAAGCCGCGCACGGGCCTCCGCCTCGCCCGGCACCCATGTCTCACGCAGGCCACCGGCCCAGTCCGGTGTTGTGGGGAGCAGGCCATACTGTCCGGGCGCCAGACGTAGGGCTTCCAGTGCCGGGCCCGGTTCGGCAAAAACCATTTGCTCAGGGGCCGGACGCAGAAAAGCCTGTACCGGCACCGTGCAGGCGGCACGCCAGAAAGCGGTAAAAATCTTGTAGGGCGACCCTGACTGCGTACGCACAGTCCACGGTTCATGCAGTAACGCTCCGGCAAAGCTGCGCACCGTAATGCCCTGCGCCTGCAAGCTCGCCTTGATGGCCGTATCCGTCTCACGCCCCTGCGGATCGTAGCGCCGATTCCAGAAGACGGCCCCCGCACCCGTTGCAGACACCACCTGTTCCATCACACGCCGGGCAGGCCCACGTAGCACGAGCAGGTCTCCCCCTTTTGTGCGCAGATCTGCCGCAAGCGCATGGATAGCCCCATCCAGCCACCATTGCGCCGCAGAGCCTGTCGGCTGTGCATCATCTAGAATAACGAGACAGATCAACGGCTGCGCGTGGCGGACGGCTTCATGCAAGGCCTGATTGTCCGCCAGACGAAAATCCTCGCGGAACCACACGATTGTTGGCGAAACATTCATGGCTTTTCCTGCATGTCCTGTGGCGGGCTTATCCTGTTTGGGCCTTATGCCTGCGCACACCTGCGCGCACCATAAAAAAACCCCTTCCCGTTAAAAAACAGGAAGGGGCCATGCCATAAACTGGCGGAACCATTCCAGCCCTTGCGGGCCGGAACATGAACCGAACTCAGTTCTTGGTCTTGTCAACCAGACGGGACTTGGATATCCAGGGCATCATGCCACGGAGCTTGTCGCCAACGGCTTCAATCTGGTGGGCGTCGTTACGCGCACGCGTGGCCTTGAAGAACACGTTGCCAGACTGGTTTTCCAGCACGAAGTTACGCACGAAGGTGCCGTTCTGGATATCCGTCAGGATGTCCTTCATGGCCTTCTTGCTTTCGGCCGTGATCACGCGCGGGCCGGACACATACTCACCATACTCCGCGGTGTTGGAGATGGAGTAGTTCATGTTGGCAATGCCGCCTTCGTAGATCAGATCCACGATCAGCTTCATTTCGTGCAGACATTCGAAATACGCCATTTCAGGAGCGTAGCCGGCTTCAACCAGCGTTTCGAAACCAGCGCGGATCAGCTCGGCAACACCACCGCACAGCACGGCCTGTTCGCCAAACAGGTCGGTTTCGACCTCTTCCTTGAAGGAGGTTTCGATCGTGCCTGCACGGCCACCACCGATAGCGGAAGCATAGGACAGAGCAATGTCCAGAGCCTTGCCGGACTTGTCCTGTGCAATAGCCACGAGGCAGGGCACGCCGCCGCCACGCTGATATTCAGAACGAACGGTGTGGCCGGGGCCCTTGGGGGCGATCAGGAACACGTCCAGATCAGGACGGGCTTCGATCAGGCGGAAATGGATGGAAAGACCATGCGCGAACGCCAGAGCGGCACCCTGCTTCAGGTTCTTTTCCAGCGATTCCTTGTACAGCGCGCCCTGACCTTCGTCAGGCGTCAGCACCATGACAACATCGGCCCAGGCGGCAGCCTTGTCCGGCGTCATGACGGTAAAGCCTGCATTGCGGGCCTTTTCAGCCGCAGCAGAACCTTCACGCAGACCGATCACGATTTCGGAAACGCCGCTGTCCTTGAGGTTGTTGGCGTGGGCATGGCCCTGGCTGCCATAACCGATAACGGCGACCTTCTTGGATTTGATCAGATTCACATCGGCGTCACGATCATAATACACGCGCATAGCCATTCTTACTTCTCCTTCAGACCGGAGACTCCCTCCGGCGTTGCTGCCTGCTATACTTCAGAAGTTCTGAATTGTCTTCGGTCCGCGGCAAATAGACGCCACCCCGGTACGGGACACCTCGGCCAGGCCGAGCGGACGCATCAGATCAATGAAACTGTCCAGCTTGTCGGATGAGCCGGTCAGTTCAAACACAAAAGACGTGGCGGTTGTGTCCACCGCTCTGGCCCGGAACGCCTCAGCGATCCGCAGCGCCTCGGTGCGGGATTCACCCGAGGACACCACCTTGACCAACGCCATTTCCCGCGCAACGTACGGCCCGGCATCCGACAGGTTGACCACGCGCGAGACCGGCACCAGACGTTCGATCTGCACTTTTACCTGTCGAATGGCCGAAGCTGTACCCGTGGTTACGATATTAACGCGCGAGATGTTGCCCTGCTCATCAACCGGGGCCACGGTCAGGCTCTGGATATTATAACCACGGCCCGAGAACAGCTCCACAATACGCGCCAGCGCACCGCTTTCATTGTCCACCAGAAGCGAGATGACGGCGGAACCGGAAATTTCCTGCTGCATTGTTCAGTTTCCCTGACGACAGACCAGAATACGCAAAATGGAAAACATGCCAGATCAGACCAGCATGCGCCCTTCCGTGCTGATTTCGGCCCCGCTGCTTTCCTGCTCAGGCCCCAGAATCATTTCATTATGAGCGGCACCCGACGGAATCATGGGGAAACAGTTTTCCCCTTCCGCCACACAGATATCGACCATCACCGGCCCGTCATGCGCAAGCGCCTGACGGATGGTGTCATCCAGGTCAGCCAACCGGGTCACGCGCAGACCACGCGCATGGAAGCTTTCCGCCAGCTTCACAAAGTCAGGCAGGGCATCACTATAACTTTCGGAATAACGCGAACCATGCAGCAGTTCCTGCCACTGGCGCACCATGCCCATATAGTGATTGTTGATGATGAAAATCTTCACCGGCAGACGGTACTGAGCGATTGTCCCGAGTTCCTGAATATTCATCAGGGTGGACGCTTCACCCGCAATATCCATAACCAGCGCATCGGGGTGGGCAATCTGCGCTCCCACGGCTGCGGGCAGGCCATAGCCCATCGTACCCAGACCGCCGGAGGTCAGCCAGCGATTGGGGCTATCAAACCGGAAAAACTGCGCAGCCCACATCTGGTGCTGCCCGACCTCGGTGGAGACATAGGTATCCCGCCCGGTTTCACGCGCCAGTTCGTAAATCCGGCTGATCGCCTGCTGCGGCTTGATCACGGCATCATCCGCACCATCCTGGGTGAAGCGCAGGCAATCGAGCGCGCGCCAGCCTTCGATCTGCGCCCACCATGCGGCAAGGTCGGCCGTCTGCGGGGGGGCGGACTGGCGCTCCCATTCCTCGATCATCATATCAATGACCACGCCCACATCACCCACGATCGCTTCATCCACCCGCACGATCTTGTTGATCTGCGAGGGATCGATATCAACGTGGATCTTGAATGAATCGGGCGAGAACGCATTGACGCGACCGGTCACACGGTCATCAAACCGGCTACCCAGCGCAATCAGCACATCGCAACCATGCGTGGCCAGATTGGCCTCGTATGTGCCGTGCATGCCCAGCATGCCCAGAAAACGCTTATCCGTGCCGGGGAAAGCCCCAAGCCCCATCAGCGTGGAGGTGATGGGAAAACCCGTAATATCCACCAGCCTGCGCAGGGCTTCGCTGGCCTGCGGGCCTGCGTTGATGATACCGCCCCCTGTATAGAACAGCGGACGACGCGCCCCCTTCATCGCGGCAACCGCGCGGGCAACGCTTTCACGATCAGGCTGTCTCTGCACCTTGGCCGTGCGGGGACGAATATCCTGCGCACTGACATAGGGCGCTTCGCCCACCGTGATGTTCTTGGGCAGATCCACCAGCACCGGGCCGGGGCGGCCCGAACACGCAATGGCAAAAGCCTCATGCACGGCGGGAGCCAGATCCTCAGGACGACGCACCAGATAATTGTACTTGGTCACAGGCCGGGTAATGCCGGTCGTGTCGGCCTCCTGAAAGGCATCGTTGCCGATCAGCGCCGTGGGCACCTGCCCGGACAGACAGACCAGCGGGATGGAATCCATCATCGCATCCAGCAGGCCGGTCACGGCATTGGTCGCACCGGGGCCACTTGTAACCAGCACCACGCCCACCTTGCCGGTAGAACGGGCATAGGCCTCGGCTGCGTGAACCGCTGCCTGCTCATGCCGCACCAGAACGTGGCGGATATGGTTCTGCTTGAACAGGGCATCGTAAATGGGCAGCACCGCGCCGCCCGGATAGCCGAAAATGACTTCCACCCCCTGCTCGACCAGCGCGCGCATGAGCACTTCCGCGCCGGTCAGGGCGGTGGTGGTCTGGGCGTCCGTTGGGAACTGGGCGGTGGTTGACATCATGGTATCCTCAATAGCCCCTGAAGTGGGATCAGGGGGTTTGTTTATGCCTTGTGATTACAGGCGTCAAGCTGCACGCAGAATAAAAGAGATGATTTCACACAATTTTCTTTCCGAAAATTGCGCAACATTCTCAAAACACGTATCAACATTGCATGTACGGTCTGGCTCAGCCAGAGCATGGTGGGCAAACCACGTCGCCTGCCGTTTAGTATAGCGTCCCGTTGCCTGAACTGCGAGCCGCATGGCTTCTTCCTGTGTCATACGGCCTTCCAGCATGGCCATCAGTTCCGGCACACCGTGGGCGCGCATGGCAGGCAGGGCCGGATCAAGCCCCTGAGCCAACAGCGTACGGACTTCATCCACAGCACCCGTGGCCAGCATGGCCTCAAAACGGGCCTGTATACGGGCGCGTAGGGCGGCACGCTCTGGCGAGAGCCTCACCGCCACAAACCGGCACGCCGCTGGTGGCAAGCCCGGCTGGGTCTGCCACCAGCTCAGACTGCGCCCGGTTGCACACCAGACTTCCCATGCACGGGTAATACGTTGGGAATCCGCAGGTTGCAGGCGGGCAGCGGTTTGGGGGTCCACACTGGCAAGCCGGGCGTGCAAAGCAGGCGCACCATCCTGCGCCACGGCCTGCCGTGCCTCATCCCGCACGGCAGGCGGGCAATCGGGAATCGCTGCCAGACCATGCGTCAGCGCACGGAAATACAGGCCCGTTCCGCCGCACAGGATCGGCAGGCGACCCGCTTGCCAGGCTTCGTCCATTGCATTCAATGCATGGCTCCGCCACCAGGCCACGCTGCCCGTACTGGCCGCAGGCAGCACACCATAAAGACGGTGGGGCACCACCTGCTCCTCCGCAATACTCGGGCGGGCGGTCAGTATCCGCAGGTCTTGGTAAACCTGCATGGAATCCGCGTTGATAATGGTGGCCCCCACCCAGCCGCCGCCTCCACCTGCAGGCAGAGCGGCCAATGCTTCCGCCACTGACAGGGCCAAGGCTGATTTACCCGAGCAGGTCGGCCCCGCCACCACAAGAGCAACAGGCCGGGCATCCGACGGTGCGCACTGGCCCGGCGCACCCGAAGGGGCAGGACGGCTTTCAGAAAATGTCATGGGGTGTTCCGCTTGCTTCATGCCCGCATTCCTGCCACACACCCTGCTGCCATGACGAGCCTTGTTCTGACCCTTGTCGCCCGGCGTGAGGAAACCTCACTCGCCGCCCAGTCCATTGCCCTTGCCCGCGATATTGTTCGCACGCAGGGAGAAACGGTCGTACTCAGCCCGGCAGAAGCCGTGGACATTCCCTGCCCGGATACGGCACGCGACAGTCTGCCCTCCCTGCGCGCGGCACTGGACGGACAGGCCATAGACATCCTGCTGACCCCGGCCGACAACCGCCGCAAGCGACTTTTGATTTCCGACATGGACAGCACCATTGTCGCCAATGAAACGCTGGACGATCTGGCGGCCCATGCCGGTCTGGGCGAAAAAGTTGCCGCCATTACCGCGCGCTCAATGAATGGTGAACTGGATTTCGCCACCTCGCTGCGTGAGCGGGTGGCCCTGCTACGCGGCCTGCCGACATCCCTGCTGGAAACCGCATGGAAAGATGTCACCCTTAACCCCGGCGCACTTGAAATGGTGCGCACCATGAGCGCCTTTGGCGCCAGAACGGCACTGGTTTCTGGTGGTTTCACCTTTTTTACGGCGCGGGTTGCCGCCCTGTGCGGGTTTGATGAACACCACGCCAACGTGCTGCTGATGGACAAGACAACCGAAAGCCTGACAGGCGAGACCGCCCAGCCCGTGCTTGGCCCGGATGCCAAACTGCACCTGCTCGAAACCCTCCAGAAAAGCCACGACCTGCCCGAAGATGCCGCTCTGGCTATCGGAGATGGAGCCAATGACCTGCCCATGCTGCGCAGGGCTGGCCTTGGTCTGGCGTTCCATGCAAAACCTGTGGTGCGGCAGGCCATTCCCGCCCAGATCAACCATGCTTCGCTGCGTGCAGCACTGTTCGCGCAGGGCTATCCGGCTTCGGCTTTCGTAAGCGACTGAGTGCAGGCGGGGCAGATAATGGTCAGGCTGTGCAAAGCGAATCGGGGCTGGGCCTGAAGCCCCACTGGCACCAGCCCTGTGCCACAATGGAAAGGCATGACCATGCAGTTCGACCCGCGTGACGTTTCAACCTATCCGTTCATCCGCGCATCATGCGTCATACTGGGCATTTTTCTGGTCGGCTACTGCCTGAACTTTGCCATGACGCTGCCCCCCGGCTCGCCCGAGTTTGTCATGCGCCATATCGCAGCGCTGATTGTCGGCACGCTATTGCTGCTGGGTACAATCTGGATCTGAACAACCACATTCAGCCACGATGGGGCGGGGTCTCTCAAAGCTCCATCACACCCGCCCCGTGCCTGATCAGAATCGCCTAATCAGAATCCGAGCCTGCGGTGCATTTCGTCCACCAACTCGGGCGTATCATCCAGTGGTGTGACCGCCCACGGGCGTTGCAGACGGGTTTCATCCGCCTCCAGCACCCTCACCCGTCCGGTCAGTTCCATTTCCTCAACAAAAGTGCTGATACGCCGTGAACGGCCGGGCAGCGGAAAGATCGTCACGGGGGCAAAGCCCGCCACAGCCTCGGACATCATGGAAACGCTGTCCATCGTCACCACGAGGCTGTCCGCGCAGGCGATCAAACCCACATAGGGGTTTTCCCCCTCGCCATCCCACACAAAACCATCCACCTGCTTGACCGCATCGCCCAGCACGCGCAGCGCGGCGGGATCTGTCCGGCGCGAGGGTGTTACCAGCAGGCTACCGCCTTCCGCGCGCATGGTTTCCACCAGAACCTGACCCAGACGTGTCGCCTCGGCCACGCCAAAGGTGTAACGCCCGTTGGAACCACCCACCAGAACCGCCACCAACGGGCGCGGCAGATGGGCCAGACGCGGCGCCCAGAGTGCCCGTGCCTCTTCCAGACTTTCGCGCGTGAGACCATGCAGGGCCGTACGCCCCACCAGCACGTTGGCACCGCTTATTTCATCATGTCGGCAGGCGACCACCAGATCAAACCGCCCCAGATCAAGCCGGGGGTGCTGCACCTGCACAACTGGCAGGCGCTCCCTGCGCTTTGGTAGCGGATGCTCTCCCAGAGCCGCCCCCAAAGCACCGCCCTTACCGCCAATGCTGATAACCACATCCGATGTTGCTAGGTCTTCATGCTCATGCAGGTGGCGGCCATCTGCGCCGCGCAAAAAAGCATGGCTGAGCCAGCGCGGGCCAGACAATGCCAACCGCGCAACACGGTCGGGACAGATGGGGCAAAAAACCCCGTTCCATCCTGCCCGTGCCGCCAGCCCCAGCGCCTGCGAACGCATGCCCGCGAAGTCTTCCCCCATGACAAATGCCTGACAGGAGCGCCCCTCCGTAACCACGGTTGGAGACGCGGTTTGCCCCGCAGGCTGGTCCACCTTTACCGGTGGCGGTCGCGTGTCATTGCTGTACGCGGCATAGTCAACACTCGCCATCACGCGCCTTCCTTTGCTACACCCCGTCTGGCGCGTCTGCCGCGCCGTTATTTTTATATGGGCAGTCTGCGCCTTACCACCAAACTACACACCGTATTCGAGAGCACAAGAAAGGCAACAGCATGGCTGACAGCTTCGAAAATACCGGCCTGTCCCCCGTTCTGTGCGCCATGGCCGCCAAAGCGGGGCTGTCACAGCCCACCCCCATACAGGCACAGGCTATTCCCGTCGTTCTACAGGGGCGCGACATTCTGGCCACCGCCCCCACTGGCACGGGCAAAACCGCCGCCTACGCGCTGCCCCTGATCCAGACCCTGCTCGAAACCCGCAAGGCGCGCATGGTTCTGGTGCTGCTGCCCACGCGCGATCTGGTGCTCCAGACGGCAAAAGTCTTCCTGCACTGCATGGGGGTCGCGACAGGCCGGGGCAAGCCCACCACCCAACCGCCGGTGCCGGTTGTGCCCATTATCGGCGGCACAGACCGCAGCGAGCAGGCACAGGCACTGGTGGATGCGACATCAGACCTGACCCGCCCCTGCACCCAGATCCTGATTGCAACCCCCGGACGCCTGCTGGACCTTGTTCTGGCTGGTGAGTGCAATCTTGATGACTGTGCAAGCCTTGTGCTGGATGAAGGCGATCGCCTGCTCTCCGCCGAGTTTCTGGATGAAACCTCGGCCCTGCTCGACCATCTGCCCAAACCACGCCAGACCCTTGTTTTCTCGGCCACCCGCCCGGATGAACAGGCCGGACTTATGGCCAGCCTTCTGTACAAGCCGCAGGATATTACCGTGGAGCGCGAACCGCTCAAACGCGGGCCGATCCGTCAGGGCGCCCTGTTCATGGAAGACGCGCAGAAAGCCGTTTTTCTCAAAGCCTTCTTCAGCCGTGCGCCCAAAACGCGCAGCATTGTTTTTGTCCGCACCAAGGCCGAAGCCGACCAGCTGGCCGCCACGCTCCGTAAGGCAGGGTTTGCCGCAGCCCCCCTGCATGCCGATCTGACACAGGAACGCCGCACCGCCACGCTGGCCAGCTTTGGCTCGGGCCGCCTGTTCATTCTGGTCGCAACCGATGTAGCGGCCCGCGGGCTGGACATTGCCTCGGTAGCGCAGGTCATCAATTACGATGTACCCGAACAGCCCGAGACCTATCTGCACCGCATTGGCCGCACCGGGCGCGGGGGGCAGAAAGGCTCCGCCCTGACATTATGTGCGGGCACCGAGCGCAAGCGCCTGCGGCAGGTGGAAGTCGGAGCGGGAGTAAAACTGCGGATTCTCAGCCCCGAACAGGCCCTACCCACCGAACAGGACACCCCCAAAACCCGCCGCGCACGCTAACAACCCGAGCAGGATCACCGCTGAAAGCCCATGGGCAGAGGTTGGGGGATTGCAGGGAATCATAACCCGAACCATACTTCCGCCCCATGCGGGCCAGACCTTTTTCCCTGTTCCCCTTACGTCCCAAGCCAACAGGCCCGGACGGTAGTGCGCAGACTAGCGTCAGGGGGAAAATATGAGTTGCGCGTCCAAACGCCGTCATGCGGGGCGGCGGCGCGTGCGTGTGCGCACTGTCTCAGACGCCCTGCCCCTGCCCCTGCCCGCACCCCCCGCAGCCCCTCCCCAATACCCCCCCCCTGACCTGACCCCGTGGCTTGCCGGAAACTGTGGCCTGCGCGGTGTGCATCACTTTGAAAGCGGTCAGCCCGGCCCGCACACGGTCGTAACCGCCCTGATGCACGGCAACGAACCCTCCGGCGCCTATGCCCTGAACACGCTGCTGAAAAAAGGCCCGCAGCCCCGGCAGGGACGGCTCAGTCTGATTTTTCTCAACCCCGATGCCTATGCACGCTACAACCCCGCGCACCCCACCCGCGCACGCTATGTGGAAGAAGACATGAACCGCCTGTGGCGGCCCGAACTGATCCACTCCCACCATGATTCCCTTGAAATGCGCCGCCTGCGCGAAGTGCTGCCCGTTATCGAAACCGCCGACCTGCTGCTGGATCTGCATTCCATGCTCTGGCCCGGCCCGCCGCTTTTCCTGCACAGCGGACAGGAACGTAACCACAGCATGGCCTGCCATCTGGCAAACACGCTCACCCCCTCCCCTCTTGTGATCCGTGATGACGGCCATCAGGATGGCAGCAGGCTGATTGATTATGAACGGTTTTCCACGCAAGGTGGGCAGGCCCGCGCCTGCCTGCTGGAAACCGGCCAGCACTGGAGCCAGAGTGCAGCCCAGATGGCGCTGCTGGCCGTACGGCAGTTCACCGGCCTGACAGATGCCACAAGCACCAATACACAGGACATGAAAAATGCTCTGTCTAAAAAAACAGTTGTGAAAACAGCAACCGTTACAGATTGCGTTCAGGCCCATACGGCGGCCTTCGCTTTTGTACGCCCCTATGACAGCGCCGAGATCATTCCTTCTGCTGGCACGGTCATTGCTCTGGATGGGCCGGATGAAATCCGCACCCCGTACGATAACTGCATGCTGGTCATGCCCAATTTCCGGGTGCGCCGTGGGCATACGGCCGTGCGTCTGGCACAGCCTGCCGAGCAAACACTTTAGCCCCTTTTCTGCACCCCATAATTCCCTGATGTCTTGCGCTTATTAGCATCAGAAAAACAGAACCAGCGCCCCGGAAAGTCAATGTTCCGGTGTCAAAATAATGGTGTTACGTTTTATCTGTTGCCGGAGCTTCCTGCCCTGACAGCCTTTGTTTTCTTATTAAAGAGACACCGAAACCATGACCTTTTCCATTGTTGCGCGCTGTTCTCGCACCGGCCAGTTTGCTGTCGCTGTTTCATCCTCCTCTCCGGCTGTGGCAGCACGCTGCGCCTTTGCCCGCGCGGGTGTTGGGGCTGTCACTACGCAGAACGTTACAGACCCCCGCCTTGGCCCTTGGGCGCTGGATCTGATGGAGGCTGGCGCTTCCGCCGAGCAGGCGCGTGACATCATCAGCCGCCGCTGCACCTATCCGGCCTATCGCCAGATGAGCCTGATCGACCGGGATGGACGCACCGCCCTGTGGTCTGGTGAAAAAGCGCTGGGGCTTAATGCCCATTTCAATGGCGCGGACGTGGCCTGCGCGGGCAACCTGCTGGCCAGCACCGCCGTACCACAGGCCATTGCAGACAGCTTTACCCAGTCCGACCCGCAGGCGGAACTCGGCCTGCGTGTGATCCGCGCCATGCAGGCGGGTATTGCCGCCGGAGGAGAGGCTGGCCCTGTGAAATCAGCCGGACTGCTGGTGGTTGATCGTGAAAAATGGCCGTTGGCCGACCTGCGTGTGGATTGGGATGAAGACCCCATTACACGCCTGAACACCCTGTGGGATGTCTGGGCACCGCAGATGCACGACTACGTCACGCGCTGCCTCAACCCTGAAGCGGCTCCTTCCTATGGTGTGCCGGGCGACGAATAGCCCCCGGCTCCACTGACCTGTGAAACGGATAAGCGCCCGCCCGCTCTAATTCGTTTCGATATGACATCAATAAGCTGCTTTTGAATACAAACGCAGCCCTGCAAAAGGAGACGGTCATGTCCGTCGAAAAAACCGAAGTCCTCGTTGTGGGCGCCGGTCAGGCCGGAATTGCCATGAGCGAACACCTGCGCGCTTACGGTATCGACCATCTTGTGCTTGAGCGCGACCGCATTGCCGAACGCTGGCGGAGCTGCCGTTGGGATTCGCTGGTGGCCAACGGCCCGGCATGGCATGATCGCTTTCCCGGTCTTGAATTTTCCAATGATGGCCCGGATGATTTCGTACCCAAAGAGCGCGTGGCCGACTATCTGGCCGATTACGCCAGCGTTATTCAGGCGCCGATCCGCTGTGGTGTGGATGTCAAGGATGTCCGCCGCAATGCCGGACGCACGGGCTTTACGGTTGAAACCTCACAAGGGATCATCGAAGCCGAAGCCGTTGTGGCGGCTACGGGGCCATTTCAGATTCCTGTCATTCCGCCCCTTATTCCTGAGACCTCCGATTTTATTCAGATCCACTCAGCCAGTTACCGTAACCCCGAACAGTTGCCCGAAGGGGCTGTTCTGGTTGTGGGGGCAGGGTCTTCTGGCGTGCAGATCGCTGAAGAACTCATGCGCGCTGGCCGCAAGGTCTACCTGTCCGTTGGCCCGCATGACCGTCCGCCGCGCAGCTACCGTGGGCGCGATTTTGTCTGGTGGCTGGGTGTTCTGAACAAATGGGATGCAGAAGCAACGCCGGGTGTTGAACACACCACCATTGCCGTCAGCGGTGCCAATGGCGGGCATACGGTTGATTTCCGCCGCCTTGCGGCTGAAGGCATGACCCTGCTTGGCCGGACGGAAACCTGCCGCGATGGCGTGCTGAGCTTTGCCCCCGATCTGGCACAGAACATCGCCCGGGGCGATGCCAACTACCTGTCCCTGCTGGGCGAGGCCGATGCTTATGTCACCCGCAACGGCCTCGACCTGCCGCCCGAACCCGAAGCCCACACCTTCCTGCCTGATCCCGCCTGCGTGACAAACCCGCTGCTGGAACTGAACCTGAAGGAAGCCGGTATTGGCACCGTTATCTGGGCCACGGGTTTTGGCGTGGATTATGGCTGGCTGAAGGTTGAAGCGCTGGATGATACCGGCCGCCCGCGCCACCAGCGCGGTGTCTCCACCGAACCGGGCGTGTATTTTCTGGGTCTGCCCTGGCAGACACGGCGTGGCTCCTCCTTTATCTGGGGTGTGTGGCATGATGCGAAATACATTGCCGATCACATTGCCAAGCAGCGCGGCTACATGGCCTATCAACCAGCCGATAAGGACGCATGATGCAAAGCCTGTCCCACTATACTGATCAGGCCGCACGCCTGACCCTGCGCAACCGCTGCTGGATCAACGGGCGGTTTGTGGATGCCGCCTCCGGTGCGTGCTTCGACAGCATCAACCCCGCTACGGCGCAGGTGCTGACACAGGTTGCACGCGGTGGGGCAGAGGATATCGACCGGGCGGTAAAAGCGGCCCGGAACGCCTTTGCCGATGGCCGCTGGTCGCGCCTCACCCCCACGGCCCGCAAGGATACGCTGCTACGCCTTGTCGCCCTTATTCATGAGCATCACGAGGAATTTGCCCTGCTCGATACGCTCGACATGGGCAAACCCATTACGGAAACCATGACAGTGGATGTGCCGGGTTCGGCCCATTTCCTGCAATGGCATGCCGAGGCCATCGACAAGATCTATGACGAAATCGCCCCCACCGGCGGGCGGGATGTCGCCATGATCCGCCGTATGCCGCTTGGGGTTGTGGGGGCCGTTGTTCCGTGGAACTTCCCGCTGGATATGGCAATCTGGAAACTGGCGCCAGCACTGGCTGCCGGTAACTCGGTGGTGCTCAAACCGGCTGAACAGTCCCCGCTTTCAGCGCTGCTTCTGGCCGAACTGGCCTCAAAAGCTGGCCTGCCCGATGGTGTACTGAACGTCGTGCCGGGCTTTGGCGAGGAAGCCGGGCAGGCTCTGGGCCGCCATAACGATGTGGACTGCCTCGTGTTCACCGGATCGACCGATGTGGGCAAGCTGTTCATGCGCTATGCGGGCGAGAGCAACATGAAGCCGGTCTGGTTGGAAACCGGTGGCAAAAGCCCCAACATCATTTTTCCTGATGCCGATCTGGAGGCAGCAGCCAACAAGGCCGCCTTTGGTATTTTCTTCAATCAGGGCGAAGTCTGTTCAGCCAATTCGCGCATGCTGGTGCATGCGGATAGTGCCGAAGAGATGATTGAGCGGATGCGCCAGCACGCCGAGGCCATTGTACCCGGCAACCCGCTCGACCCCGCAACGCGCATGGGGGCGATGGTTGATGCCCGCCATGCCGGACGGGTGGCGGAATTTCTGGCCTCTGGCCGGGCCACCTCGCGCCTTGTGGCCGGGGGTGAACGGGTGCGCATTGGCGCATCGGATGCGTTTATCCAGCCGAGTGTCTTTGCCGATGTCCCGCACGACGCCCCGATCGCGCGGGAGGAAATCTTTGGCCCGGTTCTGGCCATTCAGACTTTCCGCACCGAGGACGAAGCGCTGGCACTGGCGCATGATACACCTTACGGTCTGGCCGCCTCTGTCTGGACGCGTGACATCGGGCGAGCCCTTGACCTGTCCGAGCGCCTGCAGGTGGGCACCGTGTCGGTCAATACGGTGGATGCGCTCTCCGTCATGACGCCATTTGGCGGGGTCAAGCAGTCTGGTTTCGGGCGGGATCTCTCTTTGCACAGCTTTGACAAATACACGGCGCTGAAAACCGTATGGATTCAGTACTAACCTCAGCTTTATGGATGCAGAACATCAGAAATAACTTCTTTTTCTGAACCCATAAAACATTCCACACTCGCAACAGGATCATGCGGGCTGTCATGCAGGTTCCGGTACCCTCAACCGGTGTCTGCCAGCCCGCCCCCGTTCGCGTAGCGCGGCATGGCATACCAACCCCTGCCACACCGCAGCAACTCATACAGGGAACACAAGACCATGGCCCATACACGTCTCCGTCCTTTCAACACCAAGGACACCTATCCCGAACAGGCGCTCGACAACGATCTGTGTCAGGCCGTTATCACGCGCAACACCATTTATCTGCGCGGTCAGGTGCCGCAGGATCTGGATACCCGTGAAAATATTGGCGTGGGCGACCCGATCGCACAGGCCGAAAAGGTCATGGACAACATCACCCTGCTGCTAACCGAAGCAGGCGCCAAGCTGACCGATATCTGCAAGGTCACGGTGTATCTGACCGACATCCGCCACCGCGAAGCAACCTACCGCGTGCTGGGCCGCCGTATGAAAGGCGTTTTTCCCGTCTTTACCGGCCTTGTGGTTGTTGCACTTGCCCGACCGGAATGGCTGATTGAAGTCGATGTCATAGCCGAACGCGAATAACTGCCACACAGCCCCGCCGCCCGACCGGCTGCGGGGTTTCTTTTGGCGCCAAATGTTTCGATATCACCACAAACAGAACTCCGTCGCCCGACGCCACTGGAAGGAACCACTACATGACCGACACCGCGACGGCACGCGGGCCTGAAGCCCACACCATTTACCAGATTCCGCTCGACCAGCGGCACGGCCGCCCGCGCGACCTGTTTACCGTATGGTTCGGCTCCAACATCATGATGCTGACCATCATCACCGGTGCGCTATCCACCACGGTGTTCGACCAGCCGTTCTGGCCTGCCATGCTGTCCGCCGTGCTGGGCAACATGATTGGTGGCCTGTTCATGGCGCTGCATGCCGCGCAGGGGCCTCAGCTTGGTGTGCCGCAGATGGTGCAGACCCGCGGCCAGTTCGGCTCCATTGGGGCTATGGCGGTTATCTGCCTTGTGGTGGTGATGTATGTCGGTTTCTTTGCTTCCAACCTTGTGCTGGGCGGGCAGTCGCTCCACACGGTAGCAACCTTCCTGCCCGAAAAAGCCTGTATCGTGCTGCTGGGGCTGATCAGCCTTGTGGCCACCATTTACGGCCATGATCTGATCCACGCCTACACACGGTTGATGACCATCATTTCCGGTCTGGCGCTCGCTCTGTGCTTTATCTGGATTTTGGGTGTGAATGGGGTTTCTTCCGCAACGCTTTCGCACGGTACATTCACCATTTCGGGCTTTCTGGGCGGGCTTTCCACAGCGGCTCTGTGGCAGATCGCCTATGCACCCTATGTTTCGGATTATTCGCGCTATCTGCCGCCCGGCACAGGCAGCCGTCAGGCTTTTCTGGCCAGCTACTGGGGCTGCGTACTCGGCTCGCTCTTTCCCATGATCCTCGGCGCACTTCTGGGCGTGATCGCCGCCGGGGGTGATGTTGTCAGCACCCTGACAACACAGGTTGGCTCTCTGGCGCTGTTCATTATTCCCGTGCTTTCACTGGGTATTGCCTGCACCAACGCCATGAACCTGTATTGTGGTGCGCTCTCGGCCATTACGGTTGTGCAGACACTCATTCCTTCATGGAAAGCAACCCATATGGGCCGTGCTGGCACGGCCATTGTGCTGGCCAGTCTCTCGCTGGTGATTGCACTGGGGGCGGCTGCAAACTTTATGGAAGAATACACCAACTTTATCCTGCTGCTGCTGTATGTGATGGTACCGTGGACCGCAATCAATCTGGCCGATTTCTACCTGATCCGTCATGGGCAGTATGATGTGGCCTCCTTCTTCCGGGCCGATGGCGGCGTGTATGGCCGCTACTGCTGGCCAGCACTGATTGCTTACGTATTTGGTATCGTGATCCAGATCCCCTTTGTTTCCAACGGTCTGTATACCGGGCCTGTGGCTAACATGCTGGGGGGAGCCGATATTTCCTGGATCGTGGGGCTGATCTTTGTCACCGTGTTCTATGTCTGGATGATGCGTCATGAACGCGCCGGACAGCCTGCCATCGGGAGTGCCGAATAATGAACAAACACACCACCCAGGCCGATTTTCCTACAGAATTCGACTACATCATCGTGGGCGGGGGCGCTGCGGGCTGTGTGCTCGCCAACCGCCTGAGTGCACGCAGCACCCTGCGTGTGGCGCTGATTGAAGCGGGCGGGCCAGACAACACGCCGCGCATTCATGTACCGGCAGGCACCATTTCGCTCTACAAGAGCCAGAAATACACCTATCAGTATTATTCCACCCCACAGGCACATCTGGATAACCGGCGCATTCATGTACCTCGCGGGCGGATGCTCGGTGGCTCATCCTCCATGAACAGCATGATCTATATCCGTGGCGCACGCTCGGATTACGATCACTGGGAAAGCCTTGGCTGTACCGGTTGGGGTTATGACTCCGTGCTGAAATACTTCATGCGTGAGGAAGACAACCGCCTGCATCAAGACCCGCATTTTCACGGCACGGGAGGCGAACTGATTGTCGATCAGCCTCGAGACCCACTTGGTGTGTCGCGCCTGTTCATTCAGGCCGCTGAAGAAGTCGGGTTGAAAGAAAACGCCGATTTCAACGGTGCACAGCTTGAAGGGGTTGGCATTTACAATGTTACCCAGAAAGATGGAAAACGCCTGAGCGCCTACCGTGCTTTTGTAGCGCCCGTACGCTCACGCCCCAACCTGCATGTGCTGACCAACTGCCGGGTAGCCTCTCTGGTAACGGACGGGCAGAGTGTGCAGGGTGTAACCGTAGAACATAACGGGCAGTTTCATGTCCTGCGTGCTCACCGCGAAACCATTCTGTCTGCCGGGGCCATTGGCTCGCCCCACCTGCTTATGGCCTCGGGCATTGGCAATGCCGCGCAACTGCTGGAATCCGGCGTGCCTGTGGTAGCTGATCTGCCGCAGGTCGGTTGCAACCTGCAAGACCATATCGACGGGCTTGTAACCCTGCGTTCAGGCTCAGCCACAACACTGGGTTTTTCACGCGCCTCTCTGGGTTCCGTGCTGCCTGCGCCGCTTCAGTTCCTGCTCAAGCGCAAGGGCTGGCTGACAACAAACTACGTGGAGGCAGGGGGTTTTGCCTCTACCCGCTACGCTCAGGGCGTGCCGGATGTGCAGTTCCACTTCGTGCCCGGCTACCGCAGCCATCGCGGGCGGCTGTTTGAGTGGGGCCACGGTTTTGCCCTGCATACCTGCGTACTGCGCCCCCAGAGCCGTGGCAGTATTCGCCTGACACGCGATGGCAGCCGTGCGCCGGAAATCGACTTCAACTTCCTGTCTGATGAGCGCGATGCGCTGGTGCTGCTCGAAGGCATCAAGCTGGCGCGGCGTATCCTGCGGGCTTCTGCTTTTGATGGTATTCGCGGCAAGGAAATGGCGCCTGTCGCCGCACTCCAGACCGATGCCGAACTCATGGCATATCTGCGTGCCACCGCCAGCACGGTATTCCACCCCTCGGGTACATGCCGCATGGGATCGGATGATGCCAGCGTGCTGACCCCTGACCTGAAAGTGCGGGGCCTGAAAGGGCTACGCGTAGCAGATACCTCCATCATGCCAACCCTGATCAGTGGCAACACCAACGCCCCGACCATGATGATCGGTGACAAGGCCGCCGACATGATCCTGTCGGAACTGGCATGAACGCGCCCGCCCCCCTGTCCACCCGTGCCATTTTGGAAAAGCTGATTGCATTTCCAACACTGTGCCGCACGGAAAATGTGGAACTGATTGACTGGATCGAGGCATTTCTACGCAACCTTGGTGCTCGCTGCCTGCGGGTGCCGGGGGAGCAGACCGGCCGGTTCAACCTGTTTGCCAGTATCGGGCCAGAAACGGATGACGGCATCGTGCTGTCTGGCCATAGCGATGTGGTGCCTGTCGAAGGCCAGCCATGGACGACAGACCCCTTTGCCATGACCGAGCGTGACGGCAAGCTGTATGGACGCGGCACCAGCGACATGAAAGGCTTTCTGGCCTGTATGCTCACAGCCGCCCACCATGCCGCCCACCGCACAACCCTGCGCGCACCGCTGCATCTTGCCTTTTCCCATGATGAGGAAATCGGCTGTGTGGGTGTTCACTCCATGCTACGGGACCTGGCGGCGCAGGGTTTCAAGGCGCGGGGCTGCGTTATTGGTGAACCGACAAGCCTGCATGTCATTTCCGGGCATAAAGGCAAGCTGGCGGCTAAAATTAGCTGCCACGGCCTTGCCGCCCATTCCGCCAATCCTGATCGTGGGTGCAATGCCATTTCCCTTGCAGCGGATATGATCAAAACCATTGAGCACTTGCAGGAAGACCTCAAAACCAATGGTGCTGCAGACGACCATTTCGAAGTACCTTACAGCACCATGCAGGTCGGCCTGATCCGGGGTGGGGTTGCTCTCAATATCGTGCCTGACCTGTGCGATGTACAGTTTGAAATGCGCCTGCTCCCCGGCGCTGATCCCCAACCATGGCTTGACCGCCTGCAAGAGCACGCCACACAGCTCTGTGTTGAGCGGCCTCATGCCCGCATCGAAATCGAGACGCTCAACGCCTATCCCGGTCTCGATACCTCAGAGGAGGAATCCTTCCTGCGCGACATCATGCGCATTACGGGCGACAACAGGGCATCGCGCATCGGATTTGGAACAGAAGGTGGCCTGTTCAATGAATATCTGAACATGCCGGTTGTTGTCTGTGGCCCCGGCTCCATTGATCGCGCCCATAAAGCAGATGAATATATCCTGCCTGAAGAGCTTGATGCAGGCGAATGTTTTGTCAAACGCATTGTGGAAACCCTGCTCTAGGGCATAAAAGCAGACCATCCGCGGCGGCGGTGTTGCCCCACACCCCGCCCGGAGCTGCAGAGCCGTTAAAAGCTCATTCCATACAAAGAAATTTTTTCAATTTAGTCATCATAGGAGGCCGAACGCCCCCGTTTGATGGCAGAGCGGTGGCTTTTACCATCAAGCCTGCGCTGGCGAGCCGCCCGGCTTGGGCGGGTTGCCACACGAAATGTCGGACGATGCGTTGCCTCACGCAGCAAGGCGGCAAGCCGCTCTATCGCATCCTCACGATTACGCTGCTGTGTGCGAAAACGCCGCGCGGTAATCACAATCACCCCATCACGCGTGGCACGGCTCCCTGCCAGTTCCAGCAGGCGGACACGTACCCTCTCAGGGAGAGACGGAGAGCGCGCGGCATCAAAACGCAGCTGGGCGGCTGTCGCAACCTTGTTGACATTCTGCCCACCGGGGCCAGAAGCCAGAATGTAGCTGAACTCAAGCTCGCTCTCTGCCAGAAACAGTCCGGGGGAAATAGGAATGGCCATGTGCGCTGCATATCATGCTTTGCCCCCCGCAGGCCATGCCGGACGGTACGTCACCACTACCACGGCAGCCCGCTCAACCTTCTGCCGTCAGATCCTTGACCGAAGAATCAGCGCGGCCTTTGACCCAGTAGCCTGAAGCCTTGATCCATTGCACTGGCACGCCCCGCTGCTGCACAAGATACAGCCGCACCGCACGGGCGACCTGTGCCTCAGCCCCGACCCAGATAAAACAGCTTTCTGGGATAGGAAGTTTTTCAAGGGCTGCCAGAATTGAATCCGCCTCATCTGCCCGTTCTATAGGCCTGTGTACCCAGTGCGCATGATGATGGGCCGCCGTTGCAAAAACCTGCTCATCCTCCACGCCCGGCACTGTCACAACCGTGGTGACATGGGCTTGTCCGGGCAGTTCCTCCACCCGGCGGCCAATGGCAGGCAGCGCTGTTTCATCGCCAATCAGCAACCAGCGATCCACCGGCCCGGCAATGACCTGCGACCCTTTTGGCCCGCCTATATCCAGCCGGTCTCCGGGGCGGGCAGCACGCGCCCACGTAGCGGCAGGGCCACCCTCATGATTGACGAAATCCAGCACCAGCGTACCCGCAACAGGATCATACCGCCGTGGCGTATAGTCCCTGCGCACTGGCGCTCCATCGAGACCGGGAATAAAAATCTTGATGTGATCATCAGGAGAAGCACTGACAAAACCCTGCAAATCCGGCCCGCTGAGCGTCACCCGGATCATATGGGGGGTCAACCGAATGACCGAAACAACCTCAAGACAACGACGCCGCAGTTCATGCCGCACACGGTGGATTTCAGGGGCATTGCACCCAGACGGGTCTACCTGTTTTTGCATCATCGCACTCCTTTTCCCTGAATACCCACGCCTTCAAAGGCGGGAAATCGCGCCTGCGGCTTCGTCAATCAGTGCAGCGATTTTTTCTTCGGTCTGTGCATCCATCCCCCCGTTGCGAAAGCGCAGGCGCAATGAAGTTTTGAGATTTTCCATGGCCCGCACGACCGGCACAGGTGCATGTCGCCCGCCCCGTCCTTCTGGCGCACCACGCGCCACACGGGAGAGAATTTCCTCCACTGCCGCACGGCTACCCTCAAGAAACGCTGTACCCTGCGGGGTAATGTGATAGTGCTTGCGCCCATCTTCCTCCACCGGTGTTGCGTAACCGGCCTCTTCCAGCCAGGTCAGTGTCGGATAGATTACGCCGGGGCTTGGCGTATAACTGCCTGCAAAACGCTCTTCTATGGTTCGGATCAGTTCGTATCCATATGTAGGTTTTTCCGAAATCAGGCTCAGAACGAGCAGACGCATCTCGCCATAATCGAACAATCTGTGCCTATGACGGCCACCACCTCGGCCGCCCCTGCCACCATGCCGCCCATCGGGCGCGGAACCCGCATGCCCTTCGGGAGAGAAAAACCAGCGGTTACGACCGCTGTCATGTCTGTTTCTGTGTTTCATATCGCAATACGTATATCTCGATATATCGTACGTCAAGATATATCGAGATATGATCTTTATTGCCCCTCCGCTCCCGCTGCCCGCACAGATCAAAAATGGCAATTCTGTTGAAAAAATCTCTGGATTCTGCGAAAAAACCTTCTGCGCCCGGTTTCAGCATGGAGTGCCACACGTGAAGTTTTCCCTGCGGCAGATCGAATATTTCGTCGCCACAGCCGAAACAGGCTCCATCGTACAGGCCTCCCGGCTGATCCCGATTTCGCAGCCCGCCATATCAGCCGCCATTGCCCATCTGGAAAGCGTATTCGGGGTATCGCTCTTTATCCGGCACCATGCGCAGGGGCTGGCCCTCACGCCCGAAGGCCGTGTTGTGCTGGAAGAAGCCCGCACCCTGCTGCTTCAGGCGCAGGAACTGGGCAGTTCGCTCAATGGTATGCTGGGCCGTGTGCAGGGTGATGTGACCGTAGGCTGCATGACCACGCTTTTCCCGCTTCTGGCCCCTGATCTTATTCAGCGTTTCAGTTCCACCTACCCAGAAGCGCGCCTGCACGTTGTCGCGGGAGATCATGAGGAACTGAGCGACAAGCTCCGTGGGGGCGAAATTTCGGTCATGATCAGTTATAATATGACCGTGCCGCCCGCCATCAGCTTTCAGCCACTCTCCGCCTTGCCGCCTTACGTCTTTACCTCGGCCGATCATCCTTTCGCCCGAAAAAAGCGTATTCACCTGCGGGATCTGGCGGGAGAGCCTTTTCTACTGCTCGATCTGCCTTTTTCGCGCGATTATTTTTTACAGCTTTTTTCCAGTGCTGGCATCACGCCCCGGATCGCGGGCCATTATCCGAGCATGGATGTTATCCGCAGTCTGGCTGCCCGCGGGGTTGGCTTTGGCATGGGCAATGCCCGCCCGCGCAACCAGCGCGCCCTTGATGACAAGCCATTATCCTATCTGGCGTTAACCGATAGTTGCGCACCCCTTGTCTATGGGCTGTTTACCATTACGGAGCAAAGGCTACCGCTCAGGGTTTCCGCTTTTGTTGATATGTGCCTGCGCGAGCTTTCAGGCCAGCCGCTTCCCGGCACAACCGCTGACGATAGCGACTGAGGCGCACAGGAAAACCGTATGTGACCGAGAGAAAAACACCCGGTCACAAAACGATTTTTATCTCAACACCCCGCACTATGCAGGATATTTAACGCAATCGCAGATTACCATTGCGCGAAGCCGCTCTGCCAATCTGGCGGGCGGGCTGCGACGAAAGTCCATCAAGCCTAAACTGCGCAACCAGACGCGCAAGCTCATCGGACATGGTAGCAAGATTATGGCTGGCGGCAGCACTTTCCTCAGCCACCGCTGCATTCTGCTGTGTCGTCTGCTCCATGTCCGTCATGGCAATGCCAATCTGGCTCATACTGGATGACTGCTCCTGCGCGGCTGAAGCGATATTCGAGACCAGCACATTAATATCCTGAATCTGCGCCACAATCCGCTGCAACAGTTCTCCCGTTTCGCGCACCAGCGAAACGCCTGCCGCCACATGCGTACCAGACCGGCTGACAAGAGCGGAAATATCTTTCCCCGCCTCGGCTGAACGCTGGGCCAGAACACGCACTTCGCTTGCCACAACAGCAAAACCACGCCCCACCTCACCCGCACGCGCCGCCTCAACACTGGCGTTCAGTGCAAGAATATTAGTCTGGAAGGACAGATTGCCGATGATATCGACAATACTCGCGATTTCCTCGGATGATTTCTCAATCTTGTTAATCGCGTCAACCGTGTTCTGCACAACCGTGGCAGACTGTATGGCATCGCTCCGTGCGGCGTCGGCCAGTTTATGGGCCTGCTGCGTTTCTTCCGTGGTCTGGCGGATTCTGCGCGTGACCAATGCCAGAGCAGCAGAAGTCTCTTCCAGTGTTGCGGCCTGCTGCTCTGTCCTGCGGGACAGATCATCACTACTCTGACGGATGCCATCGGCATTAGCCATGACATCCTGCGTATTGCCAGAAATCCGCTTCATGGTATCTTCAAGACGCTCGGCCATGGCATTGAAATTTTCCTTCAACACCTCAACCCGCTCTGGCATACCGCTATCGATCCGGTAGGTCAGATCCCCATCGGACAGGGCCGCCAGCGCTTCGGTAATAACCGCAATCACGTTACGGTCTTCCGCTGCGCGCTGCTCACGTTCCGCCTGAGCCGCCGCACGGGCTTCATCCGCCGCTTTATTAAGCTGAATGAAGTAATGATACATCACAACGGATATATCTGACATAACGGACTTTATAAGTGACTCGATAAGCTGGTTCCTGTTACCACTAAACAGGGACTTTTTCTTTACAAGACTCTCAACAAGGCCGCTCACATACTGTGCATAAACCTGACTGAGATAGCGGATATAATCCACCTCTCCCGCCAGACGGTTGGCAATATGTTCCTGCACGGCAAAATAATCATCGCAGAAATTCCCCTGACTGATATAGGAAAATTTCTTCACTTCTTCGGCCAGAACATCACTTTTCATGACCTGAAGACTGGAATCTGATGCCCTGTAGGCACGCAGGAGAATTTTTTCCAGATCGCCGTTAACGGCGCTCCATACACTTTGGCCGATTTTCTGATCCGCGCTATTCCACGTAGGAAGCGCCTTTTTGAGATCAATCATGATATGCACTCCTGCTTCACGAAAACGTTAATCATGTTCAAAACAAAATGCAAACGTTTACCTGCTGTAAATTTCTTTTAACCTGCCAGAACCTGAAATATAAATATCCATTTCATCCCCTTTAACAAAGGAAGCGCTGCTTTCATTTCCATTAAGGATGTTTATAGTATCCAGAGCACGGGCAGAGGGCTTCAGGGTTGAAATAAAATACCCCTGCGCCTCCGTGCGTCCTTCCAATACAATGCTATGAAACTGTTCTTCTGTTTCGACGCACTCGGCCACAACGGGAATACCAAGCCGTAGACCAATGTCGGCCGCAGCTTTCACCACGGCGGCCCATTCCGTGCCTTGCTGCGACATCGCGCACGAAGGCAGCATCAATCTTGATCTTACCAACAAAAAATGCCCGCAGGTGCGAAAAAGACCAGTAACCCGAACCAAAATCATCTAACGAAAGGCGCACCACCATTGCATGCACCTGATGCAGATCAGCCAGAACATCCTCATCCTGAGATAGGGCGGCTGCCCCGGTTATTTCGATTTCCAGCCGCCCGACATGGCTTACCTGCTCCTGACAGGCCCGGCGCAACTGCTCCGCCACCTGAAAGATCACCTCTCCCCCGACATGGCACCCGCCCAGACCATTAACCGCTTCAAGCCCGACAGGGCTGATCAGCAAAAAACTGCCAGCCTGAGGCGCCCCGTCCACAGGGCCGATACGACATCCGCCGCAGGCCGCATGATCCTGACCATTTTTGCCGAATTTGAGCGCGCGCTTCTTCGTGAACGCACCGCCGAAAGGCGCAGACTGGCGCGCGGGCGAGGCATTCATATGGGCTGCCCTGCCAAGCTCAAGCCCCATGAAGCCGAAACAGCGCACAAACTCATAACGGAAGAACAGGCTGCGGCGTCAGATGTCGCTCTGAAATATGGCGTGCACAGAACACCCTCTACCGCCTTATGGCCGCAGCGCAGCGCCAACCTCACGCTTTGCACAGGTTGCAAACAGAAAAGGCGCGGGGTTTCCCCCACGCCTTTTCCTCACTCTGAAATGCGGAGTTCTTATCGTTTATAGATCGGGAACTGCGCGCAAAGAGCTTTGACGCGGGCATGCACCGCCTGCTCCACGCTCGCATCGCCTTCACCACCGGAGGCGGCGAGTGCGCTCAGCACTTCATCAATCATCTCGCCAATCTGGCGGAACTCGGCTTCACGGAAACCACGAGCTGTCGCCGCCGGGCTGCCAAGGCGCACGCCAGACGTAATCGCGGGCTTTTCCGGGTCAAACGGAATAGCGTTCTTGTTGGCCGTAATGCCAGCACGTTCCAGCGCGTGTTCCGCTGCCTTGCCCGTCACCTTCTTGGGCCGCAGATCAACCAGAAGCAGGTGCGAGTCCGTGCCACCCGTCACGATGTCGAAGCCA
>NZ_JAFVMG010000001.1 GCF_017377745.1 Acetobacter suratthaniensis | reverse complement strand
TTGATCGGCCATGGTTCTAGTTTCTCCGTTCGATCACGTAATAGGCCAGATCCCGCAGTCGATCCGCACGGGCGCCAAAGGGGGCAAGGTCGGCAATCGCCTGTTCGGTCAAGCGTGCGGCTTCCTTACGAGCACCATCGATGCCAAGCAGAGCCACAAAAGTGGACTTCCCTGCGGCTTCGTCCTTGCCGGCTGTCTTGCCAAGTTCTTCCGCCGTGGCGGTTGTATCGAGAATATCATCCGCAATCTGGAAGGCAGCACCAATGGCAGTACCATAGGAACGCAGGCGTGCCCGCAGATCGGGCGTCGCTTGACCAAGGATTGCGCCGCTTTCAGCAGAATAACGGATCAGGCAACCGGTTTTGAGCGCATGGAGGTGGCTGACTTCTGCCAGCGGCAGGGCTCGGCCTTCACCTTCCATGTCAATCATCTGACCACCCACCATGCCAGCAGCCCCGGAGGCTTCGGCAAAGGCTGAGATCAGGTCGATTCTGACTTCAGCACTTTCATGGGTCTTGCTTGATGCCAGAATATCGAAAGCCTTTGTCTGAAGAGCATCACCTGCGAGGATAGCGGTTGCTTCATCAAACTTGCGGTGTGTGGAGGGTTGCCCGCGGCGGATGTCATCATCATCCATGGCCGGCAGGTCGTCATGCACCAAAGAATAGGCATGCAGCATCTCAACAGAGGCCGCCACACGGGCCGCCTGCGCCTCGGGCACATCAAACAGCGCTGCCGTAGTAATGGCCAGATAGCCACGCAGACGCTTGCCGCCGCCCAGCGTTGCATAACGCATGGCATCCCACAGGCGGGCATCACCCCCCGTAGTCGGCGGCAGCAGATGGTCTATCGCGCTTTCCATGACGGCAGCGCGGGTGGCCATATCCTGCTTGAGCAAGGCGCCGCCTTCGGCCACGCGGGAAGAGAGGGTGTGAGTCGGGTTGGTCATTCGACTTCAGTCCAAAGGTTTCATGTCCAACACCCCGTCGGACCGTTGCACAATTGCCTGCACGCGGGCTTCCGCCTCGCTCAGTTTCGCTTCACAATGATGGCGTAACGCAGCGCCACGCTCATACGCCGCTATGGCGTCTTCCAGCTTCATCTGCCCTCCTTCGAGGTCTCTTACTATTTTCTCCAGTTCGGAGAGAGCATCCTCGAATGAAAGCGATGCGACATGATCCGACATGGGGCTGGCGTTCCTATCCATCTTGAAGGGGATGCCAATACCCCGATATGCAGGCATCTGCCAAGCCTTGGTGGCCAAACGAAATCATGAACGCTCGGCTGGGGAGGAATTTGGGCTTTCCGCACGGCGCTTTATGGTAAAAGCATAGATGCCATTCTGATCCGTAAAGGCGACGAGGGCATGCCCCGTTTCACGGCAGAATACCTGAAAATCGGCAATGGACGCCCTATCCGTGGCAAGCACGCGCAGCCTGGCGCCTTCCGGCATGCCCCGCAGAGCCCGATTGGCCTTGAGAACGGGCAGGGGGCAGTTCAGCCCCCGGGCATCCAGCGTTGTATCGGTCATGTTTATCTGTCTCGCGCAGTCTCAAGCCTGATTGCGGGCGGCTGCCGCTTCAAGCCGTTGCGGGCGATACCCCGTTGCCACCACATACAATTCAGCTGAATCCTTGCGGCTGGCCGGTGGCTTGGCATGCCGCACCAGCGCAAAAGCCTGCTTGAGCGTATCCAGCATGGCTTTTTCAGCGCCCCCCTGAAAAACCTTGGCGACAAAAGTGCCACCTTCCGCCAGAATTTCGAAACTAAAATGCAGCGCTTCTTCCGCCAGACCGATGATCCGCAGATGGTCTGTCGGGGCATGTCCTGTCGTATTGGGAGCCATGTCGGATACAACCATATCCGCACGCCCCCCCAGCATGGCAGTCAACCGCCCAGCCATGTCCGGGTCGGTAAAGTCACCTTCAATGATTTCGGCACCACTCACGGGTTCGACCGGCAGAAGATCAACCCCGACCACCTGCGCCGCACCACGCTTGACCAGAACCTGGCTCCACCCGCCAGGAGCTGCCCCGAGGTCAACCACCTTCATGCCGGGGTGGATCAGATGAAAGCGCTCATCCAGTTCGATCAGCTTGAAGGCCGCCCGTGAACGCCAACCCTGTTTCTGGGCAGCCTGCACATAAGGATCGTTCAGTTGCCGGGCCAGCCAGCGTTGCTGGGCGGTCGTGCGGCCTCGACTGGTGCGCAGCGTTACTGCCTGTGTGCGGATTTTTTGCGCGGCCAGAGAGTCATCCTGACTACGCTCCGCACCCGGAGCTGCCTTGCTTTTTCTTGCACGTCCGGGGACGCGGAGTGTTGAAGAAGAACCGGACGAACGGTTTTTCCTGTCGTTCATGAACCTGTAGCCTGCATGGAATGCTGAAACGAAATGCCTCGCCTGAGCAGGGCGGGGCGGACTGAACGGCGCGGTGCTGCGGGCATACCTTCCTTACGGATCATCCGTAGGATCATGCCATCGCGCAGCCCACGATCCGCGACAATGATATCTTCTATAGGCCACATATCATGGATGGCTTCAAAAATCGCGCATCCCGGCAACACAAAAGGCGCTCGATCCGGCCCGATACAACCGTGACGCTCTATGCCAGCAAACCCCATTTTCTGCAAAGTACGCACAGCCAGACGTGCGCTGGATGCAGGAAGCAGTGATCCATCCACTGCCGCACGGGCATAGCGGGGCAGATTTAGAATAAGGCTGGCCAGTGTTGTCACTGTACCGCTGGTGCCAATCAGACGTGCCTGTTCGCGCCGGATTTCCGAGCCGATACGGTGCACGCTTTCAAAATCACGCAGCAGTTCACGCGTATGCGCAACCATACGCCGGTATACCTGATCATCCAGCGCGTGAACGGGGCCGAACTGCTCGGAGAGCGTAATCACCCCCACTGGCAGACTCAAATAACCGATGAGAGATTCTGTTTTTCTGCCAGAATCAGTACGCACCCATGCGATCTCTGTTGAACCGCCGCCAATATCAAAAAGCAACGCACGGCTGCGTGGCTGACCGAAACGCGGATCGTGCAGCAGATTGGCGCAGCTTTCCACCGCCAGGCTGGCTTCCTCCCGCCCTGAGATAATGTCGATTTCAACGCCGGTCTGCTCACGAACCCGATGCAGAAAGGTCTCGCCATTGCTCGCACGACGGCAAGCCTCGGTCGCAACCGCACGCAGCGCATGAACAGGCTTACGCTCAAGCCTGTCAGCGCAGGCCTGCAAAGCATCCAGAGTACGGGCCATGGCATCGGGGCTGAGCTGGCCAGTCCGCTGCAGGCCTTCGCCCAGCCGCACCATACGGCTGTAACTATCCACCACGCGGAAACCGCCTGCTGTCTGCGCCGCAATCATCAGACGGCAGTTATTCGTGCCAAGATCCAGTGCGGCAAAAAGACGATCATCTCCACCACGGGACGTAGCGGGGATATCGGGAGGAGGCCTGCCCATGGGGCCGGGCCAGGGCGTGATGCGATCCATAGTCCGGTCCTTGCCGTTTTGGAGTGGAGGGATGTTGCTTAGTATTCTGGGTCTCTAACGCCCTTCGGACAAGACAAATGTATGATTTTTTGAAAATTCTTTTGTCAGGGGGGTTGCACACCCCACCCCCCAATGATACTAGAGCGCCAACAGAGCGGAACACGGCCTTACAGCCCACACCACACTGTTACCGCTGGGGGATAGTTTAGCGGTAGAACTACCGGCTCTGACCCGGTCAGCCCTGGTTCGAATCCAGGTCCCCCAGCCAGATTTTTTCCTTAAAATCAATATACGCCTTCGAACAAAAAGGGTCTGGCTGCCCTTTGGTTCAGAGCATTATCGAAGGCTTGGCAGTATCAATCCGCACAGCGGGGATGCTCTAGGTATTGCCCAGCGGGGCCTGTGTTTTCAGATACAATATCTTGCAATAAAAGAATTTTTTATCGCAATTTCTACCAGACACTGTCTCGAAATTTTTTTGCATCCACGCCCATTAAAAACATAGATGAATAATCATCACGACCGCATTCTTTTTACTTTGCATCTGCAACGTTAAATCATCAATTCAGAATCTTTATTAATATAAATGGGTTTGTCCTGCTTTTTTCATTGCGGTAGAAGGGGGACATGGATTCAAAAACCCTTTTCTCTGGTATGATGCTCGCTCTGGGCAGCTACGCCGCATTCTCTATCAGCGATGCTTTCTCCAAGCTGCTGGCCGGACAACTGAACCCGTTTGAGGTTGCATTTTCCGGCGGCGTCTTTGGGTTATTGATTCTGCCATTTCTCCGGCAGCCTCATGAATCCTATCTTGATATTATACGTCCTCAGCAAAAAGGCATGTGGGTTCTGCGGGCTGTATGCGTCTTTGCCGCGACAGCATGCAGTGTTGAAGCCTTTATGCTTCTTTCCATGCCTGAAGCCCTTGCTCTCATGTTTCTCATGCCCCTGTTCGTGACCATTCTTTCTGTCGTGCTGTTGAAAGAAAAGGTCAGCGCGTGGGCATGGCTGGCTGTTGTGCTGGGTTTTGTCGGTGTTCTGATCGTCCTGCGGCCGGGCGTAAGGCCGCTCAATCTCGGCCATTTATGCGCCCTGATGGCTGCCTTCGCCAATGCAGGCAGCGTCATTGCCTATCGGCTAGCCAGTACGGAAAGCGTAAGGCTTTCCCTATTCGGCTCCAGTCTGATCGGCCCTCTGATCGGCAACGGCTTGCTAATGGGGGTGCATGTCAGTTGGCCCGCCGATGTAAAAGCGTGGATTTTTCTGTTCGGTTACGGTTTTCTGGCAGCGCTTGGGCAATTGCTCATGATGTTGGCCACCGCCCGCGCACCGGCCAACCGGGTCGCCTTGCCGCAATATACGCAGATGGTCTGGGCTGTTGTCCTGAGCTATCTGGTTTTCCATGAACCGCTGGATCGCTGGATGTTCATCGGCATTTCCGTACTGACGTTTTCAGGCATGCTAAACTGGCTGCGCCAGCGTATCCGCTATGAACACATGGCCATGAAAGAACGGAAGGCCGCACGAAAGTCCGCAAAAGCCATGGCAGGGATTATTCAATAAAACTGTCATGATTTAACATATTGGCAACATGTCACCATCACTCATAGAATACGCGCGTCGGATCACGGCACGGTCGTGCTAAAAGTATTCAACCTGTCGCACCTTGTTAAAGGTACGAATAATAGAGTGGGTGACCCTTGCCGACTGTCAGTATCAGGGCCTCCATGGGGCTTGTGCAGGTCTTTATTCTGCTGTCCTGTATTTTTGCAGGATTTTCTTCCATTGGTGGATTACAGCGGGTTAATCTGGAAATTGACCAGATTAACCAGAAATCTCTGGCGAGTATCAAAGCCATCGGTGTGATTGACGAGCAATTACGCGCTTTCCGCTCTACGGAAAGCGATGAAATTGGTGCGACATCACCCGAGGCACTGACCTCTCTGGAAGCCATGATCGAACCGATCGAGCAGAGCGTTTCCGCCGCGATCAAGGTTTACGAGCCTCTGGTAACGTCCAAGCAGGAAAAGGCGCTATTCCGCCAGTTACTGGCTGAATGGAACCGCTATGGCACCACGCACAAAACCACTTTCAAAAACACATTTTCCGCAGGCGATAGAAGCGCCATTAACGAAGCAGATTCACAGTTGCTGCAACAACAACAGGCCATGTCCGGCACTCTGGCATCGTTGCGCACAATCAATACGGCCCATGCTGTATCCTATGCAAAAGATGCGGTGAAAATTTACGATCAGACCCGTACACGAATACAGATTGCCTATGCGTTCCTTTTCGCAATCCTGATCGCCTCTGCCCTGACCGTGCATTACAATATTCTGCGCCCGCTAAAAACGATCAACACACTGATCAAGGATCTAGCTGGAGGCAATACGGATATCAGCGTGCCGTATGGTAGGCGCAAGGATGAAATAGGCGAGATTGCCCGCTCCCTCGATGTTTTCCGCGCGGCAGCAATCGACAATACAAAACTACAGCAGGATGCCGAACGGCAGCGACAAAAAGCTGATTCCGAACGCCTTGTCATACAGGAACGGGCGGAGCGCATGGCGCAGGAGAGGCTACGACAGGCAACCAGCGGGCTGGCTACTGCCCTGCGTCGTATGGCTACGGGGGACCTTTCTTTTCAGATTGAGACGGTTTTTTCGCCTGAATTTGAACCCCTGCGGCATGATTTCAATCATTCACTGATCGCATTAGCCAATACGTTTGCCGCCATTTCCGAAACTGTAGACATCATGAACCACAGCACGCAGGAAATGGTTACAGGGGCAGAAAACCTCGCCACCCGTACAGAACGACAGGCCGCCTCGCTGGAAGAAGCCGCTGCCGCTGTCGCCGATATTTCGCAAAAAGTCCTTCAAGCCGCAGAAAGCGCGAATGAAGCGCGAGAAGTCAGCCATAATGCCCGCAGTTCCGTCACCACATCTGCCCATATTACGCATGATATTGAAGATGCCATGCAGCGGATCGAAAACAATGCGGAACATATTGTCAGCGTGATCGACGTGATCGACACCATTGCATTTCAGACAAATGTTCTGGCGCTCAATGCCAGTGTAGAAGCCGCGAGAGCAGGGGAGGTGGGCAGGGGCTTTGCCGTCGTTGCCAGCGAAGTGCGCGCACTGGCCCAGAAAAGCTCGGAAGCGGCAAAGGATATCCGGGCGCTGGTTACCAAGAGCAACACGGACATCAAAACAGGCTCCGGCAAAGTGCGCGATGGCAGCGATACCATGCGGCTGACCGCAGACTTCATCCAGAGCATGGGCACTAATTTTGATGTGATTGCTCAGGAATCCAAGGATCAGTCCGCAAGACTGTTTGAGATCAACACCGTTGTCGGTTCTCTGGATAAGACCACGCAACAGAATGCGGCAGCAGCGCAGCAGTTCAATGCAGCCTCGCACCTTCTGGCTGAAGAAGGGCAAAAGCTCAATCAACTGATCAAGCGCTTTCAACTACCCAACAGCATGGACACGTATGAGCTGGATGATTACGCCATCGAGCAGCAGCACCACGACATGCTTCTGGCCTGAGCCAGACAAAAACAATCCCGGCCGAGAAAAACCCGGCCGGGATGCTATTATCCGGTTCTTCTTCAAGGCAGGGTGCTTATAAAAGCACCCTGCCTTGATTGTTTTCAGAACGGGGCGTCGATATCAACCACGTCAATCAGCTTGTGATTAACGAATTCCTTGATACCAAGGCCAATAAGTTCACGCCCGAACCCGGAGCGCAACACACCACCGAAGGGCAGGTCAGCCTTCACCATGGTGGGATGGTTAATATAAACCATGCCGGTTTCGATCTGCTCGGCAACCCGCACACCACGCGCTTCGTCTTTGGTAAAGACAGAGCCACCCAGACCGTATGGGCTGTCATTGGCAATCGCGATGGCGTCGGCTTCGTCCTTGGCGCGGAACAGTAACGTTACCGGGCCAAAGAACTCCTCACGACGCGCCGGGTTCTCCGCACCGACATCCGTCAGGATAACGGGACGGAAAAACGAGCCCGCATTTGGCATTTCCAGCGGAATTTCTTCCATTTTGGCACCGGCGGCTACAGCACCCTGCACCTGAGTTTTCAGGCTATCCACGGCCCCCTGTGAAGACAGCGGTGCCAGCGTGGTGGTGGGATCCATCGGATCGCCCATTTTCAGTTTGCTGACACCTTCGCGGTATCCTGCCAGAAAACGGTCGTAAACGGCATCGACAACAATCATGCGCTTGGCGGATACGCAAACCTGCCCGGCATTCCAGTGGCGGCCGAACACAGCCCATTTGATCGCTTTTTCCAGATCGGCATCTTCGAGCACGATAAAGGAATCAGCTCCCCCCAGTTCCATGGTACATTTTTTGAGCGCAGTGCCAGCCTCAGCCGCCACTTTAGCCCCAGCGCCTTCAGAACCGGTTAGTGCCACGCCCCGCACACGGTGGTCTGCAATAATACGCGAAACCTGAGCATGGGAGGGGAACAGGTTCTGGAACGCCCCGGCCGGAAGGCCCGCTTCGATCATCAGCTTGTCCATCGCCTCGGCTGACTGTGGCACGTTGGACGCGTGCTTGAGAACAATCGTATTCCCGGCAGAAAGCTGCGGCGCAATGATACGCGCGACCTGATAGAACGGAAAATTCCATGGCTCAACGGCCAGCAGAATACCCAGAGGCTGATGAATGACCTTTGCACGGCCTTCATCCTTACTGGCTACCGGCAGATCTTCCGCCACCAGCAGGGCTTGAGCATTTTTGGCATAATATTCAAAAATAGCGGCGGATAGCTCAGTTTCCGCCTTGGCTTCTGAAAACAGCTTGCCCATTTCAAGCGTCAGCAGACGGGAGTAGCTGTCGCTGTCCCGGCGCAGAATATCGGCTGCTTTCTGCAGGATTTTCGCACGTTCAGCAAAGGAGGTCTGCCGCCATGACAGGTAGGCCGCCTGTGCCTTGTCCAGTGCGGCATCAATTTCCGCATCTGTGGCGTTAGGGTAAACTTTTACCTGCTCAGCAGTGAACGGATTAGTTGTCGCGTAGGCCATGTGATGGCTCCTTACTGGTTTGGCAGATCAGTTCCGAAAATCAATGACAATGCGACCCGCAACGCGGCCATTCTGGAGATCATCAAAAATCTGATTGATGTTTTCCAGCTTGTCAGCCTTGACGACAGAACGAATCTTTCCTTGCGCATAGAAAGACAATGCTTCGATCATATCAAGACGGGTGCCAACGATAGAACCCCGTACAGTTGTGCCTGCCATGACCATATCGAAGATCGAAATAGGAAACTCGCCCGGCGGCAAACCGTTCAGCACGATGGTGCCACCCCGCCGGGCATAGCCCATCGCCTGTGAAAACGCCGTGCGGGACACAGCCGTGACCAGAGCCCCATGCGCACCGCCAACCTGTTTTTGTATAAACGCCGCCGGGTCAGTATCCCGGGCGTTAACGGTCAGTGCCGCACCAAGTTCCGTGGCCTGAGCGAGTTTGGCATCGTCAATATCAACGCCAATCATATTCAGGCCCATGGCCACGCCATACTGGATAGCCATCTGCCCAAGACCACCTACACCAGAGACTGCAACCCAGTCCCCGGCTTTGGTGTCGGTCATTTTCAACCCCTTATAGACTGTCAGCCCCGCGCACAGAACCGGCGCCACATGCAAAGGGTCTACACCGGCGGGAATACGTGCAACGTAATTCGGGTCTGCCACCACATATTCGGCAAAACAGCCATTGACGGTATAGCCGGTATCCTCCTGCTTTTCGCACAGGGTTTCCCAGCCACCGTAGCAGTGTTCGCAATGACCACAGGCGGAATACAGCCAAGGCACACCCACGATATCGCCTTTGGCTATCCAGTCCACATTGCTGCCGACCTCAACCACATGCCCAATCCCTTCGTGTCCGGGGATAAAGGGCGGGGTAGGCTTGGCAGGCCAATCGCCCCGCACGGCGTGCAGGTCGGTATGGCAGACGCCGCAGGTATCAACCTTAACGAGAATCTGGTTCTGGTTGATCGTTGGAATGTCGAGTTCCTCGATCGTCAGCGGCTTTCCAAACTCGTGACAGACCGCGGCTTTCATTTTTCCGGCCATTTTCATCTCCTCGACTGGGTTCTGGAGCAGTAAGGGTTCAGTTACTGCCCAGCCCTTTAAGGGTTTCGACCATCTTGCTCAGGACAGCCTGAGCATCGCCATAAACCATGGCGGTATTTTTGAGGAAGAAAAGCGGGTTTTCCACACCGGAATACCCGGTTCCCTGCCCACGCTTGATCACGTAAACCTGCCGCGCCTGATCCGCATTCAGGATAGGCATGCCATAAATAGGGGAGGTTTTATCCGTGCGGGCCGACGGGTTTACCACGTCATTGGCCCCAATGATCAGCGCCACATCCGTAGAGGCGAAACTGTCATTAATATCTTCCATATCGTAAATCATGTCATACGGCACACCGGCTTCGGCCAGCAGCACATTCATATGACCCGGCATACGCCCTGCTACGGGATGAATAGCAAATTTGACATCCACACCAGCCGCCTGAAGCTGCTTGACGAACTCGTACAGTTTCTGCTGCGCCTGTGCCACCGCCAGACCATAGCCGGGAATAATGATAACCGATGAGGCATAACGCATGCTGGTTGCGGCATCATCCGGCCCAACCGATTTCATTTCGCCTTCCGGCCCCTTGGCCTGTGTTGAAGTCGCACCGAAGTTGCTAAACAGCACATTAGAAAGCGAACGGTTCATGGCCTTGGCCATCAGCACGGTCAGCAATGTCCCGGCCGAGCCGACAATCATACCCGCCACCATCAGGGCAGGGTTTGACATCACATAGCCGTCCAGCCCGACAGCAAGCCCGGTAAAGGCATTATAAAGCGAAATAACCACCGGCATATCCGCGCCACCAATCGGCACGGTCATGCAGATACCAAATGCCAGCGCACCAATGAAAAACAGAACCGCAAACGGCCCATCAACCGGGGCGGGCTCCAGTTGTGAGCATACGGTCAGCCCGGCAAGCAGCAATGTTGCCGCGAAAACAAGGGCGTTGAACGCCTGCTGGCCACTAAACCGCAAAGGCTTGTTCATACGCCCATCCAGCTTGGCCCATGCAATGATGGAACCGCTAAAGGACATACAACCAATCAATCCGCCCAGCGCCGTAACACCCAGGGGCAGAGGAACGCTGCTTTCATGCTTGAGGAAGGCAACCGCCGCCACTGCCGCCGCCGCGCCCCCGCCCATGGCGTTGAACAGCGCCACCATCTGCGGCATGGCGGTCATGGCCACCGTGCGGCCTTTACGTCCGGCCCACCATCCGCCCAGCAGCAATGCCAGAACCGCCAGCCCGATATTAACGGGCAAATGGGGACGAGCCTCCTCGGATACGTTGAAAATCTCAAGGAAACAGACCGCAACCACACACACCATACCCCAGCCCGCCGCCACGATGCCGCGCACCGCCGTAGTGGGAGATGACATATCCTTAAGGCCGTAAATAAACAGCGCAGAGGCAACAAGGCCGCTCAGGCCAACGATATACTCGATCGCACTCATGACTGGGCCTTCTTTTCATCCGAAGTGGCGGCGGGTTTGGCGCTTGGGCGGAACATGGCCAGCATGCGATCGGTTACGACATACCCCCCCATGACATTGCCTGCGCCGAGCAGCACGCCGAAAAAACCGATGACCTGCTCGGCAATGTTTGTCGCGGAAAACAGCACGCTCAGCGCACCAACCACAACAATACCATGGATAAAGTTGGAGCCTGACATCAACGGTGTATGCAGGATGGAAGGCACCCGGCTGATCACGATATAACCGGTAAAACCGGCCAGTACAAAGATATAGAGAGCGATGATGAACGTCATGGACGTAATCATGGCGGGTTATCCTTTCGCGGTCGGGCTGGCGGATGGTGGGGCAGTGGGTGTGGACGCCTGACCCGCAGGCACACCTTCAACAGCCTCGCGCACGGCATCGGCCGTAATCGCGCCATCATGGGTGGCCAGTGTCTTGGCAATGACCTCATCCGTCATGTCCAGCGTAACCTTGCCGTCTTTTATGATCTGTTCGAGCAGGTTGAGAATGTTTTTGGAGTAAAGCTCGCTGGCCTGCTCCGCCAGCCGAGAGGGCAGGTTAAGTGGGCCGATCAGTGTCGTCGGGCCAACCCTGACTGTTTCTCCCGGTTTTGTGCCTTCGCAGTTACCGCCGCCTTCGGCACCCATATCAACAATAACGGCGCCGGGTTTCATGCCTGCAATCTGCTCGGCATCAATCAGACGGGGCGCCTTGCGACCGGGAACCGCCGCAGTGGTCACAATCAGGTCCGCCTTGGCGATGTGCTCGGTCAGTACTGCACGCACCTTGGCTTTTTCTTCCGCCGTCAGTTCACGGGCATAGCCTCCCTGACCGGTGGCATCCACGCCGGTATCGACAAATTTCGCACCGAGGGAGCGGGCCTCATCACGCGTTTCGGGGCGTACATCATACCCTTCGGTTATGGCCCCCAACCGGCGGGCGGTTGCCAAGGCCTGCAACCCGGCCACACCCAGCCCCATAACCAGAACCTGTGCAGCACGCAGGGAGCCCACGGCCGTTGTCATCATGGGCAGGATCTTGGGCATACTGACCGAACCAAGAAGCACGGCGTAATATCCGGCAAGCGTCGCCTGACTGGAGAGCGCATCCATAGCCTGTGCGCGGCTGATACGGGGCACCTGCTCCATGGCAAAGGTCGTAATTTTTCCGTCACGCAGCGTCTTGGTCAGTTCGACATTATTCCGACCGTACAGGAACGATACCAGAATAGCGCCGGGCTTCATGGCGCGCACGACATCAAGCGCTGGCGGTTCAACCGCCAGAACGATATCCGCGGCATTCAGCATAGCCGCCCGATCGGGCTGGATCGTCACATTCTGATAACTGGCATCAGGGTAGGAAGAAGCCTCTCCCGCGCCAGCCTCAAGCAGCAGGTCGCATCCCAGCTTGGCAATGCGCGGGACAACAGAGGGCACAAGGGCAACACGACGTTCCTGCGCTCCGCTTTCCTTGATAACGGCGACTTTTATACCCATGACGGTTTTCCTGTAGCAAATACATCAAGACGCAGTGGGCCATGCCATACGACAGGTTTTTTTCTTTTATTGCAGGCCACACTTTACTGATCACCCTGTCGCCCGGGCGCTGCCAGACACTGGCAAAATATCGGCAGGCCGACCTTGATATAAATCAACGAATACGGTTGCAGCCGGTTGCTCTGCTACAAACCCAAGGGTCATTATCACACGTAAGGGGTTACAGTTTTATGGCAGGCCCCACCGCTCAATATTGTGACATGACGTTATGCAGAACCTGCCTCATCGCCCTTGCGTGGCCTACGGGACAGTGCCAGAGTCATACAAAGCTGTAGACTACAAAGAATCCCAAGAAAAACGCTGCCGCTAAAAAAACCGTTCTTTAAGGAATAAACCATGTTCAGGCACATAAAGACTGTGTGCATTATCCTGGCTGCCCTGATTGTGGTCGGGTTGGGAATGTGGGGCGCTGAAATTCTGCTGGATAATTATAAGAACCAGCAATGGGATCAATTCATAGAGCAGGCCCATTGCCGGGTAATCGGTGAAAAACCCAAAGAAGGTTTCTTTTCTTCCGCCCAGACCATTTACAGATGCGATAACACAGGCATTTATTACCGTAACAAGCAATAATGCCTCTCCAACATAACTGAATCCGTGTTGACAGGCCCCATAGCGCAGGGCGTTAACTCACGCCTATGGGCCAGCTTTTTCCATCCAGATAACAACGGCACAGGCGTACTGTATGCGCCAGCCAACCGCTCCCCAGACTGCGCACCATATCCGTTTGCGCATGAGAGCCTACCCAAGCTGTCAGCTGCGTGCGCCGCTGCACGAAAAGGGCGGGGAGGATGCCGCGATCCTCTTCCGACAGCGGGGCAATCCGTTCATAACCATCAAGCCAGTGTTCCACCCATGCCGAAGCAGCGGGATGATGTTCTTCAAAACTGATAGCCGCTGCCAGATCGTGCATGTACCAACCTAAGCCACAATCATCAAAATCAATGATCCGCGTGCCGGATGGGTGCAGGATCAGGTTTGTCAGACGCAGGTCTGAATGGATCAGGCCATATCGTTCCCCCGCCATGCCGTAAGCTGCCAGCTCCTGCCCAGCCTGCTGCATGGCCTGAGCAATAATATGCCTGTCAGCAGCCGACAGGCCGGGGGTCTCCTGCCAGTTCCCCCAATGCCCTGCCGGCCCCACCATGGTTTCATGATCCCATACGAGCCGCCTGAACGGCTCTGGCCGAGACCAGTCACGACTATGCTGATGCAACCGGGCCGTGAGCGCCCCCAACTGCCGAAACGAAAGCGGATCAACGCAGGCGGTCGGGGTTTCCCCTTCAAGCCAATGGAAAAGCACAGCGTGTCTCTGGCTACCATCAGGGGCAGGCAGCGTCAGCACCCGATGCCCCTCGCAATCCATCACGGGCTGAGGCACAGGAATATCGGTATCGCGCTGCAAGGCTTCCAGCCAGGCCAGTTCACTTTCAATATCCACAAGCGCATGATAACCGGGACGATGAATACGCAGCGCATAACGCTGTGTCGCGGTTTCTACACGAAATGTAGCGTTTTCAGAACGTGTCACCAAGGTAATCTGCGCCCCGAAACACAACGGGTAACGCGCCATAGCCTGATGGGCCATATGCGTCAGGCTGCTATCATCCAACGGGTCTGCATGCAAAGAGGCCATGATGCCCCACGGGCTCCCTGTCTCATGATTTGAAGCACGAACAAAATCATTTGCTCTTGCCGGTCTTTTCAGCACAGTAGGCTAGGGTATACGCCCGTGACAAGGAAAGTTATTCCGGTTAAAAAACAAAAATCGGTAACCTGCCTAGATACTCCTGCTGCCTCTCTCTGGCACAAAAGGAAAAACTTCCCATGATTCCGCGTTCCACCATCATGGATACCAACAGTTTTCAGCCGGATAATGCGGCCTCACTGGATGACAAAACACGAGGCCTGATCAACCGGCGTTCAGTTCTGGGGGATGCTTACCGACTGTTCTACCGCACCCCGGTTCATCTGGTGCGGGGGCAGGGGCAATATCTGTGGGATGCCGATGGCACACAATATCTCGATGTTTACAATAACGTTGCCAGTCTCGGGCATTGCCACCCTGCGGTAGTCGCAGCCGTGCACGACCAGATGCAGGCGCTCAACACCCATACCCGCTATCTGCATGAGCGTATTCTGGATTATTCCGATGCTATTCTGGCCACCATGCCAGAGCAGATAGACCGCGTCATGTATATGTGCACTGGCTCCGAAGCCAATGATCTGGCCATTCGGATCGCCCGCGCCCATACGGGGGGAACCGGCCTTATCGTCACACGGGAAGCCTATCATGGCACCAGCGCCCTGACATCGGGCGCCTCACCTGCATTGGGGGGAGCGCAGCCTGTAGATGCCACAACATGGCTGGTGCCTGCGCCGGATGCTTATCGGGTTGATGAACCCGATACAGGCGCATGGTTTGCCGCACGCATTCAGGCCTGTATTGACGATATGGCCTCTAAAGGCGTGAAATTTGCCGGGTTTCTTGCGGATAGTATTTTTTCATCTGATGGGGTTCTGCCGGGAAAGCCCGGTTTTTTGCAGGCCGCGCTACAGACAGTCCACAGCAATGGCGGCGTTTTTATCGCTGATGAAGTGCAACCGGGTTTTGCCAGAACAGGTGAATCCTTCTGGGGCTTTGGCCGACACGGTCTTGTGCCCGATATTGTCACAACCGGAAAACCCATGGGCAATGGCATGCCGGTTTCCGGCCTGATGGCCAAAGCCTCAGTGCTGGCCTCCTTTAGCGCAAGCACACCATATTTCAATACATTCGGCGGCAATCCGGTTTCCATTGCTGCTGCACAGGCCGTGCTGAATGTGATCCATGATGAAAACCTTCTCGAACATAGCCGAAATGTCGGTCAAAGGCTCCTATCTGAACTCCGCGCCCTGCAGAGCAGACACTCTTGTATTGGAGATGTACGCGGGGCCGGTCTGTTTATCGGGCTGGAACTGGTAACCAACCGCCAGACAAAAGAACCTGCCCGCGCGCTGGCTTTAGATCTGATCGAAGCCCTGCGCAATGCGCACGTGCTGACATCCGTGGCCGGGCCATACGGCAATATTCTCAAACTACGCCCGCCGCTGGCTTTCCAAAATCATGACATAGACTGGCTGGTAGGCGCACTCGATCAGTGCCTGAGCCACCTGAACGCGTAACATAAAAAAAAGGCCGGGAGCCTCATGGGCTACCCGGCCTGCACGCCATCAGGGGCGATTATTTGGCGTAAATCTGATCGAAGATACCGCCATCGGCAAAATGTTTTTTCTGGACACTCTGCCATCCACCAAGGCTGGCAATATCGAACGTGTCCGTATGCGGGAAAGACGCAGCCGTTTCTGCCTTAACCGCCGGATCCACAGGCCGGAAGTAATGGCGAGCCCCGATATGCTGCCCCTCAGGAGAGAACAGGAAGTCCAGATACGCGCGCGCCACATCTGTTGTCCCATGCGCCTGAGCATTTTTGTCCACAACGGCCACAGGGGGTTCAGTCAGAATGGTTTTGGGGGGAACGACAATATCGAACTTGTCCGGCCCCAGTTCGCGCGTTGCCAGCAGGGCTTCGTTTTCCCATGCCAGCAGAACATCACCCAATCCACGCTGAACGAAGCTGTTGGTCGCCCCACGTGCACCGGTATCGAGCACAGGCACATGAGCATAGAGCGACTTCAGATATTCACGCGCCGTTGCTTCCGAGCCACCGGGCTGCTGCAACGCCCAGCCCCATGCCGCCAGATAATTCCACCGCGCCCCGCCTGAAGTCTTGGGGTTGGGGGTAATAACCTGCACATCGCCACGGATCAGATCGGGCCAGTCGTGAATGTTTTTGGGATTACCTTTGCGCACCAGAAAAACGATGGTGCTGGTATAGGGCGTTGAGTTATGTGGCAGGCGCTTCTGCCAGTCTGCCGCCAGCAGGCCTTTTTGCGCCAGAATGTCGATATCATAGGCAAGGCCCAATGTTACGACATCAGCCGGGGCACCATCCAGAACGGAACGGGCCTGCGCACCCGAACCACCATGAGAGGAGCGTACGCGCACCACATCGCCCGGGTGCTCCTGCGTCCAATGCGTGCTGAATGCCTTGCCAACATCAGCATAGAGTTCACGGGTGGGATCATAGGAAACATTCAGCAAGGAATAGGACGCTGCCTGAGCCTGACGCCCGACCAGACTGCCAGCGACCAACCCCGCGCCAAGCGCAAAACCACCACGGAAAACGGAACGACGTGTAATACCAGAAAACTGTGTCATGGGAGTATGCTCCACGAGAATGCGTTTACAAAAAATATTTTGGAAAGCAGGAACTCAGAAGGCGGCCTGCACACGCCCGACCACGGCATTGCCTGTCGTGCCGAACAGGTTGACGGTAGCCTTTGTATTGGGGTCACGAGAGATAATGAAACGCTGATAATCCAGCATGAAACGGAAATGACGGTTGGGGTACCAGTTCAGCCCGCCTTCCCATGTTGTCTGCTGGTTACCTGTCTCTCCATCACGCAGGTTGGTTACGCTCCAGCGACCGGAAAGCTCAAGCGCACCCCAGTGATTGTGGGCAGGATCAAAGTCGTACACCACACCCGGCGTCGTAAACGCGCCGATTTTTTCGTTATAGGCACGCGGGTTGCCAAGCAGCGTATAGTTTGCGGCAACATACCACCCGTCAAACCCGAAAGAGCGCAGCACCGATGGCGCCTCGACAGATGCGCCCTGCTGCACACCAATATGGTAGTATTCACTTTTAAGCAGGAAACGCTTCCAACGTAGCGCAAGCTGCGGCCCGGCAGCCCATATCTGCGAAACATTGGACAGGACGCCCGATGTCAGCAGACTGGTTTCACCCAAAGGAATATTCGTGTTGTCCGAAGCGGTATAACGACGTCCCTTGCTGCCGTTATTCACCTTAAAGGCCGCCGTGGCGCCGACCCCGGCAAACACATCAATATCCTTGGTGACATAAGGACGGCCGACAGCACGCACGACCGCACCGGTCTGGCTGTCGGTTATGGTGTTATCCTTGCTACGATCACCATATTTCTGGCCGGTGAAATAACCTGCAACCAGCCAGCGTTTTTCGTAATGTTCGCCACCAACACTGAATCGGCCTACACCACCAGCAATATTACGCACGAGGTCAACAATGGCCGGGCGCTCCAGAAACTCAAACGCCCCTGAACGCTCGGCACTTTCTTCTTCCATTCTGGGCTGGAAATAACCGATTGTCAGCGTGGTATGCCGCAGGCCTGTGTAATTGACGTTGGCTTCAAACAAGCTGGCTGAACCATCAAACGTGCTTGAACCGAAATCCGGGGTCACGTTGACGACCCAATCCTTATAACGCCATGAGAAATACAGGCGCAGTCGGCGGGCATTCTGGGTGAAATTATTGAAATTACCACCAGCGCGCGAGGGGCTCACACCCATGAAGCCACCAAAATCTTCCTGAGCCAACAAGCCGATGGAAAACGCATAGGCTTTGTCATCAGAGGCAATGGTCGGGCGTCCGTTCGGGAAACCGATCTGGATCCCGCCAACATGCACGCTTTCTTCCTTGGAGGACGCAGCCTTGAAGTCTTTCCATGACATGGCCGGGCCTTCGGGTACAGCAACACGGCTTTCCGCAAGGGTGCGTGGCCCCGTATGTACAGGCGCTGGTTCATTGAAAACCGGCTGAGGTTCATCAGCCCCCGCCACACGCAAATGCCGCGGCACATGCTTGTGCGGGGTTTCACTCACCGGACTGGTCTGTTCGTATTTGGCCACCCGGGACTGCAGGCGATGGATTTCGCTTCTCATGCTTTGCATTTCACGCCGCAAAGCAACCATTTCAGGGTCGCTCGAAGCCTGTGCGGAAACAGGAGAGAAAAAAAGAGCGGATGCGGCGCTACCCAAAAGCACACTGGAGCGGGAAAAAAGACGCATGGCGAGTTCTTTATGAATAGTGGTCTTTCGCCTGATCCATCAGGCATCATGAACCGTATTGTCTGACAATATCTTTCGCGGAAACTGTAGCTCCGCGTTAATCACCCAGCATATGGGCTCAGCGGCAACACATGCCCTGAACAAATGCCGGGGCAGGCTGGTGGCGCATAATCTGTGCGAACAGAATATCCATCTCCTGAATACTTCCTTAATTTTATGGCGCGAAACAGAGTGTGTTCGCCTGCCGTCCTGAGCGATTTCAATCACCCATGCCCGTGCAAGTCAATAATTTACGATGGAAATATGTGTCATTAATAATACGCGTTTATTGGGTGTATATAAAAAGACACACTTTTCTGGATGAGGGCATCCCGTAGGATGCGCATAAACCAGAGCAAACACCCAAAATCGACATTGGGTCGCACTTTAAATGCTCATAAAAAACGTAAATTATATGGCTATATATGACACTGCCCGGCTTATTCACGCAGCGAGCAGACGCACCTTGCCTGTTGCCACCAACTGATCCAGCGGGAGAGGGCGGCTCAACAAAAAGCCCTGTATTTCATCACAGCCTTCAGCTGCAAGAAAAGCAAACTGCTCTTCCGTTTCCACGCCTTCGGCCAGCACCGAAGCCTGCAAGCTATGGCCAAGGAAAATAACAGCGCGGATAATAGCTCTGTCCGTTTCGTTACTAAGAGCATTCTGCACAAACAGCTTGTCCAGCTTGATCCGGTCGAACACAATATCGCGGATCAACCCAAGGGATGAATGGCCGGTGCCATAATCATCTACGGCGATAGAAACACCCATATCCTTAAGTTCGTACAAAATGGCCCTGGCACGTGCCATATCTGTAAAAATAGCCGTTTCTGTCAGCTCAAGCTCCAGCCTTGATGCCGCAAGCCCGGTTGTTTCCAGCACCTCGCGCACCAGCCCCGGCAGATCATGATGATGAAACTGCTCGGCGGACACATTGACACTGATACGGTAAGGCTGCTCCCACTGGCTTGCAGCATGGCAGGCCGTGCGCAGCACCCACTCGCCGATTTCCTGTATCAGTCCGGTTTCTTCCGCGACGGGTATGAACACCACAGGCGAAATTGCGCCCAACATTGGGTGCTCCCAGCGCAAGAGCGCTTCAAACCCCACAATGGTTTTATCGCTAATCTGCTTTTGTGCTTGATAGCACAGGCTAAGCTGGTTGCGCGCAATAGCGTGGCGCAGTTCATCAACGATATTGAGCCTATGCCTGAGCGCCTGATCCATGGCGGGATCGTAATAGCAGACATCCTGCTGATCCGAACTTCTGGCACAGTTCATGGCCAGTTCGGCCCTGGTCAGCAGCGCATCCCGGCCGGGCGCACCATCAACCCAAAAAGCGACACCAAAATTGGCACCAACCGCAACACTACCACCCTGCAAGCGCACAGGGCGGGCCAGAACTCGGCGCATACGCGCCAGAAAATCCATAACGCCGCGCTGACTGGAAAACGAACAGCAGGCAAAAAACTTGTCGCCCCCGGCATGGGCTATAAATTCGCCCTTTTTTTCATCCATGCAGTGCCGCAGCCGCCGCCCTAACACGCGCAGGATTTCGTCGCCTACTGAATGGCCTCTGTCGTCATTAATCTCCTTGAACCGGTCAAGGTCGATCATGAGCAGCGCCTTGCGCCCGATAGGCTGCTGGCGGGTAGAAAGATTTTTTTCCATCCACTCCGAAAAAGCCTGCCGATTGGGCAGACCTGTCAGAGCATCTGTCAGGCAGCGCGGGGAAACCGGCAGCATAGCTCTGCGCCGGGTACGATGATGCAAACCAAAATAGGCTGCCCCGGATACGCAGGGCGAAAGCACCAGCCCTGCGATCGACAGCGCCTCAACTGGGTACACCATGTTTGCCATACTTTCAGTCGGGGTCGTATCGCTGCATTACGACCCGATTACACACAGGATGTGACTATACATAATACGCAAAATATTAAAATGGTATTTCCATTTTAAATAAAAATATTATCAATGCAGTGAACTTTTTTAATAAAATACTTATAAGTTATTTACTTTGCATTATGAGCTTTAAACTCATTGCATCAAAATATTTATTTGGTTTTTACGCTTTTTCAATTTTGTTTAGAAATAATTATCACACAGTCAACAAATCTATCTTCCAAGCCACGCCACCATTTTACAGATATGCCTCATACACTCTGACAACAGTCTTAAATCATATGCCGCCAAACGCTCTCGGAAAAAAACTTTAACAGTTTATGAAAATTTTCGGCAATTTTAAGGAAAATAGAGCGCTTGTAAATCAGCACTTTATAAAAAAGCATACCCGCAGGATCACATCCGTAAAAACGGGTTTCTATCATGACAATGGAAAGTGACAGGCGACTGTGCGCCCATCATCCAGCTTGCGCAAAACTGGAACGTTTGTGCCGCACGAGAGTTGCGCAACAGGGCAACGCTTATGAAAACGGCAACCTGCCTGCCTTACGGTAGGGCTAGGAACATCTCCCCCCAACAAAAGTGGACGCGGCGCCCCAACGACCGGGCGCGGCACAGCCTGCATCAAGGCGCGCGTATAAGGATGCGCAGGTCGATGCAAGACAACATCAGTCACCCCGGTTTCCACAATAGCTCCCAGATACATGACAGCCACATGCGTTGAAAGCTGGCGCACCACAGCCAGATCATGCGCAATAAAAAGATAGGTCAGTCCCAGTTGCTCACGCAGGTCTGCAAACAAATTCACAACCTGAGCCTGCACCGATACATCCAGCGCCGAGACCGGCTCATCCGCGACAAGCAGCCGGGGAGAGAGCGCCAGCGCCCTTGCGATATTGATGCGCTGGCGCTGCCCCCCAGAGAATTCATGCGGATAACGATTAAGGGCTACGAGAGGGAGCGCCACCAGATCCATCAGCTCGGACAGGCGCTCCGCAATCTCCGTTGCGGAACGCCGCTTCCCGTCCGGTCGGCGATGCACTTTTAACGGCTCCGCCAGAAGGTCTCCTACCCGCCGCCTCGGATTGAGAGAGGCATGAGAGTCCTGAAAAACCATTTGCATGCGCTGCCTTACAGGACGCAGCGCCGCCTCACCAACGTGGGTAATATCCTGACCTTCAAAAACAATCTGTCCGTCAGAGACATCCATCAACCGAAGCAGGCACCGCCCAAGCGTGGACTTTCCGCATCCTGATTCCCCTACCAACCCCAGCACTTCGCCAGCATGCACTGTCAGGGAAACACCATCCACCGCATGAACCTTGCGCCCATCCGCCAGCCCATAGGTTTTGACCAGATTATGTGCTGACAGCACTATGGCAGAAGGTGCCATATCAACGCGCACAGGTAACAGGGGAGGCCAACCCGCCACCGGACAAAATACAAGCCGCCAGATGCTCAGCCCCCACATCACGCAATGCCTGTGGCTGAGCGCAGATTGCCTGCGCAAAAGAGCATCGAGGCAGGAAAGCGCACCCTGCGGGCCGTTGTGCCGGAACGGGCGGCGCGCCAGCAATAGCAGGCAAGCGACAAGGCCGCTCCCCGCTCAACGGTGGAATAGAGGCCAGCAGGGCGGCTGTATAAGGATGTGCAGGACTGACAAACACATCCCGCGCCCGACCAGTTTCAGCAACCCGCCCCGCGTAAAAAACTGCAACCGAATCACAGGTTTCGGCTACAACGCCCATGTCATGGGTAATCATCAGCACTGAAGAACCATGCTCTTCACGCAGGCCACGAAGCAGGTCCAGTATCTGGGCCTGCACGGTTACATCCAGCGCGGTTGTCGGTTCATCAGCAATCAGAAGCTGCGGTTTGCAGGACAAGGCCATGGCAATCATGGCCCGCTGGCGTAGCCCCCCCGAAAGCTGATGAGGATAGCTATCCGCCGTTCTTTGCGGATCAGGCACGCCCATATCAGCCAGCAGCCCAAGCGTCCGTTGCCGCGCCTGCCTGCGCGGGAGCGCCTCATGTACCATGATCTGCTCATCAATCTGCCAGCCTACGGTATAGACCGGGGTAAAAGCCGTCATGGGGTCCTGAAACACCATGGCGATGGAACGCCCCCTCAATTTCCTGAAATGTCGGGGGGCAAGGCCAACCAGCTCCTGCCCCCGAAAACGGATAGAGCCTTCCACCCTCATACCGGGGCTATCGAGTAACCCCATGAGCGCCATGGCGGTAACCGATTTACCGCAGCCGGATTCACCCACCAGCCCCATGATCTCACGCTCATGCACCGCAAAGGAAACACGCTCCACCAGCGGCACAATCCGCCCACCAGCACGAAAGCCCACGCTGAGTTCACGCACATCCAGCAGGGGGCCACAATGCGCCATTAGATGGCAACCGGATCCAGCAACGGGATACCACAAAGCTTGGAGAGTGTCTGACGGTAAGTCTGAACCGAAGCGGGATACTGCACCCCACGAATAAGAGACAGACTGTGCAGCGCAGCAAAAAGATCAATGTCGTCATAGGACAGAACGCCATTAACCGCATTGGGGCTCTGCACAAGAGGGGCAAGCTCCTGCACCCAAGCTGTAAGGGCCGCCACCGCTTCCTCAGAGTTTTCCAGCACTGTAACAAAAGGTGCGGACGACTTTTCCTTATGAGTCAGGAAATAGGCGCGCGCTGCTGTCGTGGCAAACTCAGGGAAGGGAGCCATAGCCGCACGGGGCAGAAACTCCCGATAAAGCAGGCCACGCCCACGATCCATCCACGCTGCAACGGCTGCATTGCGTGCGCCAGTCAGAACCGGTGCGCCGCGTCCGTCGATCAACGCCACAATATCAAGGCTTTCGGGCATAAACTGTCCACCGGTCTGCAAAATAGGGACGACCTTTCGCCCCACCATGTCAACCGGAGCCTGCTCATCGTCATTCATCAGCACCACAAGCTGAACAGGGCTACCTTTCAGGCCAAAAATCATTCTGGCTTTAATGCAGAAAGGGCAATGCTCGTACACATAAAGCGTGTCCAATTTCCGTCTCCCATCTGCTGTCGTCTTTATTATACCCAGATAGCCTGTTTAGTGCGTTCCCTAACCTATCGCCAAGAGAGGATCGAACGCCGCAAACACCTGACGACGAAAAAACATACTGATGCGGGCAGGAATTAACGGCCAAAATCGGTCAGAAATTCGAGAAATTTTTTTAATGCGATGCTTTTCTTTTTGCGCGCCATGACCACGCCCACTTCCTTTTTTTCCACAAATTCTGGAATGGAAATAAACCTGATATTCTCGTGCCCGCTCAGGTTGGAAAAAAATGGAACAATCGCAACACCTGCCTCTTTGGCCACCATATCCAGAATGAGGCCGATCTCCTCTGTCTGGGCGATGTCATGCACTGTCAGGTTCTGCGCCTTAAGAAAAGCATCCACCTTATCCCCCGCAAAAGAGCGGCAGGCATAACGGATGAGCGGATAAGTCTGAAGAATGTGCCGCCAGGGCAGGGGGCCGGTGCTTTGCGGTACAGCAAGTACGTAGGGTTGTGCGTGCAGCAGACGCCACTCAAGATTTTGCATCAGATGCGCTTCTGGCCGCGCCATGATGGCCATATCAAGCCCGCCCTCCGCCAACCGTGCAAGCAGGGCCTGCTCCCGATCAACCGTGACGGAAAAATGGACTTCTGAAAAAACCTTTAGAAACTCCTCCATGGCCATTGCCAGCAGCGAGGCATAGCCCGCAGAGGCCACACCAATTTCGAGATCCCCCTTGATTGCCTCGTTCCGGGCAATATCGCGCATGCGCTCATACCGCGCGACAATCTCCCGCGCCTGCTCCATGGCAACAACACCGGCGCGGCTCAAACGGACAGAACGGCCCGTGCGCTCAAAAAGCGCGTAACCAAAATCCTGCTCCAGCCGCCGAATCTGCGCGCTGATGGCAGATTGTGTCAGTCCGATCCGCTCTGCGGTTGCCGCAAAATTTTCAAGCTGCCCGGCGACAAGGAAGGTACGAAGCTCGGTGATCATGAGGATGCTTTGTAAAAAAAATTTCACACAAAGAAAAAATTTCCATCTTAAGTATAATTTTTTAATAAATAATTCTCAATAAAAACTATTCGGAACAATACAATAAAATATTTTAGATTAAATTTATTTTTATTGTTATTTCTGAAGCAGATCGCGCGTTTGACTTCCATCAATCCGCATCCAACCACAGCATGGATAATACACAAAAAGCCACATCATCATCGTGAATATTGCGCACACCCAATATCTCAGCCACAAAAAAAATGCTCAATCAAACCTAAATGCGACATTACCGCACGGCATGCGACATAATGGTCGCATGTCGCAGCAAGTGCGATCAGCCGGGCAAAACATGAGAGAAAACCAAGGATTTCTGCCAAACAGCACTATTGTCATCGCGCGACCAAGAGAGAACCTTCTCGTTTCGTGATAAATTTACAACAACACGAAAAATAGCAGCCGATTTTTAGTCGTCCGATTAAAAAAACACCGAAAACCACGGTTTTCCCTCATTTCGACTGGCATCTTTGTGTTGCTGTTCCGAAACAAAACCGCTAGCGTTCAATTATCGGAGCACCCGAGCCAAATCTTGGAGAGAACCCCATTATTTGTTGAGAGAAGATTTTCTTTCAGCCTTTACGGGGCAACGCCAAAGCAAGGCAGAAGGTTCCTGGCCACACTCTGAAACCGGGAAAGGTTGATAAACGTGCATAAAGTTGTGAAGCAACAACGGAAACTGAAGCTGGCTCTTTGTATTGGCAGTCTGTTTACAGCCGTGCCATCCGCTGTCTTCGCGCAGATTCCCGATCAGCCTCTGAACGACGCTGAGCGCCCCATGGTGTCTCTCGCGCCGGCAGAACAGGACAAGATTGTGGAAGAGAAGGCTCAGACGGGCAACATCTTCAAGCGCAAGCCGGGTGCAAAGCACTCCTACTGGGACAACCTTGAAGGCCATTTGACAGTCGAAGCCGGTGTCACGGGCAACCCTTGGACCAGTTCAGGCCGCAACTTCGGGCAGTTCTATGCCGATCGCGCCAATACCGTAACCATGAACCAGATCATGGGATCTCTCTCCCACCCGGTGGAAGAGATCGGTCATGGCTATGGCATCGGTTTTGTGTTTGAAAGCATGTATGGTTCGGACGGTCGCTTCGATCCGACAATCGGCATGGCTTCGGGTGCGCTCAACGGCCTGTACCAGTGGGTGCCCACTCAGGCGCATATCGACTTCAAGCTGCCCTGGATTTTCAAAAACGGCATTGATGTCCAGATTGGTCAGATGTACGGCCTGATGGGCTCTGAAGGCACAGGCGCACTGACACGGCCCTTCTATACCTTCAACTATGCATCTGATTACATCGTACCGTTCGAAACGATCGGTATCGTTGCGACCATGCACCTGACCGACCACATGGACTGGATTTTGGGCATTGATGCCGGTAACTCCACGTCCTTTGGCCAGTCCGGCAACAACAACCGTCCCAAGGGTTACTTCGGCTTTGCCTGGAACAACCTGATGGATGGCAAGCTGAACATGCATATCATCGGTCACTTCGGGCCGCAGCAAAACAACAGCCTTGCGAAATATTCTCCCAGCTGTGGTGGCAACTCGGGCAATCTCGGCGTTATCCCAAGCTGCACCGTCAGCGCGGGGCTTGGTCCCGATGCGAATGGTTTGATGCAGTATAATGCAGACTTCCTGGCATCATATAAAATCAACGACAAAATGACCGTCACTGTTGATGGCACTTACCTGCATGATGATGCCTTGCGGGATGACGTTTATGGCGTCACCACTTACTTCGCTTATGACCTGAATCCGAACCTGACTTTCAATGCTCGTGGCGAAATTCTCCGTGACAATACGGGCGGCACGATTGTTGAATATTCGAGCTTCACCTCCTTCACACGAGCAATCTCGAACCAGCCTTATCCTTACTACGGCGCTGCACCGACAACATATGGCGAACTGACTGTGGGAGCGACCTATCGCCCCGACTTCATCAACCGTCACGTCTCGTTTGGTCAGTTCACATTCCGGCCGGAAATCCGTCTGGACAAGTCGCTCAATGGCACCCACCCGTTCAACCAGGCTCCGAGCGGTGGTTTCCAGCAGGGCGTTGTCAACAACGGTATGGATAACATGCTGTGGTTCAACGCCGATGCGATCTGGAACTTCTGATCAGGTCTCTCTGATCTGACGCCAGATAAAGTAATAAAGCCCGCTCCGGGAAACCGGAGCGGGCTTTATACTTTCCGCGCAGGGAACAAAAGGGCAGGGGTAATCCCTGCCCAAAAATGTCAGTCAGCCTGTAGGGCTTCGCGCTTCATTTCCAGTTCCAGCCAGCGCTCCTCACAATCCGCAAGCGAAGCTTCAGCCCCCTGCAACGCGGCGGTATATTGTTCAAAACGGGCAGGGTCGCGGCTATAGAGTGTTGCATCCTGTAGCTTCTCGCGCAGGTCCACAATCCGCCCTTCAAGCTGCGCCATTTCTTCCGGCAAGCGGTCCAGTGCGTACTGATCTTTATAACTCAGTTTTTTCGCGGCACTCCGTGAGGGCGCTCCCCCTTTAGGGCTGGCTACCGGTGCCACAACCGCTTCTGCTGTCAGGGGCTTCTGCTGCCGCTGCACAAGCATATCGCTGTAACCGCCAGCGTATTCGATCCATTCGCCGCCCCCTTCTGTCGCCACCACAGATGTCGCGACCCGATCAAGAAAGTCGCGATCATGGCTGACCAGCAGAACAGTGCCTTCGTAGGTGGACAACATATCCTGAAGGATATCGAGTGTTTCAAGATCGAGATCATTCGTTGGCTCATCCAGCACCAACAGACTGGAGGGCTTGGCCAGCGCACAAGCCAGCATAAGTCGGCCGCGCTCCCCACCCGAAAGAGCGCCGACTGGCGTGCGGGCCTGCTCTGGGCGGAACAGGAAGTCTTTCATATACCCGATGACATGCCGCTTTTCAGAGCCGACCTGCACCATGTCGCCACCGCCCTCAGTCAGCGTATCTGCCAGAGTGCGTGACGGGTCGAGCGCTCGGCGCTGCTGGTCGAGTGTCACCATTTCAAGCGATGGCCCGCGCATAATTTTTCCGCTATCGGGTTCTTCCTGCCCGGTCAGCAGGCGCAGCAGGGTTGTTTTTCCAGCGCCATTCGCCCCCACAATACCCAGCCGGTCGCCTCGGAGCACACGCAGGTCAAGATTGCGAACGACCTGTTTCTCGCCCCACGTCTTGTTAACTTCCTCAGCGACAGCCACAAGCTTGCTTGATGGGCCTGCCATCTGTGCGTTGAGCGTAATAGTGCCCGCTGCCCGCACGGTTTCACGCCGTGTCGCACGCAGGCCAGCCAGTTCGCGTACGCGCCGGACATTGCGCTTGCGTCGGGCGGTCACACCATAGCGCATCCAGTCTTCTTCACGCGCGATTTGCCGGTTGAGCTTGTGAGCATCACGCTCCTCCTGCTCCAGCAACTCCTCACGCCATGCTTCAAAACGGGCGAAGCCCTCATCCAGCCTGCGGCTGATACCGCGATCAAGCCAGATAACCGACCGCGATAGCGTGGCCAGCAGACGACGGTCATGACTGATGATAACCAGGGCCGTACCGAGTTCCAACAACTCACGCTCGAGCCATTCGATGCTGGGCATATCCAGATGGTTGGTTGGTTCATCCAGCAGCAGTACATCCGGAGCGGCAGCCAGCACCCCTGCAATAGCGCAACGGCGCACCTCACCACCCGAAAGGGTAGAGGTATTTTCCTGTCCGCTCAGCCCCAATGCCCCCAACATGGCCGTAGCCCGCCACTCCTGCTGAGGGTCGGCAATCTGCGCAAGCACATAATCAAGCGTCGTTGGGTGAGTGCTCAGGTCTGGTTCTTGTGGCAGGTAGCTGAGACGAGCCCCCGGTTGCAGGAACACCACACCTGAATCAGGCTGGATCTGCCCCGCGGCTATTTTAAGCAAGGTGGATTTGCCAGACCCGTTCCGCCCGACAAGACACAGCCTTTCACCCCGCCCGACGGCAAAGCCAGCTCCAGCAAGCAACGGCTTGCCGCCAAGGGTAAGGGAGATGTCCTGCAAGGACAGAAGAGGGGGTGCCGCCATGAAAGTATCGCCTGCCGGTAACGGGTTCTGTGACTACAAACCCGCCCGGCACCTGATGTTTCAGGCCTGGGTCAGGCTCGCACTGCTTACGGCCTGATAGGTCGCCACGGCAAGGGTCAGCGGATCAAAAGGCTTTGTTATGACAAAGCAGGGCTCCATGGTCTCGCCGGTCAGCAGACGCTCAGGATAGGCTGTTACATATATGACCGGCACTTCAAAACCGGTGGTAATTTCCATGACAGCAGCCATACCATCACCGCCGGGGCCGAGGTTGATATCAGCCAGAACCAGACCCGGTCGGGTCTTAAGAGCAATCTGCACCGCATCGGCCTGCGTGTGTGCAACACCAGCAACCTTATGCCCGCATTGCAGGACAAGCTGTTCGATATCCATGGCGATAATCGGCTCATCCTCGATAATCAGCACGGATGTCTGCACCCCTTTGTGCAGTTGGGCCTGAGCCTCATCCAGTTCGGCCCGAGCCGTGTCTGAAGAAATTTCCAACACCTGTGCTGCCACATCCACCGCAACTTCTTCCAGCGTAGTCAGAAGCAACAACTGGCGCTGACGTAAGGAAAGCGCGCTGGCATAGGGCGCCCGGGCGTGGGAGGCGGGCTCATATTGCCGTGAAATTGCCCAATAAAGCTGCTGCAGGGGGGAAAGCCCATCCATAGGCCGCTGCAGGGACAACCCGCGCAGGCTTTCCGCTACCAGCAGATCTCCTGCTGGCTGGCTACCCGTTAGCGCCCGCGCATAACGTCTGCCATAAGGGAGGGCCTGAATCAGGCCGTCTCGTAGCGACTCTGACATGGCGATTCTCCTGCTGCAAAGGGTCAAGACATTTATATTCGTTGACGCAATGATGACACGGCAAGCACTCTGCTGAAAGAGGTATCCGCTCTGACACATGACACCAACCCGCCATTTCCGCTGTCTTCACAGGCATTTCGGGCCGAACTTATGGCTCTTGTGCCTGCTTTGCGGGGCTTTGCACGCTTTTGCGCGCGCGATCCCGCTTTGGCGGACGATCTGGTGCAGGAAACGGTTTTGCGCGCCCTGTCGAACATGCACAGCTTCCAGCCCGGGCCTGACAGCAATATGCGGGGCTGGTGCTTCACGATCCTGCGTAACCTTTTTCTCCAACAGGTCCGGCGCGGAAAAAAAGAAACTGCGCTCCTTCAACATTATGCCCATGACGCCAACACGGCCACTCATGATGAAGGCGGACAGGCGGACAGCCTGAACGAACTCGAACAGCTTTTATGGCAACTCTCCCCCCTGTTGCGCGAGGCTCTGGTTCTGATTGGCGCACAGGAAATGACATACGCGCAGGCCGCAGCCATATGTGGTGTTGGAATCGGCACAATGAAAGCCCGCGTTTCGCGCGCACGGGCCACGCTACGCACCCTGCTGGATGAAACGCGACCGGGACAGGATAAAACGCTTACGGAGTAAGGAGGTGCGCCTCCGTTCAAAATATTTTTTTGCCGCATGTAACCTTTGCGCCGTGCCGGGCATTTCTTTTCCAGAAGGAACGAAATTCCGGAGAACACAACAATGTCGGATACCTTTCACGACCAGATCGTTAATATTCTGCCAAAGCTGCGCGTGCAGGCTCTGGCACTAACCCGCAACCGCGCCATGGCTGAAGATTTGGTGCAGGACGCTGTCTGCAATGCGCTTTCCGCACAGGCGAGCTTCATTCCCGGCACGAATTTTGGTGCATGGATGCACCGTATTCTCAGAAACCGCTTTATTTCAGACCTGCGCAAAAAGCGCGAAACAACCGATATTGATGATACGCCCCAGTCCCTGCTGGCCGTTGGTGCCCGGCATGATGACCGCCTGGCCCTGCAGGAGCTTGATGCCGCTCTGGCCCGGCTGCCTGATGACCAGCGCGAAGCGCTGGTGCTGGGCGTGCTGGAAGGCATGAGCTATCAGGAACTGGCCGAAATTTCGGGCTGCGCCGTAGGTACTGCCAAAAGCCGAGTGTTTCGCGCACGCCGCCAGCTTGAAACATGGCTGACAGCGGATTCGCCTGCTACGGGTCGACGTGAAAATGTGAAAAATATGGCGGGAAAAGGACTTCCTCGCGAAAAAAAATGCCTCAGCCCCGTGCGAAACGGACTGAAGCATGGCACACTTGAACAAAGCAGAACCGGCGCTGTAGCGGCGGGGATCTAACACCATGGCCAGAGCAGGGCTCCAAACCAGAGAAGTTGTGGCATTCTGCGCCCCGGGGGCGGGGTGGGGCAATTCGGCACCACCGGAAGAGCACAGGCTGGAGTTCAGGTTGAGAACACGCATGACAGACACGCCTCCCGCCCGAAAAACAAAAAAAAAGCAGGGCGATCAGGCCTTTGATGTCTGGCTCAAGCGTGGCCTGCACCAATTGTTTGATGATGTTGTGAATGAACCCATGCCGGAAGAACTGCTTCGCCTTATTCAGGAAGATCGCGAAAAGCAGGACTGAGGGTCTTTGAAATTTTTTCTATGCCTGTTCGTCGTCATCAGGCACTTCATGCAAAGTATGCTGGCGATGCCCGGACGGTTTTTTAGCACCACAAGCGCACGCATGCGCATGCTGATCTGTCTTTCCGCTATCCCGGTCATGGTTATCGCCTCCACGCTGGCGCTCCGTAATTACCGCGAACTCATGACCGGTAGTGCCCAGAGAGCTGTCGATGCCATTCAAAATCTGGATCAGCAGTTCCTGCATGATACAGACAGGCTACGCAGCGCACTGGAAACCATCGGCAACATGGATCTGACCCCCGATCAGATCGTGCATGCTCTGAAACTGGCCGAAACCATCAGCGGTCAGCGTTACTGCTCTCTTTCCATTCTGGATGAAGGCGGCAAGGTCATCGCCGCTGTAGCACCGCAGGGGCCGTCCTGCGCGGATGTCGGGCAACTTGCCCCACCGGGCACGGTACATGGCACCCTGCTTGAAGCCGTACAGAAAAGCGGCAACACGGAAGATAACGGCGCTTTTCTGCGGATTACTGTGCCCGCACAGTTTCTCGATGTGCCGGAATCTCATGGCTATCTGATGGGCATTATCCAGATTTCGCGCCCCAGCACCTATCTACGCAACAGTTCGGGGTGGGAGGTTTTCTCTGACAATGCCAACCCCGTACAGGCATGGCTGCTCATGCATAACGGGGAGCTGACGCCAGTCTGCACAGACTGTCGATGGGAAACACCACCACCCGATCTCGTCAGAACATTGCAGGAACAGCTCGAGATCAAGGGCCACGGCACGGTTTCCCTGTCCTCTCCCCAAGGGGGGTATGCGCTCGGCCCCATTGCCGGTGGGGCTGATATCCTGATCGCGACCCAGAGAACCCCTCTGGAAAAAGAAGCCCTGCGCAACATGGTATTCCAGATTGCAGCCATTCTGTTTGCTCTGGCTGCCGGTCTGGTCGGGGTTACTCTGGCAGCCAATATCGTGCTCGTCTGGCCGCTACGCAGGCTCACCTATTCTGTGCAGAAATGGCAGATGGAGGGAGTGTTTGATGCCCGCATAACCCGCAGCATGCCGCTTGAACTGCAAAGGCTTGGGCAGGCTTTCACCAGAGCAACGCGCAGGCTTTCCCGGCAGGAAAACCGCCTGAAGAAAGCCGTCGCGCATCAGGCGTTGCTGATGAAAGAAATCCACCACCGCGTCAAAAACAACCTTCAGATTGTTGCATCGCTGCTGAATTTGCAGGCCAACCAGATATCCAACCCCGAAGCGCGCGCGGAATTCGCCCTTGCGCGTGACCGAATTCGCGCTCTGGCTACGCTACACCGCACTCTTTACGCGGAAGATACGCTCACCAGCCTGAACATGGCGGTTTTTCTGAAGGAACTGTGTGAGCAGACCCTCCATATCGCAGGCGCGTATGAGGAAGGGCGGGTCACGCTCGATATCGCCTGTGATAATTTCTGGATGGACCCGGATCAGGCCGTTCCGCTGGCGCTCATTGTCACGGAACTGGTGACAAATGCCATAAAATACGCCTTCCCCGACAAGCGGCGCGGCACCATCACCATGCGCCTGCACCGTGATGAGCATCAAGTCACCCTCTATATAGGTGACGATGGCGTGGGTTTTGACCTGAATGAGGAATCTCGCTCTCAGGGGATTGGCCTGCGGTTGATCCAAGGGTTTGTGCGCCAGTTGCGTGGCGTCATGGATTATTCCGGCCGTGATGGCGTTCAGTTTACCCTGACCATCCCGATGAAAGAGGATGATAACGCCGCCGAGCATGACAGACCGTAGAGCCTGATCGTCTCTTTCATACCCCCTTTGCACCAGTTTATGACATTACGGACTGGTGAGGGCATATCGAGGGCGATATAAAGGCGGCCCATGAGTACTGAAAAAGCAGCATTACGCGGCTGGACACGCGCGCAGACACGGCTGGGCAAGGCTGCGGCGCGCCCCGTCGTCTGTTACGGGCTGCTCTCCAGCCTTACAGGCATTGGCCAAATCTGGTGTGTGGCTGTCATTCTGGCCCACGCCCTGACAGGCTGGCGCACAGGTGCGGCCACAGGGGCTTTCCCTGTCTGGCCTTTTGTCCTGTTTCCCGCTCTTGCCCTGACAAGAGCGCTCCTGACGATTCGAATGGACATCAGCGCCGCGCGTGCTGGCATAATAGCCCGCCGCCGCCTACGCGCCTCTGTTCTGGCCTCAGTGCTCACAGGTGGCCCGGCTCTTTTACGCCGCACGTCCAGCGGGGCTTTGGCCATGACCGTGGTTGACCGCATTGAAGCGCTGGACGGCTTCTTCGGTCACTGGATCCCGGCCTCCACATTATGGATTGCAACGCCTCTCGCCATTCTCGTGCCTGTCGGGCTCGTACAACCCCGTGCCGCCCTTGTGCTTGGCCTATGCGGGCTTGTTGTCCCGGTCGGGCAGGCTCTATTCGGCATTGGAGCCGCCGTGGCTTCACGCAATCAGTTTCTGGCCATGACGCGCCTCCAATCCCGTTTTCTTGACCGTGTTCGCGGCATTGCCACAATCGTACTGGCTGGCCGGGCGGAGGATGAAACCCGCAAGCTAGCGCAGGCTGCCGAGGAACTACGTGTCCGCACCATGAAAGTGCTGCGGGTTGCTTTCCTGTCCTCAGCCACGATCGACTGCGCCATGGTCACAGCCCTTATCCTGCTGGCTATCATGGAAGGCAGAATTGCCCTGAGCATGCAGGCACAGGGCTTTGCTCCGGGCTTTGAGCACAGCGTAACCGCCGGACTATTCGCGCTACTGGTGGTGCCGGAGTTCTTTGCCCCGTTGCGCGCGCTGGCGCTGGCCTATCAGGATCGCGCCCACGCCCAAGGTGCCGCATCCGCCATTCTTGACCTGCCAGAAGCCCGTGCCGTACCCGCGCCCGATGGTGCCCGCACAGTTCAGGCACATGGCATTATGCTGGCGTTTGATAATGTCAGCTTTACATGGGACCCCGCCCGAGGCCCAGCACTCCAGCATATCAGCTTTACTGTTCCGGCAGGAGAAACCCTTGTGCTGGCGGGGGCTTCCGGTTCGGGAAAATCCACCATCATGGAACTGCTGCTGGGCTTTATCGAACCTGATGAAGGCCGCATTTTGCTCAACGGCGCACCGCTGGCTACCATCGTACCGGATGCGCTCTCGCGCATGGTGTCATGGATCGGGCAACGGCCCGTGCTCTTTGCGGGTACCCTGCGCGACAATATTCTGTTCGCCCGGCCTGATGCCGATGAAGAATCTCTGAACGCTGCAATCCGCTCGGCATCGGTCGATACATTCCTCAAAGACCTGCCCGATGGACTTGAAACGCGCATAGGGGAGGGCGGTTTCGGCCTGTCTGGCGGTCAGGCCCAGCGGATCGCCATTGCCCGTGCCTATCTGAAAAATACACCTGTCCTGCTGCTCGATGAGCCAACGGCCCATCTTGATCCCGCCACCGAAAAGAACGTGTTTGAAAGCCTGCAGCGTCTGGCTGTCGGTCGTACGGTGGTGCTGGCTACGCATTCCGCCGTGGCGCATCTGTTCAAAGGGCGGCGGATAGACCTGCAGCACGGCCAAATCATTAACAGGCAGGGAGCATCCCGGGCATGAGCGCGGATACAAACAGCGCCCCGCGCACCAGATCGGCCCCACTTTCTGACCGTCAGGCCATCCTGAGCATTTTTCACCTCTGGCGCGGCCAGTCCATACGCCTGCTGATCGGCTGTGGCCTTGCCCTTATGGGCCTGCTATGCGCCCTGCTGCTCATGCGCGCATCGGGCCTGCGGTTGGCCGGTTGTGTGCTGGGTGAGCTGGTGGTCACCACAGTTTTGCTAAAATGGGTGGGTGCCGGGCGCGTGATCCTGCGCTATTCCGAACGGCTTTTTGCCCATGACGCCATGTTTCGCGCCCTTGCTGCGCTGCGCGTCTGGTTTTTCCGCTCTCTGGCGCGCGGAGCGGCTGCGGGGCTTGGGTTCCGACGCGCTGGCGACATGCTTTCTCGCCTTGTCTCTGATATTGGCACACTCGACGGACTTTATCTGCGGATTGTCATCCCATTTACCTGCGCCTGCCTGACACTTCCTGTGCTTGTTGTCATGATTGGCGGCAGCAGCCCCGCTCTTGCTAGCGTTATTGGCGTTCTATTTGCTTTCTGTGCCTTTGTCGTACCGTGGGCTGTCGCCCGTAGCGGGCGAGAGGGAGCGGCGCGCCTGACCCATGATCTGGCTCATTTGCGCATATCGGTTCTGGATCTGGTTTCCGGCCTGCGTGAAATTCGGGCCTTTGGCGCGGAAGGGCGTATGCTCGCCCATGTGCAGGCGGCTGATTCTTCCCTGCTCAAAAGCCAGATGGTGCAGGCCCGCCGTATGGCTTTGGCCAGCGCTGGAGCCTTTATTGCCTCCCAGCTCGCCACATTCCTTATCCTCCTCGCCATTGCGGGCATTATTTTCCCCATTTCTCCGCTCCGTGGGGTGGCTGCACTGTTTCTGACGGTTGCCGCCTTTGAGAGTGCTGCAACCCTGACACGAGCAGGCTTGCAGGCCGGTGCCATGGGAGCGGCCGCCCGCCGTGTTGTCGAAGTTGCAACAACAGCCCCCCCCATGCCTGCGGCGCAGCAACGCAAAAATGTACCACAGGGCACTGACATCCGTTTTGAGGGTATCCGGTTTCGCTGGAATGATGACAGGCCGTGGATTTTTGATGGCCTGACACTCGATATCCCGGCTGGTAGCCGGATTGCCCTGCTGGGGCCGTCCGGGGCAGGCAAGTCCAGTCTGGCTGCTCTGCTCCTGCGTGCCGCCACCCCACAGGCGGGCCATATCACCCTCGGCGGGGTGGATATCAGCCAGATTCACCCCGATGCACTGCGGGCGCAGATGGCATGGCTATCACAAGCCACCCATCTGTTTGATGACACGATCCGCGCCAACCTGTTGCTGGGCAGACCGGACGCATCGGAAGACGATCTCTGGAAAGCACTGGAACAGGCCGCCATTGCCGATGTCGTGCGGAACCTGCCTGAAGGGCTGGATACCTGGCTGGGAGAAGGCGGCCTGCGCCTGTCAGGCGGGCAGGGAAGGCGTATTGCACTCGCCCGTACTCTGCTGACCCGAGCCCCCATTCTGGTGCTGGATGAGCCCGCCACCGGTCTGGATGCCCAGACCGAGCAGGAGTTCCTGACCACGCTCAATGCTGTGACCGTTGGCCGCACAGTAATCCTGATCGCACACAGGCTGACCGGCGTTGAAAAACTCGACAGGATCTGGCGTCTTTCAGGCGGGCTTGCCAAAGCTGCCGTAGCCTAGGCCGGAATGTTGGACGACATCCCCCCTGCTTCAACCGAACCGGTTGACAATTTACCCGATTACTCCGGGCCGTGGCGTGATCGGTTTACCGATAAGACCCCACAGGAAGTTCTGCAGGCCGTTTTTGGTTTTCATGACTTCCGCAGCCTTCAGGCGCAGGCCGTGGACAGCGTCATGCGCGGTCATGACACGCTGGTACTCATGCCTACGGGGGGAGGCAAAAGCGTATGCTACCAGATACCCGCTTTGTGCCGCTCCGGCATGGGGCTGGTGATCTCGCCCCTGATCGCCCTGATGGATGATCAGGTTGCAGCCCTGCGCCAGTTGGGTCTGAAGGCAGCGGCCCTGCATTCCGAGCTTGAAGCCCATGAGGCCTCGCAAATCCGCGCGGACATGGCGACCGGCCGCTTGGATATTCTCTACATCTCGCCCGAACGCCTGCTCTCCTCTGGCACGCTGGACAGGCTGACGCGTATCCCGCTGTCTGTCATTGCTATTGACGAGGCCCATTGCATTTCAGCCTGGGGGCATGAGTTCAGGCCTGAATACCGTGCCCTGACAGCGCTTCCACGGCACTTTCCCGCCGTGCCACGCATTGCCCTGACGGCTACCGCCGATGAGCGGACGCGAGAAGATATTCTGACCGCGCTGGATATGCCGCAGGCCGAAATTCTGGTCTCCAGCTTTCACCGGCCCAACCTGAATATCGCAGCCCTACCCAAAGGCTCCGAGATTAAACAGCTTACGAGCGTGCTGGAACGCCATAGAGACGCAGCAAGCATCGTCTATTGCGGCAGTCGGGCCAGAACGGAGCGGATTGCGGCCTCCCTACAGGAAAAAGGCTGGGCCGCACTGGCCTATCATGCGGGGTTATCACCGCAGGAAAAACGGGCAGCCCTGCTCCGTTTCCGTTCAGGCGAACCGTTGGTTATCGTTGCCACCGTCGCTTTTGGCATGGGCATAGACCGCCCAGATGTAAGGTCTGTCATCCATCTGGACATGCCAGCATCGCCCGAAGCCTATTACCAGCAGATCGGGCGTGCCGGGCGTGATGGCCTGCCATCTGAAACCGTACTGCTTTACGGGGGCGAGGATATGGCCCGCGCCCGCTACTGGCTGGATCAGTCAGCAGCACCTGAGTCTGAAAAACGCATCATGAGCGCGCGGCTTGAAGCCATGATTGCCCTGACCGAAACCACCGGTTGCCGCACACGGGCCTTGCTGCACTGCTTTGGCGAAGAACTGGAACAGCCCTGCGGCCATTGCGACAACTGCCTCCACCCGGTTCTGACTTTCGACGGCACAGAAGCCGCCCGCAAGCTCCTGTCCGCCGTTTACCGGACAGGAGAATGCTTTGGCGCACTGCATGTTATCAGTGTGCTGCGGGGCCGGATGACAGAAGGCGTGCAAAAACATGGACATGACAAGCTCTCGGTCTGGGGCATCGGCCAGAAAGAGAGCGAAACCTACTGGCGCAGCATCACCCGTCAGCTCATTGCCAGAGGGGCGCTGAAAACCGAAGGACGGTTTGGTGGGCTGACCCTCAACCAGCCTGTCGCCCGGCCTATCCTGCGCGGAGAAGAAGCCATCCACCTCAGGGCCGATCCCCTGCGCCCGACAGCCGAACAGAATACCCGGCGCACGGGTGGCGCGGGCGATGGCCCCGAGCTTGAACCGGAAAGCCAGGCCCTGTTCAACGCCCTGCGCAAATGGCGCCGGGAAGAAGCTCAGGAACAGGAAATTCCGCCTTATGTCATTTTCCACGATTCCGTCCTGCGGGACATCGCAATGGAAAAACCGCAGGATCTTGATATGCTGGGCGACATAAAAGGGGTCGGGCGCTCCAAACTCGAACGCTATGGCGAGGCCGTGCTGGACGTCCTTGCCATGCATGGGCTGTAACAGCAGTCCACTATGGACGCATCAGGCCAAACCCCTTATCTGATAGGTTTCTAACGTTTCACGCCTCGTCGGGAAATGCTCTGGGCACCAGCCTAAGGAAAGGGTGTCATCATCATGCGTTGTCCCTTCTGCGGACACCACGACAGTCAGGTTAAAGACAGCCGCCCGAACGAGGAAGGCTCGGCCATCCGGCGCAGGCGGGCCTGCCTTTCCTGCGGGCAGCGTTTCAGCACGGTTGAACGCGTACAGCTTCGCGAACTTGTTATCGTCAAACATGACGGCCGCCGAACTCCGTTCGAACGCGAAAAGCTCGTACGCTCGATCCGCATCGCCCTGCGTAAACGCCCGGTTTCGGAAGAGCAGATCGAACAGATTGTTACCGGCATTGTCCGCCAGCTTGAAGCCAGCGGCGAAACCGAAGTCACGACTGCGCAAGTAGGGGAACTGGCCATGGATGCCCTCAAGGAAGTTGACAGTGTCGGGTATGTCCGCTTCGCCAGCGTTTACAGGGATTTTCGTGAGGCGCGGGATTTCTCGGAAATTCTCAACCTGATGGAAACCCATCCGCAGCATGATGCAGAAAAAAGCTAGACCTTGCGGCATAAAAGCGTCATGAAACGCACCCACGCGGCAGGAGAGACGGATGACAGGATTACAAGATCAACCACGGCTGACACCAGCCAGCAGGCCACGCACCGCCGCGCGGCTGGCGGCTGTACAGGCACTGTTCCAGATTGAACAGAATGGTGATCGTCCCGATAGTGTCATCGAACAGTTTCTGCTGCACCGGTTCGGCACAACGCTTGACGGTTCAAGCTATGATGATGGCTGCATTCCCGAAGCGGATACGCGCCTGTTCAACACGATTGTACGCGATACGGTCTCAGCCCACACCAGCCTGACCCAGACCATCAGCGAAACGCTGCCGGCTACATGGCCTATCGAACGGCTTGACCCCGTCCTGCGCGCCCTGCTGATGGCCGCCATTGCGGAAGCCCGCTCCGGCGATGCCCCCGCAGCAGTGCTGATCAACGAATACATGGATGTTGCGCACGGCTTCTTTTCAGGAGACGAGCCACGCCTGATCAATGGCGTGCTGGATACGGTCTTCAAGCAGATGAACGCGGCAGACGGTCATGACACAACAGCGGACAGCCAGCCTGACTGACCTCCCCGGAGAGTTCAGTTTTATCCGCCGTTGCTTCGCGGGGCTAGCTGGCCCCGCCGCCCTTGATCTGCGCGACGATGCCGCGCTGTTCACCCCACCACAGGGGCGTGAACTGGTCATGGCGGCCGATGCAATGGTCGAAAATGTGCATTTCCTCTCTTCAGACCCACCGGATACGATCGGCGGCAAGCTACTGCGCTGCAACCTGTCGGATCTGGCGGCCATGGGTGCACGGCCTGAAGGCTGGCTGCTGACACTGGCGCGCCCTCCGCACATTACCGATGCGTGGTTTGAAGCATTCAGTCGCGGCCTGAAAGCCGATCAGGAGCGGTTTGGCCTGACCCTCATGGGGGGGGACACCACATCCACAAAAGGACCACTGGTTCTTTCCCTGACCATCATCGGTTCTGTCATTCCGGGGCAGGCCATCCAGCGGCGCGGCGCGCAGGCTGGAGATGGGCTGTGGGTTACGGGCACAATTGGCGATGGCGCCCTCGGCCTACAGGCATTGCTCGGCAAGCTGGCTGATCCCGACGGGGTGCTGGCGCGGCGCTACCATACCCCCGAACCCCGTATTGGCCTGCCGCTTTACGGCTTGGCTTCAGCCGCCATGGATGTTTCTGACGGGCTGGTGCAGGATGCGGGACATCTGGCACGCGAAAACGGGCTGACCGTTACAATCCGGGCGGCGGATGTACCGCTCTCCCATGCTGCACGCGCAACCGGCCAGACATGGCGCGAAACCTGCCTGACTGGTGGGGATGATTACGAAATTCTGATGGCGATTCCGCCCGAGCACGAACCAGCACTCCTTAAGAGCGGCTGCGTGCAGACACCACATGGGCCGGTTACCCTAACCCGCATTGGCGCATTTAGCGCACCAGATCACGGGCAATCAGGCGTTCAGGTTATTGATGAGGAAGGCGTTCCCGTGGCTTTCAGCCGGGGAGGGTGGAGCCACCTTTAGTAGGTGGCTCCGATAGTTCCCGCGACGATCCGTTCAGGCGAGCAGCTTTTCATACATACGATGACGCTTGTACGGCTGCGGCGCAATCCGCTCGATAAGGGCGCGCAGGCCCTCATGGCTTTCCAGCACCCAACCCAGTTCAATCGTACGATAGGGCAGGGCATGACCACGACGCATCAGCTCGTCAATAATCAGAACTGGCAGCATGGCCCGTAGCGCCGTGCCAAGATACTTCTTACGCACGCCCAGCAGCACAACGCGGGCCGACGAGAATTCATGCCGAGCAACACGGGTGGCGAGTTGCAGCCAGCCAAAAGGCGAAGGCGAGCCGCCCAGATCGCCCGCAACATCAAACATGTTGGGCACAACCAGTGCGATAGCCGCAGGCTCTCCATCCACTTCGGCCAGAACATACTGCTCTGAACGCAAAATAGGCTTGAGCGCCTTGAGCAGACCCTGCACTTCACGCTGGGTCAATGGTACGTTGCCCCACGTATCAGACCACGCATCGTTATAGATATCGCGCAGGATTTCGGCATCTTCATTAATATGGTCCATCCGCAGACCACGCATGCGGATATTGCCCATCCGGTCACGCAGGCGCGGGGGGAGCTGGTTGGCCTGCTCCGCCGCCGGGCCGGTTTCCATCCGATAGGACAGAAGATCCATAGCGCGAGCATAGCCCGCCTTTTCCACCGCATCACCCAGCATGGCCGGGTGCCAGGGCGTGCTGATCATGGGAATTTCGTTCTGACCTTCGACCATGATACCGGACTGCCCGTTGCTATTCAGGGTCCACGGCCCACGAATACGCTCGACCTGCCGCGTTTTCAGCCATGCTTCTGCCGCCTGAAGAAGAGGGGCAACACAATCAGGATCAACCGTGTCCAACGCGCCAAAAAAGCCGGTACGCGGGCCGGGCTGACGCAGCACCAGCGCATCGATCTGAGCGGAAATACGCCCGACCGGCACGCCATTGCGCCAAGCCAGAAAATAACAGCCAAAGCCATGATCATAAAACGCCGATTTGCGGGGGGAGAGCAGATCACGCTCTTCCATATCCAGCGGCGGCACGTAACCGGGCAGGCCATCGTAAAGGCGGCGCGGAAGCTTTATAAAGGTCGAAAGCTGACGAGATCCCGAAACAGGAGATACGGTGATCTGAATCGGGGAAGACATTGCCACTCCGTCATCTGCGGGTAAAAACCTCAGGGGTGATGCCTTATTCCGCCTCGATGGGAAAGGAAAAAATATTGAAATCCGATACAACTGCGCCTTATGCCCCCCGTGTTATCCTGATTACCGGTGCCTCTGGCGGCATTGGGGCAGAGCTTGCACACCACTATGCGGCCCCCGGCCGCACGCTGCTTTTATGGGGGCGCAACGGCCAGAAACTGGCTGACCTTGCAGCACAGTGCCGTAGCATGGGGGCGAGCGTTCAAACCCGACAGGTGGATTTGTGTGATGGGCAGGCGGCTTTAAACGCCTATCGCGCGGATGATGCTGCCAGCACACCAGATCTGGTTATTCTGGGAGCCGGTCTTTCCGACATTCAAACCCCGGACACCACAACGGAAGACCCAGAAAAAGTTCTGCAACTGGCTCAGGTCAATTATTCTACGCCTGTCGCTCTGGCTACGGCTGCGGCACAGGGCATGGCGCAGCGTGGGGGCGGGCGTATCGCGCTGTTCGGTTCTGTTGCGGCGTTTTATGAACTGCCTTTCGCGGCTTCGTATAGCAGTTCCAAGTCAGGGCTGGCCTTTTTTGCCAAAGCCGCCGGACTGGGCTGGCGGCAGCATGAGATTGCTGTCACGCTGCTTGCCCCGGGGTTTGTCGATACCCCCATGAGCCAGCGCCTTGAAGGCCCACGGCCTTTCCTTGTGTCCCCCAAAAAAGCAGCCAGGCTTTGCGCCCGTGCGATCGAACGCAAACTTCCTGTCTATGTTTTCCCATGGCCGTTCCGTGTTCTGGAAGTGCTGACACGGCTGGTGCCGCAAAGCCTACGTGAACGTATCCTGCTTGGACTGGCCGTAGGGCAGAAAGACCGGGCCTGAACAGCCACCCCGCTGCGCGCGATATTATCTTGGGTCGCGCGCGCTTTCCTGCGCCTCACGAACATATTGGGCGTCCTGTGCAGGCGGACGACCAAACATACGCCGATACTCGCGACTGAACTGCGAGGGGCTTTCATACCCGACGGCAAAAGCGGCCTCGGCCGCATCAATATGCTCGCTCACCATACGCCGCCGCGCTTCCTGCAAGCGCCGCTGCGTGCGGTATTGTAGCGGGCTCATATTGGTGGCCGCCCTAAAATGCCGGTGAAATGTGGAAAGACTCATACCCGCTATCCCCGCCACACTGGCAATGTCAAAGGGTTCGGAATAATGCTGTGACATCCAGTGTATGGCACGGTTGATCTGCGAAAGTGCGCTGCCAGCGGTTGCGATCTGCTTGAGGGCGCAGCCCTGATCGCCCTGCAAAATACGATACAGCAATTCACGCATGATCATGGGTTTAAGGATGGAAATATCCTCTGGCTGATCCAGAAGGCGCAGCAGGCGCAGCAGCGGGTCGGTAATATTGCTGTTGAGCGGACTGAGCCCCATACCCATGATACAGGCCTGATACGGGTCAACCTGCCTGTCATTAACAACCAGAAGCAGTTCCGCAATCTGGGCCGGGTCAAGCGCCAGACACAGGGCCAGATATGGCATTTCGGGGGTCGCCTGCGTAATACAGCCCGCAACTGGCAGATCGACAGCGGTCACCAGATAATGGCTGGCATCGTAATCGAACACCTTGTCGCGCAACATGACCTGCTGACGCCCCTGCACGATCACGTACACCTGCGGTTCTGAAACAAAGGTCAGCGGCTCGCTTACGGCCTCGGCACTATACAGGGTCAGTTCAGGAATAGCGGTCGCCACCCGATGCTGGTGACAGTGTCGCCGGACAAGAGACTGCAACGCGCCCAGATTATCCATCATGTTCCGCCTACTGTGGCATGGCCTGACAGGCGCCATCCATGCAATTGCCTGAATCGCGCATATCTTCACGCCACAGATACAATAAGGCAACGGCGTGGCGTAAAATCAAACGGATTTTACCACAAAAAACTCTCCTGCGTGACAGGATCAGGCAATAACGGGACAGAATTTGCCATACCGTATCCGGCGTGAGTATCGCATGCTGCCACTACGTTATACCAAGACGGAGCAAAACAGCATGGCTTACGCCACAACAAACCCCTACACAGGCGAAACCCTCAAGGTTTTTCCCGATGCGACCGATCAGGAAGTGCAGGCCGCCCTTGATGGTGCTTATGCCGCGTTTCTGAACTGGCGTGAGACCTCCTTCGCTGAACGCGCGAAGATCATGACGGCAGCAGCCACCATCCTGCGTGACAATCTGGATGACTATGCACGCCTGCTCACCCTCGAAATGGGCAAGCTGCTGACCGAAGCCCGTGCAGAAGTGATCCTGTCGGCTGAAATCTTCGAATACTATGCCGAGCATGCCGAGCGTCTGCTGAAAAGCGAAGCCCTGCCGGTCAAAAACCCCGAAGAAGGCAAGGCCGTGCTGGTGCATGAGCCGCAGGGCATTGTTCTGGCTATCGAGCCATGGAACTTCCCATACTACCAGATCGCCCGTATCATCGCGCCGCAGCTTTCCGCTGGTAATACGGTTCTTCTCAAGCATGCGTCCAACGTGCCGCAGTGCGCTGCCATTTTCGATGACCTGATGAAAAAAGCTGGTCTGCCGGATGGCGCGTTCCGCAACCTCTACCTCGCCCGCCACCATACGGAAACCGTGCTGAACGACCCCCGCGTGTGCGGTGTGGCGCTGACCGGCTCCGAAGGCGCTGGCTCCATCGTTGCGGCAACGGCTGGCAAGGCTCTGAAAAAGGCCACCATGGAACTCGGTGGGGCAGATGCCTTCATCGTTCTGGAAGACGCCGACCTTGAAAAAGCCGTCAAGTGGGCCGTGTTCGGCCGCCACTGGAACGCCGGGCAGGTGTGCGTTTCCGCCAAGCGTCTGATCGTGGCTGACGCCATCTATGATCGCTTTGTGGAACTGTACAAGAAAGGCGTTGCCGAACTGCGTGCAGGTGACCCGCTGTCCCCCGAAACCACGCTGGCACCACTTTCCTCTCAGAAAGCTGCAGACGATCTGCGTAATCAGGTGGAAGAAGCCCGCAAGCTGGGCGCTACGGTTGAAGTTATCGGTGCGCCAGTGCCCGAAAAGGGTTCGTTCTTCCAGCCGCTGCTGGTGACCGGGCTTGAAAACAACGCGGCGCGTCACTGGGAGTTCTTCGGCCCCGTTACCCAGCTTTACCGGGCCAAGAGCGAGGAAGATGCCATCCGAATCGCCAATGATTCGCCCTACGGCCTTGGCGGCTCTGTCTTCACTCGTGATACCGAGCGCGGCGTGGCCGTTGCACGGCGCATCTATACCGGCATGGTGTTCATCAACCATCCCACCATGGTCAAGGCAGACCTGCCGTTCGGCGGCGTGGCCCGCTCCGGGCATGGCCGTGAACTGATCGGACTTGGTATCAAGGAGTTCGTCAATCACAAGCTGATCGACGTTGTGGATATCGACGCACCGTTCTGAGCTTTACGCTCAGAAGGCCGCCCCTCTCCGGGGCGGCCTTTTTTATTACCATCACCCACATGGCGGAAAACCGCGTAGAAATACGGCCACAGAGCGAGTGCGCCTGAGGTGCTGTTACACTTAAGATTTCTGGAAGAATGTTTTATGCACTGTCGTGCCTGCCACTTTGGGCAAAACCATTTTCATGAAGAAAATGGAGGTCCGGGCGGGAATCGAACCCACATACGCGGATTTGCAGTCCGCTACATCACCATTCTGCCACCGGACCATCGGTGCAGTCCGTGCCTTATCCACTGTTCCGCCTGATTGGTCAAGACGTTGTGTTGTGCGTTTTTTTTTCCATTATGTCACATAGTCGTTGATTCATGCCGCCCACCGGGGTTGGATGAAATAGCGAAAACCAGAAGGGGCCGCCCATGACGTTACCCGCCGCCACAAGGATTGACCCAACCGCCAGCACGCAGGAATGGGACGAGGCGCGTAACCTGATGGTGGATGATCAGCTCCGCCCCTCTGAAATCAGCAATCCACGCATTCTCAAAGCCATGCGCCTTTTTGCCCGGGAGGCCTGCGTTCCCCCCGCTCATCAGGCTCTGGCCTATGCCGATGTCAGCTTGCCATTGGGTGAGGGCAGGGTGCTGCTGCAACCGCTGGTTACGGCACGGCTCCTGCAGGCAGCCAATCCGCTACCCGGCCAGCATGCTCTGGTTATCGGGGCAGGCACGGGTTACAGCGCAGCACTTCTGGCATCGCTAGGCCTTACGGTCACAGCCTTGGAATCGGATACTCTCCTTTGCCAACAGGGGCAGCAGGTCTGCGCCGCAACCCCTTCCATTCACTGGATCTGCGGCCCCATGCCGCTAGGGGACGAAAGCCGCGCACCCTATGACCTGATCTATTTCGATGGTGCCGTACCCACTCTGCCAGCATTTTGCCATACGCAGCTTGCCGCTGGTGGCCGTGTGGTCGGGTTGATCCACAAGGCGGGCGATCTGTCTGAACTGTTTGTCGCCACACCGGCACCAGATGGAACAAATGGTTTTATCCTCACCCGTCTTTCAGAAGCCAGATGCCCGCTTCTTCCCGAATTTGTTCCGCCCCGCAGCTTTGCCCTTTAACGGGGTCTCCGCACCAGCGCGTCTGAAACATTGTACGGGAGGGTGACAAGCCCCGCGCTCTCACGGTAAAAGAGCAATAATCCTGTTCGGGTGCAGGCGGCTGTTTCCGTAGCCTGACACAACAGGCGCATTACAGGGGCAGGAACGTTGTGGACATACCCATTAAGCTGGGCGTGTCCTATACGTCCCGGCGCGAGAATGACAGTCCTGCATGGCGGGGCAGTATATGCCTGCCGCCTTTTTTACGTGGCTTATGGTTGGATGAAGATGCTCAACAAGACCTTTGAACCCGCTCAGACCGAAAAACGCCTTTACGACCTATGGGAAAGCCGCAAGGCGTTTTCGGCACAGCCGGGCAGCGACAGGCAGCCCTTCACCATCATGATCCCCCCGCCCAATGTGACCGGCACCCTGCATATGGGCCATGCCCTGACCATGACGCTGCAGGATACGCTCATCCGCTGGAAACGCATGCAGGGTTTTGATACGCTCTGGCAGCCGGGCACCGACCACGCGGGCATTGCCACGCAAATGGTGGTGGAGCGCGCAGTCGGAGCGGAAGGCTCTTCCCGACAGGCAATGGGCCGCGAAGCCTTTGTTGAACGCGTATGGAAATGGAAAGAAGAGTCCGGCGGTGGCATTACCCGCCAGCTCCGCAGGCTGGGCGCTTCGCTCGACTGGCCGCGTGAGCGCTTTACCATGGACGAAGGTCTGTCACGCTCGGTGCGCGAGGTTTTTGTCAGCCTGTTCCGCGATGGTCTGATTTACCGTGACCGCCGTCTGGTCAACTGGGACCCCGTGTTCCGCTCCGCCATTTCCGACCTTGAGGTGGAAAGCAAGGATGTCGCAGGCAATCTGTGGTATATCCGCTACCCGGTGGATGGTCTGGACGATGTCACCATTACCGTTGCCACCACCCGCCCGGAAACCATGCTGGGCGATACGGCCGTGGCCGTTCACCCTGAAGACGAACGCTACAAGGCGCTGATCGGTCGCTTTGTGCGCCTGCCGCTGACCGGCCGCCTGATCCCGATCGTAGCGGATGAGCATTCAGACCCCGAAAAGGGCAGCGGTGCGGTCAAGATCACCCCGGCTCATGACTTCAATGACTTCGAGGTGGGCCGCCGTCACGCGTTGCCCATGCTCTCGATTCTGGACGATCAGGCCCGCGTCATGCTCGATGAAATCGAGGCGGAACTGAGCGCACAGGACGGTCTGGCCGACCCGGCCTTCGTGCGCTCCCTCTCCGGCCTGCCGCGTGAAGAAGCCCGCAAGGCAATCGTAGCCAAACTGGAAGAAACCGGCTGGCTGGAAAAAATCGAACCACACCGCCATCAGGTTCCCCATGCGGAACGCGGTGGAGCCGTCATCGAACCGCGCCTGACAACGCAGTGGTACTGCGATGCCGGCAAACTGGCTGGCCCGGCGATGGAAGCCGTCACCTCCGGCAAAACTGAATTTGTCCCCAAACAGTGGGAAAATACTTTTTTCGCGTGGATGCGTGACATCCAGCCCTGGTGCATTTCCCGTCAGCTCTGGTGGGGGCACCGCATTCCCGCCTGGTATGGCCCGGATGAGCATGTTTTTGTCGCGCATGACGAGGCCGAGGCCCAAAAGCTGGCCACCCAGCACTACGGCGAAGCACAGCCCCTGCGGCGGGATGAAGACGTGCTGGACACGTGGTTCTCTTCTGCCCTGTGGCCGTTCTCCACTCTCGGCTGGCCCGAGAAAACTCCCGAACTCAACCGCTACTACCCGACCGATGTGCTGGTAACGGGTTTTGACATCATCTTCTTCTGGGTTGCCCGGATGATGATGATGGGCCAGCATTTCATGCAAGACGTGCCGTTCCGGCATGTTTTCATCCACGGTCTTGTGCGCGACGAGCACGGCCAGAAAATGTCCAAAAGCAAAGGCAACGGCATTGATCCGCTTGAGCTGATCGATGATTACGGCGCTGATGCGATGCGCTTTACCATCTGCGCTCTCACGGGTATCGGGCGCGATGTCAAACTCGGCCGCAAGCGGGTGGAAGACTACCGTGCGTTCATGACCAAGCTGTGGAATGCCGCACGCTTTTGCGAAATGAACAAGGTAGCCCCGCTGCCCGGTTTCGACCCGCACACCGTACGCTCGCCCCTTGGCCGCTGGATTATTGCCGAAGCCGAAGCCGCCATTATCGAAGCCACAAACGCGCTTGAAACCTATCGTTTTGATGAATACGCCCAGACCAGCTACCGCTTTGTCTGGAACCGTTTCTGCGACTGGTTCCTTGAATTTGCCAAGCCGGTCTTCAACTCTGACAATGCCGAAGAAGCCGCCGAAATCCGGGCTGTAGCAGCCCATGTTCTGGGCATGATCCTGCGCCTGCTCCAGCCTGTCGTGCCATTTATTACTGACACGCTGTGGCACGCATTCGGCTTTGGCGAAGAAGGCAGCCTGATCAACGCCCCGTGGCCGCTGCCCCCGCAGCCGCTTGAGGCACAGGATGCCCAGCGCGAATGTGACCATATCATTCGTCTGATCACGGAAATCCGTACGGTTCGTTCGGAAATGAACATTCCGCCGTCTCTCATGGCGCCCGTTCTGTTTAAGGATGCCAGCGCAGAAACAATGGATCGCGTTACCCGCTGGTCGGATTCCGTCAGTCGCATGGCGCGTATTTCTGAAATTACGACCCTCGCGGGAGAAATCCCCAATGGGGCAGCCCAGATGATCGTAGACGAAGCGACCCTTATTCTGCCGCTTGAAGGGCTGATTGATCTGGGTGTGGAAAAAGCCCGCCTGACAAAAGATCTGGCCAAGGCTGAAGATGAAGCCTCCAAAACCGAGAAAAAGCTCGGCAATGAGAATTTCGTCAGCCGTGCCAAACCCGAAATCGTGCAGGAAATGCGCGAAAGGCTGGAAACCCAGCAGGGCGAGTGTGTTCGCCTGCGTGCAGCACTGGCGCGGATCGGCTGAACTGCGCACAACCTTCCATCACACAGGGCGTTAACCATTACGCCCTGCGCGATGGAACAGGAGTGATCATGATGGAAACGGCAGTTCTGGGTGGTGGGTGCTTCTGGTGTCTGGAGGCCGCTTTTCAGGGGCTGAAAGGGCTGAAAAGCGTTACCCCCGGCTACGCAGGCGGCAGCGTAGAACACCCGACCTACGAACAGGTCTGTTCAGGGCAGACTGGCCATGCCGAAGTCATCCGGCTGGAATGGGACCCGGCCATTCTTTCCTTTGAAACGCTGCTGCGCCTGTTCTTTGTCGTGCATGATCCCACAACCCTGAACAGGCAGGGCAATGATGTTGGCACACAGTATCGTTCCGTCATTTTCTATCAGACCGCCGAGCAGGAACAGGCGGCGCGTACAGTCATGGACGAAATAACCCGCGATAACCTATGGGGGCGGCCACCTGTTACAGCCATTATGCCTGCCACTACATTCTGGCCTGCGGAAGAAAAACACCACAATTACTACGCCCGCAATCCACAGGCCGGTTACTGTCAGGTGGTTATCGCCCCCAAGGTCGCCAAGGCCCGCACCGTATTCGGCGCCCTGTTCCGCTAGACCCGCCTTACCTTCCGTCAGCCGACGGGTGGCTATTCCCCGGCGTCATCCTCGAGGAAAAAGCGGTCGCTTTCCTCATCATAATCAAACAGTTCAGCAAAACGCGCCCAGCCGATAATGGTCTGTAGGGTCTGCCGTGCATAATCAGGCGACATGCAGGCCTCCAACTCATCCCGGAAACGTTCGGCCTTAACGGCATGGCTTGGCCGTTCATCCAGCGTCGAGCAGATTGTTTTGACCAGCGGTACATAATGCCGCAACGCATGGCCCATAATGGCCTTGCGTTCCTCCAGATCGCTCAGAACAAAATGCACACCCTCATTGGTCAGCAGAATGTCGCCGTCTTCCAGTTCTGCCAGAGCCAGAAGCTCCAGTGATTCGCCCAAGGGAAACAAATCATCCAGTTCAAGCTGAAGTTTTTCAGCCAGCACTGGCAAATCGGCCCGCCCATTCAGGGGGGAGGCCGCCAGCGCCTCCATCATCCCGATCATCATGGTGATAGAAACCGGTACCAGCGCGCGGAAAGATGGTGCCAGTGTGACAGCCTGTCCACCGCCAGCCAGATCCGCTTCGGAAATAATAGGCGCCCGCTGCGTCATCAACGCATAGATATGGTCGACCAACTGGCGAAAAGCGGGGTCTTCGCGGTTACGGGGGTGCGCGAAGGGAACATGCAGCACATGCGCCACCCGCCCCGGATTGGATGACGCAATCACGATGCGGTCGCACATCAGAACTGCTTCTTCGATATTATGCGTCACAATCAGCATGCTCTGGACTGGCAGCTTTTTTTCCGACCACAGCTCGATCAGATCCGTGCGCAGGTTTTCGGCCGTCAGGACATCAAGGGCGGAAAAAGGCTCATCCATCAACAGCAGGGCAGGGCGCACCACCAGCGCACGGGCCAGCCCGACACGCTGCTGCATGCCGCCCGACAGTTCCTTGGGCCATGCGTTTTCATACCCACCCAGCCCGATAAGGCTGATCGCGTTTTCGACCAGCACATCGCGCTCTGCCGCAGGCACACCATTGGCGTCCAGCCCAAGGGCTACATTTTCTTCAACCGTCATCCATGGGAACAGGGCGAAAGACTGAAACACAACGGCAATTTCGTTAATGGGGCCGTTTAGCTTCTGCCCCTTCCACAGCACCTCGCCCGAGGTCGGGGGGAGCAGGCCCGCCAGAATACGCAAAAGAGTCGATTTACCAGAGCCGGAACGCCCTAAAAGCCCTACGATTTCCCCCGCATGGAGCGACAGGTTTACATCGTCCAGCACCTGCACGTCTGCTGCGCTGTCCTTATGGTAAAACTGCCTGACATGCCGGGCTTCCGCCAGAACCGTTCCTTCTGGCATGGCATGGCTGGGTTGGGTCAGAAACTCCATGGCATGTACGATCCGGTCAGTTGAGTTTGAGGCGCCGCGCCGCGAAATCGGACAACGGCCGCCAGAACAGTGTGTTCAGCAGCATGACCAGCACGCACATGATAACCGTGCCAAGCCCAATCTGGTTAATGTCGCCCCGCAGGGTTGCCTGAGCAATATAGGCTCCCAGCCCATGTGCTACGAGCGTCACGTTACCCCATTCTGCCATTTCAGAAGCAATGGCCGCGTTCCATGCTCCCCCGGCTGCGGCAACCGCCCCAACCAGATAATAGGGCATGATACCGGGCAGCAGAACCTTGCGCCACCAGAACCAGCCACGCACGTTCAGGCTCCGGCAGACTTCCAGCAATTCCGCCGGAAGGGATGAAGCCCCGGCAATGACATTGAACAGAATATACCACTGAGCCCCCAAAATCATGAGCGGGGTCAGCCACACATCCGGCACCAGATTAAAATGGACAATGCCCACCACAAAAACGGGGAAGAACAGGTTTGCCGGGAACGCCGCGCAATATTGTGCCGCCAGTTGTGCCCGCCGCGCCCGCACAGGGTCGAGCCCCAGCCACACGCCCAGCGGCACCCAGATAACCGAAGCCAGAACCAGCATGCTCATGACCCGCAGCATGGTAATGCCACCCAGCATGAACACATGGCCCACTTCCGACATTGCGTAGGTTTCGTATGTATAACGGCCAACAAGAAACAGAGCGGCAAGGAAAACCGTCCCCAGAAAACTCCGCCACAACCAATCCGAAGCGACATGGCCTGTGGGCGAGGGGGGAGAGGTCACCCCGACAGGGCGTCCGAGCTTGAGATAGCTGACTTTCCGGGCGGCAAGAAACAGGGCATCCCCAAATGTACGGATCAGCCGTGTGCGGCGCAAAAATCGCAAAAACCATGGCTCGACAACCTGCACACCCGCATCTGCTCCCCCCAGCCGGAAGCGCGTAGCCCATGCGGCCAGAGGACGAAACAGAAGCTGATCATACAGCAAGATCACCCCCATCATGGCCGCGATAGCCGCCCCGATGGCCGCGATGTCTTTCTGGTCGATCGCCCGCCCCACATAGGAGCCAATGCCCGGCAGCACGACTTCGGTGCTCCCCACGGATATGCTTTCGGAATACACAACCATGAACCAGCCACCCGCCATGGACATCATGGCGTTCCACACCAGCGAGGGCACCGCACAGGGCACATCCAGTCGCCAGAACTTCTGCCACGATGTCAGCCCAAAGCAACGCGCTGCTTCATCAAGCTCGGATGGCACCGTGCGCAGGCTCTGATACATGCCCAAGGTCATGTTCCATGCCTGACTGGTGAATATGGTAAAAATGGCCGCAAGCTCTCCTCCCAGAATACGCCCGGGAAACAGAGCAAGGAAGAACGTGACCGTAAACGCCAGAAAGCCGAGGATTGGCACAGATTGCAACACATCCAGCAAAGGGATGAGCACCTGCCGTGCCCGCGCGCTCCGCGCCGCCAGCGTTGCGTAACAGAAAGTAAAAACCAGCGACACACCCAAAGCGGCAAACATACGCAATGTCGTGCGCAGCGCGTAGCCGGGTAGGTAACTGAACTCAAGGTGAACAGGGGTCGCCGTTACAGCTGCCAGCGGGCCAAGCATATGGCGCACAGCAGCCCCTGCGGCAATCGCGCAGGCCGCCACACAGACAAGCAGCAGAACATCCGCACTGTTTACGTAACGCTGGGCCAGCGACGAAAACAGCTCCGGTTGTGATGGAAAACCCTGCTGCCGGTCATTCATGAAGTGCGCGTTCCCGTACTGCCAAACCCACCTGCGCCGCGTGTGGTTTTATCCAGGCTGGCGCATTCGCTCCAGATAGCCCGCACAACAGGAGCAACCACCCCTTGGGCAATCCGCATACCGCGCTCTACTATAAAAGGCTCCGCGCCGGCATTGATGACAATAATACCAATTTCTCCACGGTAATCCTCGTCAATCGTACCCGGAGCGTTGGGCAGGACAATACCGTGCTTGAGCGCTAGCCCCGAGCGCGGGCGCACCTGAAGTTCATAACCCGCTGGCAGGGCGATTTTCAGCCCTGTGGGCACCAGAGCGCGAGCACCCGGCTCGATCACCACCGTCTGCTCCACGGCAGCCAGAAAATCCATGCCTGCCGCCCCTGCAGTCGCATACCCATGAGACAGGCGCTGAACCTGCACACGCACGTTGTTTCCTGTGCCGGTCACATTGTTGCCGGAAAGAGGCATAACTGATCGTTCCTGTTATTCATAAAATTTCATAGAGGCCGGGCCGGGCGGGCAGACCACCAGCGCGCCACCCGTTCAGCCAGTTGCGCGGCCACTTCCTGCTTGCTCATACGGGGCCATGTTTCCGTGCCATCTGGGGTAATCAGCAGGACTTCGTTCTCTTCCCCCCCCATGATACCGGTCTGGGGGCTGACATCATTGGCTACCAGCCAATCACAGCCTTTGCGCAGGCGCTTGGCCTGTGCATGCGCTTCAACAGTTTCCGTCTCGGCAGCAAAACCTATGACCAGCCCCGGTCTGGCCGTTGCATGGCCGCAAAGCTGGGCAAGAATATCTGGATTGGGCACTAGTGTCAGAGCGGGAGCGCGCATATCGGCGGTTTTCTTGATTTTCTGACTGGCCTCCGTTTCCGGTCGCCAGTCCGCCACAGCGGCCGTACACACGGCAACATCGCAAGGCAGGGCCTGCATGACATGAGCCTGCATTTCCTGCGCCGTCTCGCACCGCACAAGGCGGATAGCCGCAGGTGCTGCAAGCGTAACTGGCCCACTAACCAGCGTTACATCCGCCCCCAGCGCAGCCAGTGCCTGAGCTATGGCGTAACCCTGACGACCAGATGACCGATTGGCCAGATAACGCACCGGGTCGAGTGGTTCATGCGTGGGGCCAGCCGTCACCAGCGCACGCAGCCCTGAAAGAGGGCCATTTTCGCGCGCCGCGCGCAGGAAAAAGGCCAACACCGCATCCCGTATGGCTACGGGTGAGGGCAGGCGGCCTGCGCCAAATTCACCGCACGCCATGTCTCCCGTGTCGGGCGGAAGGACTTCCACCCCGCGCTCGGCCAGTAGCGCCATGTTATGGCGGGTTGCGGGGTGCTCCCACATCCTGACATTCATGGCAGGGGCCACCATAACCGGGGCATCTGTCGCCAGCAGCAGCGTGCTGGCCAGATCCTCAGCCAGCCCGCCAGCCATCCGGGCCAGCAAATTGGCCGATGCCGGACAAACCAACACCAGATCCGCCCAGCGGGACAGAGCGATATGCCCCATTTCCTGCTCTTCTGTCAGGGAAAACAGATCCTGCGCAACGGCAGCTCCCGTCAGCGCCTGAAGGGTCAGCGGGGTAACGAACTGTCCGCCCCCCTTGCTCAGCACACAGCGTACCCGCATGCCCTCGGCCTGAAGCAGGCGGATCAGTTCAGGAGCCTTGTAGGCGGCAATACTGCCGCTGATAACAAGCAGAACGGAACGGGGCATATCAGGCCGTGTCATGGGCTGTCAGATACGCCAGCCTGAGTGGATGGCCGCAATCCCGCCGGAAAGCGACTGATACCGTACATGGGACAGCCCGGCCTCGCGGAACATGCTCGCCAGTGTCTCCTGATCGGGGAACATGCGAATGCTTTCAGCCAGATACTGATAGCTTTCCCTGTCCTTCGCGACCATACCGCCCATGGCAGGCAGCACCTTGAAGGACCACGCATCGTAAATGGGTGCCAGTGCCGCCACCTGCACCTTGGAGAACTCCAGACACATGAAACGCCCACCGGGGCGCAGAACACGCCGGGCCTCGCGTATAACGGCCATTTTGTCGGTGCAGTTGCGCAGGCCGAAAGCAATGGATACCCGGTCCACCGACATATCGCGCAGGGGAATGGCTTCAGCATCCACCACGCAGAAAGACAGATCGGACACAAGACCCTGATTAATGGCCCGGTCACGCCCAACGGACAGCATGCTGTTGTTAATGTCGGTCATGATGGCGGGGCCGCCACCGCCTTTAAGCCACCCAAAGGTGATGTCACCCGTGCCGCCAGCCAGATCAAGCAGGCGCAGGCCGGGTTGCGGACCCAGTTCGGTCACGAAAATCCGCTTCCAGACCCGGTGAATACCGAGGGACATGATGTCGTTCATCACATCGTACTTACCAGCAACGCTGTCAAACACGGAGCGAACGAGGTTTTTCTTCTCTTCCTTCCTGACGGAGCGGAAGCCAAAATCTGTTTCTTCCGGCGTTACGTCGGCAGAAACAGGGGAGGGCGCATGAGTGTTGTCGGTCATGGGTTTCCTCTATACCCTGCTTTGCAGCCATGCCGGAACTCCCTGAAGTCGAAACGGTGATGCGCGGCATGTCCAATGCGCTGCAAAACCGTGTCATCCATCACGCCACCGTCCATCGTCATGACCTGAGATGGCGGATTCCCGCCAATTTTTCGCAAACAGTCAGCGGTCGCTGCATTCTGGGCTTCCGACGACGGGGAAAGTATATTCTTGTCCGCCTATCGGGCGAGGTGTCGATCCTGCTGCATCTGGGCATGTCCGGTAAGATCGTTCTCGATTCTGAATCCACCCCCGCACCACACGAGCATGTGACCTTTCTCATGCGTGAGGGAGACCGTGTCGCTTATGTCGATCCCCGCCGCTTTGGTGCGCTGGGTCTCGTTGAAACCGCCGTTGAAGATACACACCCCCTGCTACGCGGCATGGGGCCGGAGCCTCTGGGGCCAGATTTCACTACCACAGCCCTGCTGAACGCCTGCGCAGGCCGCAAAGCTCCCCTCAAATCCGTGCTGCTGGACCAGAAAATCGTCGCGGGTCTCGGCAACATCTACGTAGCCGAAGCCCTATATCGGGCAGACCTGCACCCAGCATGCCCCGCGCAAGCCCTGACACGCCCTGCGGCGGGCAGGTTGGTCAAGGCCATCCGTGCTGTCCTGCACGAAGCCGTGGAGGCTGGCGGCTCCAGCCTGCGCGATTATGTCCGCCCGGAAGGAGATATGGGGTATTTCCAGCACGCATGGCGGGTATACGGACGGGAAGGCGAACCCTGCCCACGTTGCCCCGGCCCACCTGCCTGCGCAGGCGTTCAGCGTATGACCCAATCAGGACGTTCGAGCTTTTACTGCCCGCTCCATCAGAAAAACGGATGAAAGTGCCCGCAGACACCGAACGTGCTTGACGTGACATGCCTGCCTGCATTACAGACCCGCTTACTCTTGTGGCCGACATGTTGGCCGCCTTCTTTTATATCAGTGCTGGACAGAACAGAAACACATGGCGAACATCGCTTCGGCGCGTAAGCGCATCCGGCAGACCGCGAAGCGGACTGCACGCAACACGGCCCGCAAATCCCGCATGCGTACCTTCATCAAGAAGGTCGAAACAGCAATTGCTGCTGGCGATCACGACGGCGCACGTGAAGCCCTGCGCGTTGCTCAGCCTGAAATCCAGCGCGCTGCCACCAAGGGTGTCGTTCATCACAACACCGTGGCTCGCAAGATTTCCCGCCTGTCCGCTCGCGTGAAGGCTCTGGCAACCGCCTGAGACCTCACGGCGGGCCAAAAGGCCGGCACGCTTGAGATGCACAGCAAAGCCGAATCATCGCCAGATGATTCGGCTTTGTTTTTTCTCCAGCACCCCAGAGCGAATTCCCCCGCAAGGGTTAGTTTTTCGTTGCCGGGCAGGACGCTGCCGCCTATTCTGGTCGAATGTTTTTTCGGTTGCGGAGGCAGACCGCGCTGGCATCGCCGCGCTGGCATATAGCCCCCATAAACCGCTGACCTGAACACCGCGCCGCAACCGGCGCGTTCTATCACCTTTGAATACGCGCGTGATTCGCGCCCCTTAACCGCTCGGGAGCAAAAATGACAATCGGGGTGGACGATGACGAAAGCGCCTTTTCCGGACTGCACAATGGTGAAGGACTTGAGGAATCGTGGCTGCGTATCTGCGCCCGGCTGAAGGATGAGGTCGGTGAAGTCGAATACCGGACCTGGCTGACAAAAATTGCCCTTGGCCCTGTCGATGATGACGAAATCACGCTGCTGCTACCGACCCGCTTCCTGCGCGACTGGGTGCGCAGCCAGTATGGCGATCGGCTGAGTGACCTGTGGCATCAGGAAGTCCCCTTCCTGCGCCGGGTTGAGCTACAGGTTGCCCGCGCAGGCGACCCCGTAGCCCCCACACCGCCAGCAAGCCGTCCCAGCGCTCCTGTTCAGGCCGAAGAAAGCGCCCCTACGCGCCCGGCTGTACCCGATAGAAACAGCGATCTGGTAACCGCGCTCGACAGCCGTTTTACCTTTGATACCTTCGTGGTGGGCAAGCCAAATGAGTTCGCCTATGCCTGTGCGCGACGCGTGGCGGAAAAACCCTCCAGTGCCGGGTTCAATCCACTGTTCCTTTACGGCGGGGTCGGGCTGGGCAAAACGCATCTGATGCACGCGATTGGCTCGGAACTCCTCAAGACCGGGCAGGTTTCTGTGGCCTATATGTCGGCCGAGAAATTCATGTACCGCTTCATCGCGGCAATCCGCTCGCAATCAACCATCGAATTCAAGGAGCAGCTTCGCTCCGTTGACGTGCTGATGATTGATGACCTCCAGTTCCTCATCGGCAAGGACAACACGCAGGAAGAATTCTTCCACACGTTTAACGCGCTGGTAGATGCTGGACGCCAGATTGTCGTATCCGCCGACAAATCGCCTTCAGACCTTTCAGGGCTGGAAGATCGTCTGCGCACACGTCTGGGCTGCGGCATGGTAGCGGATATTCACGCTACAACCTTCGAACTGCGTATTTCCATTCTTGAATCCAAGGCCGCCACATCCGGGGTGGTCGTGCCTGCCAAGGTTCTGGAATTCCTGGCGCACAAGATCACATCCAACGTGCGCGAACTCGAAGGTGCACTCAACCGGTTGATCGCGCATGCTAACCTGTTCGGTCGTCCGGTCACACTCGAAGCGACGCAGGATGTTCTTCATGACATTCTCAAAGCGCATGACCGGCGCGTCACCATTGAAGAAATCCAGAAAAAAGTCGCCGAGCACTGGAATATCCGCCTGACGGACATGTCCTCCGCCCGACGCGCACGCAATGTCGCCCGCCCGCGTCAGGTGGCCATGTATCTGGCCAAGCAGCTCACCAGCCGCTCCCTGCCTGAAATCGGTCGCAAATTCGGCAATCGTGACCATACAACCGTCATGCACGCTGTCAGCCGGGTAAGCGAACTGATGGAACGCGATGCCGCCTTCGCTGAAGATGTGGAACTGCTGCGCAGGATGCTTGAAAGCTGAAAAAACATAACCCCCTCAGGGGGATTGACTGATTATTGCCGACTGTTACTTTTTTATGGGATGATGCCGCGCCCCCGGCCAAGGGGGGCGCCCATGTGCAGGGAACGAGAACCAGATGAAATTTTCGGCGGAGCGCGCAACGCTGCTCAAGGCATTGGCCCATATCCAGAGCGTCGCAGAAAAGCGCAACACCATTCCCATTCTGGCCAATGTCCTGATTCAGGCGGCACAAGGGCGGCTCAGCCTTAAAGCGACGGATATGGAAATCGAGGTTGTGGAACACGTCCCGGCCGATGTCAGCCGGGAAGGGGCCACCACCGCTCCTGCTGCCGTTCTGTACGAAATCGTACGCAAGCTGCCCGATGGCGTTGCTGTTGAGCTGGATCAGAGCGGTGAAGACGGTCAGCTTCATCTGCGTGCCGGCCGCTACGCCACGCGCCTGAACGTACTGGGTGTAGATGATTTTCCGTCCATGGGCGCGGGAGACTTCCCTCATAGCTTCAATCTCGCATCTGCTACCCTGCGCAGCCTGATTGACCGCACGCGCTTTGCCATTTCGACCGAAGAAACCCGTTACTACCTGAACGGCATTTACCTGCATGCAGCCGATGTGGATGGCGAAGCCCTGCTACGCGCGGTCGCAACCGATGGCCATCGTCTGGCCCGTGTGCAGGCTCCCTTACCCGCAGGGGCTGCGGGTATCCCGGGGGTTATCATCCCGCGCAAGACCGTAAGCGAACTGCGTAAGCTCATTGATGAAGCGCCGGAAGAAATTGCTGTAGCCCTGTCGGAAACCCGCATCCAGTTCACGGTCGGGGCGGTTGTCCTCACCTCCAAGCTGATTGACGGCACATTCCCCGAATACGAGCGTGTCATCCCGCGCAACAACAACCGCGTGCTGCGGGTAGGTAAAAAAGACTTCTCCGATGCCGTAGCGCGTGTGGCCGCTATTAGTCAGGAGCGTTCTCGCCCCGTCAAACTTGCACTTGAACCCGGCCTTCTGACCCTTTCCGCCTCCAGCGCCGAGCAGGGCGTCGCCAAGGAAGAGCTGGACGACAGCCGCATAGCCTACACGGCCGAAGCACTAGAAATCGGCTTTCAGGCCCGCTACCTCAATGATGTAACCGATCAGGTTGAAAAGGAAGTGGAGTTCGTTTTCGCGGATAGCGCTTCCCCCACCATCGTGCGGGATGTAGACAGCCCTGCGGCTCTTTACGTGCTCATGCCCATGCGCGTGTGAGCTTCTGACAACGCATAATACCCTACCTTACATGACCGCCAGCCCATTCCTTTACCATGCGTGGGCTGGCGTGTTTGTATTAGAGCACCGCAGAAAAGCTGGGCCATGCCACGGCTCCTGAAGCTTACGCTCACGCAGTTCCGTAATTACGAACGCCTGATCTGGCAGCCCGACAACCCGCTTCTGGTGCTGACCGGCACAAATGGCAGCGGCAAGACCAACCTGCTGGAAGCCATCTCCCTACTCTCACCCGGACGCGGATTGCGCGCTGCCCCTCTGGCCCAGCTTGGCCGTAATGGCAGCGAGGCATGGGGTATTTCCGCCAGTTTTGAAATTGACGGTTGTCCGGTTGAAATTGGCACCGGCACGCAGCCGGGGGCAGAGGGTGCGCGCCGCAGCTTCCTGCTCAATGGCCGACAGAGCCGCAGTACCGCCGGGTGGGAAGAAACGCCATCCGCCGTATGGATTACCCCGCAGATGGATCGCCTGTTCAGCGAGGGAACATCTGGTCGCAGGCGCTTTCTGGATCGGCTGGTTATTGCTGTCACGCCGCAGCATGCCCGTGAACTGGCGGCTTATGACCGCGCCATGAGCCAACGCAACCGCTTGCTGCAAACCCGCTTTACCGAGCAATCGTGGCTGAGCGCACTGGAAGCCACCATGGCGCAGCATGCCGTAGCCGTGGCCGCCGCGCGTAATGATGTGGTGCATCTGCTCTCCCATTACGCCAGCACGGCACTGGGCGCTTTCCCCGCCATACAGGTGCGCATGGACTGCCCCGTAAGCGACAAGCTACTGCAACAGCCCGCCCTAGCGGTAGAAGAGTGGTTGCGCGCCCGGCTGGAAAGCCTGCGAGAACAAGACCGCATACGCGGCCGCACGACATTTGGCACGCACCGCAGCGACTTCCTGCTGGCCGATTTTCAGTCGGGCCAACAGGCCGCCCTTGCCAGCACAGGCCAGCAGAAAGCCCTGTTGCTGGGGGTTATTCTGGCACATGCCCGTCTGGTTGAAGACCGCCGCAATGCCGCCCCCCTTATGCTGCTGGATGAACCACTCGTGCATCTTGATGCGGGCCGACGCGAAACCCTGCTGGAAAGCGTGCGGACATTCCGCACAACGGTCATTCTGACCGGCACCGATGCAGAGCCATTTGCCAGCCTGAAATCACAGGCCCGTTTCTGCGTTCTGCAACAGAGCGCTTTTTTGCCATCCTGAACAAAAACACGCCGTATATGCTGGTCGCCACTGACTGCGCGCGGTATAAGATTTGGCAGGTTTCTGTTCTTTCCTTACGGAGCGTACCGTTCTTATGTCAGATGTCTCTCAGCCCATGCCAGTAGCAGTTTCGGACGATTATGATGCTGCCTCGATCTCCGTGCTGAAGGGGCTGGATGCGGTTCGTAAGCGTCCGGGCATGTATATCGGAGACACGGACGATGGCTCCGGCCTGCACCACATGGCCTTTGAAATCATTGATAACGCCGTGGATGAAGCACAGGCAGGCTTTGCCTCCCGCTGTGTTCTGACACTGAACGCCGATGGCAGCGTGAGCGTGCGTGACAACGGCCGCGGCATCCCCACCGACATGCACCCCGAAGAAGGGATTAGCGCTGCGGAAGTAGTGCTGACCCGCCTGCATGCGGGCGGCAAGTTCAACCAGAACTCCTACAAGGTTTCCGGCGGTCTGCACGGTGTGGGCGCTGCTGTGGTCAACGCCCTGTCCGAATGGATGGATGTGCGGATCTGGCGTAATGGACAGGAACATTTCATTCGCTTCACCCACGGTGAGCGCGTAGCCCCACTGGAAACGCTGGGCGCATCCAGCGAAGAAACCGGCACGGAAGTTACCTTCAAACCCAGTGGCGAGACCTTTCCGCGCACCGAGTTCGATTTTGCCATACTGGAACGCCGCCTGCGCGAGCTGGCTTTTCTGAATTCGGGGCTTGAAATCATCCTGCGGGACGCACGGGGCGCCACCGTACGAGAGGAAATTTTCCATTATGAGGGTGGGCTGGAAGCGTTCGTGAACTGGCTCGACCGTTCGCGCACATCGCTGATTACGCCGCCCGTTACTGGCAGTCTGGAAAACCCCGAAAACGGCATCAAGGTGGAATTCGCTCTGAGCTGGAACGACAGCTTTCACGAAACCATGCTGTGCTTTACCAATAATATCCCCCAGCGCGATGGTGGCGCCCATCTGGCCGGGTTCCGGCAGGCTCTGACCCGCGTGGTCGGAAAATATGCCGAAAGCCTTGCCAAAAAAGATGCGCAGTCCCTGCAGGGCGAGGACATGCGTGAAGGTCTGACAGCCGTGTTATCGGTCAAGGTGCCGGACCCCAAATTCTCGTCACAGACCAAGGACAAGCTGGTTTCTTCCGAGGTTCAGCCGGTGGTGCATGCTGCTGTGGCGGATATTATCGGCCACTGGTTTGAAACCCATCCCAAGGAAGCCAAGACCGTCATCTCCAAGGTGCTGGACGCCGCTTCAGCCCGTGAAGCGGCTCGTAAGGCCCGCGAACTCACCCGCCGCAAAGGCGTGCTGGATGTGTCCTCCCTACCGGGAAAACTGGCTGACTGTCAGGCGCGTGACCCCTCCAAAGCCGAACTTTTTCTGGTTGAGGGTGATTCCGCAGGCGGCACGGCCAAACAGGGCCGTGACAGACGCTTTCAGGCTATTCTTCCCCTCAAGGGCAAGATCCTGAATGTGGAAAGAGCCCGTTTTGACAGAATGCTCGGCTCGGCGGAAATCGGCACCCTGATTACAGCACTGGGTACAGGCATTGGCCGAGGCGAGCCAGAGCAGGGCGGTTTTTCCATTGAAAAACTGCGCTACCATCGCATCGTCATCATGACCGACGCTGACGTGGATGGCTCTCATATCCGCACGCTGTTGCTGACTTTCTTTTTCCGCCAGATGCCCGAACTCATTGAGCGCGGCTATCTGTATATCGCCCAGCCACCACTCTACCGCGCCAAACGCGGCAATGATGAAACCTATCTGAAGGATGATGCCGCCCTTGAGCGCTACCTGCTCGACAAGGCGCTTAACGGGTTCAGCTTCATCTACTCAAACGGACGCACGGTTGCCGGCGATACGCTTGAAGCCGATATTCCCTTTATCCGGCAGGCCAGTCAGGTCATCCACCGCCTTGCAGGCCGTATCCCGGCCTGGATTGTGGAACAGGCCGCACTGGCTGGTGCGCTCAACGCCGATCTTTCCATCCTGCAAGCCCGTGTCCCCACTCTGCAGGAACGGCTTGATACAGCCTCCCCTGAGGGTGAAAAAGGCTGGAAAGTCACTGCCAATACTGACGGGCTTGAACTGGCCCGCAATGTGCGTGGTGTTGGTGAAATGTATCGCATCGACCCGACAGCCCTCGCCAGTGCCGATGCCCGCTGGCTGAGTGCACAAAGCACCAGACTACATGAAGACTTTGCCAATGGCGTACGCCTGAAGTCTGAAACGGCCGAGCACGTTCTGGCTGGCCCCGCCGAACTCTTTACCCGCCTGCTGACACAGGGCCGACGCGGTCTGGCGATCAACCGCTTCAAAGGGTTGGGCGAAATGAACGATGAGCAGCTTTGGGAAACCACGCTTGACCCATCCATGCGCACCCTGCTGCAGGTTCGCGTTGGCGATCTGGAAGAAGCCGGGGATGTCTTTACGACCCTGATGGGCGATGTTGTGGAACCGCGTCGCGACTTTATCGTCGGCAATGCGCTCAAGGTTGCCAATCTGGACGTTTAAAATAAAAAAAGCCCGCCTTTTGATACAAAGGCGGGCTTTAAAGACCGTGATATGGGCATGTACCCAAAAAATATGAACGCTTCAGGTCTGGCTTTTGATCAGATCATCAATCTGTTTGAAACGTTTCAGATAGCCGGGCATATCTGCGAGTGGCAGCATGTTCGGCCCATCACTCGGAGCATGATCCGGGTTCTGATGCGTTTCGATAAATAATGCCGCTACACCAACGGCCAGCGCGGCCCGCGCAACAACCGGCGCAAATTCACGCTGTCCGCCCGAAGCTCCGCCCAGTCCACCCGGCTGCTGCACGGAGTGCGTTCCGTCAAACACAACCGGGTAGCCATCTCGCGCCATAATCGGCAGACCGCGCATGTCATTAACCAGCGTGTTGTAACCAAAGCTTGTGCCGCGCTCGCACAGCATGATGTTGCGATTGCCTGTTGCCGCAATTTTTGCAGCAACGTGGGTCATGTCCCACGGGGCGAGAAACTGACCTTTTTTGACATTGATGACAGCACCGGTTTCACCCGCCGCAACCAGTAGGTCAGTCTGCCTGCACAGGAAGGCAGGAATCTGTAACACATCAACAGCCTGCGCAACCTGTGCGCATTGCTCTGGTGCATGAACATCCGTCAGCACCGGAATGCCATATGTTTCGCGCACACGGGCCAGAATATCTAGCCCATCACGCAAACCAATCCCGCGCTGGCTGTTCAGGCTGGTACGATTGGCCTTGTCGTAGGAGCTTTTATAGATCAGCCCGATCCCAAGGCTTTCGCACTGTTCTTTTAAGGCTGCTGCTGTTTCCAGCGCATGTGCTGCCGATTCAATCTGACAGGGGCCAGCGATCAGCACAAAAGGCTGATCGTTGCCAATCAGCAGATTGCCGACCTTGACGGGCTGAGCAGCAGCGACTGTCATACCAGACGCGCCTTGTTAAGAGCAGCCCCCACAAAACCAGCAAACAGCGGATGCGGTGCAAACGGACGCGATTTCAGCTCAGGATGATACTGCACGGCCACAAACCACGGATGATCGGTATATTCGATCACCTCGGGCAAAATCCCGTCTGGCGACAGGCCGGAGAACTTCAGCCCGGTTTTTTCAAGCTGCTCACGATAATGGATGTTCACCTCATAGCGGTGACGGTGACGCTCACGAATAGCCGTCACCCCATATACTTCTGCGGCCCGTGTGCCTGCGATCAGAGTGGCCGGGTATGCCCCCAGACGCATGGTGCCGCCCAGTTCACCACCTTCGCTACGGCGCAGGCGCTCGTTACCACGAGCCCATTCGGTCATCAGGCCGACAAGAGGTTCATCCGTGCGCCCAAACTCGGTGGAAGAGGCATCCGGCAGGCCCGCAAGATTTCTGGCGCATTCAATAACCGCCATCTGCATACCAAAGCAGATACCAAGGAACGGAATACCCTTTTCACGCGCAAAGCGTATGGCCTCGATCTTGCCCTGCGAACCACGCTCGCCAAAACCACCAGGCACCAGAATACCGTTGATATCGGCCAGCGTGTCTTCAAGAAGGGAAGGGTTTTTCTCGATTTTCTCAGAATCAATCCACTGCAGGGTCACCTTCACCCGGTGGGCAATGCCCCCGTGCAGGAGAGCTTCGTTCAGCGATTTGTAGCTATCGAGTAGCGCCGTGTATTTGCCAACAACGGCAATACGCACTTCGCTTTCAGGATGGCGGATCGCATCGACAACACGGCGCCAGTTTTCGAGATCCGGCTCGTCCTGATACGGCAGGCCGAAATAGCGCAGCACCTCGTTATCCATGCCTTCAGCATGGTAGGAGAGGGGGCAGGCATAAATCGTATCCACATCACGTGCGGCAATAACCGCCTCGGGCCTCACGTTACAGAAGCTCGCAATCTTACGCCGCTCGGTGGGGGGAATGGGCCTGTCACAGCGGCAAAGCAGAATTTGCGGCTGGATCCCCACATTCTGCAATTCCTTGACCGAATGCTGCGTGGGTTTGGTTTTCAGCTCACCAGCCGATGCAATCCACGGCAGCAACGTCAGATGCACGACCATGGTCTGATCAGTGCCCAGATCATTACGGAGCTGACGGATAGCCTCAAGGAAGGGTAGACTTTCAATATCGCCTACCGTGCCACCGATCTCGACCAGAACAAAGTCCAGATCATCGGTATTGGCAACGACAATGTCCTTGATCGCATCGGTAATATGGGGAATGACCTGCACGGTCGCCCCCAGATAATCACCCCGGCGCTCACGCATGATCACATCGGAATAGATCCGCCCGGTGGTGGTATTATCCTCCTTGCTGGCGTTCACTCCGGTAAAACGCTCGTAATGCCCCAGATCCAGATCGGTTTCGGCGCCGTCTTCCGTCACGAACACTTCACCATGCTGGTAAGGGCTCATGGTGCCGGGGTCCACGTTCAGGTAGGGATCAAGCTTACGCAGCCGCACTTTATAGCCGCGCGCCTGAAGCAGGGCGCCCAGTGCTGCGGATGCAATCCCTTTTCCCAGAGAGGACACCACGCCACCGGTAATAAAGACAAAGCGTGTCATGAGCGAACTTCCTACACGGACAGGAGTGGGTGGATAATGGCAAACAAGGTTGGGCCCCCACATGCACCAAGGCACGCGGAGACCAGAACCGATAGACTATACTCCACCCGTGCCAGCAGGTGGAGCACCGGAACAAGCCTTCAGGGCTTGGGCGTTGCCGGCGCGGGCTGCGGAGCGGAAACAGCGCCTTGCGGCGGCTGGGCCAGAATGTCATGGCCGACACCACTGACGCCACCACGATAGAGAAGGGCGAGGGTAAGAGACAGCAGCATGAACAGGCCAGCTAGAACGGCCGTGGTACGGGTGAGCAGGTTGGCTGTGCCACGACCGGACATGAAAGCCCCCATGCCCTGGCTGCTGCCAATGCCCAGACCGCCCCCTTCGCTGCGCTGAATCAGCACAACGCCAATCAGAGCTACAGTGACACAGAAATGCAGGATCAGCAGGGCTGTAGTCATATCAGGTTCCAGATCAGTGCAGCGGGTCAGGAGGCCGAAGCCGCGCCCACAATGGAAAGAAACGCATCCGCGTCCAGGCTGGCACCGCCAACCAGAGCGCCCGCCACCTCGGGAATGGACAGGATGGACGGCGCGTTCCCCGCGTTTACGGACCCTCCATACAGGATTTTGACAGCTTTTCCAGTCTCTCCGAACTGACGAATCAGCTCAGCACGCAAGAAAGCCATTGTCTGGGCGATCTGCTCCTCTGTCGCGGCACGCCCCGAACCAATGGCCCAGATCGGCTCATACGCCACAACACCGCCAAAACCTTCGGGCAAAGAGCCTTCAATCTGCCAGCCCAGAACATCTTCATGCTGCCCGGCATCACGCTGTTCGGCGGTTTCACCAATACAGATGACAGGCACCAGCCCGGCACGGATGGCCGCGACAGCCTTCTCCCGCACGGTCTCATCAAGCTCGGCATGCCCCTGCCGCCGCTCGGAATGGCCCAGAATAACATGCCCAACACCCAGATCAGCCAGCATGGCCGCCGAGACATCACCCGTATAGGCGCCGCTAACCGCCTGATGGCAGTCCTGCGCACCCAGACCAATAGGGGAGGCGGCAAGCTTGTCAGCCACGGGGGCGAGTTGCGTAAAGGGCGGGCAGATCACCACATCAGCGCTACCTTGCGGCAAGCGGTCAACAAGGCTTGCTACCAGCGCCTGCGCGGCCTGGCGTGTGCCATTCATCTTCCAGTTGCCGACGATCATCTGCCTGCTCATACCCTGCTCCCCATCACGCGTTAATTTCAGCCATATCCATCGTTATGTCCGCCTGTAGCGTGCGTGCAAATGCGCGTCTTTGCACGCAGGACATCCCTGACAGAACAGGCCGGAAACCACAACCGCCATATCCTGCGCCACGGTTATGGCTGGTCAAGCGCCACGCCTGCGCTTATGGTGCCGCGCCTGAATATGATAATGGCATAGTGTTTGACAAGCGGCGGATACTTACGGCGATGATTTCCTACCTGCGGCGAGTTTTTGTTGAATCGTGGTTGGGTCGTGTGACCGCCGCCTTTGTCTTTATAGCCTTTGTTGGCTGGGGCGTGGGCGATGTCATCAGCCATACGGGCGAAGGGCAGGATGTAGCTGCCCGTGTCGGGAAGCAGACCGTAACGGCGGGCTCGCTTGCCTCCGCGTTGCAGGCTGAACTGCCTGCGGCCGCGCGTCAGGCTGGTGTAAACGATCCTTCGCAGCTTTCCCCCATCATGCGTCGTCAGATGACGTTGCAGATTCTCCAGCGCCTGACCGGCCGGGCCGAGGTGCTGGAAGCCGCACGCACAATGGGGCTGATTGTTCCTAATACAGCCGTGCGCGACGAAATCTTCTCGCTCCCCAATTTTAAAGGGTCTAACGGTCAGTTTGACCGCGCCATTTTCAACGCCACCCTGCGCGAGCGCCAACTCACAGAAGAGCACGTTATCCAGCTTGTCCGTGATGATCTGACTGTGCGGGCGGTGCTGCTCCCCATGACCGAAGGGGCAAGCGTACCGGACACCATGCTACAGCGCTTTATTGCCTTTGGCGCCCGCACACATGTGGTAGATTTCATCCGCATACCGTTTGCCGCACAGCCAACACCGGCCACACCAGATGAAACCGTGCTGCGCCGGTATTACGCCAATCATCCGTGGATGTTCCGCGTGCCAGAAATGCGCCATGCCCGCATTGTCGTTCTGTCGCCCCAGACCATAGCCGATACCCTGACGCTGGATGAAAACCGGATCCGGCAGATTTATGATGAGCCAACCAGCCGTTTCAATACGCCTGAAACGCGCGATGTGCAGCTCATTACCTTCCCCTCTCAGGAACAGGCGCAAAGCGTCAGCACGGCATGGCAGGCGTCAGGCGACTGGGCTGCCGCGCAAAAAGCAGCCGGTGGAGCAGCCTCGGCGGATATGCCGGGCACTCGCGCGGCCGCCATTCCGTCCGAAACCCTGCGCAAAGCCGTTTTTAGCGCTCAGGCAGGGACTGTCAGCGCTCCGCTCAAGACCGAATCTGGCTGGGCCGTTTTTCGTGTATCGAACATCAAACCGGCAGCTCAGGTCGTTCCTTACGAAACCGCTCGCGGGCAAATTCTTGATGAATACCGCAAGGCCGTTAGCGATTCAGCTATCAGCGAGCGTTTGCGCCCCCTACAGGATGCGATTGCCGCCAAAGGGCTGGACGCCATTCCCGATACGCTGGGGGCTGCCGCCATTTCTGGCACGCTCAGCGCGCAGGGCCTGACCCCAGATGGCACACCCGCACCGATTCCAGCCGCTGGCGGCGTGCGTGAGGCGATCATCCACCAGATTTTCACCCAGAAAGAAGGGGCACCCCCCTTCCTGACCCAAGGGCCTGGCAATAGCTGGTTCGCTGTTGTGGTGGACACGATCAAGCCATCCTCCCCCCTCAGCTTTGAAAACGCGCGCGAGCAGGTTCTCGCCGCATGGCAGGCAGAAAACCGGCGCCATGCGGCTGATCTGGCTGCAACGGGTCTCTACACCGCAGCAAAAACCAAGGGCGCTCTGGGGACAACCGCAATCGCTGGGGCGCAGACCACGCGCGGTGCCTCTTTCGCTCTAGCAGCACCCAACAAAAATATTCCGGCCGAACTCATGACCGCTCTGCCCACCCTGAAACCGGGGCAGGCGTTCATGGCCGAGGATGACAAAGCCTTTTTTGTTGCCGTGGTTACACGCGTATTCGTTCCGAACCCACCAGCCCCCGAGCAGGCCATCAGCAAGCTTCGCGCCGGCCTTTCACAAGCCGTGGGGGAAGATATTGCCGCAAGCTATATCAATGCTCTAGCGCGCCGCACTCCACCTCATATCAGCGAAGCGGGCGTGAATGCCGCCCTGTCGGAAGCTGGATTTGGCGGAAACGCACCATGACCATAAAACTGCACTCCTCGGCCTCGCCCTCCCGCGCCGCATGCGAAGCGGCATGGCAGAATGGTGAGGCTTCCGTTGTGTTTTCGGTTGAGGCCGCCGACCTACTTACGCCGGTTTCTGCCTATATGCGCCTCACCCACCTGCATACTGGCGCAAAGCGACACAGCTTGCTGCTGGAAAGCGTGGAGGGCGGGGTCTCCCGTGGCCGCTATTCCGTTATCGCACTCCTGCCAGATCTGATCTGGACCTGCCATAGTGGCCGCGTGAACATAGAGGCCGATGGCCATAACACCACGCCACTGGAACGCCCGCTAGACAGCCTGCGCCAGCTCATTCAGGAAACGCGCCTGACGTTACCGCCGGGCTTGCCGCCCATGATCGCAGGGCTTTTCGGTTATCTGGGCTACGACATGGTGCGTCAGATGGAGCACCTGCCAGATGCCCCACCCGATGATCTGGATCTGCCTGAATCCGTGCTGATGCGCCCCAGCCTGTTCGCTGTTTTTGACACGGTCACGGACGAACTCATTCTGGCGGCCCCCGTGCGCCCGGCCGCAGGAGAAAGCGCAGGCATCGCATGGGATCGTGCGCATGCTCTGCTGGCCCGCGCACGCACCTGTCTGGCTGGCGCATTGCCCGCCACGCAGGCAATACAAAATATACCGACCTTCAGTGAACCGGTTTCAACCTTCAGCCGTGATGAGTTCTGTGATGCCGTCAGGCATATCCAGAACTATATCGCGGCGGGCGATGCCTTTCAGGTCGTGCCCAGCCAGCGCTTTTCCACGGCGTTCCCACTCCCGTCGCTTGACCTTTACCGGGCACTACGGCGGATTAACCCGGCTCCGTTCCTGTTCCACCTTGATTTTGGCGGGTTTGCCCTCGTTGGCTCATCGCCTGAAATTCTGGTGCGCCTGCGCGCAGGCAAAATGACAGTTCGGCCTCTGGCAGGCACACGCCCACGTGGGCAGACAGTGGAAGAAGACCTGCAACTTGAGCAGGAACTGCTGGCCGACGAAAAAGAAATAGCCGAGCACCTGATGCTCATAGACCTTGGCCGCAACGATGTGGGCAGGGTCAGCCAGCCCGGTTCTGTCACGGTTACGGAGCGGTTCGTTATCGAGCGGTTCAGCCATGTCATGCACATCTCCTCCAATGTGGAAGGAGCGCTGCGACCTGACCTTGACGCACTCGACGCACTCGTAGCGGCTTTCCCGGCTGGCACCCTGACAGGGGCACCCAAAATCCGCGCCATGGAAATCATTGACGAAATCGAGCGCACGCGCCGCGCCACCTATGCAGGCTGCATCGGGTATTTCGGGGCCGGGGGCGATATGGACACCTGCATCGGCCTACGCATGGCCGTTATCAAGGACGGCATGATCCATGTGCAGGCAGGTTGTGGCGTCGTTGCGGACAGCCAGCCTGAAAGCGAATACGAAGAAACCCAGCACAAGGCGCGGGCTGTTTTCCGTGCGGCTCAAACCGCCATGGAGCAGGCTCGGGAAGAAGCGGGCAGGGGGTAATACCGTGTCCGTTTCGCATTAATTGACCGCGGCACTTTAAAAGGCCATCATTTCACCATGATCCTCCTGATCGACAATTACGATAGCTTTACCTTCAATCTCGTCCACTATCTGGGCGAGTTGGGGGAAACCTGTAACGTTGTCCGTAATGACGCCCTGAGCGCCCATGAAGCTCTGGCACTCAATCCGCAGGCTATCGTCCTTTCTCCCGGCCCATGCTCCCCTAACGAAGCGGGCATCTGCTGCGACCTGATCGCCGCAGCAGCCGGAAAGGTGCCGGTATTCGGCGTATGCCTCGGGCATCAGGCCATTGGGCAGGTCTTCGGTGCCGAGGTTGTGCGCGCGCCAACGCCTATGCACGGCAAGATCAGCCCGGTCTATCACGATGGCAAGGATGTATTCGCGGGCCTTCCAAGCCCGTTCAAGGCCACACGCTATCATAGCCTGACACTTGAGCCTGCCAGCATACCAGCACATCTGGAAGTGACCGCATGGACAGAAGATGGCGTGATCATGGGTGTACGCCATCGTGAATTTCCGATTTCGGGCGTGCAGTTCCACCCAGAAAGCATTGCCTCCGAATACGGACATGATCTGCTCCGTAATTTTCTGACCATCGCCCGGGAATGGAATGCCGGACAGGCTCATGTCTGACATCCTGACTGAGACACCAGCCGATAGTCATGCTCTGTTTACGTCCGTTCTTGAGCGCCTGACCCGCCGCGAATCCCTCAGCGCCGCACAGGCCGAAAGCGCGTTTGGGATTATCATGGATGGCGCCGTTTCATCTGAACGGATTGCCGCTTTCCTGATGGCGCTACGCGTCCGGGGCGAAACGCCAGATGAGCTTCTGGGCGCGGTAACGGCCCTGCGTCAGCGCATGAACGCCGTGCCGGGCCTTCCGTCCGATACGGTCGATGTCTGCGGCACTGGGGGCGATAACTACGGCACGCTGAACGTCTCCACGGCTGTTGCTTTTGTGCTGGCCGGTGCTGGTGTTCCCGTTGCCAAACATGGAAACCGGGCGGTTTCCTCACTGTCCGGGGCATCAGACGTGCTGGGCGCACTCGGTGTGCCGCTGCTGGCGGAAGTCCCGGCATTGCAACGCCAGATGCAGGCGCACCGGGCCATTTTTCTTGCCGCCCCCAACCATCACCCGGCCATGCGCCATGCCGCACAGGCCAGAAAAGCGCTGGGCCTGCCCACGCTGTTTAACCTTGTCGGCCCGCTGGTAAATCCCGCAGGCGTCACGCAGCAGTTGGTGGGGGTTTTTTCGCCCTCATGGCTACGCCCTGTCGTGGACGTGCTGGGCAGGCTGGGGTCCAAGCGGGTATGGGCCGTATGCGGCCTGCCGCGCATAGGCCACGGCGGCATTGATGAAATGACCCTGGCTGGCCCCACACAGGTTGAAGCCCTTGAAAACGGGCATATTCATTCCTTTGTTGTGGAGCCCGAAATGGCGGGGCTTGCATACGCACCTGTGAGTGCCATACAAGGTGGAAATGCACAGCAGAATGCACAGGCGCTTAATGCCCTGTTGCGCGGTGCGCACGGCGCGTACCGAGACACCGTCCTGCTCAATGCGGCCTGTGCGCTGCATGTCGCGGGACGGATCAACCTTGTGCGGGAAGGGCAGATCAACCCGCACGCGCTAAAAGACGGCGTGGCGGAAGCCGCGCACACGCTGGATAACGGGGCCGCTCTGGCGGTTCTTGAGGGGTTACGGGCGGCCCGGCCTGCCGACCGGCCCGAAAGATAAACAGGACAATCATGAGCGATACACCCAACACGTCCACGGTTGCACCTTCAGACGCTGTTTGCGCTGCTGGAGCTGATGAACTCCCCGACGTTCTGGCCCGTATCTGTGCCAGAACCAAACTGGAAGTAGAACATCGCTCGACCCTGCTGACCCTGAAAGAAATTTCAGCCAAGGTGCAGGAACAGAAGGACGCGCCTCGCGGCTTCGGACGTGCCCTGAAAGAAAAAGCTGCTGACCGTGCTGTCGGGCTTATCGCCGAAATCAAGAAAGCCTCCCCTTCGGCGGGCATTCTGCAAGAACACTACGACCCGGCCCAGATCGCGCGCAGCTATGAACGGGCGGGCGCGGCCTGCCTGTCCGTACTGACCGAAAGCTCCTGCTTTCATGGCTCAAATGATGACCTGATTGCAGCACGAGCAGCCTGCTCGCTGCCGGTTCTGCGCAAAGATTTCATTCTTGACCCATGGCAGGTCTATGAAAGCCGCCTGATTGGCGCAGACTGCATCTTGCTCATCATGGGTATTTTGAGCGACGAAAAAGCACTGGAACTGGTGGACCATGCCAAAGGGCTAGACATGGATGTTCTGGTGGAAGTGCATGATGAGGACGAGCTCAACCGTGCTCTGGCGCTGGATACCTTTCTGATCGGCATCAATAACCGCAATCTCAAGACGCTGGTGACAGATGTTAACACCACCAGCCAGCTTGCGCCGCTTGTTCCGCCTGACCGGATCATTGTCTCGGAAAGCGGCATCAAGACACATGCTGAAATCGAACAGCTTTCTGCTCAGGGTGTAACCGGCTTCCTTGTCGGGGAATCCCTGCTGCGCCAGCCCGACCCCGGAGAGGCCGCGCGCAAGCTTCTGGGCACGGACTGACATGACACAATCACGGCTGACACATCTGGACATGGCTGGCCATGCCCGGATGGTGGACGTTTCCGCCAAGCCTGCGACACAGCGCAAGGCCGTGGCATGCGGCGAAATCCTCATGGCATCTCGCACACTGGACATGATCCAGTCGGGAGACATGCCCAAGGGTGATGTTTACGCGACAGCACGCATAGCGGGCATTATGGCGGCCAAGAAAACCGCCGATCTTATACCGCTGTGCCATCCGCTGAGCCTGAGCAGCATCAGTGTCGATTTTGCCGCCGGGAATGACAAGGTCGTGATCACCGCCGTTGTTACAACAACGGGGGCAACAGGTGTGGAAATAGAAGCGTTGGCGGCTGTGTCCGTCGCTGCCCTGACCTTGTATGACATGTGCAAGGCGGTGGATCGCGGCATGCAGATCGACAACATCAGGCTGTTGCACAAAAGCGGGGGACAGTCAGGAGAATATAACGCCGAATAACGGCGCGGCCCAAGAACCGGATTTTCATGCACTCCAACAAAGACGCAGGATAAAATGTCTGTCTTCTCCCAATCAAAGCCAGGTGTCGCATTAAATGGTTGCGTATAGTTAAGGACTCCATTCATGGGAACAACAGACAAACAGGTGGGCAAAGCGGGCCGCAATGAGCCCTCTCTGACCCGCGAGCAGTTCATGCAGGCTTACCATGACATGCTGCTGATCCGCCGTTTCGAGGAAAAGGCTGGCCAGCTTTATGGCATGAGCCTTATCGGTGGCTTCTGCCATCTCTACATCGGTCAGGAAGCCGTCGTAACCGGCATCCAGATGTGCCTGCGCGAAGGTGACAAGATCATCACCTCCTATCGTGACCACGGGCAGATGCTTGCCGCTGGCATGGATGCTCGTGGCGTCATGGCCGAACTGACTGGCCGCGCCACGGGGTATTCCCACGGCAAGGGCGGCTCCATGCACATGTTCTCCCGCGAGAAAAATTTCTACGGTGGACATGGCATTGTCGGTGCGCAGGTCGCGCTTGGGATCGGGCTGGCCTTTGCCAATAAATATCGCGGTACGGACGAAGTGTCCGTTGCATATTTTGGCGATGGCGCCGCCAATCAGGGGCAGGTGTACGAAAGCTTCAACCTTGCCGCCCTGCACAAACTGCCCTGCATCTTCGTGCTTGAAAACAACCGCTACGGCATGGGCACATCGGTTGAGCGCGCCTCCGCCTGGCACGAGTTTTACAAAAATGGTGAACCGTGGGGCATTCCCGGCAGGCAGGTGGACGGCATGGATGTTGCCGCCGTACATGAAGCCGCCGCCGAAGCCGTTGCGCATTGCCGCGCAGGCAAGGGGCCATACCTGCTTGAAATGATGACCTACCGCTACCGTGGCCACTCCATGTCTGACCCGGCCAAATACCGTACGCGCGAAGAGGTTGAAAACGTTCGCAAGCACCACGATCCGATCGAACACGTCAAACATATTCTGCTGGATGCCGGGGTAGAAGAATCCGCCCTGAAAGCCATGGATACCGAGATCAAGGCCATCGTCAACGACGCTGCGGACTTTGCACAGACAAGCCCGGAACCTGATCCTTCTGAACTGTTCACGGACGTTGTGCTGGAGGCCTGAAAGATCATGGCGACTGAAATTCTGATGCCCGCGCTTTCCCCCACCATGACGGAAGGCAAGCTGTCACGCTGGGTAAAAAAGGAAGGAGACACGGTCTCCGGCGGCGATATTCTGGCGGAAATCGAGACCGACAAGGCCACGATGGAAGTCGAGGCGATTGAAGACGGTATTCTGGGCCGTATTCTGGTACCAGAAGGTACCGAAGGGGTCGCGGTTAACACCCCCATCGCCATTCTGGTGGAAGAGGGCGAAGCCGTGCCGGATCAGGCTGGCCAGACAGCCCCGGCAGCAGCCCAGACAGCCTCTGTCACGGCACAGCCCGCACCAGCGGCAACTACCGCACCGCAGGCAGCCGAGGCGTTCGTCAGCCACGAAGACAAGGACTGGGGGCCTACGCAGGAAATCACTGTCCGTGAGGCGCTGCGCGATGCCATGGCAGCAGAACTGCGCCGCGATGGCGATGTGTTCCTGCTCGGTGAAGAAGTGGCCGAATATCAGGGTGCCTACAAAATCTCGCAGGGGCTTTTGCAGGAATTTGGCGAGAAGCGTGTCATTGACATGCCCATCACCGAACATGGCTTCACCGGTATGGCGGTGGGTGCGGCCCTGACGGGGCTGAAGCCTATTGTCGAGTTCATGACCATGAACTTCGCCATGCAGGCGATCGATCACATCATCAACTCCGCCGCCAAAACACTCTACATGTCCGGTGGGCAGATGGGGTGCCCAATCGTTTTTCGTGGCCCCAACGGTGCCGCAGCCCGCGTAGGCGCCCAGCACTCACAGTGCTATGGTAGCTGGTACGCGCATGTGCCGGGCCTCAAGGTTGTTGCACCGTGGTCTGCTGCCGATGCCAAGGGGCTGCTGCGCGCTGCCATCCGCGACCCCAACCCGGTTGTGGTTCTCGAAAACGAAATCCTGTACGGCCACAAGTTTCCCTGCCCGGTGGATGAAGACTTCATCCTGCCTATTGGCAAGGCAAAAATCGAACGGCCCGGCAAGGATGTCACGATCGTGGCCTTCTCGATTGCTGTGGGGATCGCGCTGGAAGCCGCGGCTCTTCTGGCAGCAGAAGGGATTGATGCCGAAGTCATCAACCTACGCAGTCTCCGCCCGCTGGATACCGCAACCATTGTCGAAAGCGTCCGCAAGACGGGCCGCCTCGTGACCGTGGAAGAAGGCTGGCCGTTTGCGGGGATTGGCTCCGAAGTAGCCATGCAGGTGATCGAACACGCCTTTGACTGGCTGGATGCCCCACCCGCACGTGTTGCTGGTGTGGATGTGCCCATGCCATTCGCGGCCAATCTGGAAAAACTGGCGCTGCCACAGCCCGAGCACGTCGTCAAAGCCGTGCGCGGCCTGATCTGAGAGGCTGAGACGATGGCAACTGAAATTCTCATGCCAGCCCTTTCCCCCACTATGACGGAAGGCAAGCTGGCACGGTGGGTCAAGAAAGAGGGCGATGCCGTTACATCCGGCGATGTGCTGGCGGAAATCGAAACCGACAAGGCCACGATGGAAGTCGAGGCTATTGAGGAAGGTATTCTGGGCCGTATCCTGATTGCCGAAGGCACAGAGGGGGTTGCGGTCAACACGCCTATCGCCATTCTGGTGGAAGAGGGTGAAGCCGTTCCCGCCGAGGGCGCGACAAAATCTGCCGCTTCCACGGCGGTGGCCAGCCCGAACACCCCTGCCGCCGCACCGCAGGCCGCCGTGAGCGCACCCGCAGCCCCGGCACCTGTCGCAGCCGCCAAAACCGCTACAGGCGCCCGCATCATCGCTTCGCCTCTGGCCCGGCGCATTGCCCGGCAGAAAGGCCTTGATCTGGCGACAGTCAAAGGTTCGGGCCCCAATGGCCGTATCGTCAAGCGCGATGTGGACAATGTGCAGCGCTCCGCACCCAAGGCGGAAGTAGCCAATTCCGCTGCACAGGCACCCGCTTCAGGCGGTAGCCGTCTGGTGCCCCACACCACCATGCGCAAGGTCATTGCGCGCAGGCTGACTGAGTCCAAGGCCAATGTGCCACATTTCTATGTGTCGATAGATGTGGAACTGGACGCCCTGATGGCGCTGCGTGCGCAGCTCAACGCGCTGGCTGAAGGCGAGGGGGACGAGGGCGTAAAACTCTCCGTCAATGACATGCTGATCAAGGCCTCTGCCGTGGCGCTGAAAAAGGTGCCTACGGTAAATGCCTACTTCACCGAAGAAGGCATGCTGCTGCATGAAGATGCCGATATTTCCATAGCGGTGTCGCTGGATGACGGGCTGATTACCCCCATCGTCCGTAAGGCTGACAGCAAGAGCCTGCGTGAGATCAGTCAGGAAGCCAAGTCCCTGATCAGCCGTGCCCGTGCTGGCAAGCTCAAGCCTGAGGAGTTTCAGGGCGGCACGTTCTCGATCTCGAATATGGGCATGTATGGCGTCAAGGACTTTGCCGCTATCGTCAACCCGCCGCAGGCCGCGATCCTCGCCATTGCTGCGGGGCGCAAGCAGCCTGTCGTGTCGGGGAACGAAATCAAGATCGCTACGGTCATGACCGTAACCCTGTCGGTTGACCACCGTGCCGTTGATGGCGCGACCGCGGCACAATGGCTGAACGCGTTCCGCACGGCTGTGCAGTCGCCCCTGTCTCTTGTGCTCTAGCCTGAGCCTAGCGGAGAATCTGATATCATGAGCCAGACCGATTTTGACCTGGTTGTTATCGGCGGCGGCCCCGGCGGTTATGTGGCGGCACTCCGTGCTGCCCAGCTGGGCCTGTCCACCGCCGTGGTTGAAGCCAACCACCTTGGGGGCATCTGCCTGAACTGGGGCTGCATCCCCACCAAGGCGCTGCTGCGTGCCTCGGAAATCAATCACCTGCTGCACGACCTTGATGGCTATGGTTTCAAGGCCGAAGCGGTAAGCTTTGATTTTAAAAAAATTGTCGCGCGTTCGCGTGCTGTTTCAAAACAGCTTTCTTCGGGCGTTTCGCACCTGCTCAAAAAGGCCAAAGTTCCTGTTTTTGAAGGATTTGGCAAACTGGATGGCGTAACCGCCAACGGCAGGCGTAAAGTTCTGGTCAGCAAAAAAACGGGTGCGCCGCAAACCCTCAACGCCAAAAATGTCATTCTGGCAACAGGGGCCAGAGCACGGATCCTGCCCGGTCTGGAACCGGATGGACAGTTTATCTGGTCTTACCGTGAGGCGCTTGTTCCTGAAGAAATGCCCAAGCGCCTGCTGGTCATTGGCTCCGGGGCTATCGGTACGGAATTTGCCTCCTTCTACCGCAATATGGGTGCAGAGGTGACTTTGGTTGAAGTCGCACCGCGTATTCTGCCGGTGGAAGATGAGGAAATCAGCGCTATTGCCCATAAAGAGTTTGAAAAACAGGGCATTAGAATACTCACCAACGCCAAGATCGGTTCCCCGCAGAAGGGGGCTGAGAGCGTCAGCATTGCGGTGGAAGCGGGCGGTAAAACCGAAACCATAACGGTGGACAAAATCATTTCCGCCGTGGGTATTGTCGGGAATGTCGAAAACATTGGTCTTGAAGGCACCAAGATCAAGGTTGACCGCACGCATGTCGTAACGGACGAACTCTGCCGCACGGGCGAGGCAGGGGTTTACGCCATTGGTGATCTGGCAGGAGCACCGTGGCTGGCGCACAAGGCCAGCCATGAAGCCGTGATGTGTGTTGAAGCCATTGCCGGCAAGCACGTACATCCTATTGATGTTACAAAAATTCCCGGCTGTACGTATTGCCGCCCGCAGATTGCTTCTGTTGGCTATACGGAAGCCCGCGCCAAAGAGGCTGGCTACAAGGTGCGTGTTGGCAAGTTCCCGCTACTGGCCAATGGCAAGGCGCTGGCCATGGGCGAACCCACCGGCCTGATCAAAACCGTCTTTGACGATGCTACGGGCGAGTTACTGGGTGCGCACATGATTGGTGCGGAAGTAACAGAAATGATTCAGGGTTACGTGATCGCCCGCACAGGGGAACTGACAGAAGCCGAACTGTCGGAAACGATTTTCCCGCACCCGACCATTTCTGAATCCATGCACGAAGCCGTGCTGGCCGCTTATGGTGGTGCGCTGCACTTTTAGGCTTCCGCTACACCCGTACAGGCGCATCTCCCGCGCCTGTGATGGCGGCAGGGACTGATGACAGGCCCAGCCGCCTTGACGGGGCAGGCGGGGCGTTCCAGTTCTGTAGGGCTATTGTTCAAGATTGGGCAGGACCATGCCAACTCGCGTCATCATCGATCATCGCAAAAAAGACGCAGCCAAACTGCGCCACCCAGAAAAGGCACATCGGCCCGATAACCCGATTGCCCGCAAACCTGAGTGGATCCGCGTCAAAGCGCCCAATCACCCGACCTACCACGAAACCCGCGCCCTGATGCGTGACAACAAGCTTGTCACAGTCTGCGAGGAAGCCGCCTGCCCCAATATCGGGGAGTGCTGGTCGCAACGGCACGCCACCATGATGATCATGGGGGAAATCTGCACCCGTGCATGCGCTTTCTGCAATGTCAGCACAGGCATGCCCCTGCCGCTGGATGCAGACGAACCACACCGCGTGGCCGAAGCTGTAGCGAAACTTGGCCTGCGCCACGTTGTGATTACCTCAGTCGATCGCGATGATCTGACGGATGGCGGCGCCGCACATTTTGCGGCCGTTATCAAAGCTATTCGCGGGGCGGCCCCCCAGACCACCATCGAAATTCTGACACCGGATTTTTTACGTAAAAACAACGCACTGGAAGTGGTTGTTGAAGCACGCCCGGATGTTTTCAATCATAATCTGGAAACCGTGCCCCGCCTTTATCCGACCATCCGGCCCGGAGCGCGCTACTACCAGTCGCTCAGACTTCTCGACCGGGTGAAACAGCTTGATCCGTCGATTTTCACCAAATCCGGCTTGATGCTGGGGCTGGGAGAAGAAAAAATGGAACTCGCACAGGTCATGGACGACCTGCGTGTGGCGGATGTGGACTTCATCACCATGGGGCAGTATCTGCAACCAACGGTCAAACATGCGCCGGTCGCGCGGTTTGTCACACCGGAAGAGTTTGAAGACTATGGTGGCATAGCGCGGGTCAAGGGCTTCCTGCAGGTCAGTTCCAGTCCGCTTACCCGCTCATCCTACCATGCTGACAGCGATTTCGCCGCCCTACGCGAGGCGCGCGCCGAACGCCTGAAGGAGATGCGATAATGCCCAAACACGCAGAAAAGCGTGTTCTGTCTTACCAGCCAGAGCAGATTTTCGATCTGGTAGCCGATGTCGGCCGTTACCCCGAATTTCTGCCTTGGTGCACAGCCGCACGGGTGCGGACGCAAACAGCCTCTGAACTTGTCGCCGACCTGACAATCGGGTTTGGCCCTTTCCGTGAGAGCTTTACGTCGCGCGTGTCGCTTGAACGCCCCGGCACCATTACTGTCCGGTATGAAAAAGGGCCTTTCCGCTATCTGCGCAATACCTGGCGCTTCAGCCCTGACCCACAGGGCTGTCTTGTCGAGTTTTTTGTCGATTTCGAATTCAGTTCCCGCATCCTGCAAATGGCAATCGGCGTTGTCTTTACGGAAGCCACGCGGTTGATGGTCTCTGCCTTCATCAAACGGGCGCGTGATATTTATGGCCCGCCGCAGGGGAGTATGGTTGGCACATCCATGCCGGATAGCAAACCCGCCACCTGAAAAGACGCGAAGGCCACGTTCATGCGCGCAATATCAATCGCCCCCATGGCTCTGTTTGCCTTGCTGGTCTGCGCCGCCACAGCCCACGCAGACCCGGCATCAGCCCCTGTAGCGGAGATTCCTCTTCCTACGCAGCCTGTCAGCCCATGCGACAGAACCGAGCGAACAGACAGCAAAACGGATGCTCTGAACTGCCAGAGCCTTGACCGGATTCAGGCGCGGCTCGCTGCAATAGCACAAGCCCGCTTACCACAAGGCAGCGTTATTGCCGCCGGTACGGGTATGACAGCCCCTGAGAGCATCACAACACCCCAGCTACCCAAATCAGGGGCGTGGTATACCTCTTCAGACCAACGCTGAAAGACAATCCGCAACCATTGTCAGCGCGTGGTCTGCGGCCTGAAGGCGCACCTGTTCGCGCGAACCGGAGAAGATACGGCTTTCGGCCCGCGCTATACCGCCCACCCGGTCTGCCACAGCAAACCAGACTAACCCCACGGGCTTTGTCGCACTCCCGCCACCCGGCCCGGCAATACCCGAAATCGATACACTCAGCCGCGCCAGAGGGGCCGCCAACAAAGCGCCATGTGCCATTGCCAGAACCGTTGGCTCGCTCACCGCACCATGCTCCGCCAAGGTCGCTTCCGGCACGCCCAGCAGGTTTTTTTTCATGGTGTTGGAATATGTGACCAACCCACCTTCCGTCATGTCCGACGAACCGGGAAAATGGGTAAGAGCCGCCGCCACCAGCCCCCCAGTACAGCTTTCCGCCGTCACCACCCGGGCTGAGGCAGAGTGTAACAGTGCAAGCACATGCTCTGCTTTCCGCAGCATGGCCGCATTCAGGGTTGCCTCATCAGCAGGTAGAGCAGGCGCAGGCGCGTGGCTCATGTTCGCGCGGCCCGCAGGCCTGATAGGACTTTAAACGCTTTCACACAGCCTGCGGCCATCAGGCCCGCAACGATGTCATCCCCCATAATACCAGCGGCATCGTGCCGCCTGTCGAGGGTTCCAACCGGCCCCGGCTTGGTAATATCGAATAGCCGAAAGAGCCCAAAAGCCAGCAAAGGCAAAAACCACGGACGGGTGGTTAACGCAGGCACGCCTGTATGCTCGGGCGCAGCGACACCAGACTGCGTGAGCGCATTGTGTTCCGCTACAGGCAGGCACCCCAGCAAGGCCAACCACATGCCCGCCACCTCGTCGATTACGATCCAGCCATGATCCTCACCATCCCCCGCACGGCTGGCTGCCCACCACCCTACAAGGCTTGCCGCAATCGCTGAAGATGCCAGCAGGCGCGGTCTTTTCAGCATAGGCACACCCAGAAGCAACGCGGCAAACGAGCCGACCGTACCGGGCGCACGGGGAGAAAGCCCACATCCGCCAAACGTGGCGATAAAGCGTGCCAGTGTCATTGGTTCTCTCCCATAGCCCTGTAAATGATCATGTTTTCCCACACGCGCTGTACGTAATTACGGGTTTCCGCCACGGGAATGCTTTCGATCCAGTCAATCATGACATCATCCTTCGCGCCGTCATTCGCGGGGTTACCCATGGTACCCAGCCAACGCCCGAGCCGCCCCGGCCCGCCATTATAAGCCGCAGCGAGATAAGGCACGACAGGGCCAAAACGTTCCTGAATATGCTCCAGATACGCGACACCTAGCCGCATATTGCTTTCGGGGTCATGCAGACCACCTGCACTGGCGGCGGCGGCCGCTACGCCCGCCTTACGGGTCATATCCGCCGCTGTAGAGGGCTTGAGCTGCATTAACCCGATGGCGTTGGAAAGACTGATCGCATCGGGATTAAAACTGCTTTCCTGCCTGATCAGGCCCGGCACCAGCCCGACAGGCAGCGCATTATTTGGAATGGCATAGGGCTCCGGCCAGCCTGTGCGCAGCAGAACACCATCCCGTCCAGCTTTGCGGGCGGCTGTTACCGCAATATCCGGCAGATCAAGCCGCTGCGCCAGAGCCGAAAGCCCACGCAGGGCCGCAGTATCTGACGTCTGGTTTGCCAGCATTTGCAAAAAATCACGCGCATGGGGGCGGTCTCCCCATGAAACGAGCAGGGCGGCGGCCTGCGCCAGTTCATTGGCATCCAGCGCCTCATCCACCTTACCGTCTGCCGCGGCCAACTGAGCGTGCAAACCGTGTCTGGTTACATCTGCAACATAGGATGGGTTGAGCAGGGCCTGATCCTGCCCTTCCAGCAAAGCTCCGGCTAACTGACCATAAAAAGTGGAGGGGAAAGCGGCAGCCTGCTGAAGGGTTGCCTTATAGGCGCGCTCATTCCCCGCCTGCTCATAAGCCCGCGCCAGCCAGTATAGCCCGCGGCTTTTGCTGATCAGAGAGGAAGACTGTGTCAATGGCTGGAAAAAATCTGTCGCCCGCGCCGCATCATGCCCAAAACGCAGAGCAATCCACCCACACAGAAAACGGGAATCCAGTCGGGCGGCACCCGTAACAACCGGATCATCCGCAACGGACTGGGCTTCTGCCGCACGTCCGGCCTGCAAAAGCTCACGCGCCAGCACTTCTCGCTCGCGCCAGAACAGGGCGGGCGGGGCTGTCTGCTCTGCGGCATTACCTGCGGCAGCCCACAAAGCCACGGCTTCATCATATCGCTGTTGCTGCCGCAACCAACGCACATGATCCAGCACCAGAAAGCTGTCCGAGCCAACCGCCTCAGGCAAAGCGGCTGCCTGCTCCTGCGCGTTGCTTTCTCCACTACGGAACGCCAGCCTCGCACGGGCCAGATCCTGCCTGTCTGCTGCAAGATAGGGAAGTGTCCTACGAGCGGCTTCCGTCAGGCCTGCGCGTTCTTCCCTGTCAAAACGCACCCATGATGCACTCGGGGTTACAACGGCAGGAAACCGGGTCGCAAGCAGGCGGGCAGCGGTTGGCGCGTCATTGCCATTCTGCCATGCCCGTGCAGCTTCATCGGTCAAACGCGCCATCAAATCGGGGGCCTGCTGGGCGCAGTAGGCCAGTGCCGCCGCCGTAGCCAAAGGCTGTGTGCTGCATAGGCCGCGCACAATGCCCGGATCTGTTTCTACAAGCAGAGCCTGCTCCATGCGCGTAGCAATCAGGCCTCTGCGCGGCCATGCCGGGCCATTACTCAAAAAATCAGCATAATCCTGCACACTGGCCCGATCTGGCCCTACCAGCCTGAGCCAGAAATGCAGGCGATCCGCCAGACTGCCATTGGCAGCCTGCGCAGTCGGCACCGAAAGATCAAGATCCGGGGCGGTATAAAGATCGTCACCATCCGTAGAGGGTGGAACCGGATCATCGGCAGCGAAAACTGAAACGGGGCCAGCCAAAAACGTGGCTGTCAGGGCGATGACCGCCCACTTCCGCCAGCAGACTGCGTACAAACGTGTCATGCGCGAATGCCACCCTGTTTCATGTTCCAGCGCAGCCCCATCAAACTGCCTGCGCCTTTATCGCCTGTCAGTGGCCAACATGGCCCCAGACCTCGCCACCACCTTTGACAATCAGTTCGACCGCCACAGCCAGAACAATAAGCAGCCCCACCCAAGCAATCCACTTATAACGCTCAAGCAAACGAGCGATAAGCGATGCCGCAAGCCCCATGAGCAGCACGGAAAGCGCCAGCCCCATAACCAGAATGCCCGGATGCTCACGCGCAGCCCCCGCAACAGCCAGAACGTTGTCCAGACTCATGGACAGATCGGCAATGACAATCCGTATAATCGCCTTGCCCAACCCGCCGGGGGCTGGCTTGGCATCTGCCTCGGCTCCGGCATTGTCGCGCATTTCGCGATACATACGCCAGCACACCCATAGCAGCAGAAAGCCTCCTGCCAGTGTCAGCCCGACAATGGCCAGAAGTTTGACCGCCACCAAAGCCAGCAGAATACGAATGAGGGCGGCAAACCCCACCCCGATGAAAATGGCCTTCTGTCGTTCCTGAGGTGTCAGCGAACGCACCGCCAGGCCGATAACAACCGCGTTATCTCCAGCAAGGGTCACATCAATCATGACAACCTGCAGAAATGCGATGATGGCGGGCAGGCTAACGGATTGCAAAAGACCTGACACGGCGGCTCCAATTCCTGAATTTCGGGTGCAAACCTGCACCATAAGAACAGAGAAATCCGGCAACCCGGTGAAAAAGTCAAAGTTTTCCGCTTTGATGGCAGACGCCCGCGCGGAAATCCGCTAGAGAGACGCCACCGTTTGGACCTTCATGTTCTTTAGTAAGGAAACACGCGTTATGGTGCCGCGCTATACCCGCCCCGTCATGGCCGCCATCTGGTCACCCGAAAACCGTTACCGCATCTGGTTTGAAATCGAGGCGCTCGCCTGCGAAGCCATGGCGGAATACGGCACGGTTCCCAAGGATGCCGCCAAGGTGGTGCGCGAGAAGGGCAACGCCGCCATGGCCGCCTTTTCCGAAGCCGATCTGGCCCGGATTGATGAAATCGAAGCCGAAACCCGGCACGATGTCATTGCCTTTCTGACATGGCTGGCTGAAAAAGTCGGCCCGGAAAGCCGTTTCGTGCATCTGGGCATGACCTCATCCGATGTGCTGGATACCTGCCTGTCCGTGCAGCTTGTGCAGGCCACCGACCTGCTGCTCAAGGATCTGGATGATGTGCTGGCGGCTCTGAAGACCCGCGCATTCGAGCACAAGCACACGCTCACCATCGGACGCAGCCACGGCATTCATGCCGAACCCACATCCTTTGGCCTGAAGCTGGCCGGGCATTACGCCGAGTTCGCCCGCAACCGCCAGCGCCTCGAAACCGCCCGTGCTGAAATCGCAACCTGCGCCATTTCCGGCGCTGTGGGCACCTACGCGCATCTTGATCCGCGCGTGGAATCCTTTGTGGCAGAACGCCTTGGCCTACAGGCCGAAACGGTTTCAACGCAGGTTATCCCGCGCGACCGCCATGCTGCTTTCTTCTGCGCACTGGCGGTAATCGCCAGCGGTATCGAGCGTCTGGCCACGGAAGTGCGCCATCTCCAGCGCTCGGAAGTGCGTGAAGCCGAGGAATTTTTCCATCCGGGGCAGAAGGGTTCTTCCGCCATGCCGCACAAGCGTAACCCGGTGCTGACCGAAAACCTGACGGGTCTTGCCCGGCTTGTGCGCTCGGCCGTTGTTCCCGCACTGGAAAACGTGGCCCTGTGGCACGAACGCGATATTAGCCATTCCTCGGTTGAACGGAATATCTGCCCCGATGCCACCATCGGTCTGGACTTCGCTCTGGCCCGCCTGTCAGGCATGATGTCCAAGCTGGTGGTTTACCCCGAGCGCATGGCCGCCAACATCGAAAGCCTCGGTGGCGTAGTGCATTCGGGCGAAGTGCTGCTCGCACTGGCCAAAGCGGGCCTGTCGCGTGAGGACGCCTACCGGATCGTGCAGCGCAATGCCATGGAAACATGGACGAAGCTCGGCACCCCCGAAGGCAAGACCTTCCGCGAGAATCTGGATGCCGATCCCGAAATTTCCGGCCGTGTCAGCGCGGATGTGATCGACGCCGCCATGGACAGCCGCCAGCACCTGCGCGCGATTGATGCGCAGTACGAAAAAATCTTTGGTGAAACCGGGCCGCAGCACTAAACACAGCACAAGGGCCGCGCGGCATATCGCACGCGCGGCAATCCTGCTATGAAAGCCGGACGCACTTCCAGAATACCGCCTCGGCGGGTTTTTCATATCTTCCAGTCGGCTCCGGCCGGTCTGGTCTGACACGACAGGTAAGGATCATCATGGCCCGCCGCAGGCAGCTTTATGAAGGCAAAGCAAAAATCCTTTTTGAAGGCCCAGAACCGGGTACGCTTGTGCAGTATTTCAAGGATGACGCCACCGCCGGAAACGGCGCGAAAAGCGGTGTCATTACTGGAAAGGGCGTGCTGAACAACCGCATCAGCGAACACCTGATGCTGCGCCTGCAGGAAATCGGCATTCCCACGCACTTTATCCGGCGGATCAACATGCGTGAGCAGTTGGTCAAGGAAGTCGAAATCATTCCGCTGGAAGTTGTAGTGCGCAATATCGCCGCAGGCAGCATTTCCAAGCGGTTTGGCATTCCTGAAGGACAGCGCCTGCCGCGCCCGATCGTCGAATTCTATTACAAGAATGACGAACTGGGCGACCCGCTGGTGTCGGAAGACCATATCATTGCCTTCGGCTGGGCCTGCGCACATGACATGGAAGATATTACGGGCATGGCCATGCGCGTAAACGACTTCCTGTGCGGCCTGTTCAGCGGCATTGGCATCCAGCTTGTCGATTTCAAGCTTGAATTCGGCCGCTGCTGGGAAGGCGAGGAAATGCGGATTGTGTTGGCGGACGAAATTTCGCCCGACAACTGCCGCCTGTGGGATACCCAGACCAACGAAAAACTGGATAAAGACCGCTTCCGCCGCGACCTCGGTAATGTCAAGGAAGCGTATCAGGAAGTGGCGCGCCGCATGGGAATCCTGCCCGAAAACGGGGCAGGGGGCGACATGAGAGGCCCGGAAACGGTACAGTAAAAGCCGCAAGCGGCAACGGGAGCGAAGAATGAAGGTACGTGTGACCGTCATGCTGAAAGACGGTGTTCTGGATCCGCAGGGCAAGGCCATTGGCCATGCGCTGCATACCCTTGGCTTTAACAACGCTCAGGATGTGCGCGTAGGCAAGGTGATTGAACTCGATCTGCAGGACTGCACTGCGGAAGAAGCCCGCAAAACGGCTGAAGACATGGCTAAAAATCTGCTGGCCAATCTGGTTATCGAAGATTACGCCATAGAGGTGCCCGCATGAAGCGGCTTGTCCTGCTCTGTCTGACAGGCGCCCTTGCCAGCCCGCTGGCGGGCCCGATCCTGTTCCATGAGCAGGCTCAGGCCCAGCGTGTCACCCCCATGCAGACAGACAGCTTTGCGCGCATCTGCTCACGCCCCACCGGGCACAGCCTGTGCGATGCATATCTGAGCGGTCTGGCTGATGGGGCCACGCTTTCAAAACTCAACAGCAATGCTGCGGGCGACAGTGCGGCCACTGCCGGGTTCTGTGTTCCGGTATCGGAAACGACCGCCTCCATCCGGGGGAAGGTTCTAACCTGGCTGAAAGCCCATACAGATGCCCTGTCTCACCCGGTGGGCGAGAGCGTTTTCAAGGCTTTGCATGACACCTATCCGTGCGAGGCCAAACCATGAAAGCCGCTATTGTCGTTTTTCCCGGTACCAACCGTGAACGGGATATGGCCCTCGCACTCAAGCGTGTAACGGGTGTCGCGCCACGTATGATCTGGCATCACGAGACAGACCTTGACGGGCTTGATCTTGTCGTGCTGCCCGGCGGTTTCAGCTATGGCGATTACCTGCGTTGCGGTGCCATGGCCGCCCACTCACCTGTTATGGGTGCAGTCCGCACGTTCGCAGCAAAAGGCGGGCATATCCTTGGGGTCTGCAATGGCTTTCAGATCCTGACCGAATCAGGGCTGCTGCCGGGTGCGCTGCTGCGGAATGCTGACCTGCGCTTTCTGTCGCAGGACTGCTACCTGCGCGTTGAAAACGACCAAACCCCCTTTACCAGCCGCTGGACAAAAGGTGACGTGTTCCGCACGCCGCTGGCTCATGGCGATGGCAACTACACAGCCGACCCTGCAACGCTTGAGCGCCTCGAAGGCGAAGGCCGCGTGGCGTTCCGCTATGCCAGCGCCACCGGGCAGGTCAAGGCTGATGATGTGGCCAGCAACCCCAATGGCAGCCTCAACAGCATTGCTGGCGTGCTGAGTGAAAACAATCGTATCTGCGGCATGATGCCCCACCCGGAGGATCTGGTTGATCCGCTCATGGGCGGTGAGGATGGTCTGCCCCTGTTTGAAGGTCTGGTGGAGGCTGTAGTCCGGTGAATAAACCCGCAACCGTTGATGTCGCCCTTGCCCGTGAATTTGGCCTGACAGCCGAGGAATACGGGCGTGTGCTCACAATCATGGGCCGTACCCCCACGCTGACAGAACTGGGCGTGTTCTCGGTCATGTGGTCCGAACACTGCTCATACAAATCGTCGCGCAAGTGGCTGCGCAACCTGCCGACAACAGCCCCATGGGTTATTCATGGCCCCGGCGAGAACGCAGGCGTTGTGGATATCGGGCAGGGTTATGCTGCCATCTTCAAGATGGAAAGCCACAACCACCCGTCTTTCATCGAGCCTTATCAGGGTGCGGCCACAGGTGTTGGCGGTATCCTGCGTGACGTATTCACCATGGGGGCGCGTCCTGTCGCAAACCTGAACGCCCTGCGCTTTGGTAGCCCGGAAAACCCCGTAACCCGCCGGATTATTGATGGCGTGGTGCGCGGTATCGGCGGCTATGGAAACTGCGTGGGTGTGCCTACTGTCGGCGGGGAAATCAATTTCCACCCGGCTTACGATGGCAACCCGCTGGTTAACGCCATGACGGTCGGCATTGCCCGTACGGACAAGATTTTCCTCTCCGCTGCGGCTGGTGTGGGCAATCCTGTCGTTTACGTCGGTTCGCGCACGGGGCGTGATGGCATTCACGGTGCCACCATGTCTTCCGCGGAGTTTGATGAGGACGCGCTCTCCAAGCGCCCCACCGTACAGGTGGGTGACCCCTTCATTGAAAAGCTGCTGATCGAAGCCTGTCTGGAACTGATGGCCACGGATGCCATCGTCGCCATTCAGGACATGGGGGCTGCGGGCCTGACCTCGTCCTCCGTTGAAATGGCGGGCAAGGGCGGGGTTGGTATCGACCTTGATCTGGATGCCGTTCCCCAGCGTGAACCGGGCATGACAGCCTATGAAATGATGCTGTCAGAAAGTCAGGAACGCATGCTGATGGTGCTGCGCCCGGACCGGACGGACGTTGCGCGCCGTATTTTTGAAAAATGGGAACTCGACTTCGCGATCATCGGCCATCTGACCGAAACCGGTCACATTGTCGTGCGCCATAAGGGCGAAGTGGAAGCCGATATTCCGCTGGCCCCGCTGGCGGATCAGGCCCCGATCTATGACCGCCCGGCCACAACGCCCGTGCCGCCAGCCCCGCTGGAACCCGTGCATGCACCGCTGTCTCTGGACGCCATGCTGCTGCAGCTTGTTGCCTCTCCCGATCTGTGCTCACGCGCATGGGTGTGGAACCAGTATGACAGCACCGTAGGTGGACAGACCGTGCGCCGCCCCGGTGCGGCCGATGCCGCGATTGTCCGGGTGGATGACACCGACATCGCTCTGGCCGTAACCACGGACTGTACCCCACGCTACTGTCAGGCAGACCCGAAGACGGGTGGCGCGCAGGCCGTGGCTGAAGCATGGCGCAACATCACCGCCACGGGTGCTCGCCCACTGGCTGTGACCGATAACCTCAACTTCGCCAACCCTGAAAAACCCGAGATCATGGGGCAGTTCATCGCCGCGATCGAAGGGATGGCGGAAGCCTGCACAGTCCTAGATTTCCCTGTCGTGAGTGGCAATGTCTCGCTTTATAACGAGACCCGCAATCCTGATGGTTCCACCACCGCCATTTTGCCGACACCGGCCATTGGCGGGCTGGGCGTTCTGGAAAACGCGGCGCACGCTATCGGCCTTGGTATGCAGGACGGCAAGGATGTGGTGCTGCTTGGCGCGACACTGGGGGCACTCGGGCAGTCAATCTGGCTGCGTGAAATCCTTGGCCGCGAAGACGGCCCGCCTCCGGCGGTTGATCTGGCAGCCGAACGCCGCAATGGTGATTTTGTCCGCACGGAAATTCTGGCTGGCGCCATCACCGCCTGTCATGATCTTGCAGATGGCGGCATTCTCGTCGGCGTTGCGGAAATGGTCATGGCGGGAGGTATCGGGTGTGAACTTGACAGCCCGGATTCCGGCATCCGCCCCGAAGCATTCTGGTTCGGTGAAGATCAGGCCCGCTATCTGGCCTGCGTGGATGATGGTGCGGCCCTCTGCGCCCGTGCAGCAGCAGCAGGCGTTCCGGCCCGGATCATTGCCCGTTCCGGCGGTCAGGATTTGATTTTGCCGAGCGGCGTCACCATATCCATCGCACGGCTTAAAAACGCGCATGAAACATTTTTTCCTGCCCTGATGGACGCCCGTTAAGGCAGGAAAAACAAAAGGGGGAGAGGCAGTATGGCGATGAGCGCCACGGAGCTGGAAACATATATCCGCGCGGCATTCCCGGATGCTCAGGTCAAAATTGACGATCTGGCAGGCGATGGGGATCATTATGCGTGCAGTATTGTCAGCGAGGCATTCCGGGGCTTGCCCCGAGTGCGGCAGCACCAGCTCGTTTACGATTCCTTACAGGGCCATATGGGCGACAAACTCCATGCCCTGGCACTCAAGACCGCCACTCCCTAACCCCTCGGGTTTACCCCTTGCAAGGATATGACCAATGACTGATTCCGCCACGCAGAAAATCCAGCAGGATATCGACAGCAATCCGGTGATGCTGTTCATGAAGGGCGACGCCGACTTCCCGCAATGCGGCTTTTCTGCCCGCGTTGTGCAGATTCTCAACCATCTGGGCGTGCCGTTCAAAACCGAAAACGTTCTGGCTGATCCGGCTATCCGTCAGGGCATCAAGGATTATTCCAACTGGCCGACCATTCCTCAGCTTTACGTCAAAGGTGAGTTTGTCGGCGGGTGCGATATCGTAACGGAAATGTTCCAGAGCGGCGAACTCCAGACCCTTCTGACAGAAAAAAACATCGCCTGTAACGCTTCCGCCTGATTTTCAGGTTGTCATGACCACTCCGGCCTGTATAGTTTCACGCAGATCGTGAAAATGGGATAAGGCCGGAGTAATGACGCGTTTTGTGTTAGGGCGTGTATCACTTGTGCTCTGCGGTATGGCAGTTGCTGCTTTCGGCTTTCAGTCCGCGGCACATGCACAGCGCGTTATTTCCGACCTTGAAGCCAGCAAGCTGACATTTGCAGCGCTGACGGCTCCCCCGCCTGTTATTCACCTGCATTCACGAGCACATCATGGTGCGGCGGCGCACTCGGTTGCTGTCGCCCATGCCGGTAAAGTGCATGGCATGGTGCATCTGGTCAGCTACCACGCATCCAAACATGCGGTGCATGGCAAAAAGACACATCACCGCACCTGATCGGGGTTGCTTTCACTCCCGAATGTTTGATTCTGTGGCTCGCGATCACATCTGCCGCAGAATGTCTTCTACCCATTCCATGGCTCCCGCAGCATCCATCGCAATCAGGTCGAACCTGAGCGTTTCATAACGCCATGCGGGATTGCGTTGCAGTAGACACTCAGCCGCCCTGTATAGCCGTCTGGATTGTGCCTGCGACAGGCAGGCAAGGGCTTGTGGCATCGTCTGCCGTTTCTTCACCTCGATAAAGACCAACATACCCGCGCGCTCTGCCACAATATCGACCTCGCCACGCGGTGTGCGGGATCGGCGGAGCAGAATGCGCCACCCACTGGCTTCAAGCATGATACAGGCCTGATTTTCTGCATCCACACCATCCTGCTGCGCCTGAACGCCACGCTGACGCCGTGCAGACGAAACCACTTTGCGTTGCCCCTGCACTTGATACATGGTGGTTTTTGCTTTTCCTGCCGAGCGGAAGTTCTGATCAAACCCCATGCTGTCCGTTTTCTCCCAGCCCATGCTGCTTCTCGCCTTGATGATACTCCAGCTCGTGCTGGTCACAAGCGTGGTTCTGCATATCCTGCTGACCAAGCGCGATACGGCATCAGCCATCGGCTGGATGGGTTTTTGCATGCTCATGCCCATTTTCGGCTCGGTGCTATACGCGGTGTTCGGGATCAACCGCGTAACCCGTCTGGCACGCAAGTTGGTCGGTACGCGCCCCCCCGGACGCCCCGGCATTTCTCGGCTTTCCTCATGGAACCGCGAACTGGAAGGGCAGTTCGCACCACTGGCCCTGATGGTTGGCAAACTGACAACCCGCCCGCTTGTTTCTGGGAATACCATCACCTGCCTGCATGACGGTGACGGAGCCTACCCGCTCATGATCCGCGCGATTGAAACAGCCCGTAAAAGCGTCGTGTTGTGCTCGTATATTTTCCGCGACGATCAGACCGGGCAGGCATTTGCCAAAGCATTGGCCGATGCCCATGCGCGCGGCGTGTGCGTGCGCGTGCTGGTGGATGGCATTGGCAGCGGTTATTTCCTCTCACCCATCTACCACCGCCTTCGGCGAGCCGGGGTACCCTGTGCGCGCTTTATGCACTCCGTCTGGCCCTGGCGTATGCCTTTTCTCAACCTGCGCAACCATCGCAAAATTCTGGTTGTGGATGGGCGCGTCGGTTTCATGGGAGGGCTGAATATCGCGGATGAAAACCGTGTAACCCGCAAACCCCGGCACCCGGTATCCGATACGCACTTCATGATTGAAGGCCCGGCCGTGCAACAGTTGGCTGAAACAGCCGCATGGGACTGGTATTTCACCACCCACGAAACGCTCGACAACGACCTGTTCAGCGAAACTCCGAGTGAAAGCGGGGCAACACTGGCCCGTATCGTCACTGCGGGGCCAGATACAGATCTGGAGAAAATAGAATACACCATGCTGCAGGCCATTACTCTGGCACGGCGCAGCGTACGTTTGATGACGCCTTATTTTCTGGCAGGTGAGCGCTTTCTTTCCGAGCTGGAACTGGCGGCATTACGCGGCGTGCAGGTGGATATTGTCATTCCCGAGCGCAGCAACCATCGTGCCCTTGACTGGGCTTGCGCGGCCAACATCGCCCCTTTACTGCACTCGGGTGCGCGTATCTGGCTGGCCGCAGCTCCTTTCAACCATTCGAAACTTATGGTGGTTGATAGGGCGTGGTCGTTTTTTGGCAGTTCCAACCTTGATATCCGCAGCCTGAGGCTGAACTTCGAAATCAATATGGAGGCCTACGACACCTCTCTGGCTGATAGTCTGGATACGTTTATCGACAGCCACCAAAACCGCAGACTAACCCATTACGATCTGGATAATCGTTACAAACTGACAAAAATACGCGATGCCTTCGCCCGTCTGTTTATGCCCTATCTGTAAGGCGTGCGCCTCTTTCAGCCTGTGCGGGCTGAAGCATGACAGCGATAGGCCGGTGATCCGATGCAAAAACCGGTAGAACCCGCGCGGCAAGACACACCATGCCTTCTGTCAGGCAGCGATCAATTCTGATCGGCAGTACATCAGCCATATGGTGGGTTGGCGCTTTTGGCCCCACATCCCGAAAGCCCGGAACCAGTGTTGGCCCCACCAGATTGAAATCCCCCAGAATGGCGCAGGGTGCTGTCAGCAAGGATGCCACCCGGCGCAACTGCCGCCGGTTAAGAACCTGCCCGTGAGAGAGATGTACATTAGCCAGTGAAAACCGCCTGTATTCGATAATCTGTGCATGACGTTTGACCATAACCCCCGAAGGAATGGTGCAGGCACGCGGCGGGCGGGCAAAAGGCTGGCGGCTCCAGCAGGCCAGCCCATGAATACGGCCGGGCAGGGGGGCCCGGCTATAATGCCCGCCCACCAGCCCCGGCAGCGCGTCGATTTCAATCGTAGCTTCCTGCATGAGCAAAATATCGGGATTTTCACGCGTGATCAGGGCTGCGACATCGTGAACGGTCGCCCCGGTTCGGCGCAACAGATTCCAGCTTATGACCTTAAGAGACGCCCCTTCATGCCGCTGCGGCGAACGCCCACGGCGGCGCTGTGCCCATTCTACAAGGTTTACGAGCCTGCGCTTCATGGAGCGATATTCCTCCGGCCATCAGCCGACAGTAGCAACGTATCGCCTGCGGCAAATTCCATCGTAACGGAAAAACCAATGGCCAGCAGAATGGGGCCAAGGAAAATACCCACGCCACCAAAAGCCAGAATACCCCCGATCACGCCCAGAACAGTCAACAGATAAGGCAGCTTGGACCCCCGTACGATAAAAAGCGGACGAATGACATGATCCGCGCCTGATACGAACACGATGCCGTAAAGCAGCAACAAAATAGCATGCGCCGGATGATGCGCCACCAGCAGCCAGAGCGCGGCTGGCCCCCATACCAGAGGCGCCCCCACCGGAAAAACGGCAAGGAACGCAGTTAGAATGCCCAATACTACCGGTTCTCCCACTCCTGTCATCCATAGTCCGATGCAGGTCAGTATCCCCTGAATGATGGCTGTTCCCAAAATACCATAAACCGTTCCGCGCACTGTGCTGCCTACGATATGCAGGTAACGCCCGGCCTGTGGCCCGGCTATGCGCAGGATCACGGCCTGCAGCGTGTCCCACAGCATGGAACCGCCAATCCAGAAAAAGAATGAAATAAACAGCGCCATAACAAGGTGCATCGCCCCATTGGCGAACTGCATCAGCACCCCCAGAAGCGACTGGATGATGCTCCCCGCATACGGGCGGAACTCCTCGGCAAACGCATTGACGTTCTGCTCCCACAACGCCCAGCGATGACTGATTTCAGGGCCAAAAACTGGCAAGGTGGACAGCCAGCGGGGCAGGGGCGGCAGATGATTGATTTCGGCCACCAACGCCATCAACTGCGTAGCCAGCCGGGGCCCGGTAGAAAGACTGGCCGAAGCAAGGGCAGCCAGCGGCAGTACAACCCCTACGGCGCACAGGCAGGTCATCACCAGACTGGCCGCACTGGCACCCATGCGCCTCCGCAGATGCTGGAATAACGGCCATGTCGTGTAGGTCAGCACACCTGCCCATAGCAATGCTGAAGAAAAGGGGGCCAGAACAAGGACACAGCCATACCCAACGGCCCCCAGCAGCAGGAATCGCAGGACATGTTCTGTTGTTATGATCCGTTCATTCGCCATGGCCGTTACTAAAGCACGCCGCCTCAAAGACCGCCAGCATAGCAAGAAAGCCTGTTCACGCCTGACGTGGATCACCTTATGGTGCAAACATCCGAAACAGGAAAACAGTTACAGGCTGGCCATGTCCCTTCTCGTTCAGGCGGATGAACTCGCAACCCTGCTCCGCTCATCCACACCACCAGTCGTGTTTGACGCTACTGCCCTCCTGCCCGGAGAAAGCGGCAACCCAGCCGAGCGTTTCGCTAAGGATCATATTCCTCACAGCCTGTATTTCGACATTGATGTTTTTTCCGACCCGCAGGGCCAGTTTCCCCACACGCTTCCATCAGCCGCACGCTATGCCGGGCTGATGGGGGCTTGGGGTATAACCCGAGCCGACCCGATTATTTTCTACGATCAGGGCAACACGGCCTCGGCCTGCCGGGCATGGTGGCTGGCAAGAGCCTTCGGCCACGCCAATGCGCGCATACTCGATGGTGGACTACCCGCGTGGCGCGCGGCAGAACAGCCGACTACAGGGGCCGCCACACCCCCACGCCCTGCCGCTGTGTATCATGCGCATACACATTACAGCCGGATCACCGGGCTGGGGGATATGAGCGCTATCGTGGCCACTGGGAACCGTCCCATTCTGGATGCGCGGAGTGAGGCCCGTTTTTATGGCACAGCACCCGAACCACGGCCCGGTGTCCGCTCGGGGCATATGCCCGGCGCACAGTGCCTGCCTTACAAAACCGTGCTGGACGGGCAGGGGCGCTTTCTACCCCCCACAGCCCTGCTAGCCCTGTTTCAAACCCTCGGCATACACCCACATGACAGGCCGGTAACAACCTGCGGTTCAGGTATGACCGCGTCCGTTCTGACCGCTGCCCTGTGTCTGGCCGGAATAGACGATAATAGCCTGTACGATGGTTCATGGGCTGAATGGGGCAGCATGCCCGATCTGCCGGTTACCACCGAGCGCACCCCCAACCAGTAACGCCACGGCAGAAACGGAGCATGACAGATGAATGAGCACAACAGGGTCGCCGAAGGCTGGCTGCAACTGGGTACAACCCTGTCACACGCTGCGCGCCCCACGCCGGATGAACGCGGCTGCTATGTAAACCCGCCTGTCACGCGCGGCTCAACTGTTGTGTTTCCCTCGCTGGAAGCCATGCAGAGACAGGGGGCCACACGGTATGAGCATGAAAGCATTTATGGCGCCATGGGCTCGCCTATCCAGCATGAGCTGGAAAAAGCCATTGCCGTCATAGAAGGCGGTACGGACTGTCAGATTGTCAGCTCCGGTCTTGCGGCCTGCACCCTGCCATTGCTGGCCTTTCTGTCTGCGGGTGATCACTGCCTGTTTTCAGATAGTGTGTATGGCCCCACACGCCGCTTTGCCGAAAACGTACTGCGCCGTTTCGGAGTAGAGATTTCTTACTTCCCGCCCATGGCGGAAGAAAAGGAACTCGAAGCTTTCATGACCCCAAAAACCCGGGTTGTTTTTACAGAAAGCCCGGGCAGCCACACGTTTGAGGTTCAGGACATTCCGATGCTCGCGCGTGTCGCGCACCGGAACAACGCAAAGCTGTTCGTGGACAACACATGGGGCTTTGGCATTTTCGCTCCATTCGCTCATGGAGCCGATCTGTCCATTCAGGCTTTGACCAAATATCCGGCAGGCCATTCCGATGTCATTGCTGGCGCCATCACCGTAGCCGAGCGCAAAACGTGGGAACAGCTGCGCGATACTGCTATCCAGACAGGGCAGGTTGCCGGGCCGGATGACTGCTGGCTGACCCTGCGCGGCCTGCGTACCATGGGCGTTCGGTTGGCCCAGCAGGCCCGCTCGGCCCTTGATCTGGCCGTATGGCTGCAACAGCAGCCCGAAGTGGCGCAGGTTCTACACCCGGCCCTACCAGACTGCCCGGGCCATGCCCTGTGGGCAAGAGACTTTACGGGGGCTGGGTGTCTGTTCGGGGTCGTTCTCGATAGCCGCTACAGCGGACAGGATATGGAACGCATGATCAACAGCCTGCGCCTGTTCGGCATCGGTGCCTCATGGGGGGGATATGAAAGCCTCGTTCTGCCGACAACAGGTGGGATTCAACGCGCCTTTGCATCGCCTATGGGCAAGGCCAGCGCCTTCAGGCTACAGGTCGGCTTGGAGCAGACCAGCGATCTCGTAGCCGATCTGCAACAGGCCTTTAAGCAGCTCCATACCGCCTAAAAAACGCGCTTAGCTCTGAAACCGCACCCGAAAGGTTGCGGCTTCAGCCACATGCTCGGGCTTAATCTCAGCACTGTCGGCCAGATCTGCTACCGTGCGGGCCACACGGGCCAGCCGCGTATAGCCGCGCGCGGAAAAACGGAATTTTTCCGCAACAGACTGAGCCAGTTGCGCTGCGGCACCGCCTAGCCCTGTCTGCTCGATTGTGATCTCTGCATTTTTTCGACCGTCCTGCCGTGCGCTTTGCATGGCACGCGCAGCCTCCACGCGTGCGCGCACGACTGCCGTTGTCTCCCCCTCCGCATCGCGCATATACCCCAGAGGTTCATACGGCTGCATGCCGACATGCAAATCAATCCGGTCCAACAAAGGTCCGGACAGCCGTGCCGCATAATCCTGCCCACAACGGGGAGCCTTGTTACATTCACGCGAGGCATCACCCAGATAGCCGCAACGGCAGGGATTCATGGCGGCCACAAGCTGAAACCGGGCCGGATAGCTCACATGGGCCGCAGCCCGTGCGATACTCACACGACCAGATTCCAGCGGCTGACGTAAAGCCTCCAGAGCCGAGCGGGAAAACTCTGGTAATTCATCCAAAAACAGCACGCCCTGATCCGCCAGACTGATTTCGCCCGGCCGGGCGCGGCTACCACCCCCTACCAGAGCGGGCAGGCTCGCAGAGTGATGCGGGTCACGATAGGGCGGACGCCTGAGCGGTCGTCCATCTGCCAGCAGCCCAGCAGCACTATAAATGCGCGAAACCTCAAGACTTTCGCGCGGCGTCAGATCAGGCAGCAAACCGACCAGCCGCGCCGCGAGCATGGATTTTCCTGCCCCCGGTGGGCCTGACAGCAAAAGAGAGTGACCACCAGCGGCCGCAATTTCAAGCGCGCGCCGCCCGGTTTCCATGCCCCGTACCTCCGCCAGATCAGGCATTTTCTGTGCGGGAGCCGTGGGCAAAGCCGTAAACTCGGGGGCAGGCAACGGCTGCAGGCCATTAAAATGATTAATCAGGCCCAGAAGGGTCGGAGCCGCCAGAATGGCAATATCGCCACCGCACAAAGCTTCCTCACCCTGCTGGGCCGGGCATACCAGCCCAAGCCCGAGAGACGCCGCCTCAAGGGCTGCGGACAGCACACCCGACACCGGATTGATCCGGCCATCAAGCGACAGTTCGCCCATGGCCGCATAACGCCCGGCTTCCTCGGCGGGTACAACCCCCATGGCTGCCAGCAACGCCAGCGCAATGGGCAGATCAAAATGTGAACCTTCCTTGGGAAGATCCGCCGGAACAAGATTGATAACAATGCGTTTGGCGGGGAGGGCCAGACCAATGGAGGTCAGGGCTGCACGAACACGTTCGCGTGCTTCGCCCACAGCCTTGTCTGGCAGGCCGACCACCAGAAAGGCGGGCAGGCCACTGGCGACCTGCACTTCAACCCAGACAGGACGCGCCTCTATGCCTGAAAAGGCAAAACTGCGGATACGGGCATTAATGAGACCCGCACCCGCATTCATGTTTTACTTGCCCTTGTAGATCAGGCGGGCACGGATCGTGCCTTCAATCTCCCGCAGGGAGTGAAGCAGACGGTCGTCCAGTTCCGTATCCCCGGCGGTGTCGGCCTCGATTACGACATAGCCGATTTCGCTATCGGTCTGCAGGAACTGCGCCGTAACGTTGCAGCCTGCCCGCAGAAAGACCTCGTTCAGCTTCATCATCATGCCCGGAACGCTATGGTGGACATGCATGAAACGTGCACCACGCGGGCTGGCAGGAAGCTGCACGCCGGGGAAGTTGACGGCCCCGAAAGTCGAGCCAACGTCAGAATACTCAACCAGCTTACGAGCCACTTCCACGCCAATGCGCTCCTGCGCTTCAACCGTGGAACCACCGATATGCGGGGAGAGAATGACGTTTTCCAGCCCCATGATAGGGGTAGACAGACGATCGCCAGCGCCCTTGGGTTCCTTGGGGAACACGTCGATGGCGGCACCCAGCAGATCGCCACTTTTCAGAGCTTCCGCCAGAGCTTCCAGATCAACAACATTGCCACGGGCATTGTTGATCAGGAATGCGCCTTTCTTCATGGCGCGGATCTGGGCGGCACCCATCAGGTTGGCGGTGGTGGGCAACTGCGGCACATGCAGGCTGACCACATCGCTCTGGCCCAGCAGATCTTCAAGCGTTTCCACCGGCTGGGCGTTACCGTGCACCAGCTTGTCCACTACATCGTAGTAAAGAACCCGCATACCGAAGGCTTCCGCCAGAACGGAGAGCTGTGAACCAATGGAGCCGTAACCGACGATACCCAGCGTCTTGCCGCGCACTTCCCAGCTATTGACGGCGGACTTGTTCCATTCCCCCGCATGGCACTCGACCGAGCGCGGGAAAATACGGCGCATGAGCATGACAATCTCGCCCATGACCAGTTCAGCCACCGAGCGGGTGTTGCTGAACGGCGCATTAAACACCGGCACCCCATTGAGGCGCGCGGCCTCAAGATCAACCTGATTGGTGCCGATGCAGAAGCACCCGATAGCCATGAGACGATCCGCCGATTCAATGACTTCCTTCGTCAGCTGGGTGCGTGAGCGGATCCCGACGATATGCACGCCTTCCAGGGCTTCACGCAGGGCTTCGCCTTCCAGAGCACCCTTCAGCCGCACGACATTGTCGTACCCGCAGGCTTTAAGCAGCGCGACCGCACTGTCATGTACGCCTTCGAGCAGGAGAATACGGATCTTGTCCTTGGGGAGAGACAGGTGCGTGCTTGTGCTCATCTGGAATGACCAATAGCTGTTGTGTCAAAGCGCAGCCCTATCGCAAATCATGGCAAATGAACAGAGGGGGCCATGTCGGAATGGTGAAATATCCGCCTGAACATGACCGCCTCCAGCCGGGTTACGAGGCTCCTAAACGCCCGAACGCAGCGCTTCGCACGCGGCGGCATGCAGGGCAGGGGTGGCAGCGGCCAGCACCGTACCATCGCCCTCCAGCCCTAGAGCAGAGCCATCCCAGCGGGTCATAACGCCACCAGCCCCCTGCACGATCGGCACCAGCGCACCCCAGTCCCACGGTTTCATATCGCATTCGGCAATCAGGTCGAGCTGACCAAGGGCGAGCAGCCCATAGGCATAGCAGTCGCCCCCCCACGTCATGCGGCGAGCGCGGGATTTCAGGGTTTTCCAGCCGTCATGCGGCGCAACCTCCAGCATCTCGGGCGAGGTGCAGGACATTTCCGCCTCCCCAAGGCTGACATCACGCGTGCCGATACGCCCCCCTAGAGAAGAGGAAAAAACCGTCTCACGGCCGCTTACACCCAGCCAGCGTTCTTCAAGGATCGGCTGATCCAGCAGGCCTAACAGCGGCCTGCCTTCATGAAACAGCGCAATCAACGTACCAAAGCTGGGGCGACCGGTTACAAAGGCCCGAGTGCCATCCACCGGGTCCAGCAACCACTGGTACGAAGCCTCGGGATTATCCTGCCCAAACTCCTCACCAAACACACCATGATGGGGCAGGCGCTCGGCCAGCAGGGTGCGCATGACCCGCTCGGCACTTCTGTCCGCCACGGTTACCGGGCTTTCATCCCCCTTGCTTTCCACCGTTATTCCCCTGCGGAACCACGGCCGCACCACGCAGCGAACCGTATCCGCCAGAGCATTGGCCACTTCGATGTAAAGATCGATTTCCCTGCTGGTCATGCTTAAGATTTCCTGAAAGGTAAGGAGAAATGTGCCGCCTTCAGTCTGGCGCCTGGCGAAGGGTTCGCAAATACGCAATAATATCAGCCCGCAGGGCGGGGTCAGCCAGCCCGGCCAAAGACATGCGTGTGCCGGGGGCAAAACGGTCTGGCCCGCTCAGCCAGTCGGACAGCGTCTGCTCCGTCCAGTTCCGGCCCGCAGCACTCTGGTGCAGCGCCTCAGAATACTCATAACCCGGCACCGAGGCGACAGGTCTGCCAACCACGCCAAACAGGTTCGGCCCCGCGCTATCACCAGCTCCCGCCCTGAGCGCATGGCAGCCTCCACAAACCTGCTCCACCATACGCCCACCATGGCCCACATCCGCACGCGCCAGATAAGGCTCTATGTCCACCGCGTCATGTCCGGGCAGTATCATCGCCAGACGGGCAGGGGTCGTATCAGGCACCAGGCTACGGGCTACGCCATACGCACCCGCCATCACGCCCACACTCAACACCACTGCCACCGCGACCCTGTTCAGCACCCTGCCGTCCATGTTTGTAAACGCCCCTCTGTTCACCCGTTGCGTTTGCCATACAGCTTTTCTAGAGTGCTGGCCGCCTTGTCTTCGGCTATAAGCCGCGCCACGTTCTGGAGCAAGCCGATGCCGCCCCCACCGCTGACCATCATTCCTGCAAGACTGGCCTCCACCCGCCTACCGGGCAAGCCTCTGGCTGACATTGCCGGGCGCCCCATGATTGTGCATGTGCTCGAAGCCGCACTGGCCGCCCGGATCGGGCCGGTTGTCGTCGCTGCAGCCGAGCAGGAAATCTGCGATGCGGTGACACAGGCAGGAGGCAGGGCCATTCTGACTGACCCGGCCCTGCCGTCCGGCTCGGACAGGGCGTGGCAGGCTGCCTGCCTTGCCGACCCGCAGGGGCAGCACGATATTATTCTGAACCTACAGGGCGATCTGCCCACATTTCCGCCCGAGGCTCTGCGCAGCGTGCTTGATGTCATGGACGAACCCACTTTCGATCTGGGCACGCTGGTCGCGCCCATCGTCTCGGATGAGGAGCGGGACGCGGCATCCGTCGTCAAGGTTGCCTGTTCCTTCGCGCCTGAACAGGCCTGTGCGCCTGCATTATATTTTTCGCGCCAGCCCATTCCCTGGGGCGATGGACCACGGTGGCATCATGTCGGGGTTTACGCCTGGCGGCGTCCTGCATTGGCCCGTTTTGTCAGCCTGCCGCCCTCCGGGCTTGAAATGCGCGAGAATCTCGAACAGTTAAGAGCTTTGGAAGCGGGCATGCGGATTGGCTGCACCCGCATGGATACCGCCCCTTTCGGGGTGGACACGCCAGCAGACCTCGAGCGGGCGCGCCGCATGATCGGAGCACGGAAGACATGACACAGCAGGTCATAGCCTTTCAGGGAACACCTGGAGCCTATTCTGATCTGGCGTGCCGCAACGCACGCCCCGGATGGCGCACCCTGCCGTGCCGCAGCTTTGCCGAGGCTATAACCGCCGTGCATGAAGGCCGGGCGGAACAGGCCATGCTGGCCTGCGAGAACAGTCTGGCTGGTCGCGTGCCAGACATCCACTCACTGCTGCCTGCATCGGGCCTGCATATCGTGGGCGAACATTTCCAGCGGGTCGAGCATTGCCTGCTCGTCGTGCCGGGAACGCGCATGGAGCAGGTGCGCCGGGTTCATACCCACCCCGTAGCCATGGATCAGATCCGCGTTCTCCTGCGCGAGTATAACCTGACACCGGTGATTGAATTCGACACCGCAGGGGCTGCCGAACTGGTCGCACTCTGGAAAAAACCCGAAGAGGCCGCCGTAGCCTCTTCACTGGCTGCCGAGCTTCACGGGCTTGAAATCCTCAAACGCAATGTTGAAGATGCAGCGCACAACACCACCCGTTTCTACATTGCCTCGCGCCAGCCCAATCGCCCGCCCGTGCATACGCCCCATGTGATGACAACGCTGATTTTCAGCGTCCGCAACACACCCGGCGCGCTGTATAAGGTGCTGGGCGGTTTCGCCACAAACGGCGTAAACATGACACGTCTGGAAAGCTACATGACGGGCGAAACATTCGCCGCCACCCGCTTTCTTCTGGACGTGGAAGGCCACCCGGAAGACGACCATCTGGGCAAAGCTCTGGCCGAGCTTGAATTTTTTGCCAAAAGCGCCACAATTCTGGGTGTTTATGAACAATCGCCCTTCCGTCACTCCCCATCAGCCGAAGGACAGGGCATGCCGCGTTCCTCACCGGAGGATGCCATTTCAGGATCGATTACAGCCCATGTCTGACACGTTCTTTTCCGGCTCCATTACGGCTCTCATTACGCCTATGAACCGGGACGGCAGCCTTGACTTTCCTTCGTTCGAAAATCTGGCGGACTGGCAGATCCGCGAAGGCACGTCCGCCCTGTGTGCAGTCGGCACAACCGGAGAAAGCCCGACCCTGAGCCATACCGAACACCACGCCGTAGTCGAACGCGCCATCAAGGTCGCGGCCGGGCGCGTGCCAGTTATTGCCGGGGCTGGTTCCAACAGCACGACAGAGGCCACCGATCTCGCCCTCCATGCCCAGAAGGCTGGCGCCGCCGCCGTGCTGGTTGTCGCTCCCTATTACAACAAGCCGACGCAGGAAGGGCTTTATCGCCACTTCATGAGCATTGCGGACGCCATTTCCATTCCGGTTATCCTGTACAATATCCCCGGTCGCTCGGTGGTGGATATCAGCGTGGAAACCATGGCGCGCCTTGCCCGGCACGAAAATATTATCGGCGTTAAGGATGCGACCGCCAACCTGCTGCGCCCCCTGCAGCTCCGTCAGGCGCTGGATCGGCCTTTCAACCAGCTTTCCGGCGAAGATGGCACAGCCGTTGCGTTTCTGGCATCTGGTGGGGATGGCTGCATCAGCGTAACCGCCAATATTGCCCCGGCACTCTGCGCCAATGTGCAGACAGCATGGAAAGAAGGCCGCATTCAGGACGCCATTGCCATTCAGGATCGGCTGCTGCCCCTGCATGACGCCCTGTTCTGCGAGAGCAATCCGGCTCCGGCAAAATACGCCGCCAGCCTGCTGGGTCTTGCGGGCGAAACCTGCCGCCTGCCGCTAGCCCCGCTGACAGAACCCTCGCGCGAGAAGGTACGTGCAGCCCTTGTCGCCACGGGCCTGCTTAACTGATCATGTCGCAAAAAGCCGGAAAATCCGCCAAAAGTGCGATGATCTCGCATGGTATGGTTGCCCAGAACCGCAAGGCCCGGTTCAACTATGCCATTCAGGAAACCGTAGAGGCCGGGCTTGTCCTCAAAGGCCCGGAAGTCAAAAGCCTGCGCCTTGGCCGCGCCACCATCGGCGAAGCGTTTGCGGGCGAGCGTGATGGAGAGCTATGGCTGTTCAACAGCTATATTCCTGAATATCAGGGCGGGGTGCTCTCACGCTTTGATACCCGCGCCCCGCGCAAGCTCCTGATGCACCGTAAGGAAGTGCGCAAATACATGGGGGCCATAGCCAAACAGGGCGCGACCCTTGTGCCGCTCGACATCCATTTCAATGCGCGCGGTGTCGCCAAGGTCACACTGGGTTTGGGGGTGGGCAAGAAAAGCGTCGATAAACGGCACGCCATAGCCGACCGCGACTGGCAGCGCGATAAGGCCCGGCTGATCCGCAACAAAGGCAAGGGCGATTACTAACCCCTGAAACGGGTTGCTCTGCTTACAGAGTCAGGGTCAGGGCAAAGCGGGCGGAAACCGGCTCAAGCGGGTGAACGGTTGCCCCCGTCACGGGCTTGGCGGTTGGTGTGACACGGTATTCATAGCCGTATTCAATCGCGTTATCATGCGAATTGGTCAGATTGAACAATGAGACCGCCAGCGTCAGATGTTTGCTAAAGCGATAGCCGACATCAAGATTGACTTCCTGATACCCGCTGGAGCGCAGGCTATTGTCTTCCAACAGAGGATAGCTGCCCAGCCAGCGTAGCTGCACACCCCCGAACCACGGCCCCTGATTATCAACCAACACCCCGAACGACCAGATGATGTTCGGCGCGTTTGCGACATAAAGCCCATCAATCCCGTAATAACCCGGATTATTCGTGCGGTAACGCGCATGCGAATAGGCAAGATCGGTATTCAGTTCCAGCCATGGCAGGGGATTATACTGGGCGGAAAACTCTACGCCTTGACGGCGACTTGGTGGCCCGGCCTCGTTTACCCCTTCATCCGGGTCGTAAATCAGCTCCGAATCAAAGTCGATCCGCCAGAAAGAAAGCTGCGTATTAAGGTGGCGTAACGGGGTAGAGCGTATCCCGATTTCCTCTGAAAACGCCTTGGTCATGACCGGGGTTTCTACCGATCCCGCGGTAAAGCGATCCCCAGAGAATGTACCAACCACACCACGCAGGTCGTTGGAATGGAAGCCTCGCCCCGCACTCAGATAAAGCTCAGTCCTGTTCCACGGCCCAAAAATCAGGCTTCCTTTTGGCTGAAACAGTACCTGACCAACATGCCCCGAAGCTCCGGTGATCAGACTGACATCCGATCCCTGATAATACTCCTCGCGTAGCCCCACGACCGTTCGCATCCAGGGGAGCCAATGGGTGGTGTTCTGCACATACCCGGCAACACGCCCCTGCTGTACGGAATCCGCGTTGCAGGCATATTGCCCGCCGCCATAGGGGCTATCCCGGCAGGTAGCCAGAACAACACGCTGTCGGGTGTGACGCCGGTCGATAAAAATCGTGTCGTAACGACCATCAAACCCAACAATAGTCTGGCTTGGAATATGATCGAACAGCGTATCCTGCCGGGTATAACTGAGCGTGCCACCAACCTTGGTACGCGTTTCGTCCTGCTGAAACTGGTCTCCATTGACCTGATCCACCAGATAATGTGTAAAATCGTTCCATAATGTCAGGCGATCATGCGTGGCATAAAAGCTAGCCTGCCATTTTTGGCGCTCATTCCCATGCCGGTAATGACCCGACAGGCTATAGCGCTCCGAAAATCCGCCATCGGTCGGGTTAAGTGAGCCAAAACGATCAATCAATCCGGTTTGAATGGCTTCTAGCGGCTGATCATTGGTCGCCCGCCATTGCCCACGATAATACATACCCGTGAGATCAAAGCCGTTCGTAGCCGTTCCATGCAGATAACGGGCCATGGATTTGATTGCTCGAAAATTGTCAGGGTAACGCCACGGACCATCGGCATGATCCGTTTCAAAAGCTCCCAGCAACCTGTCCCCATTCTGAAAATGGGCGGTGCCACCCGCCACCAGTCGTTCATTCCCCAAGGTATCGCCGCTGCCACTGATCATGGTGGGCAGATCGCGCACCAGCCGGATGCGATCAGACCCCGCCACTCCAAAATCCCCGGTCGCTGCGTTAAATGGGCCCTTGGTATAGTCGATGGCCCCCATCATTTCAGGAATGAGAAAATTTAGATCCGTATAGCCTTGCCCATGCGCGTGCGTCACTTCGTTCACCGGCATGTCATCAACAAACGTGGCCAGATCAGTACCATGATCAAGATTGAAACCACGCATAAGAAACTGATTGGCTTTGCCTTCTCCCGAATGAACGGTCACGACAAGACCGGGCACGGATTCCAGCAGTTCCCCCACCCGGTAGGCAGGGCGGAGCCTGAGTTCATTCTGGGTAATCGTTCCCTGACCAGCGGAAATAGCTCTGCCGAGCAGATCAAGACGTGAGGCGGTAACGGTTACGGTCTCATCCACACGGTCTGCTTCGGTCTGTTTTTGCCCGGTTTGTGAGGGAGAATGCCCTTGGGCTGCCAGAACGGATGATGCCATAAGAATCTGGACAAGGCCCACGGCCAGAACAGGACGTACACACCCCATGAAAAGACCAGCCCCCATAGCGGAGCACAAACAATGCACCCGCACGCCATATTCAACGCGAATCATACTTATTTATAAATAGTTCATACTCCCTGTAACAGCAACCTTGCTCGAAAAGGCCACTCCCCATGGAACGGATTACCATTACGATTGATGAAGACCTGCTCGCCACAGTGGATGGGGTTATGAACCGGCGAGGCTACACAAGCCGCTCGGAGGCTATTCGCGATCTGATTCGCGATGCGGCCTCACGCGAAGACATCCTGTCGCAGTCGGGAGAGTGCGTGGCTGTGCTGGATTATGTTTATGATCATGAAACACGCGCTCTGGCACAGCGGTTGACCCATGAACTGCACACCCACCACGACCTTTCAGTCGCAACCATGCATGTGCATCTTGACCATGAACGCTGTCTGGAAACAGCGATTTTGCGCGGCCCAGCACCCGCTCTGCAAAAACTGTCCGATACCGTCAGCACCCAGAGAGGCGTATCCCACGCCAGCCTGCATATTATTCCCGTAGAAAAAGCCCATACGCATGCCCATGCACCAGAACATTCCACCGAGTCATGACCCTGCCGTACAGGCATAAAAAAAAGCCCCGACCTAAGTCGGGGCTTTTTCCTGATAACCGCGAAGGGCTAAATCAGTCGCCGGAAACTTCAGCAGCTTCCGGGCCTTTCTGACCCTGAACAACCTTCACGTTCACGCCCTGACCTTCGTTCAGAGCGCTCAGGCCCGAACGCTCCAGAGCGGAAGCGTGAATGAAGATGTCCTTGCCACCGCCTTCGGGGGTGATGAAGCCAAAGCCCTTGACCGCGTTGTACCACTTGACAGTGCCACGCGTTTCTTCAGCCGAAGACAGGTCAGGAGCCGGACGGGCTGCGGGGCGCGCACCAAAGCCAGGGCGAGCCGCACGGGGGCGTTCCGGCTGGGCAGTGCTTTCATCAACGGAGATGACTTCCGCAACCTGGCGGCCCTTGGGGCCCTGACCAACGCGGACAACCAGCGTCGCGCCGGGGTTGACACCCTGAACGCCAGCCTGTGAAAGCGCGTTAGCGTGCAGGAACACGTCACCAGAGCCGTCAGCCAGTTCAACGAAACCGAAACCCTTTTCGCTGTTGAACCACTTTACGGTAGCGCCAACTTCCGGTCCGGAAGCGACAACCTGCGGCCCGCCAGCACCACCACCGGTACGGCGCGGGGCAAACCCACCGCGATCACCACCAAAGGACGGGCGCTCACCGAAAGACGGCATGGACATGTAATCGTCGTCAAATCCGCCGCGGCGAGGAGAACGGGGGCTGCGGTCGGTCCTGTTACTTTTCAAGGGTCTAGATCCTGGCGTGCGGAGAAACAGAGTTCTCGCGAAATTGAAAAACGAGCAGGTTACCGGAACGGGTTGACAGGTTCGGCCAACATACGCCAAAAACCCCGCCAGCCGCTCCTGAAAGCTGCAACATGCCCTCTGCGTCCGTAGCACAGCCATCAGCGGGCCGCTACAGGAAAGCATAAAATCGCCTCCGGCTTCACTCAACTTTTCCAATGCTCACATTTTTGTGATGCAGGGCGCCGTGCGTCTTTTCCCAGCCAATCGTTCCTGAAACGGCAGATGCCCACAGCATCCGTCAGGAAAAGGCTTCCTTCGCGTATCGCACTCCCCTAAAGAAACTGACATCCAAGGCTGTCCTCAATACCAGAAAAGATCAGGAGAAACGCCGCATGCCTGCCAGAATCAAGACCTCGCCCCGCGTGACGCACATGGCTGCGGCCTGCCTCTCTCTGGTGTGCGGCACGGCTGCCACGTCTTTTCTGCCCGGCATGGCTTCATCCGCCAGCGCCGCACCCGCACAGGATAAACGCGGCACATGGACGCTTCAGGGCGAAAACGATGCCATCAGCACGCTCAAGGGCACGTCAGACCAGTACTATACTAGTGGCCTGCGCTTTAACTGGACATCCGGCACCGACACGCTGCCCGCGCCTATTGCCGCTATTAACAAGGCAATCTGGGGGGAAGGGGTTCAGCGAATCAGTATCGGCGTGCAGCAGATGATCTTCACCCCACGCGATACACAGATCAGCAGCCCGTGGGCCGCCGGGCAGCCCCATAACAGCCTCCTGCGCGACCGCCCTTACAGCAGCCTGCTGCTGGGTACGATCAACCTGATTAACGATACCGACCGCAGCCGCAGCGTTTTTGGCGTTCAGTTCGGTGTCATGGGGCCTGCGGCTCAGGGGCGCCAGTTGCAGAACGGTTTTCATGGCCTTATTGGCGACACCCCGAATCAGGGCTGGTCGCACCAGTTGCAGAACCAGATCATCTTTCAGGTTCAGGGGGGGCGCACATGGCGCCTGCCGCTGCTGCAGGTGGGGGGTATTGAACTCGATACTCTACCCTCGGCATCGGCTGCGATCGGCGATTACCAGATCTATGGCCGACTGGGAGATATTTTCCGCATAGGGCAGGGGCTTGATAGCGATTTCGGCACCCCCACCATCCAGTCCTCCGTAACGGATGGCGGCGATGCCTATAAATCCCGCCGCCCCGTATCATGGTATCTGTTCGGCGGCGTGTCGGGGCAGGCCGTTGCCTACGATGCCTCTCTTCAGGGCAACACGATGCGCTCGAACTCCCTGCACGTAGATAAAAACTGGGATGTAGGCGAGATCCATGCTGGCGCGGCCGTTCTGTTCCGTGGCCTGCGCATTTCGTTCAGCCAGACATGGCAGACTCAGCAGTTTGATGGCGCAAAAAGTGGGCTGTTTAACTACGGCTCACTAATGGTTTCGACTAAGTTCTGATTTTTGTGCACAAAAAATGTTCATTTGCTTAAAATGAAACCAAAAATTTAGCATTTCACAGCCCCCTTTGTGGTTTTTGCGTCACGGCCCTACCAACCTGCCTATCAGAAAGGCGTTGGCGCGTTCTTTGAAGTGGCATGGCGCAAAACCCACCTCTAAGCTCAGAATCATCGAGAGATTGACCTGATCTTCTGGGGGAATGAAAAGCCATGCCACACAGCTCTGAAGCGCCACGCACCTGTCAGATCATTCCATTCCAGATGGAAATCCTCTCCCGGCACACGGATTATCTGTCCCGCTGGCTTGATGCCAGCATGCCAATGGGCATCTGCAATGCCGATATTTTCACCACTGAAGAAAAACAGGCTGGCACGTCTTCCGCCTATGTCGTGATCTGGGTGCGTGAAACGGCAGACCCCGCCTACAAGCTTTACTCACGCGGCAATCGCTGGATTGTCATGGATGCGGTTCGGGATAACACGCTGGGCAGCTTCGCCTCCTTTGCGGACGCCCTGAACATGATCCGCCCCGTTCTGCCCCGCGAAAAAGGCATCGTAGCCGCCTGATCGTCTCTCCCCCGGACGCGCGACTGCTTTGCGCCGCCCTTTCCCTGACCGGGGGAAGGGCGTTTTTTGTTTTTGCCCACCCCATGCGCTCCAGCAAGGAATGCAGGTATTTTCAATTCGGGGATTGCCTGTAGCGGCTTCTCCTGCTGCAACAGCAGCGCAGCCTGCTCCATCGACAGGGATCAGGTTCAAAACAGATACAAAGGAACCTGTGATGACCACCTTGACGCTCGCCTATCCCGAATCCACCGTGCATGAGGCGACCGCGGCGGCCATCATCCGTGTACTCGAAGCAAACGATGTCGAACCCGAAATCGTAACCGGGCCGAAATCCGTGCTGGCCACAATGCTGAAAAATCAGGAAATCGACCTGTATGTGTCCGCATGGCTGCCTGATGAAGATGCTGCCCTGCTGACACCGGGCATTACGCCGCTGGGTACGCTCTTTCACCCTGAAGTCTGCTGCTGCATTCCCGGCGAAAACGCTGCCTATACGTCCTTGGCTGATATTGCGCAGGCCGGGCCGGAACTCTCACGCACGATCATCACCCCCACATCGCTACTCGCGCATATGGAAAAGGTTATGGAGGTTTACGGCCTGACCGCCGCCGGTTTCACGCTGGCCCCCAGCCCGGATGCCGAGGCTATTGCAGCCCTGAACGCAATACTGACACGGGGCGAACTCGCACTCATGCCCCTGTGCCAGCCGTGCTTCCTGTTCCATCAGGGTGGCTTTCGCATCCTCACAGACCCCAGCAAGGCTCTGGGCCGCGAACAGACCGCCCGGCTACTACTACGCCCCGGCCTGCGCGATGAGCTGGAGCAGGATCTGGTGGACGAACTCGATGAGCTGCTGCTGAGCGTCAAAATCATCAGTGCCATGGATTACGCCATGCATGTTGAAGGCATGAGTGCGGATGAAGCCGCCGAAGCCTGGCAGCGCGGCAGACTGCTCCCGCGCTGAGAGGGGGCTATACCATGACCGCGCCTGATGACCTTCTGGATTTCAGCCTGACAGCCCAGTACGAATCCTATCCCTACCCTGAGCGCTCGGCAAAAGATGAACACAAACGGCTGCTGATCGGCAGTCCCAGTCATCTGCGCGAAATCGACTACTGGGTATTCGGGGCCAGACGCCCCGCCAGTAAGCCCCTGCGCGCTCTGGTGGCCGGTTGTGGCACAGGTGATGGCGCTATCATGCTGGCCACCCACCTGTCCCGCGCACAGCGCCCCGCAGAGGTGATCTGCCTCGACCGCTCGAAAGCCGCACTGGCCATCGCTCAGGCGCGGGCAGACGTACGCCAGCTAACCAACATCCGTTTTATTGAAGGGTCGTTGCTCGATCTGGAGGCGCTTGACCTCGGTTTGTTCGATTATATCGACTGCTGTGGCGTTCTCCATCATCTGCCCGACCCCGATGCGTCTCTGGCCGCCCTTGAGGCCATGCTGGCGCCGGGCGGTGGTATGGGGCTGATGGTCTATGCACCCTATGGCCGCACGGGCGTTTACATGGTGCAGGATGCCCTGGGCAGTCTCGCTCCCATAACCGATGCCCCGGAAGCCCGGCTGGACATGGCCCGCCGCATCATGCGGACTTTGCCTGCCACCGCATGGTTGCGCCAGAATGGAAACTTTGGCGATCATCTTTCTGGTGGGGATGCCGGGTTGTACGATCTGCTCCTTAACCCGCGCGATCGCTCTTACACCATCACCGCGTTTGTGGCGCTGCTCAACCGGGCGGGGCTGGAACCGACATGCCTTATGGAGCCTGCCCGGTATAATCCGGCCCTATTCCTGCCCGATCCGAAACTCCGCGCTAAACTGGCTGAACTGCCTCCACTGGAGCAGGCCGCCATTGCCGAAGAATTGACCGGCAATATGGCAACCCATGTTGCCTATGTTGTGCGCAGGGGAGCCGCCCCCATACGCCCGGATCCGCTTGATTACGACAGTATTCCCATCATGCGCGAAATCCCCGGTGTGGAACTGGCCAAACAGATGCGGCCCGACAATACGCTCCCCTTTGCCTTCGGCACGTTGCTGGTGCCCATTGCGCTGCCGCCTCAGATACGCGGTATCCTGCCGCTGATTGATGGAGAGCGCACGGTGGGCGATCTGGCCCGTGCCCTCGAGACACGGGGGGTAGGAGAGGAGAAATTCCGACAGGTCTGGCACGAGAGCTTTACCATCCTTGAAAGCCTGAATCGGGTTCTGCTCCGCTCCCCCACCTGACCTATGGCGCCAGATGCACGCATATTGTGCCACACGGGCACAGGCCGTATCGTGCGTCACCTCAAAGCGCCGGAGCCGCTGACCGTTCCTTGACGGGCAAGCCTTCGGCGCTTCATCCGCTCAAAGAACACAGTGAGACAGCATGGCCGTTTACGCATTTGTTTTCCCCGGACAGGGTAGCCAGTCCGTTGGCATGGGGCAGGATCTGGCTCAGGCCTTTTCCTCCGCCCGTACCGTTTTTGAAGAGGTGGATGATGCTCTGGGCGAAAACCTGTCGAAAATTATTTTTGAAGGCCCGGCAGACAACCTCACCAGCACGGAAAACACACAGCCCGCGCTGATGGCCGTTTCCATGGCCGTGCTGCGCGTTCTGGAAACTGAAGGCGGGCTTGATCTGGCTTCAACCGCAACGCTGCTGGCCGGACATTCTCTGGGCGAATACGCAGCCCTTGCCGCCGCCCGGTCTTTGGGGGTTGCCCAGACAGCCAAACTGCTGCGCCTGCGCGGACAGGCTATGCAGAAAGCTGTCCCCGCCGGAGAAGGCGGCATGGCCGCCCTGATCGGGGCCACGCTGGAACAGGCGGAAGACATCGCCACACAGGCCAGCCAGACCGCATTGGTGGAAATCGCCAACGATAACGGCGGCGGACAGATCGTGCTATCTGGCCGTATGGCTGGCATTGATGCAGCTATTGCACTGGCCAAGGAGCTGAAGATCAAACGCGCGGTCAAGCTGCCCGTTTCAGCGCCCTTCCATTCCTCGCTAATGAAGCCGGCCGAGATCATCATGGCCGAAGCTCTGGAGCAGGCAACCATTGCGGCCCCTATCGTGCCGGTTATCGCCAACGTCACCGCCCTGCGCGAAACCGACGCGGATACGATTCGTAAAAACCTCGTCCAGCAGGTTACCGGTCGCGTGCGGTGGGAAGAAAGCGTTCGCGCCATGGTGGCAATGGGCGTGGACAGCTTTGTTGAAATCGGCGCGGGCAAGGTGCTCTCCGGCCTGATTCGTCGGATTGCCCCAGATGTCACGACAACATCTGTTGGCACGCCCGATGATATCGAATCCTTTCTCAAATCATTGTAAAAAAACGGATTGAAAAACATGTTCAGACTGGATGGCAAAACGGCGCTGGTCACCGGTGCATCAGGCGGGATCGGCAGCGCCATTGCGGGCATCCTGCACGCTCAGGGCGCGCGTGTGGTTCTGTCCGGCACGCGGGAGTCCGTCATTCAGCAGCAGGCTGACAAGCTGGGTAAGGGCAGGGCGTTTGTCGCCGCCGCCAACCTGAGCGATGCAGGCGCTGCCGATGCACTGGTTGCACGGGCCGAGGAAGTCGCAGGCGCACCGCTGGATATTCTGGTCAACAATGCGGGCCTGACGCGCGATACGCTGGCTCTACGCATGAAGGATGAGGACTGGAATCAGGTTCTGGACGTTGATCTGGCAGCCCCCTTCCGCCTGTGCCGCGCCACGCTCAAGGGCATGCTGCGCCGCCGTGCGGGCCGCATTGTCAACATTGCCTCCATCATTGCCGCGACAGGCAATGCCGGGCAGGCCAACTATGCAGCAGCCAAAGCAGGCATGATCGGCATGAGCAAGTCACTGGCGCAGGAAGTCGGGTCGCGCGGCATAACGGTCAACGTGGTGGCGCCCGGCTTTATCGTCACCCCCATGACGGACGCCCTGCCGGATGCGCAGCGCGAAAAACTTCTGGGCTCCATTCCGCTCGGGCGTCTGGGACTGCCGTCTGATGTGGCCTCGGCTGTGCTCTATCTGGCCTCGGATGAAGCCTCATGGATCACGGGCAGTACCTTGCATGTCAACGGCGGGATGGCCATGATCTGACACAGTCTGAAGACAATGCACGCCCCAGATGCGAGAGGGCGTGCAAAAATCTTTCAGATGTGGCAGACAGACAGCGCAAATAGCGCTACGTCAGGCAGGAGAGAAAGCAATCCATCCGGTTTGCCTTGGCGTAACATGGAAAAACGTGCTAAGCGCCCGCAACTCCCGCTGCTAAGGCAGAAAGATGGCCGAGATCATTGGCCCTTTCCGCCATGCACGGAAGATTGAGGGCTAACCAAGCACCTGAACAACCTTGCCGCTCTGCGGTCAGGCATATGGGATAGAAAGACAGATGAGCGAAATCGCTGATAAGGTTAAGAAAATCGTGGTCGAGCATCTCGGCGTCGAGGAAAGCAAGGTCACTCCTGAAGCATCGTTCATCGATGATCTGGGTGCGGACAGCCTCGATACCGTCGAGCTGGTGATGGCGTTTGAAGAAGCCTTCAATGTCGAAATCCCCGAAGACGCCGCTGAAAAGATCACCACTGTCAAAGACGCCATCGATTACATCGAAAAGCAGAAAGTGGCCTGATTCGGCCTTATCTGCAGTCAAGTTGGAATATGGCCCCCTGATTGTCAGGGGGTCATGGACGTGTCGAACAGGGAGCGGGCTGGTTTGTTGCTGTCGGCCGGAGTGAATTCGGAGCGGAGACGCGTTGTCGTCACCGGCATGGGCATCGTCGGGCCGCTCGGCCTCGGTGTCGAAAATGTATGGTCGCGCCTTACGGCGGGAGAAAGCGGGATCGGACGGATCACGCAATTCGACCCCAGTGATCTGCCAGCGCAGATTGCAGGCGAGGTGCCTAAAGGCCCAACCAGCGAGGGCAAACTCACCCTCGAGGAATGGGTGCCTGTCAAAGACCAGCGCAAGATGGATCGCTTTATCCATATGGGCTTGGTTGCTGCGACCGAGGCTGTAGAAGATTCAGGCTGGAAACCCCAGTCAGAGGAAGACAAATGCCGCACCGGTGTCATGATCGGTTCGGGTATTGGCGGTCTGCAGACTATCTATGATGCGTCCATTACCGTGCATGAGGGCAGGGCGCGGCGTCTTTCGCCGTTCTTTATCCCGTCTGCCCTGATCAACTTGGTGTCCGGCCATGTTTCGATCAAATACGGTTTTCAGGGGCCCAACCACTCAGTGGTTACGGCCTGCGCCACAGGCGTTCATGCCATTGGCGATGCCGCACGCCTGATCATGTTCGGTGATGCCGATGTCATGGTCGCAGGGGGTGCGGAAGCAACCGTATGCCCACTGGGGATTGCAGGCTTCTGCTCGGCGCGTGCCCTATCGACCGGGTTTAACGAAACACCTCAGGCCGCCTCACGCCCGTGGGACAAAGACCGTGATGGTTTTGTCATGGGTGAAGGTTCCGGGGTGGTCGTTCTGGAAGAATACGAGCACGCCAAAGCCCGTGGCGCCAAAATTTATGGCGAAATCATCGGCTACGGCATGTCCGGCGACGCTTACCATATTACCGCTCCGGCTGAAGGCCATTATGGTGCTTACCGCGCCATGCGTGCCGCTCTGCAGAGCGCAGGCCTGACTACGGCTGATATCCAGTACGTCAACGCGCATGGCACATCCACCATGGCCGATGATATGGAACTGGAAGCCGTAGAGCGCCTGTTTGGTGATGATGCTCGCAAGCTGGCCATGTCTTCAACCAAGTCGGCAACCGGCCATCTGCTGGGGGCTGCTGGTGCGGTGGAGGCTATTTTCTCCATTCTGGCTATCCGCGACAATGTAGCTCCGCCGACACTGAACCTCGACGATCCGTCACGCGAGAGCGTGATTGACCGGGTGGCACACACGGCTCAGCAGCGTCCGATTAATGTCGCTCTGTCCAATAGCTTCGGTTTTGGCGGTACCAATGCCAGCCTGATCGTGCGTGGCGTTTAAGCGCACGAAAAAACCAAAGACATCCGCCCCGCGTAAAAGGAAGATATTCCTTTTGCGCGGGGCGCTTCTGTTTGGAGCTACGACATTCCTCTGCGCCGGGGGTGTTATAGGGGTGGGCTGGCATGACTACACCCGCCCCGGTCCTTTACCCACAGGGCAGGATATTGTCGTACCCCATGGTGGTTATGGCTCCACCGCCTCTGTCTTACAAAACAATGGAGTTCTTCAGAACGATTGGTGGCATGGTGTCCTGTTCCATGTCGCGGTTGTTCTGACACGCCATAACGGGCAGTTGCACGCGGCGGAACTGCATTTTCCCACTGGCGTTTCCCTACAGGAGACATTGTGGATTTTGCGGCATGCCAAGCCCGTCCTGCACCGCCTGACCATTCCCGAAGGGCTGACCGCCAGCCAGATCAGGAGCCTGATTACCAACGCACCGTTCCTGACAGGCGAGACCCCCACTTTGCCAGAAGGCAGCGTTCTGCCTCAGACATATAGCTATCTGCGCGATAGCTCGCGCCAAGCTCTTGTCGAGCAGATGGCACTACGCCTGCGCACTGTCCTGCAAAACATCTGGCAGGGACGCGCTCCTGACGAGACAGATATTCACACGCCTGAAGAACTACTGGTTCTGGCATCGCTGGTAGAAAAGGAAACCGGGGTTGCTGATGAGCGCCCCCTGATCGCACGTGTGTTCCTCAACAGGTTGGCAGCGGGCATGAAGCTCCAGACAGACCCAACAGTGATCTACGCTGTAACGCATGGTAACCCGCCCCTTGGGCGTCCGTTAACGCACACCGATCTTCAGACACCCAGCCCCTACAACACGTATCAGAACACTGGCCTGCCACCCGGCCCCATTTGCGCACCGGGCACGCAGGCTCTGGAAGCTGCGGCCCACCCCGCCCAGTCGGACGCCCTATATTTTGTGGCGAATGGCACAGGTGGGCATAATTTTGCCAAGACCCTGTCCGAGCACAACCAGAATGTTGCGCAGTTCAGGAAGAAGCACTGACCGACAGTCAGCACTTCCACCGTATCAAATAGCGTGCTTACCGACGGCTTGAACTGGTTGGCCCGAGGCTTTCCTGACGGATACCACCACCGGCTGAACCGGGTTCAACAGCATCATCAAAGCTATCATTGGCCGCAGCGCTATGGCTGCTGCCCGCTGCTGGTGTGGTCGTGGAGGCCGCTGCTGTGGAATAGCGCATCAAAATCCGGCGCAGAGGGTCTGCACCCGGATTATTGACCCGCATGCTCACCACAATTTCTTCCGGCCCGACCGTCTGGCCATAATACTCGCGGTTTACATCGCTATTAACCGTAAGCTTGCTCCCACCGAGCGATGCGCCAGCAAAAACCCCCTGCGAACGCTGGGCAACGAGAATATCCGTATTACTGGCACCGGCATTCGCGCTGGCTACAGCTGTGCTCATATTAGCAAACGAAGCACCGGCGTTTGTACCGAGCTGCAACTGGCTGTCGAGCAATGCCTGCAACCCTCTGTCCGTCATGATAAAGAACAGTATCTGCGAGCTTTGAACGCCGAACTGAATCCCCATCGAGGCCGCACTGAGCTTGTAAAACGCCGGGTCTGACCAAGAGCCACGCGCATCACGTGCCAGCAGAACACAGCTGCCATGTGCGCCGCCAAACCCAATGGAAACCCTGAACATGGCCGGGCAAACCATGACGGCACGGGCCTTGCTCAGATTACCACTCAGCACGGCACGCTGGCTGCTATTGCCGAAAATGTCCTCAACACTCAGGGCCGCACGATCGACCGTCGCCTGTGGTGTATCCGATGCACGAGCCTGCTGCTGCGTTCCGGCAACCAGTGTTGTCGCACCCGCAAGCGCAAACACGACGGACAAACGGGTAAACTGTTTCATGACCGTTTTTCTCCATGGTAACCGGCATTTTTTATTGCATCAGAAGAGAGCATGGTTTTATGGCGGCAGAAAGGCCTTGCCGCGTTTTTCCTTCTATTCCAGCGCAATACCCACGGCGTCCGACAGGGTTTGGGCAATATGGGGGTTGGCCGCCATGATAACCGCGCCCCCTGTAAGCCCGCCATCACGCAGGAAAGGTGAAACCCGTGCTCCCGCTTCAGCCAGCAAGGGCAGGGCACCGGCCACATCCCACAGGTTGATGACAATCTCGATATAGCCATCCAGCCGGCCACTTGCCACATCGGCCAGCGCCAGAGCGCCACAGCCTCCCGAACGAGGCATGGCGCCAAGTCCCATAATGGCGTCGATCTTTTCCATAAATACCGGTTTGGGTACGCGGCCACTCCACCCCATTTCGATCATGGCACGAGACGGCTCCGCCACGCGCGAAGCCTGAATGGGCTTGCCATTCAAAAATGCACCATGTCCACGCAGCGATGTATAAACCTCCTGCAACGCAGGGGCTTCGATCACGCCTGCCACAGGTTCATCACCATCCAGCAGACCGAGAGAAACACACCACCGGCTTCGGCCCCGCGCGTAATTGGAAGTCCCGTCAATCGGATCCACAACCCAGCGTAGGCTGCCTGTCCGGGTGACACCGCCTTCCTCACCTTCAAAACCATCATCGGGGAAAAGCGCTTTCATCCGACCGGCGATAAACGCCTCAACCGCGCCATCTGTTTCTGTCAGCCAGTCCTGTGCGGCTTTGAGTTCACCCTGCGGGCCACCCGGCTGCGGCCGCATGGCCATGGCCATGCGTGCGGCATCGCGCACGACGGATCTCGCGGCTTCCAGTCGGCAGGCTAGGGCGGGGCTGGGGGCTGTCATGATATGTCATCTCCTGCTTTTCTTGGTTCGGGCCGGGGCACGATAGCGGGAAACCTGTATTATAAAAGCCCTTGCGGAAGGAATGTCCGTCAGTCCCGATAGCAGGATTTAGGCCACCGTCTGTGCAGCCACAGCCAGCTCTGCGGTCTTTGACGTATCCAGCTTTCAAGCCGGTCATTAATCATTTGTGTCAGCAGGCGGGTATCTTCCTGCCTGTCTCCCGTATCCGGCAAGGACAGAGGGGCTTCCACCACAACCCGCAGACGGGCAGGACCAAGGCGCACCACATAGCCCGGAATAACCGGGCAGCGATACCGCAGGGCCATGGCGGCAAGGGCAGGGGCGGTCATGGCAGGCTGGCCGAAAAACGTGACTTCAAGGCCATCGTTCATTTTCTGATCCACCAGCATCCCCAGCCGTCCACCCCGCGCCACATAGGCCAGAGCTTCACGGGCACCTTTCGCCCCCTTGGCGAAAAGCGGCACGGGCGTATCCCCCATAGCCCTGTCACGCAGGGTGCGGATGAGCGTATCAACCCGCGTATTCGCCGCGGCCCGGTAGAATGATGCAAACGGCACCCCATGCCGGGCTACGGCTGGTGGCAGCATTTCCCAGTTGCCAATATGCCCTGAGACCAGCAGCACTGGCCCGCCACGCTCGGCCTGCTCGTGCAGATACTCCGCACCCTGCACCTCAAAACCCGGGCCTGAGGGCGTGTTTTCACGCAAGTGCGCAATATGGGGCAGTTCTCCTACCGTGCGTCCGAGATTTTCCCACACCCCACGTACGATAGCCTGTCGCTCACCTCGGGTCAGTTCTGGCATAGCCAGTTCAAGGTTACGTTCCGCCACGCGCGAAACAGGCAGCCAAGGCCCGAGGCAACGCGCCAGTTCCCCCGCGAAGGTTGACGCTGTCTGCGGTTTCATCGCCCCCAGAAACGCCAGCAGGCCTTGTGCGGTGCTGGCTTCAAGCCACTGTCCTGCCTTACGAAACCACGCTGCCATGCTGCCCCCCTTCAAGCAGTCGATCCAGTATCCATTCTGGCATAGCCTCATCCTGCCAGATCAGATCCACCCCGACACACGAAACCCGCGACAGAAATTCGGGAGGCAGACGCACATGATCTTTAGGCGTTGTCACCAAAAGCGCCCCATACGCACGCGCCTCATCTTCCAACCGGGCAAGATCACGCGCACGATAGGGATGGTGGTCTGGAAAAGCGCGCTGGCCTGCCAATGTCACCCCGGCGGCACGCAGCGTATCAAAAAATTTCTCTGGCCGCCCCAGCCCGGCAAAGGCAAAGCACGGCCTATCCAGCAATGCCGCAACACCGGCTGACTGCGCGAAGAAAGCCTGAATAACCGGCAGCCCACTTTCGCGCAGCGTTGGCAGCAGGCCGGTGCTATCCTCCCCGGTTACCAAAACTGCTGTGCTGCGGGCCAAAGCGTCCGCCAGAGGTTCGCGCAATGGCCCGGCTGGCAGAACATGCCCATTACCAATCCCGGCTCCTCCATCAACCACGAGCACTGACACCATTTTATGTAAACCGGGGTTCTGAAATCCATCATCCATCAACAGGCAGTCTGCCCCGGCCTCTATGGCCCGTCGCGCACTGAGAATACGATCCCCCCCAACCCAGACAGGGCATACTCCCGCCAGCAATAAGGGTTCATCCCCTACATCGGCGGCTTTATGCCGTGTCAGATCAACTCGCGTGCCCTCTGGCACATGCCCGCCATAACCCCGCGCAAGAATATGCGGTGTTCTGCCGCGTCGGATCAGCCTTTGCGCCAGATCCATCACCACGGGTGTCTTGCCCGTGCCCCCCACGGTAACATTGCCGCAGCACAGGACGGGCACAGCTGCACGCCAACCCGGTCTGGTCTGCCGTTGCCGGGCGATGCGGATTACCAGCTTTTCAACCGGCCACAGTAAAGCCGGTAACAGATGCGCCGCTGAGTTCCGCCAAAAAGCCGGAGGCTTTAGCATGACCATGCCAGCGCCAGCACCCGCTCTGCCAGACGCTCCACCAAAGACTGATCGGCCAGCGCAATCTCTCGCGCAGCATGTCCCAGTTGTTCACTCAAGGCTGGACTGCTCAGAATACGCCTTACCCAATCTTCCAGCGCCTGTGTGTCGGGCACAATCGCCACAGAATCACCAAAGCGCTGGTAAGCCTCGGTAAAATTATCCGTCAGCGGGCCACTGGCCACCACACAGCCGAGCCGGGCTGGTTCATACGGGTTATGTCCACCCCCTTTGCAACCCGGCAGGCTATTCCCCATAAACACACAGGATGCCAGACGGAAAAACAGCCCCAACTCACCCAGCGTATCCGCCACCCAGAATGAATCCTGTTTTTGCGGGAGTTGCCCAAGCTGACGGCGCGGAGCACCTCCGGCCAAAGCGGCCACTTCGGCTCCGCGCTCCGGGTGCCGCGGTACAATAATGGTCAGCAGTTCCGGTATATCCCGTGACAGACTACGGGCGACGTCGATCAGTGCCTGTTCTTCTCCCATATGGGTAGAGGCCACCAGCCAGATCGGGCGCCCTCCTAGAAAAGCACGAAGGCTGGCAAAGGCTGCCTCATCGAACGGCAAGGGAGCAGCCGCCCGTTTGAGATCACCTGCGGGTAGCAGCGCCGTTGCCCCCAGCTCGGATAGGCGTTGGGCATCCTCCGGGCTTCTGGGGCAAATCCAGGCAAACCGCTCAAGCATGGCTCGGGCAATCCCCGGCACACGCCGCCAATGCCTGAAGCTGCGATCAGACATGCGGCCATTAACCAGAGCTACGGCAATATTGCGTGCATGGCATAGCCCGATCATGGTGGGCCAGAGTTCGCTCTCGGTAAAAACTACAGCCTGAGGCTGCCACTGGCGCAGGAAACGACGCCCCCAAAGCGGCACGTCAAGCGGCATGAACTGATGAATAACCCGTGCGTCCGTCAGTCTTTGTTCCACCATCCGCGCGGCCGTCACTGTAGCGGTCGTCAGCAGCACATGCAGGTCAGCCCGCAGGGCCAGACATTTCTGAACAAGAGGCAAAACAGAGATAACTTCGCCCACGCTAGCGGCATGGAACCATATCAGCGCACCCTCAGGTCGGGCGCAGGAGGCATAGCCCATTTTCTCACGCACACGCCCCGACAGTTCCTTGCCGCGCGCCAGCCGCCAGCGCAGGAACAAGGGCAGGAGCGGGGTCAGCACCACGCCTATGGCTGACCAAAGCCGTGAGGGAGAAAGATTTAAGGGCGCCAGCGTCTGCGGCCCGTCCTCACGCCCCAAAGACGTCCCCCTATGAGACCGCGCACACGCCATGGCCTGATTCAATGCCTGCTCAAGCACAAGAGCATGGTCTGATTCTGCCGGCTGGTCTTCCAGAAACAGCGGATCCCCACAGGCCAGCACACCCCGGCCAAACGGCAGGGGCAGGGCCATGCGATCCCATGTTTTGAGTGATATGCTACGGCAGGCTGCGCCGACCGGCACCACAGGGGCACCTGCCAGACGCGCGAGCGCCAAAGCGCCTTGCTGGACTTTACGCCTTGGCCCCCTAGGGCCATCGGGGGTTATGGCAACAAGACAGCCATGCCGCAGGCTGCGCCGCATCTGGCGCAGCGCATTGGCTCCCCCCTTATTCTTGCCACGTGTATCGCTTGAGCCCGCAATCGACCAGATTCGCCAAGGCGCAACCACATCGGCAATCAGGCGGCCATCCTGATTCCGGCTGATCAATACCCTAAGCCTGAGAGCCGGGTTATGTGGCTCGGCCCACCACCAGAGGGCGGGCGAAAGCGGCAACATTTCGTGCCAGAACGCCACAACCGCCACGCGGCCATCACGCCCGGTCAACCAGTCCTGTGACTGGGGAGACAGTCGGATAGTCCAGCGAGTGGTTCGCAGAGCAAAGCCCAGATAGCCGCGCAGCCCTGCCACCAAAACGGTGCGCAGGGCTGAACGAACAGAACCAGACAGGACACGAACCCGCCCGATCATGTCAGGAAAGCAGCCATCTCCTAAGGCCGGTGCCTTCTGGTTTTTCATCCAGAACGGAAGGCTGATACGCTACCGTAAAGCGGGTATGGGCTGCCTGCCAGAATGCCGGGTCGCTCCCTTGCGGGATTTCTACCTGCGAAACCCCACAACGCAGCAAGAACTCGTACTGATCGGGCAGGATATGCCCCGCAGCCCGAAGCGCTCCGGTGTAGTGCAGGTGCTCACGCAGGGCGCGGGCCTGACTGAAAGCCCGGCCATCGCGGAAGGAACCGAATGTTACACATACAAGATCCAGACGGGGCAGGGCTTCACGCAGACTTTCAACCCGATCCGCCGGTTCAAGCACCACACCCAGACGGCCCGCACCATTACGCCCCAGCCCTTCAGCCAGACGGGACAGAGGCACCAGCACATCACCTTCAGGCAGAGCCACACCTTCCTGCGCAGTCTGCCAGCCGTTTTCCATAATCTGGCCGTTCTCAAACAGTGGCATAGGCTGCGTCCTTGAATGGCGCCGCGCCAAGACGGCGACAGGTCTCGATAAAACGCTCCCCCGGATTACGCCGGACGAGATAGGTGTCGATTATACGGGCAATGGCGTCCACTGTCTCGTCTTCGGACATGGCGGAACCAATAATCTGGCCGACGGATGCATCATCCCCCGTGCTGCCACCCAGCGTGATCTGGAACGCTTCCTCGCCGCGTTTATCCACCCCCAGAATACCGATATTACCCGCGTGGTGATGTCCACAGGCATTGATGCAGCCCGAAATATTCAGCCGAAGCTGACCAATTTCCTGCTGCAGCGTGTTGTCGGCAAAACGGGCACTCAGCTTCTGCGCAATAGGGATGGAACGCGCATTAGCCAGTGAGCAGTAATCCAGCCCCGGGCAGGCGATAATATCGGTCAGTAGCCCCACATTGGCCGTACCCAGACCGTTGGCCTGCAACACCTGCCAGAGTGCATACAACTGATCCTGCCGGACATGACCCAGCACGACATTCTGCATATGGGTAATGCGCAGCTCACCAAAGCTGTACTGATCCGCCAGATCGGCCAGCAGATCCATCTGATCCGCCGTTGCATCGCCCGGGATCCCCCCGGCCGGCTTGCACGAAACCGTCAGGCTGCAATAGCCGGACTGCTTGTGCGGATGCGTGTTGGTGCTGACCCACGCAGCAAACTCACGGTCCGCACGGCACTGGGCGGCAAGGCTTTCTGCTCCATCGGGCAGGGTTTCAAAGGCCGGTGCGCCAAAACGCGCCCGAATGGCCTCAACCACCTCGGCGGGCAGGCGGTAACGGCTACGATCCATTGCCGCGAATTCGGCATTGACCTTTTCAAGAAACGCTTCACGTCCAAGAGCTTGCACGAGGATCTTGATACGGGCCTTGTACATGTTATCGCGGCGACCGTACTCGTTATAGACCCGCAGTACCGCTTCGAGATAGGCAATCAGATCCTCTTCAGGCAGATCATCCCGCAGGCTGACACCCACGATAGGCGTACGCCCAAGCCCGCCACCCACGATCACCTCGAACACAGGACGCCCTTGCTCACTCTGGCGAGCAATCAGCCCGACATCATGGAAACGGGCGGCTACACGATCCTGTGCGCTGCCGGAAATGGCAATCTTGAACTTACGCGGCAGGAAGGTGAACTCAGGATGCAGGGTTGACCACTGCCGCAGGATTTCCGCATGCACGCGCGGGTCAAGCACCTCATCCTGTGCGGCTCCGGCAAACTGGTCGGATGTCACATTGCGGATGCAGTTACCGCTGGTCTGGATGGCATGCATCTGGGCATCAGCCAGCACGTCCAGAATTTCGGGCGTATCTTCCAGCTTGATCCAGTTGAACTGAATGTTCTGGCGCGTGGTGAAGTGACCATAACCCCGGTCATAACGGCGCGCGATATGCGCTAGCGTGCGCATCTGCACTGCACTGACGGTGCCATACGGAATAGCAACACGGAGCATATAGGCATGAAGTTGCAGGTAAAGGCCGTTCATCAGCCGCAGGGGCTTGAACTCGTCCTCGCTCAGCGCACCGGAGAGACGGCGGGCGACCTGATCGCGAAACTGTTCAACGCGCTGGGCCAGAAAGGCACGATCAACTTCGTCATAGGCATAGCGCCCGACCGGAAGCGTGGACTGAAGGAGCTTGGGCATGGGTTTCTTGTCCTGCTGACGGTTTTCAGGCCTGCCCCGCCTGCGCGGGGGGCTGCCAGGCCGGGGTAAAGGCGGCATGCACGCTGGGGCCAAACGCACGGATACGCTCACGGGTTGTCAAAGGCTCGGGGCCGGAAGAAGACAGCACAACCTGAACGCCATAAATCCCCACGACTTCATCCACCGCAGCCCGCGCATTCTGGCTGGCGAGCCGCTCGGGCATGCTGTCATTAGAAAAAGTTGCCGCGTTCTTGATGGTCAACTGCCATGCGCCGTGCGGGTCAAGCCAGACAATCCGCCCGTCCAGCAGCCGGTTTGCCGTAACAACGCTCAGCCCATCTTCATCGCGGCGATTGTTTCTGCGATCCACGTCCGTCCCTTTCTGGCCCATTCCTGCCAAAGAAAATACAAAAAACAGATGATATTATCAATATACCACGAACAAAAAACGTATCATGTCATCTACCTTACAGGCAGGCTAGACCATCGCGGAACAGGCGTGCGCGGCTAACATCGAGCGCAGCCCCTTCCAGCGCATGATCCACGCCATCCTGCGGCAGAAAGAACGGAATGCTGTGGCCCGCGCTGTTAAGCACGTAATGACGGTAGCCATTACGCGCACCACGCGGTGCGGCCTTCAGCAGCGCTTCCTGTCCCGGCTGTGCGGGAACAAGCTGTATTTCATAGGGGCGGATCATGGCTACAGCAGAGCCATCAACCACTGTTTCAGGCACGGCAAATGGCTGCACCAGCGGATCATGTGGTACCATACGGCCTGACCGCACATCGCCGGGAAAAGAAACTGCTTCGCCCAGAAACTCCATAACAAACTCGGTCGCAGGACTTCGATCGAGCGCAACGGGCGAAGCGTCCTGCACAATCTGACCATCCTGCATAACCACGATCCTGTCAGCAACGTCGAGTGCTTCTTCCTGATCATGGGTGACAAGGATGGTGGTCAGCCCCAACCGGTCATGCAGGTCACGCAGCCATGACCGGATCGAACGCCGCACAATGGGATCGAGCGCGCCAAAAGGCTCATCAAGCAGCAGCACACGGGGGCCTGTGGCCAAGGCCCGGGCCAGCGCCACACGCTGCCTCTGCCCACCAGACAGGCGGGCAGGGTAGGCACCACCCAGATCCGGGATCTGCATCAATTCGAGCAGCTCCCTGACCCGCTCATTAATCCGCTCGCGGGTAGGGCGTCGGGCCGCAGGCAGTATATCCAGCCCGAATGCGATATTCCGCGCGGCTGTCATATGCGGAAACAGGGCATAGTTCTGGAAAACAAAGCCGACCTGACCCGCCCGCGCGCTCACATCTTTCATCACCTGCCCATCAAGGCTGACGGTACCGCCCTGATAAGGATCAAGCCCGGCAATAGCCCGCAGCAGGGTTGTCTTGCCTGCACCCGATGGCCCAACCAGCGCAACAAAGGCAGAATCCGGCACATCGAGCGAAACCTTGCTCAGCAGCGGTTTGCGCCGCCCCGGAGCAAAACGCTCAAGAGCGCTGACTTCAATACTCATGCCTTTTTCTCCCGCAGGCGTGCGATCCATTCAGGGGCTGAACGCAGCAGCACAGCCCCCATGGCCATAACCCCCAGCAGGGCCGCCATGGTAAAAGCCGCAACGGACTGATAGCCGTTGTACAAATTCTCGATATGCAGAGGCATGGTTTCAGTCTCACCCGGAATATGGCCAGACACCACGGAAACCGCGCCGAACTCCCCCAAAGACCGCGCTGTTGTCAACAGCACACCCGAAAGCAGCGCGCCCCTGACACCCGGCAGGGTCACATGCCACAAAACCTGCCAGAAATTGGCCCCGGCCAGTACAGCCGCTTCCTCCGCATCACGTCCTTGCAGTTCCATCACGGGCAGCAATGTGCGCACCACGTAGGGCAAGGTCACAAACAGCGTGGCCAGAATAATGCCGGGCACGGCAAAGGCGATATGGATATTCCACCGTTCCAGTTGGGGGCCAAACCATCCCTGCGCCCCAAACAGCAGCAGCCACACCAGACCCGACACCACGGGCGAAATGCTCAGCGGCAGTTCGATCAGAACCAGCAGCGCCTGCCGTCCACGGAAACGAAAACAGGCCAGCAACCATGCTGCCAGCACCCCAAACACGGTATTAACAGCAACCGAAACCACCGTCACACGCAGGGTAAGCCAGATAGCGGACTGACCATCGGGGTCTGACAGCGTTGCCAGAGCCGCACCCAGACCATCTTTAAGTGCTTCGCTCAGCACCATGGCCGGTGGGGCAACCAGCACCACCAGAATGAACACCCATGTTGCCACCCACAGCCCGTAGCGCATCATGCCCGCTCACTCCACAAAGCAAGTCGTTTGCGCATCATGCCTACCAGCAGCAACACCAGAAGCGACGCCACCAGCAGGATCAACGCAATCGCTGTAGCCCCGGCATAATCAAACTCCTGCAGGCGCACCACAATCAGCAGCGGGGCAATCTCGCTCCTGAATGGCTGATTACCTGCGATAAAGATGACAGAGCCGTATTCACCAATCCCGCGAGCAAATGCCAGACCAAATCCTGTCACCAGTGCGGGCAGGAGCGGGGCCACAATCACGCGGGTGAACACCTGCCATGGCTTGGCACCCAACAACTGGGCCGCTTCCTCAAGCTCATGAGGCAGATCACGCAGAACCGGCTCAATGGCGCGCACCATAAAGGGCAACCCCACGAACATGAGCGCGACCACAATACCAAGCCGATTATAGGAAACGAGAATACCCAAACGGGATAAAGGCGCACCCAGCCAGCCGTTCGGGCTATACAGGGTCGCTAATGTAATGCCTGAAACCGCCGTGGGCAGAGCCAGCGGCAGATCTATCAAGGCGTTGGCCACATGCCGCCCCGGCAACTGACCGCGCACCAGCGCCCAGGCAAGCATAAGCCCAAAAGGCAGGTTGCAGGCCGCCGCTGTCGCCGCGCAGGAAAAGCTCGTCCACAGAGCCGCGAACATGCGCCCATCGCGCAGGGCTGTCAGCATAGCGGCAACGCCATCCTGCCACGGCCGCACCAGCAATGTTGAAAGAGGCAGAACGATCAGCAACCCCGCCCATAGCAGGGTTGTGATCAGGGACAGCCGATACCCCGGCAACGCCCGGTTCGAGCGTAGCAATGCAAGAAAAAACTGTTTCATGTTACGGCGCGCTCGTCCCGGCTTTCCCTAAGATAGATGATAGCCAGCCATCAGGTTTGGCCACAAGAACACAACGCGCCCGATCCGTAAGAACCGGGCGCGTCTGCCTGCGCCTGAACCAGAATGCTTCAGCCCCGTTTGCGCTGTCCCGCATCCGCACGAACCGTGGCTTCCACGAAGGAAACCAGTTCACCGGCCGCCGCATCGACAGCCTGTGCGCCGGTTTCAACCCGCAGAGCAGGAGCCTGCGGTGCCTCATACGGCGCGTCTATCCCGGTAAAGCTGCTGATCTTGCCTGCACGAGCCGCAGCATACAGCCCCTTGGGGTCGCGCTGTTCGCACACATCCAGCCCGGCATCGACAAAGATTTCGGCAAAATTATCACCGATAATCCGTGCGGCCAGTGCCCGGTCTGATTTCAGGGGTGAAATCAGCGTAACCAGCACAACCTGCCCGGCATCACGCAGAATACGGGCAACCTCAGCGGCACGGCGCACGTTTTCGGTGCGTTCGGCTTCACTAAAGCCAAGGTCGCTGCACAGACCGGCACGCAGCGTATCACCATCCAGCACGGTCACGTCCACACCGGCGGCAAACAGCCGGTTTTCAGCCGCACGTGCCAGCGTGGTCTTGCCTGCGCCAGAAAGTCCGGTCAGCCAGAATACCCCGCCCTGATGGCCCTTAACCCGCTCGCGGTCCTGCACGCTCACATGGCTAGCGCTTGGGTGAATCACCTTTTCACCCGCAGCGATTTCAGCCGCACCGATCAGCGGTGCCCCGCCGACAATCCGCTGCTGCCGATCCACCAGCACGCCACGACCATCAGTTGTGCCGGGGGTGAAGGGATCGAACTGGATGTTTTCAGAGGCGGAGAGAACGATCTGCGCGAAGCCTTCAGGCGGCACTTCCTCTCCGGGATTTTCCGTCAGATCATCCAGATTGACCACGGACTCAATAGCCGTCACGGTCACGGCATGTTCTGCCGTTGACAGACGCAGGCGGAAGCTCTCACCTACCCGCAGCGGCTCCTGACGCAGCCAGAACAGACGCGTACGCACGCGTGATGCCTCGACCGGCGCTGTTTCACGATGATGCAGCAGGTCGCCACGATCAGGAATAACGTCCGGCTCCAGCGTGACCGCCACAGACTGCCCGGCATAGGCAGAAACCTGCGGAGCTGCGTGCCAGCCTTCAATGGAAGCGATACGCGCAGGGGTTTTCTGCGTGCCGATCACCACCGTATCACCAACGCGCACACGGCCACGTTCGATCCGGCCAGCAACGTAACGTTTGTCACCAAAACGGTACACATCCTGCACCGGCAGGCGCAGGGCCAGTTCCGCACGGGATGCGGGAGAAGGCACGGCCACCAGCGCTTCCGTCAGGGTCGGGCCGGTGTACCATGGCATACGCTCGGAACGCTCCGCGATGTTATCACCATCACGCGCGGAGGCCGGTACAAATACGGAGGCCTTGAGGTCGAGCCGGGTCAGCAGGTCCGTCACATCATCCTGCACTGCTGCAATCTTGGCCTGATCGAAATCGAGCAGGTCAACCTTGTTCAGCAGCACAACAATATGGCGGATACCGATCAGATGCAGCAGCATGGCGTGACGGCGTGTCTGCTCACGCGCGCCTTCCTGTGCATCCACAACCAGCACGGCGGCTTCGGCATCGGCGGCACCGGTAATCATGTTACGCAGGAACTGGCGGTGTCCCGGCGCATCCACAATGACATATTCCCGCCCGGCAAGATTGAAGGGAATACGGGTAGAATCAACGGTAACGCCCTGATCGCGCTCGATCTGGAGGGAGTCGAGCAGAAAGCTCCACTCTATCTTGAGGCCGCGCTTTTTGGACGATTCAATGATCTGGGCAACCTTGCCATCCTGCAGGTTGTCCGTGTCGTGCAGCAGGCGCCCGATCAGGGTGGATTTGCCATGATCGACATGCCCGACAATAACGATAGGCGTTGCCGCATCCAGGCTGGTGGTGGTGTTCTTGGTCATGTTCGCTTCAATCCCGGTCGGCACGTAATCAGAGATAGCCCGCCACACGCAGGCGTTCGAAGGCATCCTCGGACTCATGATCCATGGCGCGGCCCGCACGTTCGGATGTTTTGGTCGTTTCCAGTTCCGTGATCACTTCCGCCACGGTGGCAGCATTGCTCTCGACCGGGGAGGTAATGTCGGAATCACCCAGTGAACGATAACGCTTACCGTTTTTGGAGAAATACAGGTCAACCAGCGGAATGCCTTCACGCTCGATATAGCGCCAGATATCAATTTCACGCCACGCCAGCAGGGGATGGACGCGAATATGCATGCCTTCCTCGTGCGGGGTTGCATACTGGTCCCAGAATTCGGGCGGCTGATTGCGAATATCCCATTTATGGCTTGCACCACGCGGGCTGAACACGCGCTCTTTCGCACGGGTGCCCTGTTCGTCACGACGGATACCCGCGATCACGCCCTGAAGTTTGTGCTTCTCAATCATGGCAGCAAGACCAGCCGTTTTACGGGCAGCCGAACGCGCAGCAGGCGGAAGCGAGGGATCCATTTCTTCAACCGGGGGGCAATCGCCCAGCAGCAGTTCGAGTTCCCACTTCTTGGTGTATTCATCCCGGAACTGGTACATTTCAGGGAATTTCTTGCCCGTATCCACGTGCATCACGGGGAACGGCACACGACCAAGGAACGCCTTCTTGGCCAGCCAGACCATGACGTTCGAATCCTTGCCCAGTGACCACAACATGGCCAGAGGCTTGAGCTTGCGATAGGCTTCTCTCAGAATAAAAACGCTCTGAGCTTCCAGTTGATCAAGATGATCCATAGTATCCATAACCCCGTTCTCGGGCTGCATGAAGAATAAAAATGTGCGTCTGGCACTCAGGTATTCAGGCCACTACACGTCTAGCTGACATGAATACCACACTCGGTTTTGTTCAAACCAGCCCAGCGACCACCGCGGGCATCCTCCCCGCCGCTTACAGGCGCGGTGCAGGGCGCACAGCCGATAGACAAATACCCCTCGCTTACCAGCGGGTGAGGGGGCAGGCCACGCCGTGTCATTTCAGCCTGAATTTCCTCAGCGCTCCAGTAAGTGAGCGGATTGATCCTTATCTGGCCATCGGGACGGCGTTCCACAACTTCCATCTGCGCACGGGTGGAAGCCTGACCGCGCTTGCGGCCGGTGACCATGACATCATACCCCAAAGACGCCAGGCGCAGCGGCTCAACCTTGCGCACTGCGCAGCAGGCATCGGGATCGAAGGCCCAGAGTTCGCCAGTAGGGTCACTTTCCGCAACACGCACCGGGTCGGGATCAATGTCGATGACATTCGTCAGACCGAGAAACGCCGCAAGATCGCGCCGGTAAGCCAGTGTTTCAGGAAAATGTCGGCCAGTATTGAGGAACAAAACCCGCATACCGGGGTCTGCCTCGGCCACCAAAGCCAAAAGCAGGGCAGATTCAGCACCAAAAGAGGATAAAACTGCCAGTCGATCGCCAAACTGAGCCTGTGCGGCCCGCAACAGAGTTACGGGGTTATCCTGCACGGCTTGCAGTTCGTGCAACTGATCATCTCTTTCAAAAACCGTGGCCACGCCTTATACACCGCTTCCAAACGATTAAATGAAAACAATTAAACTGTTCATACAGACACATTCATATCCCAACAACTTTTATTTTCACCATCAAGGCTGGATTGCACAGCGCAATTAACGACAATTAAATGTTATTTGCAGCGCTACGATGGGCCTAATTTTGTTGGCATAATATATCTTATGCGCAAATTGGCCGCGCTCCAGAAACCGCGACCAGACCCGGTGCAGGCATGCTCTCAAGGGCTCCTACACACCCACAACAGCCCGGTTACACGCCGTAACGGCATTACATGCTGGTGCTGCCCTCGTAGCCGGGTTATATTCGCCCTCCTTCTTCATATTCTGGTTCGGTTTGCTGTTATGGCTGATGGTTCATCCCCCCTTGCTCACTCCCCTGCTCCCGCGCCCACGCGCCACGACTGGAGTGTTGCGGAAATTCAGACCCTGTTGAACCTTCCCTTTCCTGAACTGATGTTCCGTGCGCAGTCTATCCATCGCGCCACGTTCGATCCGACAGAAATCCAGATTTCCACGCTTCTGTCGATCAAGACCGGCGGCTGCCCGGAAGATTGCGCCTACTGCCCCCAGAGCGCCCTGCATGAAGACAGCGTTAAGGCCGAAAAGCTGATGGCCGTCGAAAAGGTTCTCGAAGAAGCGCGCAAGGCCAAGGCGGCTGGCGCTGGGCGCTTCTGCATGGGGGCCGCATGGCGCTCACCCAAAGAGCGCGATCTGGAGACCGTCTGCGCCATGATCGAAGGCGTGAAAGAACTGGGGCTGGAAACCTGCGTCACCCTTGGCATGCTGGACGATAATCAGGCACTGCGGCTGAAGGATGCCGGTCTGGATTACTACAACCACAACCTTGATACCTCTCCTGAATATTATGGCGAGATCATCTCCACCCGCACCTATCAGGATCGCCTTGATACGCTCTCCAGCGTGCGCGATGCCGGGATCAATGTGTGCTGCGGCGGCATTGTCGGCATGGGTGAAGGCGAAACCGACCGTGCGGGGCTGATTGCGTCACTCGCCAACCTGCCGACCCACCCCGAAAGCGTGCCAATCAACCTGCTTGTCCGCGTTGAAGGCACGCCTCTGGCCAAGGCGGATGAGGTCAGCCCACTTGATTTCGTGCGCATGATCGCAGCAGCACGGATTACCATGCCCAAAAGCCGCGTGCGGCTGGCCGCCGGGCGCGAAAACATGACGGATGAAACGCAGACCCTGTGTTTTCTCGCCGGTGCGAACTCGATTTTCTATGGCGAACGACTGCTGACCACGCCCAACCCGCAAGCCCAGCGCGACCGCGCCCTGCTTGATAACCTGGGCATGCACACCACCGGTATCGGCCTGTAATCGCCCCGGACAGGATGACCTACACCGTCAAGGAAATTTTCCTCACCCTGCAGGGTGAGGGTGGACAGGCAGGACGCGTGGCCGTGTTCTGCCGTTTTACCGGTTGTAACCTTTGGTCCGGGCGAGAGCAGGATCGTGAAAGCGCACAATGCCGTTTTTGCGATACTGATTTTGTCGGCACCGATGGCGATAATGGGGGCCGTTTTACAACGGCGGCCGAACTCGCTGGGGCGATCAACAGTCTTTGGCCTTCCCCTTCTGACACCGGCCAGAAACTCGTGGTTTTTACAGGGGGAGAACCCCTGCTCCAGCTTGATGCGCCCCTGATTGCCGCCATGCATGCTCTGGATTTTGACATCGCCGTTGAAAGCAATGGCACAGTTCTGGCTCCCGAAGGGATCGACTGGCTGTGTATCAGCCCCAAAGCTGGTACACCCCTGCTCCAGACTGGCGGAACAGAGCTCAAGCTGGTTTATCCACAAGCGGGGCTGGACCCGGCGGATCTTGCGCAGCTTGAGTTCCGCCAGTTTTGGCTACAGCCCATGGATGGCCCCCATCAGGCCCAGAACCTTCAGGCAGCTATCAGCTATTGTCTGGCACACCCGCAATGGGGCCTGTCCCTACAGACCCATAAACTGACCGGAATTCCCTAACCATGCCGCTCGCGGAAAGAGACCAACACGAGGCCGCCCTTGTCCTGTTTTCCGGCGGGCAGGATTCAGCAACCTGTCTGGCTTGGGCGCTTGCGCGTTTTAACCGTGTTGAGACATTGGGCTTCAACTACGGCCAGCGACATGCGGTGGAACTGGAATGCCGCGCCGCCCTACGCGATGGCATGGCCAACAGCAACCCACTCTGGCGCGAACGCCTCGGCCCGGATCACACGCTGCCGCTTGATGCGTTGCACATGGTTTCGGAAACGGCGCTGACCCGCGAAGCAGAAATCACCATCACAGAGAGTGGTTTGCCCAACACATTCGTGCCGGGCCGTAATCTGCTGTTCCTGACTTTTGCTGCTGCTCTGGCAGCCCGACGGACAATCCGACACATTATTACCGGTGTGTGCGAAACCGATTATTCGGGCTATCCAGACTGTCGTGACGATACAATCAAATCGCTACAGGTTTCACTCAATCTAGGGATGGAACGCCGTTACGTCATCCACACGCCGCTCATGTGGCTGAGCAAAGCCGAAACGTGGATGCTGGCGGAAGAACTGGGCGGCTCAGACCTTGTTGCCCTGATCAACCGTGAGAGCCACACCTGCTACACAGGCCAGCGTGAAACGCTGCATCCGTGGGGGTATGGCTGTGGCACCTGCCCCGCCTGCCACCTAAGGCAAACCGGTTGGGAGGCCTATCAGGCCCGGAAAGCAGACCATGCCTGAACTTGTTTTTACCCGCCGCTTTTCCATGGGCCACCGGCTTATCCATGGTGCTTCTGAAAGCTGCGCCCTGCCCCACGGCCACAATGAGCTTGTGACTGTCCGCCTGAACGCGACAACCCCTGCCCGGCTTGATGGTCTGGGCAATATGGCCATTTCGTTCCAGCAGGCTAAAGGCACGTGGCATCGGTTTGTTGATGAAAAGCTCGATCACGCCCTGCAACTGGCGCAGGACGACCCCCTGCTGGATTGGTTTCTTGTCCATGAACCCGCACGGGCGCAGCGGATTGTCGTAACTCCGGGCGATCCGACAACCGAGCTGATGGCGTGTCTGCTCATGGCCAAGATCAACGCTTTTCTGCGCCATGAGGGCGGAATACTGCGCTGTACGGAGCTTTCATTGCAGGAAACGCCGACCAATACCGTCTGTTTCGCTGGCAACCCGGAAGACTTCATTCCTCAGACAACGTTCTCCCGCACACCATGGTGGCAGCGGGCCGATATGAGCATTTCGGATCTGAGCTGAACCGGAATAAGCCCGCCTCTACCCTGTTCGTTATGAACCACGCAGAGACGGGCCGCATGTTTCCCACAATGGAAGCAGGCTTAACAAAAGCCTGCGTCCATCCATACCCTTTAGAGCGTCAGCCCCAGAATTTTGGTTGTCCGGTCAAACTGCTGCTGGCACAGGGCCGGGTTATTGGCGAGTTTCTGCCCGAAAGACGGCACCATGGCTTTGAGTCTGTCTGTCCATTCCGGCATTTTGGACGCAAAGCATTTCTGCAGAACATTGAGCATGATCGGTGCTGCGGTAGACGCCCCCGGCGAAGCGCCAAGCAGCGCGGCAACAGAACCGTCATCACTGGCGATCACTTCCGTACCGAACTGAAGCACGCCACCTTTCTGCGGGTCCTGCTTGATGATCTGCACACGCTGGCCTGCCACGACCAGCTCCCAATCCTCGGCTTTGGCATCGGGAATAAAATCACGCAGCGCCTTGAGCCGGTCTTCCTGTGACTGCATCACCTGCTGGATCAGATATTTTGTCAGCGGCCAGTTATCCCGTGCCACAGCCAGCATAGGCCCGATATTGCCCGGCCGCACGGAGAGCGGCAGATCCATCAGAGATCCCTGCTTGAGAAAACGGGTCGAGAACCCGGCATAAGGGCCAAACAGCAGAGCAGGCTTGCCATCAATCATGCGGGTATCAAGATGGGGCACGGACATGGGGGGCGCCCCAACGGATGCCTTGCCGTAAACCTTGGCACGGTGCCGGGCTATCACTGCCTTGTTAGTACAGCGCAGGAACTGCCCGCTGACCGGAAAACCACCAACCCCCTGCGCCTGAGGGATACCGCTTTTCTGCAACAGGCTCAGGGCTGCCCCACCGGCACCGATAAACACAAAGCGTGAGCGTACGATACGATCAGTGTTTTCACGCAGGTCGCGCACTTTCAAGCGCCACTGGCCATCTTCATCCCGCTGAAGATCCTGCACATCATGCCGGGTGTGCAGCACACAGCCTTTGGTACCGGACAGATAGCTGAACAAAAGCCGTGTAAGCGCACCAAAATTGACATCCGTACCCATCAGGCTACGGGTAACGGCAAGCGCTTCACCCTTGGGGCGGTTCTGCATGATCAGCGGAGCCCACTGGGCAATCTGCTGGCGGTCTTCGGAATAATCCATCCCGGCGAATAGCGGGTGGGCGGAAAGAGCTTCGTAACGCTTGCGCAGGAAAGAGACATTTTCCTCGCCCCAAACAAAGCTCATATGGGGTACGGCGGTCAGAAAATCACCGGCGGAAGGAATAACGCCGTTTTCAACCAGATAAGCCCAGAACTGACGCGAAACCTGAAACTGCTCGTTAACCGCCACCGCCTTGGAAATATCCACTTTTCCATCGGCACCCTGAGGGGTGTAGTTAAGCTCGCACAGGGCTGAATGACCCGTACCTGCGTTATTCCAGGCGTTTGAGCTTTCTTCCGCAACAGTATCAAGGCGCTCGTAAATGCTGATTTTCCAGTCAGGCTGAAGCTGACGGAGCAATGTCCCGAGTGTGGCGCTCATGACGCCACCGCCAATCAGGACAACATCAACAGAAGAGGCAATATCGGTCGAGTTGGAACTCATCATGGTCTCCGCATTACCACTCAGCCCCGCAAGGACAACTTCAGCGGACTGGCGGCTTTTATTTTTGCCACGGGTTCCTGCTCTTGCAGCCACAGGTACCGGCGGCTTATTGCTAGCTGCATTACTCCGCGCAGTATAGGCTTATATCCATCATGCGCCTGCTCACCTTAGCGAGAGTACAGCGTTTGTTGAAAACCCTCCCCCTTTGCCCACGTTATCATGCGATCTGACCCATTCACGCGCAGGGTCATTCATTCCACACCCGCATGATCACGGTTCTGGCAAACAAGAGAAAACGGAAGGCCCAGTATGACAATCACCAAGCATGGCAGCGCGCACTGGAAAGGCTCCATCCGCGAAGGCCACGGTACAATCAGCACTGAAAGCGGTGCATTACAGGCAGTCCCTTACGGCTTTGCCACACGTTTTGAGGGCAAGGCTGGCAGCAACCCCGAAGAGCTGCTAGGGGCCGCCCATGCTGCATGCTTTTCTATGGCGCTGTCGCTTATTCTGGGAGAAGCAGGGCTAACCGCCCAATCCATCCAGACCGAAGCCGCCGTACATCTTAACAAGACAGACGGAGGATTTGGCATCACGCAGGTTGATCTGACGCTCAAGGCCAATGTGCCGGGGGCAACAGCCGAACAGTTTCAGGCGCTGGCTGAAAAAGCTAAGGCTGGTTGCCCTGTCTCCAAGCTGTTCCGCGCCGAGATTACACTCAAAGCGGAACTGGAAGGCTAAGACTAGCCTCCCATCTGCCCCCGATGCCGCAACAGATGGTCTGCCAGAACGCAGGCCATCATGGCTTCGCCAACCGGCACAGCCCGGATACCCACGCACGGATCGTGCCGCCCTTTGGTAATCACCTGTTTTTCCTGCCCTGTGCGGGTAATGGAATCCACTGGTGTCAGCATTGAACTGGTGGGTTTGACCGCAAAGCGCGCCACAACCGGCTGACCACTGGAAATCCCGCCCAGAATACCACCGGCATGATTGGCACCGAAAGTAATCTGGCCATCCTTGCTGTACAGGGCATCGGCATTTTCAGGTCCGGTCAGGGATGCCGCGGCAAAACCATCACCAATTTCCACCCCCTTGACCGCGTTGATGCTCATCAGCCCCGCAGCAATATCCGCATCCAGCTTGCCGTAAATCGGCGCCCCCAAACCCGCAGGCACGCCTTCAGCCACAACCTCGATCACTGCACCGATGGATGACCCCGCCTTGCGGATGTCATGCAGGTACGCTTCCCATGCCTCAACAACCCCGGCATCGGGTGAGAAAAACGGATTACGTTCAACCTCGGCCCAATCCCAGCGGGTACGGTCGATGTCATGCGGGCCAAGCTGCACGAGGGCGGCGCGGATCTGCACTCCCTCACCCAGCACTTTGCGCGCAACGGCACCCGCCGCGACCCGGCAGGCGGTTTCACGGGCGGAAGACCGGCCCCCGCCCCTGTAATCGCGAATGCCGTATTTCAGGTCATAGGTCAGATCGGCATGGCCGGGCCGATAGGTCTGGGCAATATCACCATAGTCGCGCGAGCGCTGATCGGTGTTTTCAATCAGCAGCGAAATGGGGGTACCCGTTGTCTGCCCTTCAAAAACCCCTGACAGGATCTTTACCGCATCCGCCTCACGCCGCTGCGTGGTAAATGCCGACTGGCCGGGCTTGCGCCGATCCAGAAAGGGCTGGATATCCGCCTCGCTCAGGGGAATACGCGGCGGGCAGCCGTCAATGACACAGCCTATGGCAGGCCCGTGACTTTCGCCCCAGGTGGTGACACGGAACAGATGACCGAACGTATTATAGGACACAGCGAAACCTCAGTCAGAGGCGACAGAAAGATCAGGGGCAGACGGGTTTTTCATACCCACCATATGGTACCCGCAATCGACATGGTGCACTTCACCCGTAACCCCCGAAGACAGGTCGGAGAGCATATACAGCCCTGCCCCACCCACATCTTCCAGCGTCACATTACGCTCAAGCGGCGCATTATACTGGTTCCACTTGAGAATATAGCGGAAATCACCAATGCCGCTGGCGGCGAGAGTCTTGATCGGCCCGGCTGAAATGGCATTCACCCGGATACCATCACGGCCCAGATCCGCCGCCATATACCGCACGGAAGCCTCAAGCGCGGCCTTGGCCACACCCATAACGTTGTAATGCGGCATAACCCGTTCGGCCCCAAGGTAGCTCAGCGTCAGCAGCGAGCCGCCCTTTTTCATCAGACGGGCCGCGCGCTGTGCAACCGCCGTGAAAGAGAAGCACGAAATATCCATGGCAGTCAGGAAGGCATCACGCGGGGTATCCACATAGCGGCCACGCAGATACTGCTTGTCCGCCCAGCCTATGGCATGCACCACAAAATCCAGTTCGCCCCATTCTTTTTCAAGAATATCGAATGTGGCATCAACCGCCGCATCGTCGGTCACATCGCAAGGCAGCACAAGCTTCGCGCCAATGCTGTCGGCCAGTGGCTGCACACGCTTGCCCAGCGCATCGCCCTGATAGGTAAACGCCAGTTCTCCACCCTGCGCCGCAACAGCGGATGCAATGGCCCAGGCAATGGACTTGTCGTTGGCAACTCCCATCACCAGCCCCCTCTTGCCCTTCATCAGAGTGCCCTGTGCTGGCGGTACGGTGTGGGAAGAAGACATGCGATAACCTCAGCGTATGCGAGTGAAAACCAGTGGGACTTTTACGCCGTGGTTGGTCGCACACCCCGCGCGGTGAAACAAGCCCGAACACCACTCCCATACTTCAAACCAGCCCCTCACGGGAGTATGAAAGAGAAACGAACCGCAGCAGATGAGTACTTAGCATGACGGACACCTCCTCGCCTTTTTCCGCTCCCCCACGCGATGACCTGCCGCTGATCGACCTGCAGGCCGACCCTTTCACCCTGTTTGAAAGCTGGATGGCCGAGGCAGAAAAAACCGAAATCAACGACCCCAATGCCATGGTGCTCGCGACCGCAACACCGGATGGTCGCCCCTCGGCCCGTATTGTTCTGCTCAAAGGGGCTGATCGTCGGGGTTTCGTATTCTATACCAACCTCGAAAGCCGCAAGGGCAAGGAACTGGCCGCAAACCCGCATGTCGCCCTGCTCTTTCATTGGAAAGGCCTGCGTCGGCAAATCCGAATCGAAGGCCGTGTCAGCCCGGTCAGTATTGAAGAGGCCGATGCATATTTTGCGAGTCGTAGCCGTGTCTCGCGACTGGGGGCCATTGCCTCCGACCAGTCGCGCCCGCTAGCTTCACGCGCCGTATTTGAAGAACGCCTGCATGATGCCCAGACCCGCTACGGCGAAGGCGTCATTCCTCGCCCGGTCAACTGGTCTGGCTACCGTGTCAGCCCGGAACATTTCGAGTTCTGGCAGGAACGCCCATTCAGGTTGCATGACCGCGCCATCTGGGAACGGGCCGGGGAAAGCTGGCAGGTCACGCGGCTTTACCCCTGATCTGCTCCACCCGCCCGCTCACCTCCAGCCGTGGTGTGATCACGGCTGGACATTGATCCAGCGCAACGTCGATGATCGCCGGGCGTAATAAGCTGCAAAACACGGCCCGAAGGAAGGAAGCCCCATGAAAGAAGTGCGAAAAATCCTGCTGCCCCTGCCCAGCGTCTCCAACGCAGAGGCGGCCCTGACGCGAGGTTATAATTTCGCACGGCGTTTCGGCGCACATCTGGCCATCCTGCATGTGCGCACTGATGGACGTGACATTGCCCCTCTGGCGGGTGAAGGCCTGTCCGGCGCGATGGTGGAAGAGCTGATGCGCTCTGCCGAGCATGAAAGCTCGCGCCACGCCCATGATGTGCATACGCTGTTCGAACGTTTTGCCGCCGCCAATCCAGACGTGCCTCTGGTCTCGCGCCACTCCGCCAATGGCCTGCCCTTTCCCAGTGTCAGCTTTACCGTTCTGCGGGGGGTCGAGAGCGAGATCATTCCCTCCCACGCCCGCCTTTCAGACTTTACGCTGGTGCCGCACCCGGATTCAGGGCGCGATGTTTCCTCATCCGAAACCCTGCACGCAGTTCTGTTCGATAGTGGTCGGCCTGTGGTCATGGCGCCGCGCACCCCACCTGAAGGCCTGATCAGGCGCGTATGTATCGCATGGAATGGCACGGCGGAATCCTCCGCTGCCCTGCATGGAGCACTGGCATGGGCTGCTGAGGCCGAAGCTGTGCGTGTCCTGCATTGCGAGGACTATCAGCGTCGCGGCCCCAGCGCACAGGATGTGCTGGATTATCTGGGCCTGCACGGCATTGAAGCCGATGCTCTTGAATTCCCGCCGGTTGACCGCGATGTCGGCAAGGGGCTGCTGGCCGCCTGTACGGATTTTGGGGCTGATCTGCTGGCAATGGGGGCATATTCCCACTCACGCCTGCGCCAGCTTATTCTGGGCGGTGTTACCCGCCATGTGCTTGAACACGCCGACCTGACCGTACTGATGAGCCGATAAGCCCGCAAACGGGGCGGGATTATCCGCCCCGTTTCTGGTCTTTCACAAAACGGATTAGGCTTTGGCCCGTGGTGGGTCGGGCAGATGAAGGCTCAGGCCGTCATAAGCAGGCTCCACCCCCTGCGGCAGGGTCGCGCAGAGTGTTGCCCAGTCCATCCCTGCCCCCATATGGGTCAGGATCGTGCGGCGGGGTTTGATCCGTTCGCGCCACTCCAGCACCCGATCCAGCCAGGCATGGGCCACATGGGGCGTGAGCTGAAAACAGTCCACAATCCATGTATCCACCCCTTCAAGAGCACACAGACTCTGCTCGGGCAGTTCCACCACATCAGTACTGTAGGCAAAATTGCCGCATCGCACGCCGGTCGAACCCGCATACCCATGCTGCTGCTCGAAAAACGTAAAGGCAAAGCTGCCTATCGCCGTTTCCTGTCCGATTTCACATGGATGGGCTTCAAGCACAGCCCGAAAGAACCCCGGCGGTGTCCACGGTTTGAACACGAAGCTGAAACGCTGCTCTATTTCAGCCAGAACCCCCGGCATACCATAAGCCTTGATAGGTTGCCCTATCACCCGGTTGACCGCCCGCACCTCGTTCGCGCCATCCACATGATCAGAATGGCCGTGAGTATAGATAACGGACTGAAACCGGCTGATACGCTGCGCCAGAAGCTGCGCGCGCAGGTCTGGCCCTGTGTCGATCAGCACTGCCTCGCCATTATCCATTTGCAGAAAAATGGAAGAACGCGTGCGGATATTACGTGGTTCGGCGGGGTCGCAGTCACCCCAGTCCCCTCCGCCGCCTTCTCCACCAACCATGGGCACGCCTGCTGAACCACCGCACCCCAAAACAACAACCTTCATGCCCTCTCCTGCCCCGCTTCCTAAACCGCTTTGCGGAACAGACGAAAGAAATTGGCCGTTGTCAGATCTGCAAAAGCGGCCTTATCCATGCCGCGCTCCTGCGCCAGCCGCTCGGCTGTATGCGCCACCCATGCAGGCTGGTTGCGCTTGCCGCGCTTGGGCACCGGCGCCAGATAAGGGGCGTCCGTTTCCACGACAATCCGATCATCCGGCACACTCAATGCTACCGCACGGATTTCGTCACATTTTGGAAAAGTCGCAATGCCCGAAAAACTGACATAGCCCCCCAGCGCCAGCACCCTCCGGGCCAGTTCCGGCCCCGAGGCAAAGCAGTGCAGCAGAATTGGAAACGCGCCTTTGGCGTATTCTTCTTCCAGCACTGTTGCCACATCCTCATCCGCCTGACGGGCATGGATAATCACCGGTACATCCAGCAGGCGTGCGGCAGCAATATGGCGGCGGAAGCTCTCATGCTGTGCGGGGCGTATGGCGTCTTCACCATGGAAATAATCCAGCCCGGTTTCACCAATGCCGATTACCTCGGGCCTGTCGGCCATGCTGGCAATCTGCTCCGCGGTGGGCAAATGTTCTTCATCCACGTGATCAGGATGGGTGCCGATCGTACACCACATCCGCAGGTCTGGTTTATCGTGTCCCGCCAGTGCGATCTGCTCTCCCGCGCGGGAAAGCCGGGTGCCGATTGTTACCAAACCGGCCACCCCACTCTGACGCGCCTCATCCAGCAGGCCGGGTAGTTCCTCATCAGAAAAATGATCAAGGTGACAATGGGTGTCGATCAGTTTACCCGTACCGGCACCATGCGCAGTGTCCCTCATGCCGTGGCTTCCGGCTCGACATAACGCGGGAACAGCCCCTGCGGCGCCGGGAGTGCTCGCCCGGCAGGCAGAGCCGTCTCCAGTGCTGCCAGAGTACGCTCATCAGGCTGCACGGCAAGCTGGTCGAGCATGCGCTCCATGGTCTGGGGCATAAAGGGCTGGAGAACCGTAGCAATTCCGCGCAGGGCATCGAGCAGTACACGCAGCACACTGGCCATGCGCACGGTATCGGTCTTACGCAGCGCCCACGGAGCCTGATGGTCGATATAGGCGTTGCAGGCGCGAATAACCTTCCAGACATCCTCCAGCGCATCAGTCAGGGCGCAGCGTTCCATCTGCGAGGCCATAAGCTGCGGCAGCACAGCTACCTGTGCCAGAAGCTGTGTGTCCTCCACACTGGCCTCACCCCGCTCCGGGATCATGCCTTCGCAATTTTTTGCCACCAGCGAGAGCGTGCGCTGAGCAAGGTTGCCCAGATCGTTCGCCAGTTCGACATTATTCCGCGTAATCAGAGCCTTGCGGGACAGATCGCTATCCCCTCCGAACGGCACCTCACGCAGCAGGAAGAAGCGTACCGCATCCAGCCCGAATTCGCTCACCAGATCGCGCGGATCAATCACGTTACCGATCGACTTGCTCATTTTCTGGCCTTCGATTGTCCACCAGCCATTGGCAAAAACCCGGCGGGGTACATCAATTCCTGCTGCCATCAGGAAGGCAGGCCAGTAAATGGCATGAAAACGCGCAATATCCTTGCCAACCAGATGCAGATCCGCAGGCCAGAACGCAGCACGCGGCGTGTCCATATCCGGGAAGCCAAGTGCGCTCAGATAATTGGCCAGCGCATCGAACCACACATACATGACGTGGGCCTCATCCCCCGGAACGGGAATACCCCATTTGAAGCTGGTGCGGCTGATCGACAGGTCACGCAGGCCCTGACGCACAAAGCTGATGATTTCATTCCGCGCGCCATGTGGCCCCAGAAACTCCGGGCACTGCTCATACAGTTCGAGCAACCGATCCTGAAATGCGGAAAGACGGAAGAAATAGGACGGCTCCTTAACCCACTCCACCGGCGCGCCCGTGGGGGCGAGCTTCTGGCCATCGGCTCCCGTGGTCAGCTCGTCCTCACCGTAGAAACATTCATCCCGCAGGGCGTACCAGCCCTCATACGCACCGAGATAGATGGCATCGTTCTGCGCGACCTTCTGCCACAGGGCCTGCGCCCCGGTCACATGGCGCGGTTCTGTCGTGCGGATAAAATCGTCGTAAGAAATGGCCATGGCATCGGCCATGCCCCGGAAATCGGCAGCAATACGGTCAACAAAGGCCTGCGGCTCAACCCCGGCCGCCTGCGCGGCCTGCTCTACCTTCTGGCCGTGCTCATCCGTGCCGGTCAGAAAAAAAACGTCATGACCGGCCAGACGATGAAACCGCGCCATGACATCCGCCGCAATGGATGTGTAGGCGTGGCCGATATGCGGCGCACCGTTCACATAATAGATGGGAGTAGTAACGTAAAAACGACGGGTCATGCTTGGCTCGCAATCGTCATGGCTTCGAGTAGGGCTTCCTGTTTATCCAGGTTGAAACGCTCTGTTTCACCATATAGGCGTACAAGGGTCTCCCATGCACGCGCACAGGCAAGACCATGAGCGCTTCCACTCAGCGCGGCCTGTCTGGCCACCGCCTGAAGCCGATCTGATAACAGGCTGAAAAACAGATCGAAACCATATTCCTTGCGCAGAACCGTTTCCGCGACTTCATAACCATCCAGCGCGCTTACACCTTTGCACACGCGCTCGACACAATGGGCAATCTCACCCTGTGCATCGGCCAGCAGGGCGAGCGCGCGACCGGGCGCACCATGAGCCAGTGCCGTAACCCGTTCGAGTTCAGCCGGACTGGCATCCGGGGCAACCTGCTGCAACACAGCCCGCATGGCACGTGCATCAAGCGTGCCTAGCGCCAGCTTGCGGCAGCGACTACGAATAGTCGGCAGCAGCCGTCCGGGGGCCGAGCTTGTCAGGAGCAGGATTGTCGCGGGCGGCGGTTCTTCGAGTATTTTCAGCACAGCATTGGCCGCGCTGCGGTTCATCCATTCCGCGCCATCGACAATAACCACACGCCAGCCACCCTCCGCCGCCGTGCGCCGCAAAAATGCGTTGATGGGCCTGACATCATCCGCCACGATTTCCGAACGATAGCGCTGACGTTTTTCATCAAAACCGCGCTCAACCACCAGCAGATCGGCATGTGTAGCGGCTGATACACGCCGCCCGGCCGGGCTTTCCGCCTGCGTGGCCCCCAGTAATAAACGCCCCAAGGCAAAGGCAAACGTGGCCTTGCCAATACCCGGCGGGCCAGTAATCAGCCATGCATGCGGCATACACCCCCGCGCTAGCGCCTGACGAAAGACATCAAAACCCGTCTCGTGTCCCTGTAGTGCCAGCGAGGCAAGGCGCGGGCCAGTCATGGCAGTCTCCCCCATGCCCGACCTCACGCCTGACAGACCAGAGCCAGAATATCTTCCACAATCCGCTGACTGATCCGCTCGGCCTTTTCCCGCTCCGTATTCAGCCGCCTGACACGCGCAGGCTCATCCTGTGCTACGGCCACAAAGCCCTCTGCCACCCGCGCATGAAAGGCTTCATCAGCCTGCTCATAGCGATCAGGTTGCCCGGCACGGGCCGCAAGCCGTTCACATGCTACAGAACGTGGCACATCCAGCAGAAACGTTCTATCCGGCTTTAAAGCCAGCATATCCGTCAAACCACGGATCAGGCTCAGGATACCGGCATCACCAGCGGCCCGGCCATAGCCCTGATAGGCGAGCGTGGAATCGGTAAAGCGATCACACAGCACAATGCGGCCTGCCTCCAGCGCGGGCAGGATAACACGATCCACATGATCATACCGGGCTGCGAAATGTGCGAGAATTTCAGCCCGGAGGGAAAGCGGATTATTGCCGAACAGCAGAAGCTGGCGCAGGTCTTCAGCGCCGGGCGAGCCACCCGGCTCACGCGTGACAAGCACATCATGCCCGCCGGCCCGCAAGGCCTCGCCCACCAGCCGTAGCTGGGTGGACTTTCCAGCCCCCTCGCCGCCCTCAAGCGTTATGAACACACCCTTGGACATACCCGTTACAGATGCAGCCTGCGGGCTGCCCGCCCGACAAGACCGAGAGCCGCCACGGAACTGGCCGCCTCAACCGGTACCTGCACCTGCTTGCCGCCCGGTAGCGAGACCGTAATACGCCCCACAACCTGCCCCTGCGTAACCGGTGCAACCAGTGGCGTGTTGTAATCCAGCGCCAGTTGCGTGCCATTCCGCCAGCCATGCGGCAGCAGCAGTTTAAGATCTTGCGCCGCCACCAGCGCCACGGTGCGCTCGGCGCCCATCCACACTGGAGCCTGCTCCACCACATCGCCCTTATGGACAACCCATGCTGTTTCGAAATTGGCGAAAGCCCAGCCCATGAGCCGCTCGCCCTCACGCGCACGCTCACCCGAAGACGTCAGCCCGTTAATGGCCATGACAACGCGCCGCCCTTCGCGTTCAGAAGAGGCGCACAGGCCAAAACCACCTGCATCGGTGTGGCCGGTCTTCAGACCATCAGCCAGACCTTTCACAACAAGGCTGTTGCGGTTTTCCTGACGGATGTTGTTGTAGAAAAACTCTTTTTCAGAAAAGAAGTGGTAATATTCAGGAAAATCATGGATCAGCCGCAGCGCGAGATAAGCCACGTCACGCGCGGACATATAATGCCCCTCCGCAGGCCAGCCTGTCGCATTCATGAAATGCGTATTGCTCAGCCCCAGACGTGCAGCGGTTTCGTTCATCAGCGCGACGAACTGCTCTTCCGAACTGGCGATCCCTTCTGCCAACACAATACACGCATCGTTACCGGACTGGATGACCATGCCCTGTATAAGATCCTGCACGGGCACGCTCTGGCCCAGCGGCACGAACATGCGTGACCCCTGCATCCGCCATGCGCGTTCGCTCACCGGCAATGTCTGGTCAAGCTTGAGGCGTCCTGAGCGCAGCATACCAAACGTGACATAGGCCGTCATCATCTTGGTCAGCGATGAGGGGGGCATGCGCTCATCTGCATTTTTTTCCAGCAGGGTCGCACCACTGCCGTAATCAAGAATGCAGGCCCAGCGTGCGGAGGTTTCAACCGGGCCGATGGGCGTTGTCGCCGGTGCGGGAGGCGGGGCATCTGCGGCCACCTGTTTTGCGGCGGCCGCCGCCCGCCCATGCGTCTTGCCCCAGGCATCCGCCACAAGGCTGCTCGAAACACCGCCACAAAAAAGGGCCGCGCCCCCTGTGAGTAAGAACCGTCGGGTCTGCAACATGTTTTCCTATTCGACGACGATATGAGAGCCAGTCAGTCCGGCGGCCAGTGCCCGTCTCAGCGCTGAATCCGCGTCCTGTATAGTCGTAAACGGGCCGTAGCGCACGGCCCACATCATGCCGTGTCCGGCGGTCAGATCGGGACGTACCACAGCCCCTGAGCGCGCGGCCTGAACAATGGCGCTGTAGCGCGATGTCAGGTCCATGATTTCCACCCAAAGCATGCCCGGTGCCGCCATGCCCTGTCGCACTTCAGCAGGCAAGTCTGGCAACGCCACACCCACTTTAGGTGCTGCTGTATCCCCCGCCTGCACCGCCACACCAACGGTGGAACTACCCTTGCCACCCAGATCTGTCTGGGTAACCCCTTCACGCGGGGCTGCGTTGATTTCAAGCGTGGGCGCACCGGGCAGAGTTTCCGCCAGCCTGCGGCTTTCTGCTTCATTCTCCACAACCCGCACACGGGCCGGGCCATCGCCCATACCCAGCAGATCCGCCGCCCGTGCCGAAAGCGACAGCATACGCCCCGCCTGCGCCGGGCCACGGTCATTGAGACGGACGACCACCTCTCGCCCGTTCTCAAGGTTAATGACGCTGACAATAGCCGGGAGTTGCAATGTCTGATGTGCGCCAGTCATGGCAGCGCTGTCACGCACTTCGCCATCGGCTGTCAGTTCGCCATTCCGCCCCTGATCGCGCATGGCAAGGCCGGTGCCCTGCCAGTCAAAATCCTCACGCGGATAGAACCACCGTCCATCGGCCTGCCATGAAGCACCCGTTACATAATGCGGATCAGGCGTTACCTGTTGCCCGCGCCCACAGCCTGCCAGAATCAGCGCCGTGCAGAGAACCGCTTTTTTCACGTTATCGCATCACCCAGTATGCCAACCGCCAGCGCATAAAAATCGGAAGCATTGTAACGGCGTATTACATTGAAATTATGGTAAACGACAAACGCCTCGCCACCCGGCCCGTCGGGGCGGATGATCGCCGCGGGAGCTGTAGTATCGGCGGCGCTATCCGAAAAGCGCCCGGCACGGGGGCGCACACCCTGCTGAACCCACCATGAAAGCGGCCGCACATGGCTGCGCCCAAGCTGCACCTGCGGCAAGGACTCCGGCACAATCACGGCCTCGCCCCAGAGCCCGCCATTCTGCCAGCCACTCCGGGCCAGATAATTGGCAATGGAGGCAAACACATCCGCCTCGTTCCGCCAGATATCAGCCCGCCCGCCTTCAGGGTAGCTGACAGCAAAACGCTCATACGCGCTGGGCATGAACTGGGGCTGCCCCATAGCTCCGGCATAGCTGCCCAGCATGGCGCGCGGCTCCATGCCATTCTGCGCCAGAATATGCAGAGCCTTGAGCAACTCACCCCGGAAAAAGGCAGCCCGCCGCCCCTCATAAGCCAGCGTGGCCAGTGCATCGATAACCGAAAATTTGCCCATACGGGTGCCATAAGCGGATTCCAGCCCCCAGATACCGGCGATAACACCCCGGCCCACCTGATACTGGCCACCAATCTGGCTAATCCGCTGCCCCTGCTCCGTCATGGCCTGCAAGCCATCGGACAGCTTTTTTTCCGTCAGCACACGCTCTTTGTACTGCGCCCATGTCAGCACTTTTTCAGGCTGATGCTGATCCGCCTTGATAACGGCAGCATTGGGAACCGTACACAGCGCCAGGGCACGATCAACCACACCTGCAGCAATCCCCTGCTGCAATGCCTCATGCCGAACCCCGGCCAGAAAGACGCCATACTCACGCGGGCGCCCCCATGCGCGATACATCGGGGCCGAGGAAAGGCCTGTCAGAGCCGAAACCGCCAGACCACGAACAAGCAGTGTTCTTCTATCCATTATCCCCTCGTCCCGGCTACGTGACGTACCGGCTGTGCCATGACTGACGCCTTTCCGTCTAGCACCGTGCCTGCGCGTTCATCCACTCTCTTTTCCCGCATAGGGACAGCCCGGCCCATGCTTGACAGGACACACGCTTGGGCGCCACCTGCTCTCGGTTTGTCCGGCTTTGTTTTCGGGCCGGATACAAGCCGCGCAACGGGAGAGGAGAGCCGGGGTTCCTTGCTTGAGCATGTCCTTCACCTGACAGCCGCAAGTCCTTTTGCGCAGGTTGTCATCATCATTCTGGCTACTTTTGTGCTGGAAGATGCAGCAACGCTGATTACCGCCATACAGGTACAGCTTCATGTCGTATCGCCACCCGTAGCGCTGCTGGCTCTTTATTCAGGAATCGTGCTGGGTGATATCGGGCTTTATGGCCTTGGCGCTCTGGCTGCCTGCTGGCCGCCCGCCCGGCGGTGGGTGGATATGCCGGGCATCAGCCAGCAGCGCCAATGGCTGACGCGCAATCTGTTCAGGGCTGTTTTTATCAGCCGCTTCATTCCCGGCACGCGCCTGCCCCTTTATACCGCCTGTGGCTTTTTCCGAGCAGGACTGAAAACCTTCACACTGGCTACGGTGCTCGCCACCCTGCTCTGGACAACGGGGCTGTTCCTGCTCTCCCTGAAAATTGGCGGGTTCCTGCTCGCGCATCTGGGCGTATGGCGTTGGGCTGGCATTGCGGGCTTTGCCGCATTCATGATCCTTTCGGGGCGGATTGCCGCCCGCATCAGGAAAAACCATCCATCATGACCGAGACCTCTTCAGCCAAGGCGGCCAATCCGCTCTCCCTGTTCGAATTCTGGCCCGGCTGGCTCTTTTACACCCCGGTTGTGCTGTACTGGTTCGTGCTCGGGTTCCGCTACCGCAGCCTGACAGTGCCGACCGCCGCTAACCCGCGCATTGTGACCGGCGGACTTTGCGGGGAAAGTAAAAGCAGCATTCTGGACATGGCAGGCACATATGCGGCAGGCTGGATCGCTCCCTATACAACCCTGACCACCGGCAAAAACGACATGGCCCGTGCACTGGCCGCGATCAAGGCCAAGGGTCTTGCCCTGCCAGTGGTGGTCAAACCAGATATCGGCTGCAACGGCACCGGTGTACGCCTTGTCCGCACGCTTGCTGATCTGGACAAAACGCTGGCGGCCTTTCCGCGCGGGATTGATCTTGTCATCCAGCGTCTCATCTTATGGCCGCATGAAGCCGGGCTATTTTATATCCGCCACCCGGATGATCCGCAGGGTCATATTTCCTCTCTCACCTACAAGGACATTCCCTCCATCACCGGAAATGGACGGGATACGGTGCTTGACCTACTGCGGCAGGACAACCGCGCCGCACGCCTGCCCGATCTGTATGAAAAACGTCTGGCAGAGCGCCTGCATACGGTTCTGCCAGAGGGAGAACGGCTGGAACTGCTCTTTACCGGCAATCACTGCAAAGGGGCTATTTTTCACAATGGCGGGCAGGATATAACCCCTGAGCTGACCGCTCGCATTGATGCCATCATGCAGGATATTCCCGATTTTCATTTCGGGCGTATTGATGTGAAATACCGCTCGCGCGAAGCCCTGCGAGCTGGTCAGGATTTTGAAATCATCGAAATCAATGGCGTAGGGTCTGAAGCGACCCATATCTGGGATTCCCGCACCACATTGAGGGAGGCATACGCCGCGCAGTTCCACCATTACGGTGAGAGCTTCCGTATCGGCGCCAGCAAGGTCGCTCAAGGCTGGCGGCCCACCGGGCTATGGCGCGGTATCCGCCTGTGGCGCAAGCAGAAACGGCTTCTGGCCTCCTACCCGCCAAACGATTAAGGCAGGCGGTCACCCCGCCTCAACGCGGATCGGACGATCCCTGCCCCATACGTGAATGATGCCGCCCGTAAACATGGTAAAACACCCAGCCCGCCAGCGCGTACCCTGCCAGCAGGGCCACCGGTAGCGGATTGCCTGCCCATAGAGCCAGCAGCATGTCGACCCCAAGAGGGGCAATCATAACCAGACAGAACAGCACACCAAGCAGCGGCACATAGCCGATCCATATCCCACGCACATGGAAGCCGCCCAAAGGTACACGGAACGCGCGTGGCAGATCTGGCTCGACATTTCGCAACCAGATCACCGTCAGGCATACGACCCCAAAAGCCATCGCCGTACCAAGGCTCACCAGATCACCGATCATTTCGACAGGCAGTACCGCAGTCGCTGCCGCCACACCGGCCCCCAGCACCAACGTTCCATGCCACGGCGTAAGAAAGCGCGGGTGCAGGCGGCAGAACAAGGTGGAAAGCAGCCCATCTTGCGCCATCGTATAAAAAATGCGGCTCTGGGCATACAGAAGTCCCAGCAGAACCGAGCACAGCCCGATAACCGCCCCCAGCTTGATACACAAAGCAAGCCATGGCAGCCCCATGACACCCACCGCCACGGCCAGCGGGTCCGCCACACCAAGACCGCGCCACGGCACCAGCCCCACCAGCACGGCCGCAACCGCCATATACAGCACGGTGCAGACAATCAGCGCCCCCACGATACCCAGCGGCACATCACGCCGGGGATTCCGTGCCTCGCCCGCAGCGGTAGAGACTGCCTCGAACCCCACATAGGCAAAAAAAATCAGCGAAGCCGCACGAAAAATACCCGGCACGCCATAATGTAACCCGCCCTCATAGGCCGGGATGAAGGGGGTCCATAACGCAGGCTGAACCCACCAGAGCCCTACCCCCACAAACAGAAGCAGCACCCCAACCTTGAGCAGCACAATGGCCGCATTGATCCGAAAAGATTCCCGCACGCCCACCAGCAACACAGCGGTTACAAGCAGGATAGATACGGCCCCCGGCAGATCAAACCGCCGCCCGACATGCACAACCTGTGCCGAGGCTACCTGCACCACCTGCACGGTTGTTGTGCTCAGCGCCTGCGGTACCAATACACCGCCATCATGCAACAGACTGACAAGATAACCCGACAGCCCTGAAGCAACCCCCGCACAGGAAATGCCGTATTCCAGCAGCAGGAGCCAGCCCACCACCCAAGCCGCCCCTTCGCCTAACGAAACATAGGCATACGTATAGGCAGAACCCGCCACGGGCATGAGAGAGGCCAGCTCCGCATAAGACAGCGCGGTAAAAAGACAGGCCACACCGGCGAGTATGAAAGAGAGCAAGACGGCGGGCCCAGCATAGTTAGCCGCAGCCACACCGGTCATAACATAGATACCGGCCCCCACTGTGGAGCCGACACCCAGCAGGACAAGGTGCACAGGCCCCAGTGTTCTGCGCAAAGCGTGCGCGGCACTGTCGCGCGCCGCATGTTCAAGCCGCTTGCGACGGAGCCCTGACGACGGCATGGCCGCCTGCCTCAGCCGATAAAGTGCAGGACCAGAAACGCACCGCCGCCCATCGCCATGCAGTACAGGGCAAAAGGTGTCATGGCCCAGCTATCATGACTGCGGAAATAACGCATGAGAAACGCCGTGCTGGCCAACGCCGTTACCCCCGAGACCACAGCCGCAGCCATGGCAAGATGAATCTGCGCCGCATCCGGCGGGGCATGCCAGAGTTTGAAGCCCTCACGCACCGTCGCGGCGATAATGACCGGCTGGGCCATAAGAAAGGAAAACCGTGCCGCTGCATCATGATGCAGGCCGCGCAGCAGGCCACCACAGATTGTCGCCCCCGAACGGGACAGGCCGGGAAAAAACGCCAGACATTGGAAAAGGCCGATCACCACGGCATCGCGCGAAGTCAGCCCCGCGATACAGCGCACCTCACGGGTAACAACACTGCCGCGCAGTCTTTCTGTCAGCAGTAGCAAAAGCCCGTTCAGAAACAGAAACACCGCAGCCGATGTGGCCGAACCAAAAAATGAGCGCAGCAGGTGCTCGAACAGCCCCCCCACCACAACGGCAGGTATGGTGGCGACAATCAGCAGCCAGAAAATATGCAGGCTTTCAAGCTGGATACGCTGCCCGTCCCGACCGATCGCACCACGCACCAGCACGCGCCAGTCTCGAAAAAAGAACACCAGCAGAGCAACGGATGTACCCAGATGCAGCATGACCAGAAAGGGAAGAAATGTTACATCATGCAGATCATAATTCCAGTGCAGAAGCGCTGGCAGAATAACGGCATGGCCCAGACTGCTGACCGGGAAAAGCTCTGTCGCGCCTTGCAGCAACGCCATGATAAAAGCCTGCACGTACGACATATGCCCCTGTATCCCCATTGCTCTTTTCTTATCATGTCCTTGCACCATGCCCCCGATGGCTGCAAGGTTTTCGTCCTGCCGGACGACATGCCGGGAACAGGTAGCCAGAAAAGAAGGTAAAAACATGATGAGGCAGAGCCGCACAGGCGCATGGATTTTCAGCGGGATGGTTCTGCTGGCCGCAGCGGGTTTTGCCTCCTACGCACTGGGAACGCAAAAAGCCCCCGGCGGAGACAGCTACGAACTGTCCGCCCGGTTTGTTTCCGCCAACGGGCTAACCCGTGGGGCAGATGTTGATCTGGCAGGCGTGCGGGTTGGCCGGGTTTCCGCCATTACACTCGACCCCGCCAGCCAGATGGCGCTTGTGCGTTTCAGGCTGGCGTCCTCCCTGCACCTGCCGCAGGACAGCACGCTCAGCATTGGCAGCGCCACTTTGGCCTCGGAAAATGCCCTCATAATCACACCGGGTCATGACAGCACCTACGCCCGCCCCGGCACCCTGCTGACACACACGCAGGAGCCTACAAGTCTGGAGCAGCAGGTCAGCAATTATATCTTCGGCTCAGGCAACCTCGGCCCATAAACCCCGCTGGTAAGCGCATGATCCATAAAAAGAAACAAAAACTGCAAAGACGGGTTGACGCCCATGCCGGGACACGGTAGATCAGCGCCAACGAACAATGGCGGCGTAGCTCAGTGGTAGAGCAGGGGAATCATAATCCCTTGGTCGGAGGTTCAAATCCTTCCGCCGCTACCAGTTTTTCTTCATAAAAACTTGGTTTTTTAAAGACACCACGGCATTACGCCGTGCGTCTTTGCATGTACTGCACAGTAAAAGTGGCAGCATACAACGCCCTTCCCATGCCATCAGCCCCAAAACAGCCGTGACATGGGAAGAGCGCCGGGAGGTATTAGCCCTCAGACAATTCGGGCTGCGGCTCCATCGCCAGATCCCTGACTTCGGCCTCTTCTTCCGCCTCTGCGTCAGGGCCTTTGTCTTCACCCTCTTCGGCTGCGTTGTTCTGACCGCGCTGCTGACGGCTGGCCTGACGCTCTGCCCGCTCCATCTGGCTCTGCTGGGCAGCCTGCGCCATTGCGTTCATGATGCGGAAATAATGCTCAGCATGCTGGAAATAGGCTTCAGCCGCCACCCTGTCGCCAGAGCCTGTCGCATCGCGGCCAAGCTGGAGGTATTTTTCGAAAAGCTGCTGGGCGGTGCCCCTCACCCGCACATCCGGGCCATGGCTGTCAAAAACGTGGTTCCGGTTCATCGGAATCTGGCCGTTCAACTGCCTGGACGCTCCGTTGCTCCCGCCAGAACGATGATGTCTGGTCCGCATCCGCTTTACATTCATGGGCTTACCACAGCGCTTTCCTGTTCATGGCACTTTACATGGGAGCGGGCCATTCCTGAGAGGCCGGTTCCTTGATGAAGGTCCAAATTGTTTTTCTGGAGGGGCACTTTGAATAGGCAGTGACATGGTCATTGCCAGATATAAAGGCCCGTACCGCTTGTTTGGCCTGACGGGGTTACTACAACCCACTAATGGCCACGTGATCAAGCTCTTTCACATTATCAACCATAAAGCCTAAAGCCAACCGCTTTTTTCATATCGCCTGACGTCGCATGACCACAGCGCGGGCTATACCCTCAAAATCAGCACGCACCTCAACGACCTCGAGATGATTTTCCACGGCCAGCGCACGCAGGGATGCCTCCTGCCCGATCCCGATTTCAAACACACCCAGCCCGCCCGGCGTAAGCCGCGAGGGCAAACCTGCGCATAGAAGGCGATAGGCATCCAGCCCGTCGTGCCCGCCATCAAGCGCGCGCACGGGCTCATGGTTACGGACTTCTGGCATCAGTTCAGTGACATCATGGCTGGGAATATACGGCGGATTGCTCATAATCAGATCAAACCGCGTCTCCATGGCCAGCGCATCCATCCAGTTTGCCGCCATGAATGCCGCGCGTGCCTCAAGCCCACAGCGCACGGCATTACCGGCCGCGAGAGCCGCTGCCTGTGGGCTGATATCGACCCCCACCCCTTGCGCCTGCGGATATTCGCTCAGCACCGCCAGCAGGATACAGCCGCTCCCCGTACCCAGATCCAGCACCGAGAGTGGCGCCTCCCTGTCAGGACAATGATCCAGCACGCAGGAAATAAGCGTTTCGGTATCGCCTCGCGGCACAAGGCTGGCTGGAGAGACAGCCAGATCCAGTGTCCAGAATCCTTTCTGCCCGGTAATATAGGCAAATGGTTCATGCCGTGCGCGCCGCGCCACCCATGTGAGATACCGCGCCTGATCAACTTCGCTACGCGGAGAAAGCGCCAGCATCTGTTCCGCCGAAAACCCAAGCGCATGCTGCAAAAGCAGCCGGGCTTCGCGCCGTGGGCTCTCTACCCCGGCCTCTGCCAGAATGTGCGTGCCCTGACGCAAAAGCTGTTCTATTGCCGCACGTCCCCGGCTATTATCCGCAAATGTCACGTTCTTATACTCCAAGCCCACTTGGGCCTGTTTCCATCATGCCAACCGTTACAGTCCGGGTTGCGGCCTGTGTGTTCGCCGCCTTTGCGCTGTTTCCGGCCGTGGCTCACGCAGGCGAGTTTTCCGTGACCGATGAAAAAGCGGACACTGAAATATCCGAGGTTTCGCGCATCTATCTCGATGGCCAGCTTGTCAGCACCATCAAGCTTAATGACATGAACCGGGCCAAGACCGTACGCATCCCCACGTCCACGGGCCGCACTGAACATTCTTATACATTATGCGGCGAGATCACCATCCGCACGCCTGAAGGCCGGGTAGAAACCCATGAGGTCAGCAGCGATGGCGTGCTGCACAACCCCGATGGGCATCGTTTTTACGCCCTTGGCTCGAACGGTTTTACAGATTTCTACCTGCTTGACCCGGATTCACCCGAAACAGCAGAACACCGTTCCGGACTATCCGAAGCCTGCGCGGCCCCCATCAGCTAAACCGCACAAAGGCCCAAAAAGCTGCGCGTTACAGCCCTTCTGCCGCCAGCAGGGCTGCCTGTTCGTCCTGTGTCAGAGCATCAACAAATTCGTCAATCTCACCCAGCATAACACGGTCGATCTTATAGGCGGTCAGGTTGATCCGGTGATCCGTCACACGCCCTTGCGGGAAATTGTAGGTTCTGATCCGCTCGGAACGATCGCCTGTTCCAACCTGTGAGCGCCGGTCGGCTGCACGATTGGCATGCGCCTGCTCACGCTCGCGCTCATACAGCCGTGCGCGCAGGATTTTCATGGCCTTGGCACGGTTCTTGTGCTGGCTTTTCTCCTCCTGCATGGAAACAACAATGCCACTGGGCATATGCGTGATCCGCACCGCACTTTCGGTCTTGTTTACATGCTGCCCACCCGCGCCGGACGCCCGGAAAACATCAATCCGCAAGTCTGTTTCGTTGATGTTGACGTCCACTTCTTCCGCCTCGGGCAGAACCGCCACCGTCACGGTAGACGTATGGATACGGCCCTGATTTTCCGTGGCGGGAACACGCTGCACACGATGCACGCCGGATTCATATTTGAAACGGGCAAACACCCCACGACCATTGATTTCAGCAATCCCGCACCGTAGGCCACCGAGTTCGCTCTCATCGTAATCCATAAGGGTAAAGCGCCAGCCTCTCAGCTCTGCGTAACGGCGATACAGATCAAAAAGCTCCGCCGCGAACAAAGCGGCTTCATCCCCCCCGGCTGCCGGGCGGATTTCCAGAATAGCGCTACGCTCATCCGCCACATCACGCGGTAGCAGTGCCAGACGCACAGCCTGATGCAATGAGGGCAGACGGCTTTTCAGCTCATCCAGCTCCGCTGCCGCCAGTTCGCGCATTTCAGGATCAGCCAGCAACTGCTCGGCCTGCGTCATTTCCTGTTCGGCGTCACGCAGGGCGTTGATCTGGCTTACCACGCCTTCAAGTTCAGCATATTCGCGTGAGGCCTGCGTAAAGGCCTCCCCTCCCAGCCCACCGGCCAGAAGGGCCTCAAGTTCCAGTGCGCGGCTGACGATCCTGTCCAGCCGTTCATCCAGTGCATTCACGCAAATACGCTCCCGGCATCCGCCATAAGCGCCTGATGGGAGACTTCCTGCTCCTGCCCGCTTTCCATGTCCTTGACCCGGAACAGACCGCGCGCAAGTTCATCTTCACCCACGAACAGAACATGGCTGGCGTTCTGTTTGGCCGCCCGCTCCATGCGCTTGCGCAAAGCCCCTTTGTAACCGATTTCGGTACGCACACCCTGCACACGCAAGCCCTGCAAAATACCGCACAAGGCCCGCTCATCCGGCGAACCAACCGGGATGATCACGACAGAACGGGGGGCTGGCGGCATCACGTCCAGCAGCATAGCCAGACGCTCGACACCGGCAGCCCAGCCAATGGCAGGCACGTCCGGCCCGCCCATCTGCTTCACCAGCCCATCATACCGGCCCCCTGCCAGCACCGTACCCTGAGAGCCAAGCCGCGTGGTCACGAATTCAAACGTGGTATGGTTATAATAATCCAACCCACGCACGATGCCGGGGCTAACCTTATACGCGATACCGAACACATCCAGCTTGGCGCGTAGTTCATCCCAGAAATCCTGTGCTTCCGGTGTCAGGAACTCGGCCATACGCGGCGCATCCGCCACAATCGCACGGTCGCCCTCGTTCTTGCTGTCCAGAATACGCAGAGGATTTTTTTCCAGCCTTACCAGACTGTCTTCCGAAAGACGGTCGCGGTAATCCGAAAAATAGGCAACGAGTGCCGCACGCCACGCATCGCGGCTCTGGGCATCACCCAGCGTGTTGAGTTCCAGCGTGACATGCTCGGCAACGCCAAGAGCTGACAGCACGGCATGCCCCATAGCGATGACTTCCGCATCGGCCAGCGGTTCCGCCGCGCCGAGCAGCTCCGCCCCAATCTGATGGAACTGCCGGTAGCGCCCTTTCTGGGGCCGCTCGTGGCGGAACATCGGGCCGGTGTAAAACACTTTCTGCGGCAGGGATTGTGTCAGCGCGTTACTGACCAGTGCGCGGCAGATGGCCGCCGTGCCTTCGGGGCGCAGCGTCAGGCTTTCGCCATCGCGGTCGTTGAACGAATACATCTCCTTGGACACCACATCCGATGTATCGCCCAGAGACCGTGAAAAAACCCGCGTTTCCTCAAAGATCGGTGTAGACCACTCATCAAAGCCATACACCCCCGCAATCCGGCGGGCCGCTTCGACAACCTGTGCATGGCGGCGCTGTTCCTCGCCAATAAGGTCGTGGGTTCCTCTTACGGGTTGAATGCTGCTCACCGGCCTGCCCTGCTCTCGCTCCAGCATCCCGCGTCACGCCCGGAATGCTGCGTGTTATCTTTGATGGTTCCACAAAACGCCATGCGCCGCGCATGGAAAAATTCATGCGCGGCACACCTCGGCGCCAGTTTTCTGGCCCGGCCCCGGACAGACAGGTCTGGAGCCTTGCCTACTCAGTTAGCCGAAGCCATATCCGGTAGCGGCTCGGCCTGGCCTTCCTGCTTGGCCTTGGCTTCGTCCGCCTCGATCTGGGCCACGCGGGCCTCAACCAGTTCCACAACATGGCTGATCATGTCGCCTGCGGGAACCGTGTGATCCTGCTTGCCTGCAGAATAGACCATGTGGCGGCCAGAACCACCGCCCGTAACACCCAGATCAGTCATCAGGGCTTCACCCGGACCATTCACCACGCAGCCGATAATCGACAGGGTGAGCGGGGTCTTGATATGAGCCAGACGATCTTCAAGCGTCTGCACCGTCTCGATCACGTTAAAGCCCTGACGCGCACAGGACGGGCAGGAAATGATCTTGACGCCGCGATGACGCAGGCCGAGGGATTTGAGAATATCCCACCCGACCAGCACTTCTTCTTCCGGGGCGGCGGACAGGGAAACGCGCATGGTATCACCCACACCCGCCCACAGCAGATTACCAAGCCCGATGGAGGATTTGACCGTGCCGGCACGCTTGCTGCCTGCTTCGGTAATCCCGATATGCAGCGGGTAGTCACAGGCATCGGCCAGTTGCTGGTAGGCTGCAACGGCCAGAAACACGTCAGAGGCTTTCACGCTGATCTTGAACTCACGGAAATCGTGATCTTCAAGGATCTTGGCGTGCTCCAGAGCGCTTTCCACCAGTGCATCGGGGTTGGGTTCGCCGTATTTTTCCAGCAGGTGCTTTTCAAGCGACCCGGCATTCACCCCGATACGGATGGAGCAGCCATAGTCCTTTGCGGCCTTCACCACTTCGCGCACGCGCTCGGCGCTGCCGATATTACCGGGGTTAATACGCAGACAGGCCGCACCGGCCTTAGCTGCTTCAATGGCGCGCTTGTAGTGGAAGTGGATGTCGGCCACGATCGGCACATTCACTTCCCGCACGATTTCAGCAAGGGCAGCAGTGCTTTCCTCGTCCGGGCAGGACACACGCACGATATCCACGCCAGCCAGTTCCGCCAGACGAATCTGCTCGATTGTCGCCTGAGCGTCACTGGTCAGAGTGTTGGTCATGGTCTGGATGGAAATCGGGGCGTCCCCACCGACAGCCACCTTGCCGACATGGATCTGCCTGGATTTCCGCCGTTCTATATGCTGGTAAGGCCGGTAGCCGCTCATTTTACATCCTTTTGTCGAGACGACAGTTAGCGGACACCCCCGTGCTCGGCACCACGGCATGCCCGCGAATTCTGGTGCTGTCCTGCCAAAAACAAACGCTTTTGGCTACACACAAAACAGGAACAGCTCCATGACCACGGCAGGGTTTAGCGTAGGCCCTGCCCCTCGATCTGATCTGCGTTCAGTTTATCCGCATCCGATGCCGGGTTGGGAGCAGACTTCGGAACTGCCGGAAGCACGGGAGGCGCGACAGTCGGCGCAGAACTCGCAACCAGTGAACCATCGCGCACCGCCTGCGCACTCAGCACCAGATGCCGCCGCACGGCACCGTTGCGGCCGAGAGCCTGCGTTGTCACATCCCCTGCACTGACAGTTATACCACCGGCATTGCCCACTGTCAGGTCATAAGGGCCATTCCCTTCAGGCACGCTCCAGCTCTCGCCGGGTTGCAGCACTTTGTCGTAAACGACCTTGCCTGCCCCATCCCTGACCTGAATCCAACTCACCTGCCCGGCCCGGATAACAAGTGAATTATCCCCCACCATAGAACCGGCAGCATGCCCGCCATCAGGCGTGATACCGGCCTGCGCCTTCACGGAGTCAGGGACAGGCATCGCTTCGGCCTGCTGTGCGGGATGTTCTGCCGCTGTCGCCTGCGGTGCCGTTCCCTCGCCCGAGAACGCTGCAACGGACGAATCCTGCACCGCTTCAGGCGCCTGAGCCAGCGAGGTGGGAACCGGGACATCCTTTAAGTCATTCTGCGCTGTGCCTGCGTCAGGAATGCCACTTTTCTCGGGCAGAATGGAGGCAACCTGCGGAGAGGGCGCATTATGCGCCGCCTCTCCGGGCATCAGGCTGGCAACGGGCGGGACAGGCTCCGGCAAGGGAGCCGAACGGCCCATAAAGCAGTACCAGCCCACATAGCTGAGCACGACCACCACCAACCCGATAGAAATCGCCACCGCCGGAGGCAGGCGGCGATCAGGAATAGGAACAGGAAAATCAAGCTCGGGCCGCTGCCCGGCCACCCGGCCACCTTTGCGGTAAAAGGCCGCAAGGCTATCGGGGTCAAAACCCAGCGCCTGACCGTAAGTTCTTAAAAAACCAAGGGCATAGACATCTGCGGGCAAAATGCCGGGCTGCCCGCTTTCCATCGCTTCAAGATAGGAACGACGGATACGCAGCCAGCCAGACATATCATCCAGCGACCACCCCAACTGCTCGCGCCGCTGGCGCAAGGCTTCACCCACACCGATCATGGCCACATCAGGCAGGGGCGGTGTGGAACTGCCCTGCCCCTGCTCGGGACCGTGTGTGTGTTCAGCCATCAGCATCCATACGTCTTTGTTGCCCGACCAGAGCTAACACGGCCTGCTCTATCAGGTCAGCAATAATTTGCGCGACAGGCTGGACGGATGTCACCATCCCGACAGACTGCCCTGCCATGACCGAGCCATTTTCCACATCACCATCAATCACGGCACGCCGCAAGGCACCCGCCCAGAAATGCTCGATGTCAAGCTGGGCGGCCTCACGTGTCAGCTCCCCGGCCTGAAAGCGGCGAATGACATCTGCCTGATGCGCGACAAACTTCCGCCCCCCCTCATTAGCCAGTGACCGCACCGGAATAACCGGAAAGCGCTCATCAAGCTGGGGAGAGGTCACGGCATCACGCGCGGCGGCCCGCAGGAAGGCTTTTTTGAACTTTTCGTGGGCGATGCTTTCCTCGGCCGCGGCAAAACGCGTGCCGAACTGCCCACCCGCAGCCCCCATTTCCAGATATCCGAGCAGGGCATCACCCCGCGCCAGACCACCGGCGACGAACACCGGCACATCATGGATAACGGGCAGGATTTCCTGTGCCAGCACGGTCAGAGACACCGGGCCGACATGCCCTCCGGCCTCTGCCCCTTCGATCACCAGCGCATCAACACCCATCTTGACCAGACGCTTGGCCAGCACCAGAGCCGGAGCGAAGGCGATAACCTTCGCACCGCCTTCCTTGATGGCCTTGATGGCAGCCCCCGGCGGAATACCTCCCGCCAGCACGATATGGGTCACGCCCGCATCCAGGCAGACCTTGATCAGATCATCCAGCCGAGGGTGCATGGTAATGAGGTTCACCCCGAACGGGCGGTCTGTCATGGCGCGGGTTGCTGCGATTTCTTCCGCAAGCCGCTCAGGCTCCATCGCCCCACATGCAATGACCCCAAACCCGCCAGCATTGGAAATGGCCGAAACCAGATTGCGCTCACTCAGCCATGACATGGCCCCGCCCAGAATGGCGTACGGCGTACCCAGAAAATCCGTGCCACGCTGCCACAGTCGATCCAGCCGTGCGTGTGCGCGCTGGCGTTCAGCCGGTGTGGGAGCCTGATCGGCGTCTGTGGTCAGCACCTCAGACATTATCCAGCCCATAGGCGGTATGCAGGGCGCGCACGGCCAGCTCGGCATATTCTGCCGCGACCAGCACAGACACCTTGATTTCGCTGGTGGAAATCGCCTGAATATTGATCGACCGTTCGGACAGGGTGCGGAACATGATGCTGGCCACCCCTGCGTGGGAGCGCATGCCCGTACCCACGACGCTGACCTTCACGATATCCGGGTCGGTCTGGAGTTCTTCATACTGCACAGCCTCACGCACGGAATCCAGCACGTCGATAGCACGCGGCAGATCGGTCTTGCTGGTGGTGAAGGTCATGTTGGTGGTGCCGTCTGCGCCGGTGCTCTGCACAATCATGTCCACATTGACATTGGCCTCGCTCAGCGGGCCAAAAATTGCTGCGGCAATACCGGGCCGGTCAGGGATACGCCGGACAGACAGCTTGGCTTCATCACGGGAATAGGCAATGCCGGTGACCAGTTTCTTTTCCACGATTTCGTCCTCATCCACCACCAGAGATCCCGGAAGCTGGCCTTCCATAACCGCCGGACCATCTTCAAAGCTGGACAGTACCTGCACCCGCACACCCTGACGCATGGCCAGCGCAACGCTGCGTGTCTGCAGTACCTTGGCCCCTACAGAGGCCAGTTCCAGCATTTCCTCATAGGTAATTTTATCGAGCTTGCGCGCCTTGGCTACTATCCGTGGGTCGGTCGTATAAATGCCGTCCACATCGGTATAGATATCGCACCGGTCTGCCCGGATAGCCGCCGCCAGCGCCACGGCCGATGTATCAGAGCCACCACGCCCCAGCGTAGAGACCCGGCCATCGGGCGCTACGCCCTGAAAGCCTGCCACAACCGGTACAATGCCTTCGGCCATACAGCCCAGCAGACGCTCGCCATCGATACGGTCCAGACTGGCCTTGCCGTGGGCAGAGTCCGTCTCGATCGCGACCTGCCAGCCTGCAAAGGAGCGTGCAGGCACGCCCAGCGTCTGCAGGGCAATAGCCAGCAGCCCGCTTGTTACCTGCTCGCCCGTGGCCACGATCGAGTCGTATTCCTTCGGGTCATGCAGGGGGGACAGGGACTGACAGTAGCCAACAAGCCGGTTGGTCTCTCCCGCCATGGCAGAAACAACCACCAGAACATCGCAGCCGGCGTCTTTCTGCTTTTTGACACGTTCGGCCACGGCCCGGATACGATCAAGATCGCCCACGGACGTGCCGCCGAATTTCATGACAATCCGGGGTGCGGAACCGGACATACGTTTTTCTCCACCAGACACGCCGCGAATTAAGGGCCACTAAAAACCCACGCCCCTGCTTTCCCTCCCGTGCATGAAGGTTATAAAGCTCTCCGGGCGGTTGCGCGGCTTCACAAGGCGCGTCACATACCCTCCCCGGCCCCCTTTCGTCCAGCGGGGAGACCAGCAGGAAAGGAATTTGTTGCATGCCCGCCACCAGCGCCCCAACGGATATGCCCCAGGACATGCCCCTGAACGCGGCTTCCAGCCCCGTGACAAACGCCTCTGTCTGCCCCGAGGAAATTGCCCGCTTCAGCGCGCTGGCCCAGCAATGGTGGGACCCTACCGGCCCAATGCGCCCCCTGCACGCCATGAACACCGTGCGGACAGAGTGGATCAACCGCCACCTGCCCCTGCGCGGGCGGACATCGCGCCGGGTGCGGCTGCTCGATATTGGCTGTGGTGCGGGACTGGCCAGCGAATCGCTCGCCTCGGCCGGGCACGACGTGCTGGGGCTTGATGCCTCGGCTGACGGAATCGCCGCCGCACGCGCCCATCTGGAGGCCAATCCCCTGCCTGACGGCTCCGGCCCGCTGACCTACCGCAATGGCAGCGCGGAAGATCTGGTGGCCGAAGGGCAGCGTTTTGATGCCGTCATCGCGCTGGAAATCATCGAGCACGTAACCGACCCCGAAGCCTTCATGCAGATGCTCAGCGCACTGGTGGAGCCGGGCGGCACGGTTATTGTTTCAACCATGAACCGCACGCTGCGCTCGTTCGCTATCGGCAAAATCGGGGCAGAATACCTGCTGCGCCTACTGCCCGTGGGCACTCATGACTGGAAAAAATTCATTCGCCCGTCAGACCTCGCCCGTCAGGCCCGTATCGCGGGGCTGGATATGAAGACGATTACCGGCCTGACGCCCGGCCCCGCAGGCTGGGCCAATAGCTGGAAAGAAACGCGCGATCTGGGCGTGAACTACATCGCATCGTTCATAAAACGCTAAATCACCAGGCCCGGCGGCCCCCACGGTCTGGGGCGCCGCCAATGCGCTCTCAGGGCATTTTGCACATTGGCCCCATGCCGGGGCCTGTATAGCGCGTCCATGTCTGGGTCTGGCCAAACAATGGCAGGCCCAGATAGCCGCGCAGCTTGAGCACGTCTGGCCCATCATTCCAGATCTGGGCATCATATACATGCCCTGTGTCGGGGTCGAGAATATGCCCCTGCATTTTCCGGGCGTTGTCCTGCATGGTACGAAAACCCGTAAGCATCATCAGGTTGCATTCCACCTTGCCATCATGCCCACGCGGCACATCGGTACCATCGTAACGCATGCCTACAAGACGCCCGCACACGACATCACCACATTGCTGGATCAGAAAAACACCATCATGATCCTGACTGAGCCAGTAGCCCATGAGCTTCTCGTCCGTTGCCGCCGAGGCCGGTTGCAAGCTAACGCCGAGCACAAGCGCGCAGAACACGAATATGGCCATCCAGCCCCGAGCAATGCTCCCCAACCGCCGGCCTGAACGCACCACCATGCCCTGTCCATTCATGTGCTCTACTCCTTGCCGCAAGCCAGAAACGCGGGCACCTTGGGCAGGTGCTACATCCCTATCCGGTTTCCTGTCAGCTATCGGTCTTGCTTACCCACGGGATGGCATGGAACTCCACCCCCTCGTCATGCAGCATTTCACGATCCCGCGCACTCACATCACCATAGATGCCGCGCTCCGGCGCTTCACCATGATGAATGCGTAACGCTTCACGCGCGAAATGCTCACCCACATTTTCGCAATTTTTTTCAACCATTTCACGCATCTGCCGCATGGCCCCCATGACTTTTTCGGCCTCGCTCAGGCTCACGGGCGCGCGCTCACCCTGCCGGGCCGGAAGGGTATCGGGTTCCGGCACACCAGACTCAACCACCGTGTCCGCTCCGTCGTGCGACTGAGGAGCCGGCTCATGCCGCCGCCGGCCGCCACTGACAATAGCCGGAGCCATGGGGGCCTGATCAACATCAGCCGTGCCGCATTCGGTGCAGGAGAGCATACCGGCCGCCCGCAAGCGGCTGAAAGTCGCGCTGTCCCTGTACCATCCTTCAAACAGATGACCATCGGCACAGCGCAGGCGATAGCAGATCATCTTTTGCGCACTCTCCCTTCCAGCAGGCTTACCGGCTACCCTGTTCAGGCAATGCCAAGGCTGGCATCCAGCTTGCCCGTACGCTCCAGCGCCATCAGGTCATCACATCCGCCTAGCGCAGTATCCCCGACAAAAGTCTGCGGCACTGTAGTGCGCCCACCCGAACGACGAATGGACTCTTCACGCTCAGGCGTTCCGTGCGGCGCGTTGATTTCCCTGAACGGCACGTTCTTGCTTTGCAGCAGGGACACGGCGCGGCGGCAATATGGGCAACCGGGCTGCGTATAAATGACGATCTCTGGCATAAACTCTCTCTTGCTCTTTCTCTAACGCCCTTGGGCCTTTCCTCACACATAGTGACGGCAGGCAGGGTCTGACAGAGTGTTACAGCATTTCCTGCAAATCTATATCAAGTCCGGGCCGCTCGGGAACCACTCCCGCCACCAGCAGATGTACCTTTTGGGCACCTGCCTCGCGCAAGGCCGTGACACAGGCTGTCGCTGTTGCGCCGGTTGTCAGCATATCATCCACCAGCACCACCGTGCGCCCGCGCAGCAGGGTGCGCCTGCCCGCCCTTACCCGCATGACTCCTTGCATTTCGCGCTGCCGCGCCCCGCGAGAAAAACGTGCCAGCCGCACCGTAGCACGCAACCGCTCCAACACATCTGGCCCATAGTCCAACCCAAGCCCCCGTGCGATAGACCGGCCCAGCAAAGCGGCCTGATTATAACGGCGCGAGAGCAGCCGCCAACGATGCACCGGCACAGGCACCACCAGAACACCCGGCCCCAGAATATCCTGCCCGGCCCGGGCCATATGGCCCGCCAGAAAGGCCGCATAATCAAGCTGATCCGCGTATTTCAGCCGCAGGATCATGTCCCGTGCGCCAGCATCGTAGATGAAGGCAGCCCGCCCCTGCTCCCATGCCGGGTGCCGCCTCTCGCAGGTCGCGCATAAACCATCGCGCCCCAGAAGCGCACTGGAAGCCTGAGGCTGCGCGCAAGCCGCACAGCAGGGTGGCCCCAGAAGCGGCAGACGCACAAAGCATGTGCTACAAACCAGTCCGGCCTGCATGGTATCCGCCCCGCAGAGCAGACAGGAAGGCGGGTACAGCCTGTCCAGCACAAACCGGCCCGCATGCCGCAGCAGACGCACAACCAAGTCCTTGCCCTCCCCTCTATCCCCCAGCCTGCCCTCGATAGCGATACAGCCGGACTTGGCAAAACGGATGCAAACGCGCACACCAGCTTTATGAACACGCCTGCCATCTTTGACCACCACGCCATCAGGCTCCGCAGAGATCGCGCCGCCAGCAGGCTGGCTCTGGTCGGGCCTATTCTGGAGGCTGCAACGGCAATTCTTGCAGACCGGCTGGATGACGTTGCCCGGCCCTTTACCGCTGCACTGGACATAGGCGGGCGCGGACTGGTCGGGCCAATGTTGGCCGAGCGGCGCATTCCCGCACTATCCATGGATATTTCACCCCGGCTGGCAGCCCTGTCGGCCCCCCATGGCCTGTGCGCCAGCCCGGAATATCTGCCCTTTGCCCCCGCCAGCTTCGATCTTGTTGTAGCCTGCCTGTCCCTGCATTGGGTCAATGACCTGCCCGGCGCGTTCCTCCAGATCAGACAGAGCCTCAAACCTGATGGGCTGTTTCTGGCCTGTATGCCTATCCTGCCCACCCTGCGCCCGCTACGCACAGCCCTTGAGCGGGCTGAACTGGCGTTAAGCGATGGGGTTTCGCCCCGCGTTTCCCCCCTACCAACCCAGCAGGGCTGCGTACAGTTGCTGCAACGCGCGGGCTTTGCCCTGCCTGTGGTGGATAGTGAGCGATTAGACCTGCGTTACCGCTCTACTCTGGCACTACTAACCGACCTGCGTGCGGCAGGCGAAACCAGCGCTCTGGTGCAACGCCCGCGCCGTTTTACGTCCCGCGCGCTATTCGCCGCAGCGGCGGCAGAACTTGAGACCGGGCCTGAAAATACCGACACAGCAGCCTCTTATAAAAACAGTTCTGACGGATTTTCCATGCCACTGCACATGGCGGTGCTCTCCGGCTGGGCACCTGCGCCAACACAACCCCAGGCCCTGCAACCCGGTCAGTTCCAGCACGACCTGCGTGACGTCCTGTCTGAGACAAAAGGGGTGAGTTAACCCCCGGTGACACTCATATGCCGGGCTGGCCCGACCACCTGCCCCAGAGAAGGTTCAAGCATGAAATCGTGCCGGGCTGGCTTGCGGCCTATGGCCTGATCAATCATCCGGGCCAGAGCTGCATCATCTCCCCCGGCCCTCAACAGCCCACGCAGGTCTGCGCCGTCCTCCTGCCCCAGACAGGTATAAAGCCTGCCAGTGCATGACAGACGCACCCGGTTGCAGGTCGAGCAGAAATTATGGCTCAGCGGTGTAATAAAACCAAGGCGCTGCCCGGTCTCACCCACCCGCATATACCGCGCAGGCCCGCCGGTTCTGTGGGGGATGTCCTCCAATGTCCAGCGCTTGGCCAGATCAGCCCTGACCTCGGACAGCGGCAGATAACGCGCAATCCGGCTATCTCCGGTCTCACCCATGGGCATGGTTTCAATCAGGCACAGATCCGCGCCGATTTCGCCACACCATGCCAGCAGGGCATCAAACTCATCGTCATTCGTCCCGGCCATAGCCACTGTATTGATCCGCACAGCAAGCCCGGCCTCACGCGCGGCACGGATACCATCGAGGGTGGTTGCCAGCCTGCCGCGCCGGGTAATTTGCGCAAAACGCGCCGCATCAAGGGTATCAAGGCTGACATTCACGCGCTTTACACCTGCGCGCACGAGAAGCTCGGCAAATTCACCCAGCCTGCTTCCATTGGTTGTCAGCGTGATTTCGTCCAGCCGCTCAGGCTCATCACCCCGCCCCAGAAGCGGCTGAAGAGCGAGCAGAAAATGCCCGATGTCCTTGCGCACCAGCGGTTCGCCACCGGTGATACGTAGCCGCCTTACTCCCTGCCGCACAAAAACGCGGGCCAGACGCACCAGCTCGTCATAATCCAGAACATCGTCCCGTGGCAGAAAGGTCATGCTTTCCGACATGCAGTACAAGCACCGCATGTCGCACCTGTCTGTTACGGACAGGCGCAAGTAGGAAATCCGCCGTCCGGCGGGGTCCATGAAAGGGGACAACATTTGTCCTCTATATCAGTAACTGGAGAGGAACTGAAACATATATTCCCCGTAAGACACATATTCAAACCTGAAGGTACAGGCCCGATCGCGAACGGTGGCTCCAAGCGCAACGGGCGGCCTGACACACAGCCAGACCGCCCGCAACCATACGCAACGACAGGTTTAGTGCCCTGCGTTATCACCCGAGAAATCAGGACTGGACAGGCCAGACTGCTCAAGCTGCTCCACCAGAGCCGCCTTCAGCCGTTCCAGACCTGCTGTATCAAGCCCTTCTGCCCGCGCGACCAGCACCGCCTGCGTGTTGGAGGCACGCAGCAGCCACCAGCCATCGGGCGTGTTCACCCGCACGCCATCAATTTCAGACACATCAGCCCCGGCTTTACGCAGGCGCTCGGCAACTTCCTCAATCACCTTGAACTTGCGATGGTCATCGCAATCAAAGCGCACTTCCGGGGTGGAAATGGTCTCAGGCAGAGACTCGCGGAAAACCGAAAGCGGTTCATCCATACGGGCCAGAATATCCAGCGCACGCACACCGCCGTACAGGGCATCATCAAAGCCGTACCATTTATCGGCAAAGAAGATATGGCCCGACATTTCACCCGCCAGCGGCGAGCCGGTTTCAGCCATCTTGGACTTGATCAGCGAATGGCCGGTGCGCCACATCAACGGCTTGCCGCCCGCGCGTGCAACCTCGTCAAACAGCACCTGACTGGCCTTCACATCCGCAATGATGGTGGCACCCGGATGGGTCTTGAGCACATCACGCGCCAGAAGGATAAGGGTCTGGTCACCCCACAGAATTTCGCCCTTGTTGTCCACCAGACCGATCCGGTCGGCATCGCCATCAAAGGCAATCCCCACATCGGCATTGTTATCGCGCACAACGCTGATCAGTTGCTGGAGGTTTTTGGCAACCGTCGGGTCGGGATGATGAGCGGGGAAAGTCCCATCAATAGCGGCATTGAGCACGATATGCTCACCCGGGAGTGCTGCCACCAGCTTTTCCAGAATTTCGCCTGCCGAGCTGTTGCCGTTATCCCAGACAATCTTCAGCTTACGCTCACCGCCGACATAGTCCTTGGCCAGACGGGCAACATAGTCATCGCGCACATCTGCTTCGCGCACGCTGCCTTCTTCACGCGCGACAACATTGCCCTGCGCGGCAAGCTCACCCAGTTCCTTGATCTGAGCGCCAAAGAACGGCTTGCCAGCCAGCATCATCTTGAAGCCGTTATAGTCCGGCGGGTTATGGCTACCCGTCACCATGATCGCGCCATCAGCCTCAAAGATCGCTGATGCGTAATACAGCATCGGGGTAGGGCCACGGCCCACGCGGGTTACTTCCAGACCGCACTCGACCGCGCCCTGCACCAGTGCTTCTTCCAGCATGGGGGATGACAGGCGACCATCATAACCGACCACGAGCGTACGCCCGCCATTACGACGAACCATGCTGCCGAATGTGCGCCCGATAGCGAAGGCATCTTCAGCACTCAGGGTTTTTCCGACAATCCCGCGAATATCGTACTCACGCAGACTGGTCGCGTCGAAATTGTGGGAAAACGTCATTATTTCTGCCCCTCATACTTGGGCAGGAAGGCGCGCACACCCTCAGCCAGTTCAGGGCGCTGCAAGGCAAAAGCAATCTGTGCCTCAAGGAAGCCCAGCTTGTTGCCGCAGTCGTAACGCGTGCCTTCATAGCGCAGGCCGTAGAAGGGAACTTCGCCAATGGTTTTAGCCATGGCGTCCGTCAACTGCACTTCGCCGCCTGCACCGCGTTCCAGCTTGGCCAGATGCTGCATGACATGCGGGGTCAGCACGTAACGCCCGATAATGGACAGGTTGGAGGGCGCATCTTCCGGCTTGGGCTTTTCAACCAGCCCACGCACTTCGACCAGACGCCCGTCATCCTTGCCAATATCCAGAATACCATAACGATTTGTGTGCTCACGCGGCACTTCGGACACGGCAACAACACTGCCGCCAGTCTCGTTATAGGCTTCGGCCAGTTGTTTGAGGCAGCCCTTTTCAGACTGCACAAGGTCATCGGGAAGCAGAATGGCAAAGGGATCATCGCCAATAAAGGAACGTGCACACCAGATGGCGTGACCCAGACCCAGCGGCTCCTGCTGGCGTACGGCCATGAGCGAACCGGCCTGAATGGAGCTGGGGCCAAGCGCCTCCAGACAATCCAGCTTGTTGCGTTCTTTCAGCGTGGTTTCAAGCTCATAGGCAATATCGAAATAATCAATCAGGGAATCCTTGCCGCGCCCTGTGATCAGACAGAACTCCTCGATACCCGCCGCGCGCGCTTCGTCGATCGCATACTGGATAAGGGGCTTGTCAACAACCGGCAGCATTTCTTTGGGCATGGCCTTGGTGGCCGGCAGAAAGCGCGTTCCCAGCCCTGCAACCGGCAGAACTGCTTTACGTAAAGGCTTGGGTTTGGACACGAATGCACACCTTAGAAAATCACGTTAAGTCTCAACCATTCAGACCAGCCGCACGACAGGTCGCCGCTGACTGCTCCGCGCCACCAGACCGGAACACGCTGCCACCTGCTATAGTTGCAGGCAACCCCTGTCCACTCCGCCAGCTAATAGCGTCTCTTGTTACATATCTCCGCTCGCGCGGCCATTCCCATAGATAGGAAAAGAACGGCGTGAATATGACAGGCCAGAGGCTAAAATCGGATTGGTGCTTAATCTGAAGACACAAAAACAGGCCCTCCCCTTAACAGGGAGGGATTCTGAATTTGTCATTTTTCTGGAGAAAAATGGTGCGGTCGAGAAGACTCGAACTTCCACGGGGTTTCCCCCACAAGCACCTCAAGCTTGCGCGTCTACCATTCCGCCACGACCGCCCGTGACAACCGGCACCGAAAAGGCGATACCGTGTGGTGAGAGGCATATAACCGAACCATGGACACGCGGCAATGACCAAAGAACATATTTTGTGGGAAATCAGTAAAAAAACAGTTCCTTACCCACAGGCCCTGTCGCGTATGGAGCAAATCGCGCGCGACATCAGGGCTGAGGAGGCTCCCGAACGCGTCTGGCTGCTTGAGCACCCCCCCCTTTACACAGCGGGCACCTCCGCCAAAGCGGAAGACCTGTTCAATCCCTCTGGCTACCCCACCTACCCTGCAGGCCGTGGTGGCCAGTGGACGTATCACGGGCCGGGCCAGCGTATCGCTTACGTCATGCTGGATCTGCAACGTGCGCATGGGATTAGCCCGGCCCGCGATCTGCGCGCCTATGTCCAAGCTCTTGAGCGCTGGATCATTACTGCTCTGGCACGCTTTGGTATTGCAGGCGAAGTGCGCGAAGGACGTGTTGGAGTCTGGGTGCGCGACCCGGTCAGCGGGATGGAAGAAAAAATCGCTGCGATTGGTGTCAGGGTTTCGCGCTGGGTGAGTTGGCACGGCATCGCCATCAACGTTGCCCCCAGACTGGAGGATTTTGACGGAATCGTGCCCTGCGGCATCCGGGAGTTTGGCGTTACCAGCTTTCGCCGCCTTGGGCTTGATACGGATATGGCCGCGCTGGATATGGCGCTGGCGGAGTGCTGGCCCGCCATTTTTGGCAGCCAGCCCTCCGCCTTGCAGACTGTGGAGCCTAGCCTGATCCCAGCGTGATCAGGGTTACACGGCGTCGTTCATCAACAATCTGTAGTTGGTATAATGACAGACGCCCGGCAGAATCGTGAAAGCGCAGGGTCACCAGCCCCTGCGAGGGATTATCCGTCCGGGCGAGAGAAAGCTGGAGCACACCGGGAGCATGGCGGATGTCGGTTACCATGACCGCTCCGCCCAGACGCACCGGATTATCCAGCAGCAACCCAAGAGGGTTACGTGCAAGCCCGATACGGGTTTCAGCCCCGGTCGCGCTATCCGTAAACACGGCATGTCGCCCTTCGGCATGCAGCGTCATAAGGTGCGGCGCGGTAAAGCGCATATCCAGATAGCCGGGGTGATAGGCCAGAGCGCCGCTTCCCTCCGCGCCATCAGGCCAGACCTGCGAAAACGGGGCGGCCTTGAGGTCAACCGTGTGAAAATATGCCTCGACCCGCGCGATGTCGTGTTCTGACGAGGCATTCCTTGCCTCCTGCCCCGCACATGCGGCCAGCAGCAGGGGCAGCAGCAGTGCGCCGCGCCTGATCATGCGCCACAAGGTCATGCCACGTGGCTTTCTTCTTCCTGCGGGGTGCGCAGGGTCAGAGCCAGTGCGTGCAAGCCGCTGCCCAGTTCATCAGCCAGCACCTCATGCACCATGCGCGAACGATTGACCCGGCTGACGCCATCAAACGCGCCAGAGACAATCAGCATGCGGAAATGCGTCTCACTGGCCCCAGCCTCCGGCCCACGCACCATGGAAACATGATGCGCATGGCGGCTGCTTTCATCGAGCATTTCAAGCCGCTCAGGCTTAAAGGCCGCATCCAGTTTCTGGCGCATGCGCTCGGCGCGTGCTTTGGAGGGAACAGAACCCGTGGCAGAATCCGAAAGACTGCTCATATCGGCATTAACCTCTTGCGACTGATGCGTTTGCAACGCAAATAACAGGAAATGACCAAGCCAAGGAACACCCGCACCCGCGCGTTTGACCCGGACCCCGACGCGCCGCAGCGTTGCTGCGACATGCCGAACTGCTCAAACGCGGCAGGCTACCGCGCACCCCGCTCACGCGAGACGCTGAACCAGTATTACTGGTTCTGCCTCGAACATGTGCGTGAGTATAACGCGCGATGGGATTACTACAAAGGCATGAGCCCGGGCCAGATAGAAGCGCATCTGCGGGCCGATGCCCGGTGGGACCGCCCGACATGGACCTTTGGTCAGGCAGGCTCACCCAAAAACCACAACACTACGGAAGAAGACATACTCGACCCGCTGGACATTCTGGGCCGCAGCCGCCGCAGCCGGGCGGAGCAGGCGCGTGCGCGCACAACCCCCGCGGCCCCTCCGCCCCTACGTGAAGCGCTGGCGGTGCTTGGCCTGCCCTGGCCCGTTTCCATGGAAGACGCCAAAATACAGTATCGCACGCTGGCACGCCGCCACCACCCCGATACCAACAATGGCGACCGCAAGGCGGAAGAGCGGCTTAAACAGATCAATGTAGCCTTTACCATGCTTCGCACACATCTGATGTCAGAAGACCTCGAAAAAACAGACTGATCATGTATCCTGCACCTGCCAGACCCGGCAGGCCCGCAGGGCGTTTCACCTTACGACCAGACGGATCATCATGACGGACATTTCCACCCAGCCCTCATCAGGCGACATGCCCCCCATCTCGGCCATTTCCGTTCCCGACCTGAACGTGTCTGTCCGTGAGGTCTTCGGCCTTGATACCGACATGACCGTTCCGGCCTTTTCAATCCGCACGGATCATGTACCGCCGATCGATCCGGCCTATCTGTTCGACCACGACACCACGCTGGCCATTCTGGCCGGGTTTGCCTTCAACCGCCGCGTTATGGTGCAGGGCTTCCACGGCACCGGCAAATCCTCGCATGTGGAACAAATCGCCGCCCGACTGAACTGGCCGTGCATTCGCATCAACCTCGACAGCCATGTCTCGCGCATCGACCTCGTTGGCAAGGACGCCATCGTGGTACGCGATGGCCAGCAGATTACCGAGTTTCAGGAAGGCCTGCTGCCGTGGTGCCTGCAACGCCCCTGTGCGCTCGTGTTTGATGAATACGATGCCGGTCGGCCCGATGTGATGTTTGTCATCCAGCGCGTGCTGGAAGTGGAAGGCAAACTGACCCTGCTGGATCAGAACCGCGTCATTACGCCCAACCCATGGTTCCGCCTGTTCGCAACGGCCAATACCGTCGGACTGGGCGACACCACCGGCCTGTATCACGGCACGCAGCAGATCAATCAGGGCCAGATGGATCGCTGGAACATCGTCACCTCGCTCAACTACCTGCCCCACAAGCAGGAGGTCGGCATTGTCTGCTCACGCATGGGCATTGCGGAAAACGACACGCAGGCCCGCGCCAAAATCGACCAGATGGTGGCCCTTGCCGCACTCACGCGCGCGGGTTTCATGGCAGGCGATCTTTCTACCGTCATGTCGCCCCGCTCTGTCATAGCCTGGGCCGAGAACGATCAGATTTTCAAAGATACGGCCTTTGCCTTCCGTGTAACGTTCCTGAACAAATGCGACGAGGCCGAGCGCGCCATGGTGGCAGAATATTACCAGCGCTGCTTCAATAGCAGCCCGCTGCCTGCCCGCACGGCATAATACCCCACACCGGAGCAGGGCTGGTTCATGGCTGACACAACACAAGACCCGCCAAAAAACCCGGCGGCGCTTTTACCCCGCCTCTCACGGGAGGAGGCGGAAAAACGCGCCGATGCCTTTCGGCAGGCCACCGCCGCCACCCTGCGCGCCATGGGCGGCGGGCAGGAAGCGGATGTGTCGTTCCATAGCGGCAACATGCCTCTGGCTCCGCTCAGCCTTGGCGGCAAAGTACGCCTGCAAAACCCCTCGCTCTCCCTGAACGAGGAAGAAAAACAGCGCCTGCGTGGCGTAGCCGATGCACAGGCCCTGCGCCTGAAACATCATGACTTTGCCCTGCACGCTGCGCGCCAGCCCGCAGAAACCACGGCGCGCGAAGTGTATGATGCACTGGAGCAGGCCCGTATCGAATCGCTTGGCTCTCGCCATATGCGCGGGGTCGCTGCCAATTTGCGCCAACGCCTTGAGCAGGACGTACAGGCTGCCGGGCTGGAACGCCTGACAGACCCCACTCAGCTTTCTCCCGTTGTCGGACTTGAACTGCTGGCGCGTGAAAAGCTGACCGGCGAGCCCATGCCACAGGCCGCACGCGCCATTGTGGAAAAATGGAAAGCTACCCTGCCCCCGCAAGCTCTGAATGTGCTCGATACACTGGCGCGCGATCAGGAAAGCCAGACAGCCTACGCCCGCGCCACCCGACGGCTACTGGCCGCCTGCGCCTTGGCAGAAGACGACACGGCACAGGAAAACGACGACACCAGCGAAGAACCGGGCGGCGATACGTCGGATATGCCCGAAGGCGCTGCCGAACAGCCCCCGGCCGACCAGCAGGAACAAGGCCCGGAGCAGGAGCCAGACCTTGAAGACGCCGTAAGCCAGCCGCAACTTATGGCAGGCAGTGGCGACAGTGCCCCCGATACCGGAGAAGACGAGCAGGATGCAGGCTCGGCAGAAGGCACGGGCGAAGCTGCTGGCCCCGGTAGCCGGGCGGAGATAGACCCCGGCGATACAGCCCGCGGCTACCATGCCTACACCACACGTTTCGATGAGGAAGTGCCGGCTGAAGACCTGTGCGACCCGGAAGAACTCTCCCGCCTACGCCACCAGCTTGACCTGCAACTGGCGACTTTGCACGGTGTTGTCTCGCGCCTTGCCAACCGCCTGCAACGGCGCCTGATGGCGCAGCAGACCCGTTCATGGTCATTCGATCTGGAAGAGGGCATGCTGGATGCGGGCAGGCTGTCACGCATTGTGGCCAATCCGTCTCTCTCGCTTTCCTACAAACAGGAACGGGAGACGGAGTTCCGCGATACGGTTGTAACCCTGCTGCTGGATAATTCCGGCTCCATGCGGGGGCGGCCCATTTCTGTCGCCGCAGCCTGTGGCGATATTCTGGCCCGCACGCTTGAGCGCTGCAACGTAAAGGTGGAAATTCTCGGCTTTACCACCCGCGCATGGAAAGGCGGGCAAAGCCGCGAACAATGGCTGACAGACCATAAGCCCGCCAACCCCGGCAGGCTCAATGACCTGCGGCACATCATCTACAAAGCAGCAGATACCCCATGGCGGCGTACACGCACCAATCTGGGCCTGATGCTACGCGAAGGGCTGCTGAAAGAAAATATCGACGGCGAAGCCCTGCTCTGGGCATGGAAACGCCTGAAAAACCGTCCTGAAGCCCGCAAGATCCTGATGGTTATCTCAGATGGCGCACCGGTGGATGACAGCACATTATCGGTCAATCCCGCCTCTTATCTGGAAGACCACCTGCGCGAAGTAATCGCCCTGATAGAAAACCGCAGCCCGGTGGAACTGACCGCAATAGGCATTGGCCACGATGTTACCCGCTATTACCAGAAAGCCGTCACCATAACCGACGCAGAAGAACTCGGCGGTACCATGCTACAGGCCCTATCGAGCCTGTTTACCGCCCCCACCGGAAGAGCCTGAACCTCATCCTCCACGGCAGGGATTAATCGCAAGCCCCACCGTGGAGATGCTTTCAGATGATAGGCTCGTTACCGGGCTCGTAACTACAGATTTCCCTATCAGCGATTTTCATGAGAATGCTGCCCAGTTCGGTTTTCTCGATCGCCCGTGCCTGCTCACGCAGTTGGTCTGCGTCAATGAAGCTCATGTGGAAGGCCACTTCCTCAGGACAGCCCACAAGGTTGCCCTGCCTGTCCTGAATGGTCTGCACAAAGGTCGCGGCCTGTAGCAAAGACTGCGGCGTTCCCGCATCCAGCCAGGCAACGCCCCGGCCCAGCCGTTCTACCCGCATGGCGTTCTTGTGCAGGTAGATATTATTCAGATCGGTAATTTCGAGTTCATTACGCAAAGACGGTTTGATACGCCGCGCATAATCGGTCACATGCCGGTCATAAAAATATAGTCCGGTCACCGCCCAGTTCGATGGGGGTGTCACCGGCTTTTCCACTATATCCGCAGGCTTGCCCGCCTGATCGAAGGCCAGAATGCCATACCGCTCGGGGTCTCTGACCTGATAGGCAAAAATTGTCGCACCCTCGGTGCGCGCACTGGCCTTGCGCAGCATAATGGACAGATAGCTGCCATGAATGAGGTTATCCCCCAGAATCAGGGCGCAGCCTTCTCCATCAATCCATTTTTCACCAATCAGGAATGCCTGCGCCAGCCCTTCCGGCTTTGGCTGCTCCGCATAAGAAATCCTTACACCCAGATGCGCACCATCACGCAGGAGCGCCCGAAACTGCGGCAGGTCATGCGGGGTGGCAATGATCAGGATATCCCGAATACCCGCGAGCATCAGCGTGCATAGCGGATAGTAAATCATTGGCTTGTCGAATATCGGCAGAAGCTGTTTGGAAATAATCTGGGTAACAGGATAAAGCCGCGTGCCAGAACCACCTGCGAGGATGATACCTTTCCTGATCATGACATAACTCCCAGACGGTGCCCTGAGTATTTTTCCCGGCGAATATCCTCCCACCACGAACGGTGCTCAAGATACCACGATAAGGTTGCCGCCAGCCCATGCTCGAAATCGTGCGCGGCTTTCCAGTTCAGCGCCTGCTCGGCAAAGGATGGATCAATTTCATAGCGATGATCATGTCCCGGCCGATCCGGCACATGGGTAATCAGCCGTTCACGCGCACCGTGCGGGCTAGGCATTGTCTGATCAACCAAGGCACAGATGGCTTTTACAACATCAATATTCCGGCGCGGCTGCCGCGCTCCTATACAGTAAGTCTGCCCCGGCACACCGTGTGTAAGCACCTTGAGCAGGGCTTGCGCATGGTCTTCCACAAACAGCCAGTCACGAATATTTCTGCCATCGCCGTAAACCGGCAGAGGCCGTTCTTCAATCGCATTGATTAGAACAAGAGGGATCAGCTTTTCCGGAAATTGCCACGGGCCGTAATTATTGGTCGTATTAGAAACAATCACTGGCAACCCATAAGTGTGCATCCATGCCCGCGCCAGATGATCGGATGCCGCCTTGGAGGCCGAATACGGACTGCGGGGGTCATAAGGCGTTGTCTCGTTAAACGCAGGCGCCCTATCAGACAGAGCCCCGAAGACCTCATCTGTTGAAATATGCATGAAACGGAATTTTTCTTTCCGCTCGCTGCTCAACCCGTTGAAATACTCCCGCGCGGCTTCCAGCATAACGGAGGTTCCAACAATATTCGTCTGAATAAAAGCCGCTGACCCTTCAATCGAGCGGTCCACATGACTTTCTGCTGCCAGATGCATAACCGCATCCGGCTGATACCGCACAAAAACATCGCGGATACTTTGCGCATCGCAAATATCAAGCCGCAGCAGCGTATGGTCAGGATGGAGGAGCATATCCTCCAACGCCGCTTCCGATGCCGCGTAAGTCATCCTGTCGATATTGATAATGCTATGCCCTGCGTCCCGGATGGCCTGCCTGATCACTGCTGAGCCAATGAAGCCACAACCGCCGGTCAACAGGATTTTCATTTTATATCTCGCAGAGAAAACTGTTTTTTAAATTATACTCTGGCCTCCCTAACATACCAAAAGCAGTGAGGTAAGTAGAAACAGTCACGTGCATCCGCCCCGGGCGGCCGCCCCCGCCGCCATTGACAACGATACAGGCATTTCAATACAATTAACCTAACTTTTTAAAAAACAGACACGTACACAAAGGCAAAAACAATGCAGGAATTTTATTCAGGTCTTGCCGAAATTCTGGAAGTTGAACCCGAAACCATTACACCCGACTTCAAACTTGATGAAGAACAGTGGGATTCAATGGCGATCATTTCCTGCGTTGCCTTGATTGATGAAGTGTATGGCCAGCTTGTTTCCGGCAGTGCACTGGTTGAATGTAAAATAGTAGCAGATATCCAAAACCTCGTTTCCAAATCGGCCTAAAGTAAAGAGCAGCATCCATGTCTAAAAGCTCGGTTAAAGGCGTTACGATTCAAGGCGTGACCTGCGCCGTTCCCAGAAAGCAATTAGACAATCAAAGCTTTCTTGATCGCTTTGATGAAAAAACCATCGCGGATGTTGCAAAACTCACGGGTGTATTGAGCCGGCACGTGGCTGAACCGGGGCAAACAGCGGGGGATTTGTGCTTCGCTGCGGCGGAAAAGCTTCTGGCTGACCTGCAATGGGCACCAGAAAGTGTTGATGCGCTGATTTTTGTCTCTCAGACACCCGATCAGCGCATGCCCGCCACGGCCTGCATCCTGCATGGTCGCCTCGGTCTTTCCCCCCAGTGTCAGGCTTTTGACGTAGGCTTGGGCTGTTCTGGTTACGTTTACGGCACATGGCTGGTGGCGGCCCTCATGGCTGCCGGTCTGAAGCGTGTACTGCTCCTGGCCGGTGATACCAGCACTCAGATGCTCGACCCGGATGACCGTGGCACGGCCATGCTGTTTGGTGACGCTGGCTCGGCCACCGCATTCGAGTATGATGAACACGCCCCCCAGACATATTTTGATCTGGGTACCGATGGCACTGGTGCACAGCTGCTGACTGTCCCGGCGGGTGGTTATCGCCTGTGTGGCCCGGTTTCCCCGCGTGACAATACGCTGCACATGGATGGCAGCGCGGTCTTTGGCTTTACGATCAGCACAGTGCCTGTCCTGATCAAGAACGTTCTGGAGCAGGCAAGCCTGACCATAAGCGATATCAATATTTTCGCCCTGCATCAGGCGAACAGGTTCATTCTCCAGCATATTGTGAAAAAGCTCAAAATCCCGGCTGATGCCCTACCCATCAACATCGAGCAGTTTGGCAACACCAGTTCAGCCTCAATTCCTCTGCTTTTCTGCACCAATGCGGCGGATCAGATGAAGAGTGCGCCCACCACCCTGCTTATGGCGGGTTTTGGTGTTGGCCTGTCCTGGGGGGCTGCCGTGTTCAAGGATGTCCGCCTCCAGTGTGCGTCAGTCATCGAAGTATGATTTTCGCTCCCGATGCCCTTGAAGGCCGCGTTATTCTGGTAACCGGCGCATCATCCGGTCTGGGCCGCGCCACGGCCCTCATGATTGCCCAATGCGGCGGTCGGGTTATTGCAAGCGGGCGCAACGAACAGCAGTTGCATGAAACCCTCGCCACCCTTCCTGGCGAAGGGCACAGCATGATCGCAGCCAGCCTGAACTCGGCGGAAGAGGCCAGCAACCTCATGCTTGCCGCAGCAAAGCAGACGGAAGGGCTTGATGGTCTTTTCCATGCCGCCGGTCTGGAGTTGAGCCGCCCGGCCCGGCTGGTCAAGCAAAAGCAGATTGATGACGTATTCAACGCGGCCCTATTTGGTGCAATCGGTTTTGCCGCAGCTGCCGGAAAGCGCAACACCTTCCGCCCCGGTGGTTCGATCGTTTTCATGTCTTCCGCTGCGGCTCATCGGGGCCAGCAGGGCTTAAGCACCTACTCGGCGGCCAAAGCCGGAATTGAAGGGCTGACCCGCTCTCTCGCATGGGAACTCAAGCCCCTCCGGGTTAATGCCATTGCCGCAGGGGGCGTCCGGACAGAAATGCACGAGCGGCTTACTCATGGCCTGACCGAAGAAGGCGTGAGCGCCTATGAGCACGCGCATGCTCTTGGTTTTGGCAAGCCGGAAGATGTTGCCGCCACGGCTGTCTTTCTGCTCTCATCCGCAGCGGGGTGGGTCACTGGTGCCTCATGGACGGTTGATGGCGGCTATACGGCTGGGTAGGCGGATACAATGACGGATTATGTTCTGGTCGGTGGAGGCGGGTTTGCCCGTGAGCTATATGACTGGTTTACACCTTCGCTCACGGCAGCCGGAGACCAGTTCATAGGCTATCTGGATGATGGTGAGGCCCCTATGAGCGCTTACCAGCACCCCCTGCCCCAACTCGGTCGTATTATCGACTACACACCCCGGCCTGACCACAAGCTGGTAATGGCTGTGGGAGCACCTGCTGCAAAACAGAAACTGGCTGCCCTACTGGGAACAGAGCATTTTGCTACCCTCATTCATCCGTCTTCATGGGTTTCGGCTTCCGCCCGGATCGAGACCGGCGTTATCGTTGGCGTGTTCTGCGATATTTCAGCCAATGCGACGGTGCGGGCTTTTGCAACCATCAATGGTTACAGCAGCGTCGGACATGATGCGGAGTTGGGTGCCTATGCAACACTTTCAGGCTATGTTGACCTGACGGGCAATGCCAAGCTGGGCACAGCGTCCTATATGGGCTCAGGTTCGCGTCTGTTACCGCATGTGCAGGTTGGCGAACGCTGCATGATTGGTGCCGGCGCGGTTGTGGTACGCTCCACGCCCGACGACATAACCCTGTATACGCCTCCAGCACGCAGGCTATAAGCCATGTCCCTGCGCCTTGATCCCCACCTTATCCAGACCTTCTGGCACTGTATCGGTCATCGGAGCGAGTTGCCTAACGACCGTGATTACATGCGTTTTGAATGGATGCTGGGCGATATTGTCATTTACAATGACAAAGGCACCATTCTGGCCTTTGATAATGTCTGCCCCCACAGGGGCGCACGATTTCTGACCGATGATGAAGGCAATGCCCCTCTCTCATGCCGCTATCATGGGTGGGGGTATCGCGGTGGTAAGCTGCGTGTTCCCAAGCCGGAAACCTATAATCCCTGCGCCCTCGAAAAAGCCCGCCTATCCACTTTCCACACTGCATGGTGCGGAGATTTTCTTTTTATTGCCGTCAAACCGCAGATGGATCTGTTAACCCAGCTTGGTGATCTGGCGGATGTGCTTATCGGAATGTCTTCTGATATTGAGCGCCGCCACTCCCGTGAGGGGTATTTTTACGAGTGCCCTTGGCGTATTGCCGTAGAAAACGCTCTGGAACCGGATCATGTGCCTTTCGTGCATGCCCAGACGCTGGCCTCGCTCCAGCTCGGGGCCGGGCAGAACCATTATTATGCTGCCAATTCCGTGCTCAGCGCCCCAATCGGCAATGAACACATTACGCGAGGCCTAAACCGCACTGCCCGCTTTTTTGACGTGCAGCACAACAGGAAGAACTATACGGCAATCTTCATTTTCCCGTTTTCGTTCATTTCCAGCACGTTCGGCTATACATACTCATTGCAGAATTTCTTCCCATCCCGGGAGGCAAATCGCACACATTTCACAACCCGTACGTTTCGCTCAAAGCTCCACAACCCGGACAGGAACGAGGCTGTCATCAGTTCATTTCTGAACTCGATAGACAGCGTGAACAGGCAGGTTTTTCAGGAAGATTACGAAATCTGCAAACGTATTTCGCCTGATTTCCCTATGGATGCGACAGACAATGTTCTGTCAAGCTCGGAAGAGAAGATCATTCACTTCCGCCAGAACATTGAAAATGAGTCCGCCAAGCTGTCCCTTCCATAAATGGACAGGTTTGCAGCACTCAGCGTACCAGAGCCTCCGCAAACCTGAGTTCGTCAGCAATTTCAAGAAATGCGTACATCATTTTCTGCGCGCTCAGATGCTCGCGCACATAATCCAGCCCGGCTAGTGTCTGGTCTGTATAATCTATTTTTGAATAGTACAGATCGCTCATATAAGCGGGCAGATTGACATCAAAACTATCAAACCCATGAAAAACTGGCAGTTCTTTCAGGTTGTTCTCTGAAAATTCATTTCTATCCGAGACAACACAGCAACGTGCGGCCAACCCACAGGCAACACGCTCGTGAATACCTGAAGCAACATTCGGGCTGGTATTCAGCAAAAACTGTGTATCAGCGTAGAGTGCGTCAAGCCGCGCTGCATCAATCGCAGTGTGAAAGCGTGCTTTTGTAGCCTGATCTCGCAAATGATCCCAGCCGCGTCCATAAATATCCACCGGCAGAGCAAGAAGCGCCTTCACCAGTTCATTGGCGCGGTAGCTGCGGACGTATAAGTCGCATTCCTGAAATAGAAAATAAAAAATCTCTTGCCGGCTCTGCGTTTGCACATGATGGGCATCACATGCCGCAACAAAAATATCGGTGATATCGCCAGTCTGCCGCGTAACCGCACTGGCGCTGGCATCCTCCAGAACCCGCCGCCAACGGGGGGGAAGATCTTGCCATTTCGTGCGCCTGCGCTCCGGGTCATCTCCGGTTTTTACAAAAACCATCCGCTGTGACCGGTCGCGCCATGCGGTCTGGTCACACAGCGGGTTAGACACGACACCGGGACACCCAACCAACGTGGAAAACTGTGTCGAACGGATAAAACGTTGCTGAAACCGCAGCCACTCCTCAAAAATATAGGCATTGGCAACATAGCGCGATTTTACGGAATGATTTTGCGGCACAGCACTCGGCGGGTCTGCCATGATAGACACAAAAGGCACCTTTACGGCATCCCACAATGACTGACCGTTAATTTCAAGTCCGGCGCCAATGCCTGCATGCCCCAAAGCAACGTAAATGCCTTTCTGCAACAGGGGGCTGAACTGCTGAATCCAGTCCGGGTTACCCAGATCAATCACATGCCCGGAGAAACCTGCAGGTTCGAGCTGCTTCATCAGATCATGACTTAACTGCCGCAGAATACCGTTTTCGTTTTCCCCTACAAACGAAACAATTGTTTTATGCGCAGTCACACAGATCCCCTTCGCGTTGACGGCGGCTTTCTACCCAGAGCCGCCCAAAACTTGCTCAATACCCCAACCCGGCGGCATTTCAGTCCGTGCAGGTTTTGGCCCATTCCTCGATCAGCACTGCACTGACCCGCTCCACATCCTGCGTGCTCATATCCCGCATAAAAGGCAATCCCAGCACGGACTGCCCCAGTTGTGTGGTCACAGGTAACGGTTCTGCCCGGCTACCAGCGTAGGCTTTTTGCGCATGACATCCCTGCCCCCACCAAGCAACGCTGCCTATACCCTTGCTGGCCAGTGCACTGGCCAGCGTGGAAGCCCTCCCCGGCCAGCGCAGGCTCAGGGTCGATGTCGCCCACGACGGCCCCATCCACAAGGTGTCCCGTATGGGCTGCGGCAGAGCCTGATGGTAGAGTGCGCCCGTATTCAGCCAATCCGCGCGGGTATCAGACCACTCATCCAGCCCCGCCAGCCCCACGGCGGCAGTATATTCGGATAGTTTTGCATTCCCGCCGGGGCACATCGCCTCACGCCCACCGTTGAACCCGAAACGGGTTAGCAGGCGCACACGCTCGGCCAGCTCTGTATCGCGCGACAGAACCACGCCACCTTCCCCAACACCAAAAACCTTCGTGGCATGGAGGCTGACAACCGTGGTGCAGGCAGGCACAGGCATCGGGCCATCATGACGCAATGTGTCAAATGCCGCCGCCGCATCAATAATGACTGGCTTGCCCACACGCGCAGCCAGCGCATCCCATACACTCAGGTCAACAGGTGCGCCAAATGGCACGACAATCAGGATCGCCCCGACATCCGGCTCTTTGGCAAGCTGCTCCAGATGATCCGGGTCCGGGCACCATGTGTCGGGCAGCACATCAACAAAACTGGGAAGCAGATGGGCGGCTGTGACCGCTGCGGCACTCGCTACAAATGTCCATGATGGCATGAGACAGCGCAGGCCGGGCTTAATGCCATGCGCATTAAGGGCAAGCGTAATCCCTACTGTAGCATTGGTTGTCAGGGCGACAGATTCAGCCTTGAGCCCCCAGAATGTGGCCAGTCTTTCCTGAAAGCTGACACAGAGCGGGCCGTTATTGCTGTACCAGCGGCTGGCATCAATCCGGCGCAGATAGGGAATAATACGATCAGCCGAAACCAGCTTGGACCGGGCGAAAGGCAGATCGATTACCGCAGACACATACCCCTCCACCATGATGAGGCGCGACAGGGGGCATCGGCCTGTCGCCATGCCTGACACCTCGTCGACCGATCAACCCTTATTAACTGGCTGGTTTTTAATACTATCACCCTGCATCAGGGCAACACAAGACGCCGTTCCGCCAAGAGCATCAAGGCATCAAGCATGATGTCCGCATCCTGCTCCGTAGTCCGATGATTAACGATTGCCGCACGGATAACCAGCCTGCCCCCCAGCCGTGTTGTGGAGGGAGCCGCAATGCCGCTTTCCTGTAAGTCTTTGACCAGTTCCGCATTCAGGTGATCAAGATCATCCACCCCCGGCACATCCACCCGAAAACAGACGATATTCAGCGCCACCGGAGCCATCAGGCGCAAAGAGGGCGTATTGCGAATACGCTCCGCCAGATGCTGAGCCACCCCACAACAGCGGGCCACAACCTGCCCCAGCCCCTGCGTGCCAAATCCTTCAAGCGCAAACCAGACCTTGAGAGCACGGAACCCACGCGACAGATCCGGGCCCAGATCGCAAAACCACGGGGCTGAGGCTGCCAGCCCCCTGTCCTCGCGCGACAGATAATCGAGCGTCTGCGCGAAAGTCGCGGCCTGAAGCTCGGGATTACGCACCAGCACGCACCCGGCATCATAAGGCACCTGCGCCCATTTATGGAAATCAAACGCCAGACTGTCCGCCCGCTCCATCCCCCGCAGGGCTGGCGCATGCTCGGGCGAAAGACGGGCCAGTGCACCGAAAGCACCATCAACATGAAACCACAGCTCTTCCGCCAGAGCCAGATCGGCCAGCGCGTCCAGCGGGTCTGAGCTACCGGTATCTACCGTGCCTGCCGTACCAACCACCACAAAGGGCTTCAACCCCGCCGCCCGATCAGCCGCCAGCATGACGCGCAGGGCTGATAGATCCATACGGTAATGCGCGTCCACTGGCACCCGGCGTAGCGCCTGCGTACCAAGCCCTGCCATATCGAATGCCCGCGCGATGCAGCCATGAGCAGTCTGGGCGGCGTATCCCACCAGCCCCTGCCCCGCAACGCCTTCACTACGGATACTCCGGCCGACCATGGTGCGGCTGGCTGTCAGGATTGCGATAAAATTCGCCATGGATGAGCCAGTAACCAGCACTCCGCTGGCATCGGACGGGAAGCCGAACATCTCCGCCGCCCAGCGTATGACCATACGCTCGACATCAACAGGCACATGGTTGCGCCCACCCAGATTGGCATTGAGCCCAGCCGCCAGCATGTCTGCCAGCATACCTTGTGCCGTGCCGCCTCCATGCACCCACCCCATAAAGCGCGGGTGCCGGTTCCCCACAGCATACGGGCGGACGGACTGGGCAAAATCCGCATAAAGCGCCTCCAGCGGGCGCCCCTCCTGCGGCAAGGGCGCTTGGGTAAAACGCTGGCGCACCGCATCGGGTGGCGGTTGCCAGACCGGCTCCTGTGCAATGGTGCTGATATTATCGAACATCTCATCAAGCATGCTATGGCCGAGGGCGCGCATTTCATCCCACTGAGCGGGGTCCAGACCTGCCATGTTCTTCTTCCTGCCCGTATTCAGCCTGCGTAATCAGGCATCCTGCCCGGCCGCGGCGGGTGGGGCTTCTTCGCTCTTTTTCCATTGCGCAAGCCTGCGTGCCAGCACAGCGCATATAAAAAGCTGGATCTGATGATACAGCATGAGCGGCAGCACGATCAGCCCGACGGAAGCCGCAGGAAACAGTACATTGGCCATCGGCACACCCGAAGCCAGCGTCTTTTTGGAACCACAGAAAATAACGGTTATCTCATCCGCCCTGCTCAGCCCCATAAAGCGACTGAGCAGAGTGGTAGAAACCAGCACCAGCCCGAGCAGCACCGTATCCGCCAGCGCAACCATGCCCAGATCTGCCAACGGCAGCTTGTGCCACAGCCCCTGCATGACCGCATCGCTGAACGCCGCGTACACAACAACCAGAATCGATCCCCGGTCAGAGAAAGACAATAGCGTCTTGTTCCGGTGCGCCCATGCCCCCAGCCAGGGCTGCAACACCTGCCCGGCAATGAAGGGCAGCAAAAGCTGAAAAACAATATCAAGCGGGTTGCCTGAAAGCTGCCCATGCTGGCTCAGCACCAGCCCGACCAGAACAGGCGTGATAAAAATACCCAGCACATTCGACGCCGTGGCCGCACACACGGCGGCAGGCACATTCCCCCCCGCGATGGACGTAAACGCGATGGAAGACTGCACCGTGGACGGCAGACAACACAGAAACAGGATACCGAGCCACAATTCAGGCAATAGCAGCCCCGGCAGCAACGCATGAGCCGCCAGCCCCAACAGGGGAAAAATAACAAAGGTACAGCACAGGATCAGCAGGTGCAGTCGCCATGCCACCATGCCATCCACCACCGCTTTGCGAGAAAGCCGCGCACCCTGCAAAAAAAACATGAGCGCGATCAGCCCCACTGACAGCCAGTGAAAGACCGGCACCGCCGCTCCGTGGCAAGGCAGCACAGACGCCAGAAAAATGGCGCAGAGCAAGCCGACCAGAAAAGGATCCATTTTCAAGAAACGCACTGCGGCTGCTCCCATTCGTTCCCAAGGGTTGCTTGCTGTTTCCACTTACGGCACCCTTGGCATGAAATGAAGTACGCCCCCCTCTTTTCCCGCTTTTTTCTCGGTGTCGTGAGCGCGTGCGCCGCCACCACGGGACAAATCGCCCACGCGGCCCCTCCGCCTGAATGCGTAACACTCACGCATGGAGCCACGCATGAAACCCCACAGGGCGTAACCTATGACGCCGTTCAGTTGCACACCCCGGACGGACAAAGCACCCTGAGTGCGCGACACCTGACCCTGAACGGCAAACCTGCGGACTCCGCCGCTACGGATGATCTGGCCTCAGCCGCCTCGCTACTTGTGCTGGCCGCCATGACCAATACCCACACATCCGGCTGCTCGGCATGGCTATCGCAGCAGGGCCAGACAGCCGAAAACGCATTGCGGGCGGGCAAAACGCTTGATCTGACATGGCAGGGGGCGGCCATCACACACCGCACCGCCAAGGTGGCGCTAGGCTCCCTGCGTTTTCAGATACAGGGCGGCACATCACTGGCCAGTGCCGCTCTGGCCCTGTCTGGCATCAGCTATCATAATGTCGCCAACCAGAGCCTGCTGCCCTCGAATGCGCAGGCCCACTTTACCCTACCCGCGCGCGAACTGGCTGGGCTGATGGACGCCATCGGCGGTCGCAGCACGGCCTCGCCCGCCGTGCACACCACACTTTCGGCTTTTACCGCCACACAGGGCGACATCCGCATGGAAGGTCACGGCAGCGCAACCCTGACAGGCAACGTCAACACCACCTCAGCACTTGGGCATCTGGAAATCACCAACCTGCCCGAGCTGATCCAGCATGCGCGGGAAGAGCAGCAGATGAAACTGGCCGCAGGGCTGGCGCTGGCCCGGCTTGTCAGCCACCGCGAGGGTGAGCGCAATACATGGGATACAACATGGGAAAGCGGTGTGCTGACGGTCAACGGCTTTCCGCTGCCCCTCAAATAACCAGGCTGAGCGGCTGAACGTAGAGCCATATACAGAAAAGCCCCGGCCTTCGCAGCCGGGGCTTTTTTTTCAGGCCATGGCTTTTGCACGGATTTTAGCAAGGCTACCCAGCACCTTACGGGCCAGCCCCACACGCTGCACGTTTGTCAGCTCCCGCACAACCGCCAGCTTGTGATCAGGCCGCAGGCGCACAGCGCCATCTTTCCAGCCCGCCATCCACTGCACCAGCCCTGCCGGGTCATGGAAGCTGTTATTGCGGAACTGAAGCACCATCCCCTTCGGCCCGGCTTCTACCTTTTCAACACCCGACTGCCTGCACAGTCTTTTAAGATCAACCACATCCAGCAGGTTTTTAACTTCTTCAGGCAACGCACCAAACCGGTCGATCAGTTCGGCTTCCATAGCCTCCGTCTCGGCATCGGAAGATAGACCACTGATACGCCGGTAAAGCCCAAGACGCACGGGCAGATCAGGCACGTAACTATCAGGGATCAGAACCGGCAGCCCCATGACGATGCCCGGTGTCCATTCACGATCCTCAGGCTTACGGCGGCCCTGCTCCGCCCGCAGGTCGGCCACGGCATCCTCCAGCATCTGCTGGTAAAGCTCGATCCCCACCTCGCGCACATGGCCGGATTGCTGATCACCCAGCAGATTGCCCGCCCCGCGCAGGTCCAGATCGTGCGAGGCCAAGGTAAAGCCCGCTCCCAGCGTGTCGAGGGTCTGCATCACCTCAAGCCGCTTTTGCGCCGATTCCGCCAGCGCATGGGTCTGAGGCCACGTCAGATAGGCGTAGCCGCGCTGCTTGCCGCGCCCTACGCGCCCGCGCAACTGGTAAAGCTGCCCAAGGCCGAACATATCGGCCCGATGGATGATCAGCGTATTGACCGCAGGCATATCCAGCCCGCTTTCCACAATATTGGTGGAGAGCAGAATATCGTATTTGCCATCCGAAAACTCGGTCATGACCCGCTCAAGCTCGGTGGGAGTCAGACGACCATGCGCCTGCACCAGCCGCGCATCCGGCACGATAGCGGCCAGACGTTCGGCCAGACGGTCGAGGTCTTCCACACGCGGAGCAACACAGAATATCTGCCCACCCCTGAAGCGTTCACGCTGGATCGCCTCGCGAATCACCACACTGTCAAACGGCATGATAAAGGTGCGCACCGCCAGCCTGTCTGTGGGCGGGGTGGCGATCAGGCTCATTTCGCGCACACCCGAGAGCGAAAGCTGGAGCGTACGCGGTAGCGGTGTGGCAGACAGGGTGAGCACATGCACGCCTTCGCGCAGGGCCTTGAGCTTTTCTTTATGCGCCACGCCGAAATGCTGCTCTTCATCAATAATGAGCAGTTCCAGCGAGGCAAACTGAACCGTTTTGGCCAGCAGGGCGTGGGTGCCGATCACGACATTGATGCTGCCATCCGCCAGCCCCTTGCGTACGGCTGTGGCGTCCTTGCCTGTAACCATACGCGAAAGCTGCGCAACCTTGATGGGAAAGCCCTCAAAACGGGTCGCGAAGGTACGATAATGCTGGCGCGCCAGCAGTGTGGTGGGCACCACCACCGCCACCTGCCCACCCGACATCGCCGCGACAAACGCTGCGCGCAGAGCTACCTCGGTCTTGCCAAACCCGACATCACCGCAGACCAGACGATCCATCGGCCTGCCAGACCCCATATCATCCAGCACATCAGCAATGGCGCGTGACTGGTCATCTGTTTCCACAAACGGGAAACGCGCACAGAACTCATCCCACAAGCCTTCTGGCGGAGCAAACTCGGGCGCTACCAGCAGGGCGCGGGCCGCAGCGGTGCGGATCAGTTCGCCCGCCATATCGCGGATGCGCCGCTTCATCTGCGCCTTGCGGTTCTGCCACGCGACACCGCCAAGCTTGTCCAGCGCCACCCCGGCCTGATCGGAGCCGAAGCGGCTGAGCAGTTCGATGTTCTCTACCGGCAGATAGAGTTTTTCTCCGCCATCGTACAACAGCCGCAAACAGTCATGCGGGGCAACACCCACGCTCACCGTTTCAAGCCCGTCATACCGGCCTATACCGTAATCCTGATGCACCACCAGATCACCCGCGGAAAGCTCGCTGGCTTCGGCAATCAGCTCATCAGCCCGGCGGCGGCGGCGCGGGGGACGGCCTATACGTTCACCCAGCAAATCCTGCTCGGAAACGAAGGCCAGATCATCGCCCACAAAACCGCGTTCGAGTTCAAACGCCACCAGCCCCACCGGGCCGGGCTTGGCCTTTTTGGCCTGTTCCCAACTGTCGAAGGTTTCCGTAGCCAGACCATGCTCGCGCAGCAGGACGCCAATGCGCTCGCGTGAGCCGCGCGTCCATGCCGCCACAAAAGTACGCCGCCCAACCTGCGCCCATTCACGCGCGGCATCGCCCAGCAGGGTAAACACCTGCTCACGCTGGGCACCGGGTACGATCTTGGCGAACATCTTGCCAAAACGCCCCCCCACATCCACGCCCGGCGCCCCTTCAGGCTGGGCATAGGGGCTGAACGCCACTACGGGCAGGCGCGCAATGGCGGCATCCCAGCCCTTGCGGTCAAGATAGAGCAGGTGCGGCAGCAACGGACGATACGGCGTTTCACCCTCGCGCGCGGGCTGTCTGCGGGCCTGATAGTGATCTTCTATCATGTCCAGCCGCGCACTCAGGCCTTCATCTACCTGCTGTTCAAGAGAAACCGCCACCCCCGGCAGGTAATCGAACAGCGTTTCGAGATGATCGTGGAACAGAGGCAACCAGTGCTCCAGCCCCGGATAACGCCTGCCATCGGAAACATGCTCGTAAATCGGATCAGCCGCAGCCCCCGGCCCGAAAGCATCGCGCCAGCCAGTTCTGAAACGCGAGATTTTTTCCGCATCGAGCGAAAACTCCGACACCGGGCACAGCACCAGCCCTTCGCGCCGGTCGGTCGAACGCTGGGTGCCGGGGTCAAAAGCGCGGATGTTCTCGACTTCATCCCCAAACAGGTCCAGCCGGAGCGGTTCAACCGCCCCTGCCGGATACAAATCGAAAATACCGCCACGGGTTGAAAACTCGCCAGCTTCCATCACCGTATCGGTACGGGTGTAGCCATTGGCGATCAGCAGGTCGATCAGGAAGGTCTGATCAAGGCTTTCTCCCTCACGGATACTGAGGGACTGGCCTTCAAACGTCTTGCGCGGCGCGACACGCTGCACGGCGGCGTTGACCGTTGTCAGCACCAGACGCGGGCCACGGGCAGGCTCCAGCAGCCGCGAGAGGGTTGCGACCCGCTCGGCCACAAGAGCAGGATTGGGCGAAACCCGGTCATACGGCAGGCAGTCCCATGCGGGAAAGCGCAGCACCTCAATGTCGGTGGCCACAAAGCCCAGCATATCGGCCAGTCGCGCCATGCTCGCATCGCTGCGGGCAATATGCAGCACCGGCCCCTTATGCTCACGCGCACGGCGGGCCAGCAGCAAGGCATCATACCCTTCGGGCACGCCCCAGATAGTGGCGATCGTGTGCGGGCTGCCTGTCTGTACCGTCATGCGCTATCCGTATCTGTCTTTCTGCTCGACTTGCGCCGGGTATAATCCCCTGACCGCCCCCTGTGAACCATGCTGTGCCTAATGGCCGCACCGGGCACGGCAGGCCGCGACCATGCGGCGGAGCATGGGGGTGGCTTTTTCCTCAGGCAACGGCAGGCGGCCGAACAGCCAGTCCGTCAGATCCGGGTCGGGCATTTCAAGGATGGCTTCCATATCCGTCAGTTCCGCAGCGCCAAGCGTATCGGCCACATCCTGCACATAGCCACCGATAAGAATATCGGTTTCAAACGTGCCACGATGATTGGCGCGGAACTTCAGCCGCCGACGTCGGGCGTCCAGCTCTGCTGCACTTTGCGCGTCGCGCGTCTCTGTCAAATTGTCACTCATGGCTCTACTGTCCTATACCCTTGCTGTTTTTGTCTGTCAGCCTGTCAAACAGAGGCGCATGTACCGCCGGTGTCCAGTCCTTCGCCCATCACATCCTCTCTGGTGAGCATTCTTTCTCCCCTGCTCGCACCGCTTGAAACCCTACCGGGCGTCAACACCGCGCGCGCGCGCCTTCTGGCCCGCATAGCGGGCGGCAACAGGGTTGCTGACCTGCTGTTCCGCCTACCCGAGAGCGTGACTGACCGCAGGCTGCGCCCACTGCTGGCGCATGTCCAGTCTGATACCATCGTGACCGTCACAGGCACTGTCAGCGATATACGCCCGCCCACCCCCCGCAGCCGCCAGCCCTGGCGTGTTACCCTGACAGATGAGAGCGGCCTGATTGAACTGGCCTTTTTTTCACCCTGGCAGGCCAAACAGGTCAAAAGCGGAGAGCCGCTTGCCGTATCAGGCCGGGCGGAACGCTTTCACGATAGAATGGTCATCACCTCGCCGGACTACCTGCTCCCGGCCTCTGCCCTTGCGCGCATTCCTTTGCTCGACCCGGTCTGGCCACTGACAGCGGGCTTGTTTGCCGGGCATGTGCGTCAGGCTATGGCAGCGGCCCTCGCCCGCCTGCCCTCTCCCCCCTTGCCGGAATGGCACGCCCAAGCACTTATCACCCATCACGACTGGCCAGATTTCGCCACGGCCCTGACATGGATGCACCGCCCCGACAGCATTGCAGGTAGCGAAACGGGAGACGGCTGGCGTAAAGCGCAGGCCCGTGCTCAGGCTCGCCTTGCCTGTGATGAACTTCTGGCAGATCAGTTGGCCATCCGTCTGGCCCATGCCGCTGCCCGTGCCCGCCCCGGCCGGGCCATGCCGGGTGCAACGCCAGAGGCAATCCATACCAGCGGCCCCCTGCAACAGCAGGCTCTGGCAACCTTCGGGCACACATTAACCCCCGGACAGCGGCATGTGCTGCACGAAATCGAAACCGATATGGCCGCCTCCACCCGCATGAACCGCCTGGTGCAGGGCGATGTCGGAGCAGGCAAAACACTGGTGGCCCTGCTGGCCATGCTACGCGCGGTTGAATCTGGCGCACAGGCGGCCATCATGGCGCCTACGGAAATTCTTGCTCGGCAGCACGCCGCCACCTTTGCCCGGCTCTCTCCCGTGCCAGTGGCGTTCCTGTGCAGTTCAGTCAAAGGCAAAGCACGCAAAAAAGCATTGGCGGACATGGCGGATGGCACGGCACGGCTGGCAGTCGGCACCCATGCTCTGGTGCAGGACGCCGTACACTTTGCCGATCTTGGGCTGGCGGTTATTGACGAGCAGCACCGTTTTGGCGTGGAGCAACGTCTGGCACTGGCGGATAAAGGCCATAACGCGGACATGCTGACCATGACCGCAACCCCCATCCCCCGCACCCTGCTGCTGACCCGCTTTGGCGACATGCGGATCAGCCGACTGGAAGGCAAACCCGCCGGGCGCAAACCCATCCGCACATCTTTGCACGGGCTTGGTGCGATGGATGAGGTGCTGGCGGGCATAGGCCGCGCCTTGCGCGATGGCAAACAGGTGTTCTGGGTCTGCCCTCTTGTCTCGGAAAGTGAAACACTCGACATCGCCGCTGCCGAGGCCCGTCATGCCACACTGGTCTCGTATTTTGGCGCGCCCCTGCCTGCTGGCGGCAAAACACCTGTCATCGGGCTGGCGCATGGCCAGCAGGATAGTGCCGTGCGTGAGCAGGCTCTGGCGGAGTTTGCTGCAGGCCACACGCGGCTTCTTGTCGCCACCACGGTCATTGAAGTGGGAGTGGACGTGCCGGGGGCCAGTATTATGGTGATCGAACACGCCGAGCGTTTCGGGCTGGCGCAGTTACATCAGTTACGAGGCCGGGTTGGACGCGGCAGCACCGAATCCTTTTGTCTCATGCTGCATGATGACGACCCCGGCCACACCGCCCGCCGCCGTCTGGGGTGCCTGCGCGAAACAGAAGATGGCTTTCTGATTGCGGATGAAGACTTCCGCCTGCGCGGCGGGGGTGAGGCTACAGGCCGCCGCCAGTCCGGCCTGCCGGAATACCGGCTGGCGTCCGATACACTGGTGGACAGCCTGCTTGAAACCGCCCGACGCGAAGCCCTGAGCATCCTCCCTGAAGAGAGCATCGCCCCATCAGATAAAGGGCCACCCGCCCCCCTTGCCCAGCACCTGAGCGACGCGGCACGCGCCCTGCTACACCTGTTCGGCAAGGCAGACGCCGCGCGAATTTTCAGAGGCTAAAGGCGCAAGGGCAACCTGTCTGAACGTTTTAAAAACTCAGACAGGCGCGCGAATCATGCTTCAGCAGCCTGCGGCTGCCAGCCATGCTTTTACCTGCCCTTCCGGGTCGGCATGCCCGGTAAAGGCTGATACGGCGGAAACACAGTCGGCTCCGGCATTCAGGCAGGGTTTGACCCGCTCAAGCGTAATACCGCCAATGGCCACAACAGGCGTGTCCCCCACCTGTTTTTTCCACACAGTGAGTTTTTCCACTCCCTGCGGGCCGAACGCCATTTTTTTGAGCTTCGTTTCCCAGATCGGCCCCAGCGCGACATAATCCGGCGCATAGGACAGAGCGCGGTCAAGCTCCTCCGGGCAGTGGGTGCTCACACCCAGCTTCAGCCCGCCTCGGCGGATAGCAGCCAGATCCGCCGTATCCAGATCTTCCTGCCCCAGATGGATATAAGAAATGCCTTCATCCAGCGCGGCCTGCCAGTAATCATTCAGCACAAGGCAGACACCCAGCGTCTCGGCAATCGTACGTGCGGAGCGGACTTCCTCCAACAGTTCGGCTTGCGGCTTATCTTTTACACGAAGCTGGATAAAACGCGCCCCGGCTTGCCCAAGACGCTTAACCCACTGCGCGGAATCAACAACAGGGTAGATCGGTTGTGGTAGCGTGTTCATCCCAAAAATGCCTTTCCCGCCACGGGGGTTGAGGGCGCAGCCATGTCGCGCTCCTCCATTGGGTCTGCCTTACGCCCGAGTTGCCCCGCTTCCACGGCCAGCCGGAAAGCGCGCGCCATCTGCGCGGGGTCGCCCGCACGGGCAACGGCGGTATTGATCAGCACCGCGTCATACCCGAGTTCCAGCGCCTGTGCCGCATGGGAGGGTACACCCAGCCCCGCATCCACCACCAGCGGCACACCGGGAAAATGCGCACGCAGGGCACGCAGACCAAAGACGTTGTTCAGCCCCCGGCCAGAACCAATCGGCGCGCCCCACGGCATAAGCACCTCGCACCCGCAGGCGAGCAGCCGTTCCGCCACCACCAGATCTTCGGTCGTGTAAGGAAAAACCTTAAAACCTTCTTCTGACAGGATGCGGGCCGCTTCCACCAGTCCGAATACATCGGGTTGCAGCGTATCCTGTTCGCCGATTACTTCCAGCTTTACCCAGTCCGTGCCAAAAACCTCGCGCGCCATATGAGCGGTTGTGACCGCTTCCTTGACCGTGTGGCAGCCCGCCGTATTGGGCAGAACAGGCACGCCCAGTTCCTGAATAAGCGACCAGAAAGCCTGCCCCGTCTTTTCACGCGCGGCTTCGCGCCGGAGCGACACCGTCACCACGCCCGGCCGCGCGGCCAGAACGGCTTCGCGCAGGATTTCGGGCGAAGGATACTGGGCCGTTCCCAGCATCAGGGGGAAAGACAGTGCCTGCCCGTAAAACAGCACATCCATGCGGTTATCCTCGCGGTTGTCTTGTATCCGATCCGTCATGTCCGTTATCCGCACGTGCCCTCAGCCCCCCTGCATGGGAGCAACGACTTCAACCCGCATCCCGTCTGCAAGAGGCGTTACGGCCCGCTGCAACGCCGGTACAAAATGCCCGTTCAGCGCCGTGGCAATACGCGCACCCCGGTAGCCTAACTCCTCCAGCAGATCCGCCAGCGTTGTGGCCGTAACATCGTGCGTTTCGTCGTTCACCATGATCAGCATCGGGTCGTTTTCCTCAAAAGCAGCGGTGGCCCACGGTATTCGGGCCTGCTGCACCTGTTTTTATAGCGCTCAGGCCGCCTGACCAAAAATCCTGTCTGCGGCCTCTTCCGCCCTTGCGGGAGACAGCAAAAAGCCATGCCGGTACATACCATTGATAAACAAGTATTTTCCATCCTGCGTCACGCGCGGCATGTTGTCCGGGTAAGAGGGCCTGAGCCCGATACCCGTTTCCAGAATTTCGGCCTCGGCAAAACCGGGGTGCAAGGTATACGCCGCGTTGAGCAGCTCCAGCATGGAACGCACGGTCATCCCGCCGGTATCCTCACTTTCCACCATCGTTGCACCGACCATGAACAGGTGATTGGCTCTTGGCACGATATAGACAGGAATACGCGGATGCAGCATCCGCACAGGCCGGTGCAGGCTGACATCGCGGCAACGCAGCAGCAGCATTTCACCCCGCACACCCCGCAGCGTGTCCAGCCTGTCGCGCGCCACCAGGCCCGTGCAGTCCACCACCCAGTCAAACGCGGCCTCGTCCGGGGCGGGCGCACCCGCCAACAGCGCATGCCCCCCCAATGACAGCAGACGATCAAACAGTGCCTGTAGGGCTACGCGCGGGTCCACATGGCCTTCCTGAGCAAAAAACAGACCTTTTTGAAAACGTCCGTCCAGATCCGGCTCAAGGCTTGCAATTTCGGCACCATTTACCTGTGTGTAATGCGATGTCCGGCGTGCAAAACGCGCAATTTCACCCACATCCCGCGCAGGCGCCAGCACCAGACTGCCCTGCCTTATCACCTGCGGCACGTGCCGCGCCCACCAGTCCACCGCCCCGATAGACTGGGCTGTAACCTCCTCGGGGGCTGATTCAGCCTCGCACCATGGTGCCAGCATACCACCTGCAAACCACGAAGCCCCGGCCCCAACCCGGCCTGCCTCATCATACAGCGTGACATCTCCGCCCCGTTCCGCCAGCGCAACACAGGCTGTCATACCCGCAACACCTGCGCCTTTTACCAGAATACGCGGTTTACTCCTGTTCATGCCTTGCATGCTCCATCAGTTTCCGCCGTCCAGCGATTGTGCCACCTGTTCAGACAGGTCCATGCCACGGCGTGCTCACGCGTTGTCATAACACCTTGGCCCAGACATGCCACCATGCACGCAGGCAGATTAGAGGCCACGCATGAGCAGAACCGTGAGCAGGCAACACTCTGTCACCGCAGTCACAATCCAGCGAACACCCATATAACCCGGCGGAAGCCAGCCACGCCGCCAGGCCGTACGCTCGCACAGGGCCACCAGCGCGAACGCCACGGCCAGTATCACCACGCCACTCAGGGGAGAGGAAACAACCGCCACAAACGCCGCCAGCCAGCCAGCCAGCAGGGGCAGCACACCCAGCAGCAGGCGCAGCCTGTCCACCCGTTCGGCATCGACAGTCAGGATCACACGCTCGGCCTCAAGCGCCCAGCCCCAGTGAACCGCCCCGAAAAACGAAAGCGATAATGCGCCGTACAGCACCAGCCCCATCAGCAACCGCGGCACAGGCACGGCAGAATCGTAAAACACGATCCCGCAGGTAAACAGAATAAAAGGTAGCAGGCCGGCAAGCATAAGCACCACCGCCAGATAGGGAAGTTTCCTCATTGATGGGAACCACGTCCTCTTGCTATCACGTTTTCACAATTCGCAGTGTTGACAGGAAAGCCCAAGAGACGGCCTGTAGCAACCGCATGGAGGCGCGCTCCGGCCATGCCCAGAGCCTGCCAGCCCGCAAAAGCCGAGGCTCAGGGCCGGATTTGGACGTACACATCTATCAGGAACGGAAAGACCATGAGTGCCATTGTCGACATCGTCGCACGTGAAATACTGGACAGCCGCGGCAACCCCACCGTTGAAGTGGACGTGGAACTGGCCTCCGGCGCAAAAGGCCGGGCAGCAGTCCCCTCGGGCGCCTCAACCGGCGCGCATGAAGCTGTAGAACTGCGCGATGGCGATGCCCGCCGTTACGGTGGCAAGGGTGTGCTCAAGGCTGTTGAGAACATCGAAACCGAAATTCTGCCAACCCTGCAGGGCGCAGAGTCTTCGGACCAGATCGACATCGACAACGCCATGATCGACCTTGACGGCACGCCCAACAAGGCGCGCCTGGGGGCCAACGCCATTCTGGGTGTGTCGCTGGCGATCGCCAAGGCCACTGCGGCCGAACTGGAAGTACCGCTCTACCGTTATGTTGGTGGCGCATTCGCCCATATCCTGCCCGTGCCGATGATGAACATCGTCAATGGCGGCCAGCATGCCGACAACCCCATCGACATTCAGGAATTCATGATCCAGCCCGTGGGTGCGCCTACGGTGTCCGATGCCATTCGCTGGGGTTCGGAAATCTTCCTGCAGCTCAAGAAAGCCCTGAGCGCTGCCGGGCATAACACCAATGTCGGTGATGAAGGCGGTTTCGCTCCGGCCCTGAAATCGGCTGACGAAGCGCTTGGTTTCATTACCCGCGCGGTGGAAGCCGCTGGCTATCGCCCCGGTCAGGATGTCACCTTCGCGCTCGATTGCGCCAGCACCGAGTTTTACAAAAACGGCCAGTATGTCATCTCCGGCGAAGGCAAAAGCCTGGATTCCGCTGGCATGGCCGCATATCTGGCGGATCTGGTCAGCCGCTACCCCATCGTTTCCATCGAAGACGGCATGGCTGAAGACGACTGGGAAGGCTGGGCTCTGCTGACCCAGACACTGGGCCAGAAGGTGCAGCTCGTGGGTGACGATCTGTTCGTGACCAACCCTGAGCGCCTGCAGCGCGGCATCCGCGCCGGTGTAGCCAACTCGCTGCTGGTGAAGGTAAACCAGATCGGCACGCTGACCGAAACCCTGCGCGCCGTCGATATGGCGCACCGGGCCGGTTATACCGCTGTCATGAGCCACCGTTCAGGCGAAACGGAAGATTCCATCATTGCCGATCTGGCCGTGGCGACCAACTGCGGACAGATCAAGACCGGATCGCTCTCGCGCTCCGACAGAACGGCGAAGTACAACCAGCTCATCCGCATTGAGCAGGAACTGGCTACGGCTGCCGAATACGCTGGCTACTCCATCCTTAAAAACGCGTAAGCCCTACTGCTGGCCGCCCCTGTTCATGCGGGCGGCCAGCACCGGCCCCGCTCCGGCAAGCCGGGGCGCTGTAATTCTCTTTACCGCCCTGCTGATGTGGTTTAACGCTGTAAAGGTGCTGTACTTCGCACATTTTACAAGCAGGACAGGAAAACGTGCAGATAGGCCGCCTTTTTCGCCGTATTGTTCGCGCCGTAGTGCCCCCGACCGTATTCCTTGGAATTGCGGTGTATTTCGGCTGGAACGCCACACAGGGCGACCACGGCATGCAGGCCTACCAGCAACAGCTTGGCCTGCTCGCACAGGCACAGCAGGCCCAACAGGACGCCCTGACCGAGCAGGCAGCATGGCGAAAGCGCGTCAATGGCCTGAAGGAACAGTCTCTCGATACCGATATTCTGGATGAACGCGCCCGCGCCATGATGAACATGGCCGACCGGAACGATATTGTCGTCCCTTATGACCGGCATGACCCCTTATTCTAGGCCGCACACCATACGCCACCCGGAAACGAAAAACGGCGCCCTAAGGCGCCGTTTTTCGTTGTGTGGTCTATGCCCCACCGCAACAGGCGGCTATGCCGCCCGCCCCGTTCCGCAAGATTTATTTAATCTTGGCTTCGCGGAAAACGACGTGCTTGCGCGCGACGGGATCGTACTTCTTGAGTTCCATCTTGCCCGTGTGAGCGCGGGCATTCTTTTTGGTCACGTAGAAGTAACCCGTGTCGGCCGTCGAAACGAGACGGATCTTGATGACATTGGTCTTGGCCATGATTTCCTCGGCAGAGCGTGTTTACGGAACCGGACATGCGGCTCCGGCGATGTTCAAGTGGCCGCAAAATGCCATACAAAAGAAAAAGGTCAAGCTTTCTTGCACCAAAACAGTACCGCAGGCAGCAAAAGGAGAATAATTTATGCTTGATGTGGCCACAGCGCGCACACGGATCCTGTCAGGCATTGTCGCCTGCGGGCACGAAACCGTGCCACTCGGTAGCGCATTCGGGCGTGTTCTTGGCCATGACCTGCTGGCCCGCCGGGCCAACCCGCCGGTGTCAGTCTCTGCCATGGATGGTTATGCTGCCCGCGCTCAGGACGCCACACAGGGTGCCACACTCCATGTTGTGGCGGAAGCACCGGCAGGCCACCCCACGAGCCATGTCGTTCAGCCCGGCCAATGCGTGCGGCTTTTTACCGGCAGCCAGATTCCCGCCGGAGCCGATACCGTGATCATTCAGGAAAACACACAGCGCGAAGGGGATAAAATCACTCTTGCCCAGCCAAGCGCTTCCGGTCGTTTTATCCGGGTGCAGGGGCAGGATTTCGCGCAGGATACATGCCTGCTCCGGGCTGGCACCAGACTCGGCCCCAAAGAAATTGGTCTGGCTGCTGCGGGCGGACATGCATGGCTGAACGTCGCCCGCAGGCCGCGCGTAAGCGTGCTGAGCACGGGGGATGAAATCGCCCTACCCGGTGAGCCCGTGCGCGAGGACGGTATTTTCAACTCCGCCCTGTTCATGGTGAGCGCCTGCCTGCAACAGGCCGGGGCGGAAGTGGTCATGCTACCTGCAGCCCGTGATACCACAGCCTCCCTGACCGCCGCTTTTGCTCAGACCAGCCAGACCGATATGCTTGTGACCATCGGCGGCGCCAGTGTCGGGACTTATGACCTTGTCCGCCAGTCCCTGACCGGGGTGGGCCTTGAGCTGGATTTCTGGAAAATCGCTATGCGACCGGGCAAGCCGCTGCTCTCCGGCCATATCGGCTCCACACCGATTATTGGTCTACCGGGCAACCCTGTCGCAGCGCTGGTCTGCTCCACGGTGTTTGTTGCCCCCGCCATCCAGCGCATGATGGGCATGCCCGTAGCCGACGCCCTGCCAACCGAACCCGCCATACTGGGCGCGGATGTCGGCCAGAACGACCAGCGACAGGACTTCCTGCGCGCCACCCTTACGCATGATGCCGCAACACCGGACGCCCTGCCCGTTGCAACACCTTTTGCGGCACAGGACTCGGCTCAACTTCGCGTTCTGGCCCAGAGTCAGGCGCTTATCATCCGCCCGGTACACGCTCCGGCCGCACCAGCGGGGAGCCCCTGCCAGATTCTGCGCCTTTCATAACCGGGAACAGCCCCAATCAACCGAAGAAAGTGAACCACATAACCGGGAAGCAATTGACAGAAAACGAGAACTTACATAGAACAAAAAATGGGTTCTCCCGATTTTTCCACTTGTTTTCCGGGGTGCGAAATGCTGACACGCAAACAGCACAAACTTCTTCTGTTCATTGATTCGCACCTGAGGCAAACGGGCTTTTCCCCCTCCTTTGACGAAATGCGTGAAGCCATGGGACTGCGCTCCAAATCAGGCATTCACCGCCTGATTTCCGGGCTGGAAGAACGCGGCTTCCTGCGCAGGCACCATCATCGTGCCCGTGCGCTCGAAGTCATCCAGTTGCCGGGGGCAGAGGCGGAACTGCCTGCCAACGTTATCCGTGCCCAGTTCCAGCGTACCGAGCAGGAAAATGAGCCTGATACCATCAAGGTGCCGCTTTACGGGCGTATTGCCGCAGGTCTGCCGATCGAGGCCGTAGCCTCATCGGGCCCCTGCCTGTCCGTGCCTGCCACCATGCTGGGTAATGGCGAATATTACGCGCTTGAAGTGGCGGGCGATTCCATGATCGAAGCAGGGATCATGGATGGCGATCAGGTGATCATCCGCAAAACCGATCAGGCTGAAAACGGGCAGATTGTCGTCGCCCTGATTGATGAGAGCGAAGTCACACTCAAACGCCTGCGCCGCAAGGGCGGCATGATTGCGCTTGAACCCGCCAATGCGCGGTATGAAACCCGAATTGTCCCTGCCGACCGGCTCCGCATTCAGGGCCAGCTCAGCGGCCTGCTGCGACAGTACTAACCCACAGCCGTCGATTAACGCCCCCACACTCAACCGTCAGCAAAACCTGTGGCTGAGTGTGCGAGGGCAACACGGCTAGGCCAGTAGCCGTTTTACCCTCCGGCGATATCTGCCCAGAGCGGCAGGCGCTGCGCCAGTTCCGCCACCACTGTGGCATCCAGATGTGCCTCATGCGGAATATCCGCCAGCACCCTCACCTGACCTTTGTGAGCAATGGTGCGGCTGTTTTCCGGGTTGGGGGGGCCGTTCAGCACCACACCCGCCACAGCTATGCCACGAACACGCAAAGCCTCAAGACTGAGTAGCGTGTGGTTGAGCGTACCCAGCCCGCTCCGCGCCACCAGCACAACAGGCAAGCCCCAGCGCTGCGCCAGATCAATCATCATGATCTCATCCGTAACCGGCACCATCAGCCCGCCCGCACCTTCCACGACCAGCGGCTGTTCCGGCTCCTCCATAGGCAGAGCCAGTGAGGCCGGGTTTATGGCAGCTCCTTCCGCGCGCGCGGCCGCCTCAGGCGAGAGCGAAGCCTGATACGCACCTGCTGGCGGCAGGCACCGCACGTGCGCCCCTGCCAGCCGGGCTATGGTCGGGGTGTCACCCTCCTCATCTGCCAGGCCACTTTGCAGGGGCTTCCAGTACAGCGCCTGCCAGCGCCGCACCAGACAGGCTGAAACCAGTGTTTTGCCCACCCCGGTATCCGTGCCGGTCACGAACACGCCTGCACGGGACGGACGGCGGAAACAGCCATAAGCCAGTTCCCATGTGACAGACGCTCCGGCCTCTTCAAACCGGGCTGCCACCCGCCTGAGTACCCCTGCCCCCATAGCCGCCACCCCCACGCGGGGCGTGTTGGCCCCTGTCGCCTTAAGATGACGGACAAAATCAAGCCCCGCAGCAAAAGACTGCACACTGCGTTCGGTACGCCACAGGCCCTGGCAGGGGTAGGGTACCCACCGGGCCAGTTCGGCCATATCCGGGTAATGGGGGGTTGCGGATATCTGCCCTTCTGCCGCACAGGCTGCCTGCCATTCGGCAAAAGTACCGGCTCGCAGGGTTGAAACCGCCAGAACACCGCCGGGCGCCAGCAGTGCTGCCAGCCGGTGCAGGGCCTCCGCCGGGTTGTCCAGCCATTGCAACACCAGATTGCCGCAAATGACATCGAACGGGCCATGCACATCCGGGCTTGCGGCATCCATAAGCCGGGTTTCCACGCGCACACCCAGCCGCTCGCGCACACGCTCAAGCATGCGTGGCGCGTAATCCGTGGCCAGAATATGGGCCTGTGGCCACAGGCCACATAACTGGGCCGTTAAAAGCCCGGTACCACAGCCGATTTCCAGCACACGCAGGGGTTTCTCAGCACGATCAGCCATTGAGCGGGCCAGATCGCCCGCCAGCGCGCGCGCTGCCACGCGCTGGAGTGTCGCCGCTCCATCATAACCCTGCGCATGATCAAAATGCGCACGGATACGCGCCTGCCGTGCGCCGCTCTGCTGCGATACTCCACCAGATAAAGAACGGGTCATGGCTGTCTCTCGCGCATTGTCTGGCGGCATCGGTTCAGAAATGCCACGCAGGTATCCGGGGCGGTTTGTGGCAGCAGGTGGCCGCCCTGTGTCCATGTGAGGGCCGCGGCTGCTGGCAGGGAATCCTTCGTCATGGCCGGAGGCACGATCGGGTCATCCTCTGCTGCCAGCACCGCCATATTCGTTCCCATACCCGCCAGCGCGGTGCGGGCATCTCCCTCACGCAAAAGCTGCAATCCGTCCGCAAGAGCCGCGCTATCAGGCATGGTTTGAGCTGGCAGGGCACCGCCGCCACAGCGTGTGCGAAAATCATTCACAACCGTCAGGGCGGCCCTGTCCAGCCCCTGCGCCATACGCCCCAGAAGGCGCGGCGCCACACCGGCTGAAAAATCCGGGCGGGCGGCAAAGCAACCAAAAGCGTTGATCCCCGCCAGAAAGCTCCCCGCAGGTAACGTCACCTGACTGGCCAGCCACAGAAAACCCAGCGAGTGGCCCACCGCCAGCACTGGCCCACCAGCCTGACAGAACGCCGCCAACTCCGCCGGAGCCAGCCCGTGCCCACCACCAAAAAAACCAAGATCCGCGACTGACACATCGGGCCTGCTAAGCCGCTCCCGCAGGGGGCCCCAGAACTCTGGCCCAAACCCCCAGCCATGCACCAGCACCACGCGCGGCTCAGTCATGAGACAGGCTCCTTGTTGCCTGCGTGATGGCGGTCGCCAGCGCCTCCACCTGTTCGCGGGTATGGTGAGCGTGCAGCACCACACGCAGGCGACACGCCCCCGGCGGCACCGTGGGTGGCCGGATAGCGACCGCCAGAAAACCCGCCTGCTCAACCGCACGGGCCAGTGCGAGAGTCTCTGCTTCCTGCCCGACCAGAACCGGCACAATCTGCGTGGTGGACGGGCCGACATCAAACCCCTGTCCGGTCATGCGCTCGCGGAACAGATTAGCCAGCCCAGCCACATGAGCGCGGGCTTCATCCATATCCGCAAGCCTGTCCAGCGCCGCATCCACACTCCCCAGCACCAGCGGAGAAGGCGCTGTGGAGAACACAAAGCCTGAAGCCGCATTCTCCAGCCACCGGCACACCGCCTCCGATGCCGCAACAAACGCCCCCATGCACCCCAGCGCCTTGCTGAAGGTACCCACCACCAGGTCAGCCCGCCCGGCTACCAGCCCCTTGCCCTGTGGCCCCAGAATGCCCGTGGCATGCGCTTCATCCACACACAGGAAGGCATTGTACTCCTGCGCAAGGCTATGCAGCGCTTCCATATCCGCCCGGTCACCATCCATACTGAACACGCTTTCTGTCAGGATCAGACGTAAGCCCGGCCCTTCGGCCTGTTCCAGCAACGTGCGCAGATGCTCCATGTCATTATGGCGGAAGCGAACAGGCCTGACACCGGCGGCCGCACAGCCCTGATACAGGCTGGCATGGATGAGTTTATCGACCAGAACGATCGCCGGTACGCCGGTCACCTGCCGCGATAGCGCCACAAGGGCAGGCACCAGTGAGGCATTGGCCTGCCAGCCTGATGAAAAAATACGCGCGGCCTGCATGCCTTTAAGGGCCGCCAGCCGCGCTTCAAGCGCGCGCGTTGCGGGCATGGTGCCCGTCACCAGCCGGGACGCACCGCTGCCGCTGCCAAAACGGCGCCCCCACTCCGCTCCACGTTCAGCCAGCAGCGGATGTGTGCGCAGGCCCAGATAATCGTTGGAGGAAAAATCCACGACGCGCGGCCCATCAGCCCCGCGCTGCAGGAACGCACCGGCCTCGGCCCCCCAGTCCCTGCACGACCGTAGACGGCCTTGCCCCGCGAGAGTATCCAGCCCTTTAAGAAACAGATCATCAAACCGCATCATGACACGACTTGGTGCCGGAGCGCGCGCCTTCGGTCAATCTTCCTGCAAGGACACGCGCATGAATACCGCCCCCTCCAACGCTCACGCGGCCCATGCCCCCCAAGCCCCGGAACCCGCATGGTACACACAGGGTCTGCCCCATATCTGGCTCCCCTACAGCCAGATGCAGACCGCACCGCAGCCCCTGCCCTGCATTGCCACGCAGGGAAGCCGCATAACGCTGGCAGACGGGCGCAGGCTGGTCGATGGTGTAGCGGCATGGTGGACAGCCTGCCACGGTTACAACCACCCGCATATTCATGCTGTCGCAGCCGAACAACTGGCGCGCATGCCCCATGTCATGTTTGGCGGCATGGTGCATGAACCCGCCCTGCGCCTTGCAAGCCGCCTGTGCGCCCTGCTGCCGGGCGATCTGGAGCGGGTCTTTTTTACGGATTCCGGTTCTGTCGCAGTCGAAGTAGCCATGAAAATGGCCATCCAATACAGGCTCAACCGTGGCGAACAGAACCGCACAAAAATGCTGGCGTTTCAGGGCGGCTACCACGGCGACACGCTGGCCACCATGGCCATCTGCGACCCCGAAGAAGGTATGCACCACCTATATGGCAAAGCACTGGCGCAGCACGTCATTGCTCCCCTACCGGTGGATGAGGCCAGTACGGCACGCTTTTACAGCCTGCTGGAACAACACGCGCATGAACTGGCAGCCATTATCGTGGAACCACTGGTGCAGGGTGCCGGGGGTATGCTGTTCCACCCACCACATGTGCTGCAAACCCTGCGCACCGCGGCTGACCGCTACGATGTCCTGCTGATCCTTGATGAAATCTTTACCGGCTTTGGCCGCACAGGCAGCCTGTTCGCCTGTGAGCAGGCGGGGATCGTGCCGGATATCATCACGCTTTCAAAAGCCCTGACAGGCGGCACTATGGCGCTAGCCGCAACGGTTGCCCGCCGTCATGTGTTCGAGGCTTTTTTGTCGGATAATCCCGAACACGCACTCATGCACGGCCCAACCTTCATGGCCAACCCTCTGGCCTGCGCCTGCGCCAATGCCTCGCTCGACCTGTTTGAACGCGAGCCCCGGCTGGAGCAGGTCGCCCGTATCAATGCCATACTGTGCGAAGAACTCGAAGCCTGCCGCACCCTGCCCGGCGTGCGCGATGTCCGCACACTCGGGGCCATTGGGGTGGTGGAACTCGAACGGATTGCAAACCCCGATACCCTACGACAGACCTTTATCGGGCATGGTGCGTGGATCCGCCCCTTCCGCAACATTGTCTATCTGACACCCGCCTTCACCATCAGTGAGGACGAACTGCGGCACCTCACACGCACCATCCGCACGGTTCTGGGGGGCTAAGGCGCCCGCGCCCTGTCTTACGGGGCGTCCCATGCGCTGGCGGCGGCTTCATCTTCCACGCGGGCTTCAACCCATGTGGCTGCGCCGCTGGCATATTCTTCCTTCTTCCAGAAGGGAGCGCCCGTCTTCAGCCGATCTATCAGAAAACTGGTGGCCGCCAGCGCAGCACCACGATGGGCAGCACAAGCCCCTACAAAAACGATCGGCTGGCCAACCTCCAGCCGCCCGATACGGTGAATCACCGTGCAGCCCAGCAGGTCGAAACGCGTCATGGCGTCATCCGCCAGCGTCCTCATGACTTTTTCGGTCATGCCCGGATAGTGTTCAAGCGTAAGGCTGACCAGCCCCGCCCCACCACGCACCTGCCCGACAAACAGGCTGATACCCCCCGCCAACGTGGACAGGGAGGACAGACGCGCCATTTCCGCCGCCACATCAAATGCCTCTGCCTGCACGGCAACACGCACGCCCTGGCCCTGTTGCACAGGCTCAGCCACCGGTCATGGGCGGAAATACCGCCACTTCATCGCCCGGACGCACCATGTCACTCATCGCACACAGAGCGTGGTTGACTGCCACGCGTAGCCGGGGCTGCTCCGCCAGTGCTGTGGCAGCGCGGGAATCCTCCGCCCCCAGCCGCGCCAGCAGGGCGGATACCGCCAGCCCTTCAGCCGGAACATCGAGTTCCTGAGCCTCACGCCCGATCTGCTCACGCAAGGCGGCAAAATACAGAACCGTGACTGTCATGCCGGTTGTCGCACTCCCTTTAAAATCCTGCGGCACCTCTGCGATGCCTTGTACCGTACCCTCAGCCACCCCGCCCCTGAGCAGAGCGCGTGTGTGAAATCAGCTTTTCGGTTCGCACCGTGCCATCCGGCGCCACATGGGTGATGCTGCCATCAGCATTGGGGATATCTATAGAGGTCGGGCTCGTTCCGCCAGCTTTCCCCACCCCGCCCGGCGGGACTGCCCCTTCCGGCTCCATGACATCATGCTGGTTATCCATGTGCAGTTCCTGCCCATCGGGCAGAACAGACTCCGGGGCCAGACCTGCACCACTCGCCCCACGCACGGGTGCCGCCGTTTCGCGTGGCAGAACAGAAGCCTCGTCCAGCAATGGCCTGATTGCTGAGACATCCAGTTTCATGGGAGCGTGCAGTGCTGTATCGCGCCGCATAAGATCCTCATGCCGGATATGCCGCCGGGATTCGGTATCCAGCCGTACCAATGCATCCTGTCCGGCTGGCGATGTGGCTGGCGATGTCGCACCACCACACCCCTGAACAAACAGGGACAGCATGAGACAGGCAGCGCTTTTCAGCCCCACCCGAGCAGACCGCCCGTGCATTAGCAGCGTGTCCTGCCCACAATCACACAAAATGGCGGAAAAATCCCATGCGGGCATGCGAACACAATGCAGCCATATGCGCGCCTAGCGCTCGACATGCCTCAGGCCGGTTGTCAGGTAATCCCATCCGGTAATCAGGGTTAACGCGGCAGCAATCCACAGCAATGTGGCCCCGATAAACGCCACGGGCAGCCAAGGCATGCCCAACACCTGCCCCGTGCCATCGCCCGCAAGCAGAAAGCCGATAGCGGTCATCTGAAAGCCGGTTTTCCATTTGGCAAGCCGTGTGACTGGCAGGCTTGCCCGGCGTTCGGCCAGATATTCACGCATGCCGGAAACCAGAATTTCACGGCACAGAATGACAATGGCAGGCCACAGGCTGAAATACGGCAGGCGCATATAGCCCGCCAGCACCATCAGGCAGGCTCCGACCAGCAGCTTGTCTGCGATGGAATCGAACATGCGCCCGAAATCCGATAACTGATGGCGGGAGCGCGCGAGCTTGCCATCAAAATAATCGGTAATCCCGGCGAGAATGAACAGAACGCACGCGCCTGCATTTGCGTCAGGCGTACCCCACGCCGCAAGCCACACCACAACCGGGATAGCCGCGATACGCGAAAGCGTCAGGACATTGGGCAGATCTGTCAGCATCGAAACGGATATTAGCGTATTTCCGTCCATGCTGGAATGCCTGCCTGAGCCCCAATTGCCCCAAGCCGTTTTTTTTGATCGGACACGCCTCCTAACCCGGTTGCCAATCCGGGTGAAAATGCCCGTAAATAATGCGTGCCATTTCGCGGTTGATGCCGGGTGCGGCTTCAAGTTCCGCCAACCCCGCCTGCCGCACCGTCCGCGCCGAGCCAAATGTATTGAGCAACATTTTTTTTCGGGCTGGGCCAACACCGGGAATATCATCCAGTTCGGATGTCACAAGCGTTTTGGAACGGCCCGCCCGGTGGGTGGTAATGGCGAAACGGTGCGCCTCATCACGCAGGCGCTGGAGGTAGTAGAGAACCGGGTCGCGCGGATCGAGCTGAAACGGCGCTCCTGTACCGGTGTAAAACCATTCACGCCCGGCATCGCGGTCTGGCCCTTTGGCAATACCAACCAGCGTTACCCCTGTTACCCCCAGCTCATCCAGCACGGCCCGCACGGCAGAATACTGACCGGCCCCACCGTCGATCAGCAGCACATCGGGCCAGTTGGAGGTATCGCCTGACTCGGCCTCCTTGAGCGCACGCCCGAAACGGCGCTCCAGCACTTCGCGCATCATGCCGAAATCATCGCCCGGCGTAACCGGGCCACGAATACGAAACTTGCGATAGGCCTTGCGGTCGAATCCTTCCGGCCCACCGACAATCATGACCCCGTAAGCATGAGCACCCTGAATATGGCTGTTATCGTACACCTCGATACGGTTCGGGGGGGCCGACAGCCCGAACAGGGTTGCAACGCCTTCCAGTAGCCGCGCCTGCCCTGCCGTTTCGGCCAGCCTGCGCTTGAGCGCATCACGCGCATTGGTGACGGCGTGATCAAGTACCTGCTTTTTTTCACCGCGTTGGGGGTACGTTATTTCCACCTTGCGGCCACGCCTCAGGGACAGGGCCTCGGACAATAGTGCCTGCTCTGGCAGATCCGCATTCACCAGTATGCGGGCCGGACAGGGCTTGTCGTCGTAAAACTGGGCAATAAACGCGCTCAGAATATCTCCCGCTGCCTCATCCTGCGTATGGGCGGGAAAAAACGAGCGGCTGCCATTGTTGCGCCCGCCACGGATAAAGAACACCTGAATGCAGGTCTGCCCCCCTTCCTGCCACAGGCCCAGCACATCCGCTTCCGGCAGGGAGGCCGGGTTGATGGTGCTGGACTCCTGCATCTGCGCCAGAGCGCGGATACGGTCTCGCAACAGGGCCGCTCTTTCAAAATCAAGGGCTTCGGAGGCTTCGTTCATTTGATGCCCCAACGTCTCACGCAGGGCGCCATCTTTACCGGACAGGAAGTCACGCGCCTGCTCGACAAGCTGCGCATAAGCCTGCGGTTCAATCCGGTCCACACACGGGGCGGAACAGCGTTTGATCTGATACAGCAGGCAGGGTCTGCTGCGGCTGTTGAACACCGCATCGGTACAGGAACGCAGCAGAAAAACCCGCTGGATCAGGTTCAGGGTCTGATTAACCGCCCATGCGGAAGCAAAAGGCCCCCAGAGTGATGCCCCCTTGACCGGCTTGCCCCGATGTTTGGCAATCTGGGGAAAAGGGTGTTCATCCGTCAGCATCAGCCACGGGTAGCTTTTGTCATCACGCAGCAGGATATTGAAGCGTGGCTTCATGCGCTTGATGTAATTGGCCTCAAGCAGCAGGGCCTCGGCCTCGGTATGGGTGGTGACGATTTCCATCGTAACCGTTTCCGACACCATCCTGCGCAGGCGTTCGGGCAGGCGCGCCACATGGGTGTAGGATGTCACCCGCTTGCGCAGCGACAGCGCCTTGCCCACGTACAGCACCTCGCCCCGAGCCCCCAGCATACGGTAAACGCCCGGCGCATAGGGCATGGTGCGCAGAGCGTGGCGTATGGCCTCGACTCCTTTCAGCCCATCCGCGCTGTCCTGCGCCTGTACGCCCTGTTCATCCGGGTTTGGAGCAGGCTGTGCCGACAGGGGCTGCGAGGCGTCATTTCCGGTTTTTTCTGCTGTCATAAAGCGCTCTTTTGAGGCTGCAATTTTCATCCACCATTTTTGTGGATAACTCTGTGGAACAGATGGCATGGACAGACTGCGAGCCGCAGATTTGCGGCCTTTCCATCAGAATGCCCATTTTTTAAGCATGAAGAACAAGCGCTTGATTCAGAAGGTTTTTATCAAAAAAGCCCTTCTGACTCCCATGCACACTTCGGAGATTCTGTTGAAAACAGAGGCTGTCAAGAGAGAAGTGGACAATTTTTTCTACTCTCCAACAGCACCCATGATCGCGCTTTGTTCCGCCCCCACCTGCTCGGCCCGCTCAAGCAGCCGCAGGAAATTACCGCCCCAGAATGCCTCGATTTCGCTCCGGTCGTAACCACGCCTGTGCAGTTCCTGTGTCAGCAGCACGCCCTGTGTGGCGTTGTGCCAGTCCGACAGGGCGCCGCCGCCATCAAAGTCCGAAGAAATGCCGACATGCTCAACCCCGAGCCGCCGCACCACGTAATCAATATGATCCACAAAATCGGCCACGCCCGCCGTACGGCGCCCCTCCTCCGGCTTGGGCCGCAAGAACGCTGGCATGGCGGTAATCTGGATAACACCGCCACGCGCACCCAGCGCATCAAGCTGGCCGTCATCAAGATTGCGCGGATGATCGCACAGGCTGCGCACGCAGGAATGACTGGCCACCACCGGTGTTGCAGAGGCTTCGACCGCCTGCATCATCGTCTGGCGTGAGGCATGCGAGACATCCACCACCAGCCCGAGGCGGTTCATGACACGCACCGCCTCGCGCCCCAGAGCCGACAGCCCACCATGCCGCTCGGGCTTATCCCCCAGACTGGGGCGATGAATGGCCGCATCCGCCAATGCGTTATGGCCGTTATGTGTCAGCGTTACATAACGCGCACCACGCTGGCGGAACTGCGCCAGCAGCGCCGTATCCTCGCCCATGCCGTAACCGTTTTCCACCGCCGCCACGACAGCCAGCACCCCTTCGGCATGGGCTGCGCGAATCTGGGCAGCCGTATCGCACCGGCGGGCTGTCACGCCATTGCGGCTCCCCTGCATACGGTTGATCGCATCCAGCATTTCCAGACACTGCTGCCCGGCCTGTGCGTGCCCCTCCGCTGTAACCGGCCCCTGCCCGATATACGCCACGAAACAGCCAGCCGACATGCCGCCGCGCTGCATTTTGGGCAGATCCACATGCCGGTCGGGCGTGTCTTCAAACGCATCATCGCGATCAGGCCAGGGTATGTCTATGTGGCTGTCCAACGTCAGAATGGAGCGATGCAGCGCCCAGATTTCCGGCGCGGGTGAAGGCTGTGTTTGATCTGCGGTCATGTCATGACAATGGCTCCGCACGCCGGAATTGCAAGAGGCCAGGTGCATTATCCCCCCTTGTTCACGCTGCTTTTTTCTTGCCCCGCACGCCACAATACGCCATGCCCCAGCCATGCGACTTGTGACATGGAACATCAACTCCCTCCGCCTGCGCCTGCCCCTGCTGGAAAAGCTGGTGGCCGACATCAGCCCCGATGTGGTCTGCCTGCAGGAAACCAAGGTGCCAGACCCGCTTTTTCCCAGTGAAGCGCTGCACGCGATGGGATTCGCACACCTGCACTTTCAGGGCATGAAGGGCTACAATGGCGTGGCCATACTCTCACGCCACCCACTTGAGCCGCTCACCAACCTGCCCGTGTGGTACGAGAAAGAGGATTGTCGGCATATCGCCGCTCGCGTGCATGCACCGCAGGGCAGCGTGGAACTGCATGATTTCTATGTCCCTGCGGGGGGAGATGAACCCGACCCCGCCATCAATCCCAAATTCGCGCACAAGCTAGCTTTTGTGGAAGAGGCAGCCCAGTGGTTCGCCCAGCGTGAAAATACCCGCACGATTGTGGTGGGCGATCTGAATATCGCACCACTCGAACACGATGTGTGGAGCCACAAGCAGTTGCTGAAGATCGTCAGCCATACGCCGCCGGAAACCGAGCGCCTCGAACGCTGGCGCCAGACCGCGTTTGTGGATGCGATGCGCCACTTCGTACCGGCTGACGAGAAGCTTTACACCTGGTGGTCCTACCGTAACCGGGACTGGAAAAAGTCAGACCGGGGCCGCAGGCTGGATCATATCTGGGTCACACCCGATCTTGTACCCGAACTCTCTGCCATGCAGGTTTTGCGCGATGTGCGCGACTGGGCCTCGCCTTCGGATCATGTCCCTGTGGTCATGGATCTGGCCGCCTCCTGAGGAGGCGGGCTTATCCGTTTGCCTCCGGGCCGTTGCCCCCCGCTCGCTCAGTAACGATGCTGCCATAGAATACCCACACTGCTACCCGGATCATTTTCCGGCGTGGTAAAGCCCGTCACGTTCCCCCCGGTACCCACGGTGGTGTTGAGCTTGAGGCTTTTGGTCAGATCCACCTGAACCTGCGCCTGTGTACCCGAGCCCGATGTGGCCTGCTTGGCGCCCACATACACCCCTTTCATCACGTATTTACCCGCCTCCACACTCGCACCAGCACCGCTACCATTGGCGTTGGAACCGCTCCCGCCGCCGATGGTCAGCCTGTCCAGATGCAGGGTTTTACGGAGCGTTCCCATCGGATCAAAGGGAGTCAGCCCTGTCAGCGTCGCAACCGCCGCCCCCAGTTCCACCATCTGGGTGGAAGAGAGCGAGCGCGCATCCGTGCCGAAAAGCAGCATGGCCAGAACCTGATCCTGCGGTTGAGGCGGCAGGGATTCGAATGTGATTTTGGGCGCGCTGGCATAGCCGCCGACCTTGAGCATGGCGGTTTCACCATTGACGACCCGATCCGCCTGAAAATCGAGCGTGGGGTCGAGTTTGTGGCCAACACCACTGCCGTTGAACGCCACTTTACCCTTGGTGAAATTGAGCGAAATCCCGGCCAGATTGAAGTTACCCCGCTTGAGGGTAAAGCCGCCCGCCACCTGTGGCGCCTGCGCGGTGCCGCCAATTTTCAGACGCCCCGCCATTTCTGCATCCAGCCCATGCCCGCGCACGAAAAAACGTCCCGGCGAAATCAGATCGAGGGAAAGCACGATCACCGTTTTATGCACGCTGGCGGCACGCGCCTCATCATCCTGCGGAGGTTTTTCACCCGGACGGATCACATCAAGCCGCGCCACGGATGTTGGCAGGGAGTTGGGAATGTTCACCTCGACATTCTTCAACGTCACGCTCCCCACGACATCCAGACGCCCCCGCACCTGCCCGCGCGCACCCAGATCCGCATCGAGCACAGCAGTCAGCAGGTCGCTGGCTATTGGCCGCGCATTCCGGGCCTTTAGCCGCAGGTCTATGGGCAGACCGGGTTCAGCAATACCGATCGTGCCACTGGCCTCCACCATACCGGAACCGGCTTTGGCCGTCAGGGACTGAATATCCAGCCGCCCCTCATTACCCACCAGACGCCCATTGATGTCTGACAGATGAGCACCGGCGGCAAAGTCCTGAAAATCCGCTTTTTCAAGCGTGACAGCCCCACTCACACGCGGCCGCGCCAGTGTGCCCTGCAAGCGCAGCCCCATACGGGCCTGCCCCATAAGCTGCCTGCCCTGCGCACCCAGAACGCCATTGGCCAGACTGAGGTCGAGCGCACCATCGGCCATAACATCCAGCCCCGAGCGACCACGCAGCGGCACGGTACCATTGGTGTTCAGCTCCAGCTTGCCCCCCGCATGCGCATGACCACGTACCGCAGCAGTAGTGCCATTCAGGGTCGCATTCAGCGTCAGGCCCAAAGGCGGCACCGAGGCCACAGCCATGCTGCCCCCCATCCGCAGGCCATTGCCGGTCAGATTGATCTGCCCATGCGGCTGGTCGAGCGTGCCGGTCAGCGCTGCGGAAGCAGACACCACACCCTGCGCCCGCAATCCGGGTACGAACGGCTCGGCCAACGCGGGCGTCAGGTTCCGCAGGTCTGCATTCAGGGTCAGCGTCGGCTTGATATGCCCCTTGATGTCCAGCACGGCACTTTCGCCACCGGTTACCGCCCCCAGTGTAGCGTGCAGCCGGTCAACGCCCAAGGTCGCACCATAGGTCAGTACGGCGGGGCCAAGCAGTCGCAGGTTTTCACCTCTGGCACTGGCGTTCAGTCGCCGGAGCGTCACCTTCTGGTCTGGCACATCCAGCAGGGCTTCCATCGCCAGAGACAGGGGTTTGCCTCCCCAGCCTGCCGGGCCGACGCCCGCATCCAGCACCATGGCCTCCAGCGGCCCACGTGCGCCCAGATGCGCGCTGCCTGTAATACCCTGCGCCGCGATCCCCCCGAGCTTAAGCGACAGATCAACTGCCGGTTTGCCTGCCGGGTCGCGCACATCGCCTTTAAAGGCAAGGCTACCGAGCCGCATGTCGGCCAGACTGCCATGCCCATCCAGCCGGGCATGGACAACCGGCACATCCCCCGTGCTGTCAGTGTTGATGTTGGCTGTCAGGCTCCCTGCCAGTGGCTTGCCAACAGCCCCGCGCAGGTCCGCCAGCTTGCCGATCTTGAGACCCAAAGTGCCCATGGGAATAACTTCGCCGGGTTTGAGGCTCAGCTCCCCCTCGCCCTGCACGCTTTTCCAAGACAGTGCTGTCAGGTTGAAGCGGTGTGCGCCGTCTTCCTGGCTGTCCATGGCCAGACCGAACGCCACCGGCGCGTGATCCATGGTGCCATGCAGGTCCACCGTCCCCTGCGGCACACCGGGCAGATCGCGCAGGGCGGCATCAAGCACCAGCGGTGCGGGGGTCATATCCGCGGTGCCGGGGCTGCCTTGCACATGCACATGCGCGGCAAAATCCGCCAACGGCCCCTGCGCTGTCAGCCCCAGTTCCAGCCCACCGCGCAGAAAAGGCAGCGCCATGGACAGGTCAGGCAACCCGACCGAGGCGGAAACATCCATATCCCGCCCGGTATCCATCCGCCCCTGTGTTTTCAGGTGTATGCCGCGCCCGTCCAGTGTCAGGCTTTGCAGGGCGATACGCTGGCCAGCAGGCAAAGCCTGCGGTTTTTTTTGCGCAGGTAGCGGCGTAATGTCCGCCGTAAGCGCGAACTGCCCATTCTGCCCGACCAGCCCGACCAGTTGCGGCTGCCCTCCGGCGATACCCAACGTGCCGGACGCCGTAACCTGCGTTGCGCCATCGGCCTGCGCGGGGCGGGCGATATGGGCCTCCAGTCCCGCCTGACCTCGCAGGGCCATGCCCACGGCTTCACCCACCGGCAGCAGGTCTGGCAGCTTGAGTGTGAGGGCGGCGGTCTGGGGCGCTGCCGTGCGAACCTGCGCCATCAGGGCCAGTAGAGGATGATTGAGGGTGACGCTCAGGGGCCGCCCATCTGCCTGAGGAGAAAGCCGTGCATCCAGTTCCAGTGGTGCTGCGGCGAGCACAAGAGGAGCCTTACCCGGCACGGTCACACCATCGGCCTTAACACTCAGGTGCAGAAGCTGCGCCAGAGCCTGGGCTGTTGTGCCCTCCCCCGTGAAATGGGCCTGTAATGTTGCGATAGAGCTTCCCCCGGCGGCCAGCCTGTCCACACTCAGGTCTGCCTTGCCAAGGGGGGCGCTCATCATCCCGCTCAGATGGGCGGCAAAGGTAATTTCTTTCCAGCCTAGCGTATCAGACAGGGACAGGGCTGGGGCATGAGCCTGCGCCTCCAGCCTGTCCATACGCCCGCCCACCAGATCGAGCAGGCCATCGGTCTGGGCTGTCGCCGCACCCGCCTGCGCGGTAACGTGCAGCGCTGCGGCAGCAACGGGGCCATCCAGATCCATCTGCAAAGACACAGGAGCCAACTGCGCCGTATCCAGCTGCGTGGCCAGAAAACCATCCGTGCCATCCTGCGCCTTAAGATGCAGGGCCAGCCTTCCGCCACCCGCCGTGGTAGCCAGCGACAGCATGCCTGCGCGGTCAAGCCGTTTGATATCCAGACCAATATCCACACCGGGTATTTTGGTCAGACTGAAATTGCCGACCACAACCCCCAAAGCGCCCAGACGCCCATGCCCGGACAGGCTCAACTGGGCCGCCTGCCCCATAACCGGTGCCCCCAGTGTGATCTGCCGCACGGCAAGCCTGCGGATATCCACCCCAAGCGCATGCCATGATGGCGTGCCGGTTTCTGGCTCGCTCTTGCTCTCCTCGGAAACCGGCAGGCGGGGCAGGTCAAGCGTATCGGCGGTAAAGGCGTTTACACGCGCCGTGCGCCCCAGCAACGCCAGCACGGACCAGTCCAGATGCAGGTCGCGCAGGGTCAGCCACGGGCCGGTGGCATCGCGTACTTCAAGGCTTTGAAGCCGGAAATTATCAGGAAACCGCCCGGAAAGACCGGCCACGCGCACCATGCCACCCGTCAGTGCTTCGGTCTGGCGCAGCAGCACCGCCCGCCCGGCTCCGGTATTGGCCCAGACGAGCAGCCCCGCCACAACCAGCACCACAAGCCCGACAAGCCCACCGGCAACAGCCAGCACAATACGCGCCACACGCCGCCACAGACGGCGCGGGGGGGCGCCAGCAGGGGGCGTTGTATTTGATGGGGGGACTCCCTGTTCCTGCGCGGCCATCAGAACGCCTCCCCTAGCCCGATATACAGATCCCATTTATCGCCCTGCGGCGCGCGGTTGATAGGCACTGCCACATCCAGCCGCACAGGGCCAATAGGCGTATAATAGCGCACACCCGCACCCGTGCCGACACGCAGGGTGCCATTGAACGGCATGGAGGTTTCACCCACCTGGCCTGCATCGGCAAACATGGCCATGCCAAAACTGCGTAAAATCCGCTGCCGATATTCAACCGACCCTGCATCAATAGACGTGCCGCCGATCGCGTAGCGGGTATCGCCATATTGCGGGCCAACCCCCTGCCAGCGATAACCGCGCACGGTTGCGCTGCCCCCCGCATACATGCGCTGATCCGGCGGAATGCTCCATGTGCTCGCGCCCTGAATGCTGCCTATCGTTCCACGGAACGCCAGAATACTGCGCCCCGGTTTGCTGATTCCCAGATGGTTCAGGTCAAAATAGGTGGAGGCGGACGCATTCATGACCGCGAAAAAGGATGTTCCTTCCCCTTTCGTACCCAACGAAAATGACGGCGTAACCCCAAGGCTCAGCCGCATGCCGTGGGTTGCCGGTTCGATCGGATTACCTACCCCGGTATTGTCGAAAGTCGTGGATAGCGGAGCAGACAGGATTGTGTAGTCACGGGTAACGCCAAACTGCTCGATGGATTCCTGCTCCGCCGCCAGCCCAAAATTACCATTCCAGTTCCGCGCCAGCGGCCGAGCCACACCGCCACGCACCAGCAGGGCTGTCTGCCGGTATGACCAGAAAAGCTGGCGCAGCCCTTCGATACGAGCACTCAGGTTCTGGTTACGCTGCAAAAAATCCGGTTTGAACAGATCAGCATAAACATCATAGCCCAAACCCTGCTGGGCCGAGCCTCCCAGCCCTGTCACCAGTGCTACAAGCCGCAGGCGCTCGGCATTGCCCAACAGATTGAAATGGGTCCAGTTTACACCGGCTCGCGCGCCAAGATCGGTCGAATACCCGGCTTCTGCCCCTACGGCATGGCGCTTGCCCTCGCGGAAAGAAAAATCCAGCGGCATGGTGCCATCCACCGCCGTGGGGGATCCATCTTTTACGCCCACGCTGGAAAACACCCCCAGATCCGTCAGGTTCTGCCGGGCAGCCTCAATCTTGGACGGCTGGTACAACTGACCTTCCTCCACGGTCAGCCGCCGCCGGATGAAGGCCGGATGTACTTTCTGCAACCCCTCCAACGAAATAGCCCCCACATTCAGCACCGGGCCGGGGGTTACAGGGTAGACAATATCAAGCGTGCGGGTTTCGGGGCGCAGATAGGCCACTGGCTTTTCCACACGCGCGAGCGCATGCCCGCCTTCACGCAGGGCATCAAGCAACTGGCCACCGCCGTTCAGCACGGTCTGGGCGATAGCAGGCTGCCCGGTAGCCAGACCCAGCGCCTTTGTCTGTTCAGGCGTGAGCTTTGGCGGCTCTCCGGTTTTGTCGTCCTTAAGGGTAATGTGGCCCAGATGATAAAGTGGCCCCTTGTCCACGCTCACCCGCGCCTCGACCTTTTCCCCCTTGGGCACATTGGCGATCCAGTTCGCGAGATCCTGAGATTTGCCATCAATGGTGGGGCTGTTCAGCACGGCGGCGTCATCCCCCATGAAGGCACCGGGGGCATTAGGCGACTGCGAGGCTGCGGGGGCAGCCTTTGCATCCGCTTTCGGGCGCGACAGTACAATATGCACCGTGCCGTCATAATAACCGCAGCTTTCCAGCGCCGTGCGCAGGCGGTCGTACTCATCACGCACGCGGCCTGCCAGCGCGAATGGCCCCACCGCCTGTGTGGATTGCAGGGCCAGCAGATCGGACGATGCCTTGAGTGCGGTGTCCAGATCCCCCTCGCCCGTGCTGGCAAGACTGGTCACGTAAGGCTGAGGGTCGGCCGCATTGACCCCCGTTGCCAGCACGCCCCACAGAGCCACCCCTGCAAGAACGCGATTCCCCCTGATTACAAACCGACCGAAAATGGCCCTGCCCCGCCTTGTCACCACGCGCTGTCTATCATCTGCTTACCGAACCCGCCGTCCCCTGACATGCCCTAAACCGCCAGTTCGCTCCATAGTTTCATAAGGGTAACCTGCTCCTTAGCGTCACACCATGACAAAAATACGCCCTTGTGTATGCTTTAACCATTGGCAGGACAGTACGAGACGGATTGTCCAGCGCCCCCGGTTCGCGGTATGGGGGGGCATGTTTGCGTGTTTTCACCGGATGGCCGCTCGCGCCCTTTGCCCGGCAGGCACGTGTCTGGCAAAAGCAGGACCATGATCAGAACCCAGCCTGACCACTCACGCGCCGCGGCCTGCTCTGCTGCTGACCAGCCCCATGCTCCCGATCTGTCTGGCATTCTGCCCGCCCCTGCAAACGCGCTCACGCGGCGCATTGCGCAGGTGCGCGCCGCCCTGCGCCTTGGGGCGCTGGTGGTATGGGTACCGCTGTCTGTCGGGTTTGAAGCCTGTCTACTGCCCGTACCCGGCACCGCCAAAATCCGCTGGACGCGGGTTATCTGGGGCGTTCTGTGCAAAATACTGGGCCTGCGTATACGCGTGGTTGGCCAGCGGGTTGGTACGGTGGGCGGGCCTGCCGCGCGCAAGCGGGGCGAGCGGCCTGTCATTTACATCGCCAACCACATGTCATGGCTGGATGTGCCGGTGCTTGGCACGTTGCTGCCCTCTGTTTTCGTCGCCAAGGGCGATATTGAGAAATGGCCCGTCATGGGCCTGATCTCCCAGATCGGGCGGACAATTTTTGTCAGCCGCCAGCGCAACACCACCGGCCGCGAGCGCGACGAAATGATCTCGCGCATGAATGGCGGAGACAATCTGGTGCTGTTCCCCGAAGGTACATCTTCGGACGGGTCACGGGTGCTGCCATTCATGTCGGCCTTTTTTGCCATTGCCAAAGCCCCCAAGCTGCGCGGCAAAGGAGCGGAGGCGGCAGAAGCCGCCGCAACCACAGACGACTCCAGCATGACGCCGCTGATCCAGCCGGTCTCGCTTGTTTATGACGAACTGAACGGCCTGCCGCTCTGCCGCTTCCGCCGCCCGGTTTTTTCCTGGTACGGCGATATGGATCTCGGCCCGCATGTCTGGCAGTTGCTGCAATGGCGGGGCGGGCGCGCCACCGTAGTACTGCACGAACCGCTCGACCCCGACCTGTTCCCCAGCCGAAAGGCTCTGGCGCAGGCGACATGGAAAGCCGTGGCCGAAGGCGCTGCCACCCTGCGCCAGCACAATCCGCCCCGCGTGCTGCCGGGCCGGTTTGATCCGGCCACCCTGCCTGCCGTTTTTCTGCCCCCGCATGTAAGAAAAACGAAAGCCTTACTTGACAGGCTGGCCTCCTTTTTTGCTTCAATACGCAGGTAAGGCCGGAACGCATCAGGCGCGCCGGACTTTCTCTGAAAAATATGGAGGCCCGGCCCTGTCAGGCATCGCAACGCTCCTTTTTCTTCCATATGGCACCGTAACGTTGCCAGATATGAGAAAAGACGCTTGACCTGCGACGCCTCTGGGTCGATTCCGTCCCCCTGCCGCACGGAATGGGCCTGCGGCGCAGTGGAGCGCCTGCCATCATGACAGCACCTACCCTAAACGCACGAGCCACACGCGGCCTGCATGTGATCACATGGGGGTGCCAGATGAACGTGTACGATAGTGCACGGATGGGCGATGTGCTGCGCCCGCTGGGATACAGCCCGGTGGATGCCCCCGATCAGGCCGACATGATCATCCTCAACACCTGCCATATCCGTGACAGGGCGGCGGAAAAGGTGTTTTCCGAACTGGGTCGCCTGCGTCTGGTCAAGGAATCCCGCAAGGAAGCCGGACACAGCACCATTATCGCTGTGGCAGGCTGTGTGGCGCAGGCTGAGGGCGAGGAAATTCTGGCCCGCGCACCCTATGTCGATATCGTTCTGGGGCCACAGACCTACCATCGCCTACCCGAAATGGTGGCCCGCGCGGCCCGCGCCGGTGGGCGGGTGATCGAAACCGAGTTTCCAGCGGAACAGAAGTTCGACTTCCTGCCCGAAAGCGAAGCCCCGCAGACACCGGGTAACCTGACCGCGTTCCTGACCATTCAGGAAGGTTGCGACAAGTTCTGCTCGTTCTGCGTTGTGCCTTACACGCGCGGGGCGGAAAGCAGCCGCCCTGTGGCCTCCGTTCTGGCTGAAGCGCGCCGGATGGTGGCATCAGGCGTGCGCGAGATCAGCCTGCTGGGCCAGAACGTCAACGCCTATCATGGCGAAGGCCCGGACGGCACACCATGGGGGCTGGCCCGGCTGGCCTATGCACTGGCCGATATTCCCGGCCTTATGCGCATCCGCTACACCACGTCGCACCCGCGCGACATGGATGCAGCACTGATTGCCGCCCATCGCGACCTGCCCCAGCTCATGCCGTTCCTGCATCTGCCCGTCCAGTCCGGGTCGGATCGCATCCTGCGCGCCATGAACCGTGGCCACACGGCAGATGAATACCGTGACCTCGTGCGCCGCCTGCGCGAAGCCCGGCCCGACCTTGCCCTGTCTTCCGATTTTATTGTGGGGCACCCCGGCGAGAGCGACGAGGATTTCGAAGCCACGATGGCACTGGTGCGCGATACGGAATTCGCGCTGGCCTACTCCTTCACATACTCCCCGCGCCCCGGCACACCGGCCGCCGGGGCCGGCATGCAGGTGCCCGAAGATGTAAAGAACAGCCGCCTGCAAGCCCTCCAGCAGCTTTTGCGCCAGCAGCAGGATGCTTTCAACCAGACTCTGGTGGGCCAGACCGTGCCCGTGCTGTTTACCGGCACCGGCCGCAAACCCGGCCAGATCGTGGGGCGCTCCCCATGGCTCCAGCCGGTGCATGTGCTGGGCCAGCCTGCCCTGATCGGTCAGGAGATCATGGTGCGCATTACCGAACGCCTGACCAATTCCCTTGGCGGCATTGTGGAAGAAGAAAAGGAATACGCTTGAGCCAACCGCACGCGCCGCACTCCGTTTCGGAGGCACCCCTTCCCGCGATGGGCGAGCAGCCCGTCACCCTTCAGTTTGACAACAACGCCCTGCTGGCGCGCCTTGTAGGCGACCACGACCGGCACCTGCGTTGCCTTGAAGAAGGACTGGATGTGGAAGTGGCGCGGCGCGGCAACCGGATTTCGATCCGGGGTGTGCCAGCACATACCAGTCTCGCACGTCAGACCCTGAGCGCTCTGTACCAGAAGCTGGCGGCAGGCGAGACCATTGATACCAGCACCGTGGAGGCCATCATTCGCATGTCCCGTATGCACGAGAGCCGTTCCCCCGCCACTCCGGCCCGCACCAGCGCTCCGGATACCCTGCCTGATGATGGCGACCTGCCACAGATCCGTATGCGGCACGGCACGATAGAGCCGCGCTCGCCGGGGCAGGCCATCTACATGAAAGCCCTTGCGCGTAAGGAACTCGTTTTTGGCATTGGCCCGGCCGGGACAGGCAAAACCTATCTGGCCGTGGCACAGGCCGTGGCCATGTTGCAGGCAGGCTCCATCGACCGCATCATCCTCTCCCGCCCGGCGGTGGAAGCGGGCGAGCGGCTGGGCTTCCTGCCCGGCGACATGAAAGACAAGATCGACCCCTATCTGCGCCCGCTCTACGATGCCCTGCACGACATGCTGCCGGGTGATCAGGTGATGCGGCGCATGGCTTCGGGCGATATTGAAGTGGCCCCTCTGGCCTTCATGCGCGGGCGCACGCTCTCGCACGCTTTTATTATTCTGGACGAAGCACAGAACACCACCATCGCGCAGATGAAAATGTTCCTGACCCGCCTTGGGCCGGGCTCACGCATGGTGGTAACGGGCGATCTGACACAGATCGACCTGCCCGATGGCACCATATCGGGTCTGCATGACGCGGTTGAGACGCTCGAAAACGTCAAGGGGGTTACCATCACACGTTTTGACGCGACCGATGTCGTCAGGCACAAGCTGGTCGCGCGCATTATTGAAGCTTATGATGCAAAGGCGGCGACCAGCAGGACTCCTTCCCGCAACAAGGGTCGCCAGGAGAAAAATGGAACCGCCAAGTAGCCAGGGCCATATCCACCAGACGGATATGGCATGCGGGAACGACCAGCCCCGCACAGACTCCCGCATGGGGGATGCGATGTTTGATGACGGATTTGCGGCCACGCCCGAAATTCTGGTGCGTGACCGCCGGTGGCGCTGCCATGTCCGCGAGCCTGAAAAGCTGGTCTGGCGCGCACTCGCCGCCTGCGCCGATTCCGGCGGCCTGCCCGGCACGGTCGTGCTGGCGACAGACCGCGAGGTGCGCGAACTGAACGGCCGCCACCGTGGCCGCTACAAACCCACCAACGTGCTGACATTCGACCCGCCGCCGGGCTATGACGGGGGCGACATCATCCTCGCGCTGGAAACGGTGCTGCGCGAGGCCCGCAAGGCTGGTCGGCCAGTGGCGGATCATCTGGCACATCTGGTTGTGCATGGTAGCCTGCATCTGGCCGGGTACGATCACCACCATCCGGGCGACGCCCGTGAAATGGAAATGCGCGAGGCGCGTATTCTGTCACGGCTATCCGTGCCTAATCCGTGGAAGCCCCGCTCATGAGCGAGCATGAAGGCAACACAGGGGAGCGGAGCGAACAGACGGGGAAAAAGTTTTTTTCCTTTTTCCACCGCCGCAAGCAGCCATCCAACCTGCGCAACTCTATTGCCGCTCTGGTGCAGCAGGCCGCCAACGAGGCCGACAGCGCCGAAAATGGTGAACAGCCCGAACTCGACCGGCAGGAACGTGCGCTGATCGCCAATGTGCTCAGACTGCGCAATATCTCGGCTGATGATGTCATGGTGCCGCGGGCTGATATCGTGGCCATGCCGGTTTCAATCAGTCTGGACGAAGCGCTGGCCATGATGCGGCGGGAAAACCACTCGCGCATGCCCGTTTACCGAGACCAGCTTGATGACATCGTCGGCATGATCCACGTCAAGGATCTGATCGCCTATGTCGGCACCAGCGAGGCCTTCAGCCTTGAAGCCCTGCTGCGCCAGCCGCTGTTTGTCGCTCCCCAGCTTCCGGTGCTCGATCTGCTGCTGCAAATGCGCCAGCGCCAGACCCACATGGCCCTTGTCATTGACGAATATGGCGGGATCGACGGTCTGGTGACCATTGAAGACCTGATCGAAACCATTGTGGGCGATATTTCCGACGAGCATGACGAACCCGCCGCCGTCATGATCACACCCCGTCAGGACGGCACTTTCGATGTGGATGCCCGCTGCCCGGTCGAAGAGTTCGAGCGCGAGATTGGCGCCATTCTGACTGACGCTGAAAAAGAAGCCGAAATCGAGACCATAGGCGGGCTGGTTTTCCGCATGGCGGGGCATGTACCGGCGCGGGGCGAGGTGCTGAACCACGAAAACGGCTTCCTCTTTCGCGTGCTCGACGCCGATGCCCGGCATATTCGCCGCGTGCGGGTGCGCCGCGTGATACCCCAGACAGAAGAAACCACCCCAGCCGCGACAGCCCCCACCTGACACGCCTGCAACCGCAGGCGGGTGCTCCGAAGTACGATCAATGGTTGACGTGTGGCTTTTCTGCCGTCATGGCTGTCTGCTTCGGTTGTCACCAGTCAGGAAGGCTTGGTTTCCATGTCTTTTTCACGCCGCTCTTTTCTTGCCGCCACCGGGGTCGCCCTCTCCACCACACCGCTGTGGAATCGCGCTCTGGCGGCCAATCCGACAACCGACACGCCGGTTGATCCGCGTTTCGCCCCACGCGAGATGGGCAGCCCCGATGCCAAGCTGGTGGTAGAGGAATGGTTTTCTCTCACCTGCATCCATTGCGCCCATTTTGCTGAAAACACCTTCCCGCAGGTTAAGGAAAAACTGATCGACACGGGCAAAATCCGCTACGTGTTCCATGATTTCCCCACCGATCAGACCGCGACCCTCGCCGCCATGGTCGCCCGCTCGCTGCCGGTTGAGCGTTACGAGCCCTTCTGCTCGGCACTGCTGTCCAGCCTCGACCGCTGGGCCTATGACCGTGAAGCCAACCCGATGACGGAACTCAAGAAAATGGCTGCTTTTGCTGGCATGCCCGGCGATGTCTTCGACAAGACGATAGCGGATCAGAAGCTGATGCAGTTCATTATCGACGAGCAGGACGCAGCGCAGACCAAGTACCATATCGATTCCACCCCCACTTTCCGCTTCAACAACGCACTGCAGGTTTCCAGCGCGATTTCGTACGACGAATTCGTCAAAAATCTGACTCAGGCAGGCTGAACACCATCCGCCAGCTACAAGTCTGAAACAGCGCGACCATGACTGTCCGTTTCGCCCGGCTTCGCATTGCCGGATTCAAAAGCTTTGCCGACCCGGTAACGGTGGAAATCCTGCCCGGCCTGACAGGTATTGTCGGGCCGAACGGCTGCGGCAAATCCAACGTGGTCGAAGCCCTGCGCTGGGTCATGGGCGAGTCCTCCGCCCGTTCGCTGCGCGGCGGCGAAATGGACGATCTGATTTTTGCGGGCACCGCCACCCGCCCGGCCCGTACACTGGCCGAAGTCACCATTACCCTTGAAGGCACGCAAGGCTTCGGCCCGCAGGGTTTTGCTGAACTGGACGAACTCCAGATCAGCCGCCGGGCTGAACGCGGCGCAGGCAGCGACTATCGGATTAACGGCCGCGCCACCCGTGCGCGCGACGTACAGACCCTTTTTGCCGATCTGGCTTCAGGCGCGCGCTCCTCGGCCATGGTCAGTCAGGGCCGTGTCGCCATGCTGGTGGGCGCACGCCCGGAAGAACGGCGCGGCATTCTGGAAGAAGCCGCAGGCATCACCGGCCTGCACGCCCGCAGGCATGAAGCCGAACTCAAACTGCGTGCGACCGAAAGCAACCTGACCCGCGCCGAAGACCGCCGCAAACAGCTAAGCGAAAGACTGGGCGAACTGGCCGACCAGTCCCGCGAAGCCGAGCATTACCGCTCCCTGTCCGCAGCTCTGCGTGAAGCAGAAACCGAACTGCTGGCCCTGCTCCATGCCCGCGCCCGACTGGCCGTGCAGCGTGCGGCTGATACCGTGGCGCAGGCGCGCCTCGCGCTGACAAGCCGCGAGGAAGCCGCCGAAACCGCCGTAGTCGCCGAGTTTGAGCGCCGCCGCCGCCTGCCCGCCCTGCGTGAACAGGCCGATGCCGCCCGCACCGCGCTGGAACGCTGCCGCGTGCTGGCCGAAGGCACCGCCCGTGAAGAAGAGCGCGCCGTTACCCTCGCCCGCGAGGCCAGCGAACGCCTGACCCAGCATGAAGCCGACCTGCACGCCGCCACAAACCGCCTGACAGATGCCCGTAGCGCCCTTGAGCGCACACAGGCTGAAAAAGCGGAAATCGACACCGCCACGGCCACCCTGCCCACCCGGCAGCAGGAGGCGGAAACACGACAGGAAACTCTGCGGCTCGAACTGGAAAGCGTCGAGCGCGATCTCGCGGCCCTGACAGAAACTCTCAACATCGCCCGGGCACACCATACCCGCGCGGCAGAGGAACTGGAAAACGCCAGAGCGCGCCATGCGCTGACAACACAGGCCCTGAGCGCGATCGAAGCCGAAGTGGCGGAGCTTGAATCCGCCCTCCCCTCGGACGAAGCCTTGCAGGCCATTGCCGAAACAGCGGAAAGCACCGCACGCGCCGCCCAGCAGGCCCGCACCGCAGCGGATGACAGCGAGCGCCTGCGCACCCAGCGCACTATGGAACTGTCGGTCGCCCGCAGTCAGGCTGAGGCCGCCCGGCAGGCTCAGGCCGAGCAAAAAGAAAACATCGCACAGGCTCGCCAGCGGCTCGACAGTCTGGCCAAGGCTCTGCAACAGGCCGAAACCCGCCGGGCCGAAACCACGGCGGCGCTGGTCAGCACCGAAACGCTCGAACACCTGCGCATAACAGAAGAAGACGCCGCCAGAACCACACAGCAGGCCATTGAGGCCCTTGAAGCCGCCGAACAGGCCCGCCTGCAAACCGACACCCTTCTGAACGAGAGCAGCCGTGCAGCGCAGGAGGCGGAAGCCCGCCACCGCAATGCCAGCGAAACGCTACGCGCGGCTGAAACCGCACTGGCCCGCGCCCGACAGGAAGAGCAGACACTCTCACAGGAACTCGAAAAAGCCCGCGCCGAAGCCCTGCCAGACTCCGTGCTTGATGAGGCCCGGCAGGCCCGTATGGTGCATGAAGGCAGTCTGCAACAGATCAGCCAGTTGCTTGAGCAGGCCGAAGCAGCGCTGCCCGCCCGGCGCGAAACCCTGACAGCCAGCACCGCCCGCCGCACAACCCTCCAGACAGAACTGACCCGCCTGCACGCGCAGGCCGAAGGGCTTGATCACGCGCTGGACGACGAAGAGCCGCAGGCCGGAAGCCCGGTTTCCGCCCAGCTTTCGGTAGAAGAGCAGTATGAGCCTGCACTGGCCGCAGCCCTTGCCGATGGGCTGGACGCCTCCACCACAGAAACCGCCGTGCGCGGCTGGCGCCTTCTGGCCGCCGAAGCCCCGCCGCCACTGCCCGCAGGCACCACGCCGCTCAAGGCGCTGGTCAACGCGCCTGCCGAGCTTGAGCGGATTCTGACCTTCACCGGCCTCGTACCCGACACCGGCGATGCCATAGCCCTGCTGCCACAGCTTACACCGGGACAGTGCCTTGTCTCCCGCGCGGGTGATCTCTGGCGATGGGATGGCTTTTACGCCCGCGCCACAGCTACGGGCGGGGCAGCCCGCAGGCTGGCACAGCGTCGTATCCTACGTGAGACGCGCGCGCGCATCACCGCCCTTCAGGCTGATGAACCCGCTCTTGAGCAGGCCGTTCAACAGGCCGCACAGGCAGTACAGGAAACCGAAAGCGACATAGCCCGCTTCCGATCTGAACGGGCTACGGTTGAACAGGCGCTACAGCAGGCCCGCACGCATGAAAGCGAGACGGGCCGCCGCCACGCCGCCTCCCGCGCACGGCTCGACACCATACAGCCCCAGCAGGAAAGAGTCGCCGCAGCCCGGCTGGAGGCAGAAGCCGCCCATGCCCGCGCACGGCAAACACAGGCCGACCTCCCCCCCGTGCATGCCCCGCGCGAAGCCCTGCAGGCCGCTCAGCACAAACATACTGCGGCACAGGCTGCGGAACAGGAAACCCGCACACAGCTCCGGCAGGCACAGGCCCGCCTGCAAACCGCACGTGAACAACGCGCCAGCAACGAGCAGAAACACGCCGCAGCGCAGGCCCGGCTCGATACCCTCACCCCCGAATGCGCCCGCCTGCGCGATGCCCATGCTACGGAACAGGGGGCCTTTGACGCGCTGGCCCAGCGTCTTGCCACTATCGAGGCCGACCAGCAGGCCGCCCACGCGCTGGATACCGCCACACAGGCTCTGAACGAAGCTGAACAAACTGCCCAGCACACGCTTGAACAAGCCCGTCAGGCCCAGCAGGCGGCCGATTCTGCTGCCAATGAAAACCAGCGCAGCCGCGAGCGCGCGGCCGATCTGCGGGGCCGTCTGGCCGGGCTGACACCACGCATGGCCGAATTGCGCCAGACACAGGCCGACACGACAGCGCAGGTCGCGCAGGCTGCCAGCGCGCTTGAGGCTGCGGCCATACCGGCTGAAACCGAGCAGACCTTAGAACAGTTGCGCGCAAGACGGCAGGAGTGCCAGACCCAGCTTGACGCCACGCGAGAAGAGCGCGCAGCCCTTCTGGCGGAAAACACGGCACTAGCCAGCCGACGCGCGGCCACCGAGGCTGCACTGGCGGACTGGACTGCCCGTGCCGAAACCGCCAGCCGGGAAGAAGAGAGCATTCGCCAGCGCATGCAGGACGTGTGCCGCGAACATGAACGCCTGTCCTCCCTGCCCGATGCCGCACGCCAGCAGAAACAGCAGACCGATAAAAACCTGACAGAAGCCGAAGCCGCCCATGCAGCCGCTGACAAAGCCCGCTCGGTAGCCGAGGAGGCGCTGACACAGGCAGGCGAACAGCGCCAGAAAGCCGAAGGCGAACTCACCAGTGCGCGTGAAACCCTGCTCAAGGCCGAAGGCCGCAGCGAGCAGGCCCGCGCCATTCTGGATCAGTTGCTGGCCGAAAGCCCGCCCCCGGCCCGCCCGCCTTCATCCGATCTGACGGAAGCCGCCGAAGGGAGCCTGCGCCGCAAGATCACACGCCTGACCCATGAGCGCGACGCCATGGGGCCGGTCAACCTCCGTGCGGAACTGGAAGCGCGCGAAGCCTCTACGCAGGCGGAAACCCTCGCCACAGAAATGGCGGATCTGGAAGCTGCCATACAGCGGCTGCGTGGCTCCATTGGCTCGCTCAATCAGGAAGGGCGCGAACGCCTGATGGCGGTTTTCGCGCAAGTGGACCAGCACTTCCAATCGCTGTTTACGCGCATGTTTGGCGGTGGCCGGGCGCATCTGGGCCTTGTCGGCAGCGATGACCCGCTGGAAGCCGGGCTTGAAATCTATGCCCAGCCGCCGGGCAAAAAACTGGCGACCCTTTCGCTGCTGTCGGGGGGCGAACAGGCCCTGACAGCGCTATCCTTGATTTTTTCGGTGTTTCGCTGTAACCCCGCGCCGGTATGCGTACTTGACGAGGTTGACGCACCGCTTGACGATGCCAATGTAGGACGTTTCAGTACCCTGCTTGCCGATATGGTCAGCGAAGCAGGTACACGGTTTCTGGTGGTGACACACCACCAGCTTACAATGGCCCATATGGACCAGCTGTTCGGCGTAACCATGCAGGAACGCGGCGTAAGCCGGGTTCTCTCCGTGGATCTTGCGCGGGCAGCCTCCATGGTTGGCCAGAATGACAAGGAAGCACCACATGTCGCATCCTGAACAGGAAGCTGACATTACACTCTCGCACCGGGTCATGCCCCGGCGCGGACGTTGCCTGAAGAAAATGGCTCTGGTCATCTCGCTCTGCATGGCAGCGGGTACCGCCGTCATTGTTCAGCACTCCAAGGCCTATGGTGTTATGGCGCGCATTCACCACGGGCAGGTTATCTGCAATGCCAGTGCTGGAACCGGCCCGCAGCAGGCGGATTTCGACCAGCGCCCCGCCATGATGCGCCTGAGCGTGAACAGCCTGCCCGATGGCCAGCTTACTGTCGGCACCGATGGCCGCACGCTGGCTGATGTGCTGAACTCAGCCTATCGCGCCAATACTCTCCTGATGATCGACCTGCACGGCACCAGCCCTACCGGCGTGGTGCAGCTTGTCCGCAAGGCGCGGATGCGCGACCGGGTTATTCTCATGGCGTCTGACCGCCAGAATCTTCAGGCTGCCCTACAGGCCGATTCAAAGGTGATGGTGGCTTTCCCCGTGCATTCCGCCCGCGAGGCCCATATCGTGCATCGGTTGGCTGGCCCGCACCCTTATGCGGTGTATCTACCCCCGACAGCCGAACCGAGCCTGTTCATGCAGGTTCACCATGATGCAGAAGCCATTATCAGCGAAAATCCGCAGATGGCCCACTCCGATGGGCAGGACCCGCTGGCTGAAAAACCGGTTGATATCGTGATAACCCCCCTTACAACCGCCAGCACGCCCTACCAGCACAGCAATAGCTGAACACAGGGCGTCTTTCCGGAAAACAAAAGGCCCGGTCTCCTGAGTGGAGGCCGGGCCTTTTGTTTGAGCACCCCGAACACCTATAACAGGCATCCGGGGCAGAGGCTGAAAATCAGCCCGGCAGCATTGAGCCGGTTTCTACAAAACGCTGGTGCCACGCCAGCGCCTCGTTAAGCAGATGCGGCGTGTGCTTGCCAAAGGAGTCCTTAAGCGCACGATCCAGATAGTCCTGCAACATCGGGCGGTAATCAGGATGTGCGCATTTGGCGATAATCGTCCGTGCACGCTGCACCGGCCCCAGACCACGCAGGTCAGCCAGCCCCTGTTCCGTCACAAAAATCTGGGTGTCCTGCATGATATGATCGACATGTGCGGCCATAGGCACAATAGCCGAAATCTTGCCACCCTTGGCGGTGGAAGGAGAGAGGAAGATGGACAGATAGGCACTGCGGGCAAAATCACCCGATCCGCCGATACCGTTCATCATCTTCGAACCCATGACGCGGGTGGAGTTTACGTTGCCGTAAATATCCGCCTCGATCATGCCGTTCATGGCGATACAGCCAAGCTGGCGGATAACACCCGGCGCGTTGCTGACATCCTGCTGGCGCAGAATCAGCTTATCGCGGAAGAAATCCATGCGCCGGTTGATTTCCTCGGCCGCTTCCGGGCTGAGTGAAAACGACGTAGCGGATGCCACCCGCATGCGCCCGTTATCCAGCATGGCAAGCATGCCATCCTGAATGACCTCGCTATACCCGACCAGATTTTCGAACGGCCCTTCGTTAAGCCCTTCCAGCACGGCATTGGCCACATTGCCCACACCGGACTGCAACGGCAGCAGCGAAGGCGGCAGGCGGTTCTGTTTGACTTCGTGTTCGAAGAAATCAAGCAGGTAGCCCGCAATTGCCTTGGCCGAAGCATCCGGGGCAGCAAACGGCGCATTGCGGTCGCTGTCATTGGTGCGGACAATGGCCTTGATCTTGGCGGGATCGACCTTGAGGCTGGAACCCCCGATACGCTGGTCTGCCCGGGCAAGCGGAATGATGTCGCGCGTGGGGGTTGCGCTGACATTGCCGTGCCAGATGTCGTGCGTCCCTTCGAGGCCGGGATGCTGCCACTCATTGACCTCGACAATGACCGTGTCTGCCAGATCAAGGAAAGCCTGCGAGTTGCCTACGGAGGAAGTGGGCACGATGCCACCCTCTTCCGTGATTGCCGTTGCCTCGACTACCGCGACATTGAAATGGCCGTAATTGCCCTGATAGGAGCGACTGGCCACCTGACCCAGATGGTTGTCGAAATAGTCGGTTTCGTTGGCGTTGATACGGTTGCGCATACCCGCATCCGTATTGAACGGCGAGCGGAAATATACGCCATTGACCTTGGCCAGTTCGCCATCAAGCTGCGGGCCGGTGGACGCACCGGTAATCAGGCTGATGCGGTATTCCTCACCACGGTCATGGGCGACCTGCATACGCTCGGCCAGCGCCTTGGGCACGGCCTTGGGATAGCCCGCCCCGGTAAAACCGCTGGTGCCGACAACATCCCTGTCCCGGATCAGCTCTGCCGCGGCCTCGGCCGGGCAAACCTTGCTACGCAGCGCGACGTTCCGAATGCGCTCTGTCATGAGAGGCTTTCCTGTTTCTTTTTGTAAACTGTTCCGAACACCAGAGTCGTAACACCGTGCACTGTCCTGCTTTCACCCTGTTTCAGTCCAGGCTTTCTACAGTCTTTTGCCATGCCACAGCCTCCGGGCCGTCCAGATCCGTTGCCGGGCCTGAATTTCACCTTAACCTATGCAGAAACATATGGTTCTGGCGCGTCACATACTTGTGCATGAATGAAAGGACTTAAAAAAAACCGTCCGCAGCGTTCCTGTTTGGACACGGAAAGCCTACATGAAGACAAGGAAGGAACAGGTAACAGCGCAATGCACACACTTATCCGGCATGACGAAAACGTGAAGGAGACCCTGGCGCACGGACTCCGCATTATTGGCGATGTACACGGCGATCTGGACGCCTTCCGCCATGCCGTGGCCACCAAACGTTTCATCATACAGCTAGGCGATCTGGTCGATTACGGGCCAGATAGCGCAGGTGTACTGCGTCTGATGCTTGAGGTCATGGAGCAGGAGCGCGGGCTGTTCCTGATCGGCAATCATGATCGCAAGCTGGGCCGTGCGCTCATGGGCAAGCGGCTGCGCTCATCCCCCCATCTGGAAGACACGCTCGACCAGCTTGCCCGCCCCGAAAATGCAGATGTGCGTACAGCCCTGCTGCCCGCACTGGCAGCGGCTCCGGCATGGCTGATCATGGGCCGCACGGTGTTCGTGCATGGCGCATTCGACCCGCGCATGCTGATGGAGCCGCCCCCCCCGCCCCTTGAGCGCGTAACCTTTCTGCTATCCCGTGCGCTCTTTGGCGAAACGACAAGCCGTATCCAGCCCGATGGCTATCCCGAACGCACGCTGAACTGGGTCAACCAGATTCCCGCTGGCTACACCATCTATTGTGGACACGATCAGCGCTCTACCAATGGCTGCCCGCTAACCCTGCCCGGCCGGGCAGGTGGGCAGGCGGTTTTCATGGATACCGGGGCTGGTAAAGGGGGCCATCTGGCATGGCTGGATCTGCCCGCCCCGGCTATGGATGAAGTCGCGGCTTTCCTGTGAAGGAACAGGCCTGTAAAAGACCTGTGGGGTAAGCCCCGCCATGAATCCGTAACCCACACCCGCCAGCACAAAGAGTATCAACCGTGACAGAGCAGCCGCACCCTACAGACATCCTTGCCGATCTGCGCCGCAGCATCGACAATATCGACGCGGCTCTGGTGTTTATGCTGGCCGAACGATTCCGCTGCACCAAGGCCGTAGGGGCGCTAAAGGCCCGCCACGCCATGCCTCCGGCAGACCCCGAACGCGAAGTGCGCCAGATCGCCCGCCTGCGTGGTCTGGCGCAGGATGCCCATCTCGACCCTGATTTCGCGGAAAAATTCCTCAACTTCATCATTCATGAAGTCATCCGCCACCACGAGGCCATCGCACGGGATGCGATGTCGGACAGCAGTGCTCCCTGAAGTCAACACCCGGCGGCTGATCCTGCTGCGCCACGCGCAAGCCATCGCAGCACCTGCGGGTGACTTCAGCACCGAGGCCGATCTGGCGCGGCCGCTCAGCCCTTCCGGCAAAGCGGCCGCCCTGCGCTGTGGCCAGTGGCTACGCCACAACGCCCTGCTACCTGATGTAATCCTGTGCAGCCCGGCCCTGCGCACCCGCCAGACCATGCAGGGCATGCTGGAAGGTTTGGGAGCGACCACACCGGAGGCTGTGCTACGGCCAGACATTTACGAAGCCGAGCCCTCTGCCCTGCTGGCCTGCCTGCAAACCGCCCCGGCTCCCGCCATGACCGTGATGCTGATCGGGCATAATCCGGGCATTTCAAAGCTGGCCCACCAGCTAGACCCTCTTGCGCAGAGCCTTGATGAAGGATTCGCACCGGGGGCCATAGCGGTGTTCTGCCCCCATGCACAGGCCCCCGTATCCAGCCTGACAGACTGGCGAGGCTGCGTGCCTGATATGGTCTGCCTGCACACATTCACGCGACCCTAAGGTAAAAAAGCCCGGTTTTCTGCGGAAACAGTGCGTGATAACGTGCGGTTTATCAGGATCAATCTTCCTGTTTCCATATGAATGAGAGACAAGATGGATTTCAGGAGGCCGCAGCCGCGACCGAACCCACATAGCAAAAGGAAACACTATGAGCGTGTCGCAGAACGAAGGTAAGCAGACCACCGCTACCATTTCGATCGGTGGCAAAACCGCCGAGATGCCTGTCCTGTCAGGCACTCTGGGGCCGGACGTGATCGATATCCGTAAGCTGCCTGCGCAGCTGGATACTTTTACTTTCGATCCCGGCTACGGCGAGACAGCCTCCTGCACCAGCAAGGTGACCTTCATTGATGGGGATAAGGGCATTCTCCTGCATCGCGGTTACCCGATCGCGCAGCTTGCGGAAGAAGCCTCCTTTGAGGAAGTCATCTACCTGCTGCTCAATGGCGAACTGCCCAATGCCGCCGAATATCAGAATTTTCGCCAGACACTGACCAACCACACACTGCTGCACGAGCAGATTCGCAATTTCTTCAACGGCTTCCGCCGCGATGCGCACCCCATGGCCATCCTGTGCGGCACCGTTGGCGCGCTGTCGGCCTTCTACCCGGATGCCAACGACATTGCCGTGCCGGAAAATCGCCAGCTTGCCGCCATGCGCCTGATCGCCAAGGTGCCGACCATTACCGCATGGGCCTATAAATACACGCAGGGTGAAGCGTTCATCTACCCGAATAACGGGCTGAATTACGCCGAAAACTTCCTGTCCATGATGTTCGCCCGCGAAGTCGAGCCGTACAAGGTCAACCCGGTTCTGGCCCGCGCCATGAACCGTATCCTGATCCTGCATGCGGATCACGAACAGAACGCCTCCACCTCTACCGTGCGGATGGCAGGCTCCACCGGTGCCAACCCCTTTGCCTGTATTGCTGCAGGCATTGCCGCCCTGTGGGGGCCTGCTCATGGCGGCGCCAACGAAGCCGTTCTGAAAATGCTTGCGAATATCGGCAAGAAAGAAAATATTCCTGCCTTTATTGCACAGGTCAAGGACAAGAACAGCGGCGTCAAGCTGATGGGCTTTGGCCACCGGGTTTACAAGAACTTCGACCCGCGCGCCAAAATCATGGAACGCACCTGCCACGAAGTTCTGGGCGAGCTTGGTATCAAGGACGATCCGCTGCTTGAACTCGCGATCGAACTGGAAAAGATCGCGCTGAACGACCCCTACTTTGTCGATCGCAAGCTGTATCCGAATGTCGATTTCTATTCGGGCATTATCCTCAAGGCCATGGGCATTCCCACCAGCATGTTCACACCGCTGTTTGCTCTGGCCCGCACCACCGGCTGGGTCAGCCAGTGGAAAGAAATGATCGAGGAGCCGGGCCAGCGCATTTCCCGCCCCCGTCAGCTTTACCTTGGCGCAACCCAGCGGGATTTTGTCGCTCTCGACAAGCGCTGAAACCGCACACAGTAAAGCCGAATACCGAAAGCTGGCCCGCCAAAAACGGGCCAGTTTTTTTGTGGTTTACACCTACGGCAGGCACACACATTCGTGCCTTACATCACCGCTATGCTGACAGCACCTGACAGGGCCACGCGCATGGCGTTGCCATAAAGGATTAAAATACATACTTGTTGGAATTTCCCGAGGGATAGCGTATTTGAAATCCCAAGCGGCTTTAAAGGCAAATAGTGATGATCCAGAAAACAAAACATATATCACTGTATTTGATTATATGCTCACTAATCGTTGCTCTCGTAATTCTTGGCGCTCAGTGGCACAGACAACATGAGATTACACTCATCAAGAAATGGGCAAAAGAACAGGGTCTTTCCACCTACACTTATTGCGATGACAACAAAAGTAAGTGCGAAGTTCTTAAAATAGACTGACTTTTATTTTCGTTTGGGCAGAAAAAACGCCTTCATGCGCCTCTATGGCATGAAGGCGAAAAATCAGCCGGGCAAGCCGCTTACGAAGGCGGGCAGTCGCACCCTTGGGTGGGGCCTGAACGTTCGCGCACCACATGATGGTCGATCCATTCAGATACAAGGCGGCGCGCCTCATTGAGCGATGCCTCAGGGTGATGGATGCGGTACAGTGTCGTGCAGGCGTTAAACGCCGCGACATCCGCAGTGCCCACATCGCGCAGTTCCCGGTAAGCCGTCACTACGGCCCGTTCACATGTACGCGCGATCCGGTTCGGTTCAGTAACCACAGCGCTTCACCCTCAATTGATAATTAATCTCAACTGCGTTTTATTTAACGCCACATTCTGCATTCTTGCAAGTATGAAAAGAATTCCCCCACAACAATATAATCATTCACCGCAGAAAGCGCTTATACTCGGGGCCAACAAGAAGCATGGATTTTCAACGCCACTGGGGGTATTGCAGGCCGAACTTCCATTCTCATGATCTCAAGGAATCCATCATGACCCTTCTTTCCGGCCTTTCGGCTGACAGCCGCGGCGAAAACAGCGAATGGGACCGTGACGCCGCCCTGACAACAGCGCGCCTGCTGCTGGAAATCAAGGCCGTGAACTTCCGCCCCGAAGAACCCTATACGCTGACATCCGGCTGGAAATCCCCCGTCTATATCGACTGCCGCCGCATCATCTTCTTCCCGCGCGCACGCGCCAAGATTGTCGAACTGGGCGTGGAAAAAATCGGGCGTCATGTCGGCTATGAAAGCCTTGAGGCCGTTGTAGGTGGCGAGACGGCAGGCATTCCCTTTGCCGCATGGATGGCTGACCGTATGGCGCTGCCTATGGCTTATGTGCGCAAGAAGCCCAAAGGCTTTGGCCGTAACGCCCAGATTGAAGGCGATGTACCCGAAGGCATGCGCACCCTGCTGGTAGAAGACCTGACCACGGATGGTGGCTCCAAGATTCAGTTTGCCAATGCCCTGCGCAAGGCTGGCGCACTGATCAACCATGCGTTTGTTGTTTTCTACTACGGCGTTTTCCCCGGCGCGCAGGACACACTCGCAAAGATGGATGTCTCGCTGCATTCGCTGTGCACCTGGTGGGATGTGCTGGAAGCCTGCTCCACCCGCCCCTATTTTTCCGAAGAAGCCGCTGCCGAAGTGCGCCGCTTCCTCGAAGACCCGTGCGGCTGGTCTGCCCGCCACGGCGGTGTAGGCAGCATGGAAGAGGCCATCGCCTTCAAAGCCAACAAGGACAAATAACACGGTGCTACAGGCCCGTTCCTTACCTGACACCCCGTATCATGTACTGGCGTTTGACTCCGGCATAGGCGGGCTGGGTATCGTGCGGGCCTTACGGGCTCATGCCCCTTCGGCCAGAGTGGATTATCTGGCCGATACGGCTGTTTTTCCCTACGGGGAGCAGGAAGACCGCTTTCTGGTCACGCGGATTGTCACATTGATAGGCGAGGCCATTGCCCGCCACCGTCCGCAGGTTGTCATTATCGCGTGCAATACGGCCAGCACGCTGGCACTGAGCGCTTTGCGCACTGCTTATCCGGCAACACCTTTTGTCGGCTGCGTGCCGCCCATTCGCTGGGCCGCCCGGCAGACACGCAGCGGCGTTATCGGGCTACTGGCCACCCGCGCCACCATCCGCCGCCCCTATCTGAACGACCTGCACGCCCAGTATGCCCCACATTGCACGCTGCTGGCCCATGCAGCGCCTCTGCTGGCAGGCTATGCGGAACGGCTGTTCCGTGGAGAAGCGGTGCCAGACCCGCTGATCAGGCAGGAAATAAACGGGCTGTTTGCCTCTCCCGCGTCGTCCCGGCTGGATGCCATCGGCCTTGGCTGCACGCACTATACTTTTGTGCTGGAACGGCTGCGTGCGCTCACACCGCCCGACATTGCCTGGCTAGACCCGGCAGATGCCGTGGCACGGCACGCCTGCACGCTTTTGCAGACACTCCCACCTGCACCGCAGACAAAGCCACACAGCCCTGCCCACGCATGGTTTACCGCCATGCCGGACAGCCCGAAGGCCCTGACGGCTAAACTGCCACCATTCGGTTATGAAAAAATAGAAATCTGGCCAGCCCCCGCCTCTGCCGAAGCGCTGGGCTGACACAAGATCCGCTTGGTTAGTGTTCGCGGCTGACTGAATACCGTGCGGTATCCAGAAGCAGGGTCTTGATTTCGCACTCGTCAAACCCGGCCAGAGCCTCACGCGCCTTGGCGGCATACTCTTCCGCGCGGGCAAGGGTAATGGCGATGGCGTCCGTACGGGCGATCCGCTCAAGTGCGGCAGGCAGGTCATCGGGCGTTTGCTCGCTATCTTCGATAACGCGCCGCCAGAATATACGATCCGCCTCATCCCCAGCCGCATAGGCGGCCAGAACAGGCAACGTCACCTTACCCTCACGGAAGTCGTCACCCACTTCCTTACCCAGCACAGCCTGATCCGCCGCGTAATCCAGCGCATCGTCCACAAGCTGGAACGCCATGCCCAGATTGGCGCCATACAGGCGCAGCGCCTCGCGCTGCTCCGGCCCGCATGCGCCAATAACCGCACCGGCCTCGCAGGCAGCGGCAAACAGAGCCGCCGTCTTGCCATAAATGACCTGCAGATACTGATCGACCGATGTGGACAGATCATTCTGCGTCGTCATCTGCATGACTTCACCCTCAGCCAGTGTGGCGGAAGCAGCGGAGAGAATCGCCATGATATCCAGCGAGGCATCCGCTGTCAGAATCTGGAACGACCGCGCAAACAGGAAGTCCCCCACAAGAACCGAAGCCTTGTTGCCAAAAATGGCGTTTGCGCTGGCCAGACCCCGACGAAGCTGGCTTTCATCCACCACATCGTCATGCAGAAGGGTGGCTGTATGAATAAATTCGACACAAGCGGCAATTTCAACATGCCGCATACGACCGTCCTGATTGTCGTAACCGCACAGTCTGGCGGCCGCCAGCGTCAGCAACGGGCGAAGGCGCTTACCGCCAGCCGCGACCAGATGGGCCGCCAACTGTGGAATAAGCGCAACCGAGCTTTGCATACGCTCGACAATCACCCGGTTGCAGGCGCTCATGTCAGATGCGAGATAATCAGCCAGACCCCTGAGGCCGGCTTCTCCTGGTTTGCTCACGAAAACTCCAGATCCATCCTGACTTGTGGCTCTGCCCGACTCTGGCAGGCTGACTGCAACGTCCAAATGCTATATCCCCCCGCCGTGGGATGAGTTGACGATCCCTTATATGCGAGTCACCAGAAAAACGGTCAAGCACCAACAAATTCAAGCCTGCCTGTATAGCAAAAGATGCACCCTGCGCCGCCCTCCCCTTCTGCTCCCTCCGCCCCCCATACCACGCAGGGTTTTCTGCTGCGTGGGCGGGTCAGCTACACGCAATTCGCCCAAGGCTACCGCACCGGGCTGGAGCCAGTTCTTATGGCGGCCGCAGTTAATGCCCGGCCGGGCCAGAACGTGCTGGAAATCGGCTGTGGCGCAGGGGCTGGCCTGCTCTGCCTGATGCACCGTGTGGCGGACCTGCAGGCCAGCGGGGTAGAAAAAGACCCGCAGACCGCAGACCTCGCGCGCCAGAACCTGCGGGCCAATGGCCACCCGTGCGCTACAGTTCTGACGGGGTCTTTCCCCGAGGACTGGCAGAGCGATAGCAGCGCGGAAGCCGCGCGCTTCGATCACTGCATGGCCAACCCGCCTTGGCATGCTGATAATGGCGCGCCCTCTCCCGAACCCCGGCGCGATCTGGCCCGCAGACTGGGCCAGCACACCCTGCGCCGCTGGATAGAAGGCTGCGCCACCATACTGCGCCATAAAGGCAGCATAACGCTGGCCCTGCCCACCAGCCTTGTGGATCAAGCACTTGTGGCACTGAGTGCCGCAGGATTCGGGGGCAGCACTCTCTACCCCTTCTGGCCCAAAAGCGGGCGGGAGGCGCGAATCATGCTGGTACAGGCCCGACTGGGTGTAAAAAGTCCGGCACGACTGCTGCCCGGACTGGTGCTGCATGAAGCCGATGGCGCATTCACCACAGCCGCGCGCACCGTGCTGGAAGAGGGTGCGCCACTAGGCGGGTTCTAACCCTCCGCACAGCGCAACCCCTGCCTGCTTACTCGAATACGGAGCTTTCGAAGGCTTCTTCCCACGTACCAATGGTGGAAGCGCGGCTGTATTCGGTAGACCGGTTTTCAAAGAAGTTCGCATGCTCGACCGCGTTGAGCATGTCATCCAGCCATGGCAGCGGATTGACCGTGGTATTGAAAATAGGATCAAGCCCGAGCTGACCCAGCCTGCGGTCTGCAATGAAGTGGATGTAGGTTTTAACCTGATCGGCATCCAGCCCTTCCACCGCACCCATTTCAAAGGCGAGATCAATGAAGGCCTCTTCATGCTCGACAATGGTGCGGCAGATTTCCGTCAGTTCATTGCGCAGCTTTTCCGTCCAGATTTCTGGATTTTCCTGCACAAACACCCGGAACAGACGAATGATGGACAGACAGTGCAGCGTTTCATCACGCACCGACCATGACACGATCTGCCCCATGCCCTTGAGCTTGTTAAAGCGCGGGAAGTTCAGCAGGATGGCAAAGGAGGCGAAAAGCTGAAGCCCTTCGGTAAAAGCCCCGAAAGCAGCGAGCGTTTTGGCGATTTCATGCTTACTGTCCACAGAGAACGTCTGCATGTAATCGTATTTATCCTTCATTTCCTTGTATTTCAGAAATGCGGAATATTCGTCTTCGGGCATACCCAGCGTATCGAGCAGATAGCTGTACGCCGCGATATGAATGGTCTCGATATTGGAAAAAGCAGAGAGCATCATCAGCACTTCAGTGGGTTTGAACACCCGGCTGTAGTGCTTCATGTAGCAATTGTTCACTTCCACATCGGACTGCGTAAAAAAGCGGAAAATCTGGGTAACCAGATGGCGCTCGCCTTCATTCAGCACCCGGTGCCAGTCCTTGACGTCATCCGCCAGCGGCACTTCTTCGGGGAGCCAGTGTAGGCGCTGCTGTGTCAGCCACGCATCATAAGCCCACGGATAGCGGAACGGCTTGTAAACCGGATTGGCTGTCAGCAGGTCAAAATGCTGTTCCTGCGGCTCCTGCCCCGTTGCGTTTTCGCTCATACTGCCCTCCCAGGCGCATTGCTGGCGGCACCCCAGCCAGCTCTGGCTCCGGGTTTCCGCCTTATACCTGATTGAAAAAACTATCGCGCGGGCCTGCCCCGATTACTGGCAGGCCAGACATTCCTCGTAATTGCCGCTGCCTGTTGCCGTATCTGCACGGGGGGCATCGACCGAAGGCGTCATCACATCATTCTTGTCCAGCACGTTGCTGACCGTATCGGCCCGCTGGATGGACAGGCTGCGGCAATAGTAAAGGGATTTGAGGCCCTTTTTCCATGCCTGAAAATGGATCTGGTGCAGGTCGCGCTTATGCACGTCCGCTGGCAGGAACAGGTTGACCGACTGCGCCTGACACACAAACGGCTGGCGATCCGCCGCGTGTTCAACCACCCAGCGCTGATCAAGCTCGAACGCGGTTTTGAACACGTCCTTTTCCTGCTGATCCAGAAAATCCAGATGCTGGACGCTGCCCTTGCTGGTGGTGATGGACGACCAGACCTCGGGGGTATCGTAGCCTTTTTCCGCCAGCAGTTTCTGCAGGTGGCGGTTACGAACCGTAAACGAGCCGGAAAGCGTCTTTTGCAGGAAGACATTCGCGGCAATCGGCTCGATACCGGGGCTGGCATTGCCCGCGATAATGGAAATGGACGCCGTGGGCGCAATGGCCATCTTGTTGGAAAAGCGCTCCATAACACCGTATTCCTCGGCATCCGGGCAAGGGCCGCGCAGTTCGGCAAGGTGGCGCGATGCGGCATCCGCCTGCTCGCGGATATGCTTGAAAATCCGGCGGTTCCAGACCTTGGCGATCACGCTTTCAAACGGAACGTTTTTGGCTTGCAGGAAGGAGTGGAACCCCATCACCCCAAGCCCCACCGAACGCTCACGCATGGCGGCGTATTTGGCACGTTCCATATCCTCGGGGGCGCGGTCGATGAAGTCCTGCAACACGTTGTCGAGGAACAGCATCACATCCTCGATAAACTGCGGATTATCGCTCCACTCCTCCCATGTTTCGAGATTGAGGGAGGACAGGCAGCACACCGCTGTACGCGCCTTGCCGTGATGATCGATCCCTGTGGGCAGGGTAATTTCCGAGCACAGGTTGGACGTCTTGACCTCAAGCCCCGCCAGCTTGTGGTGTTCGGGGCGCGCGTTATTCACGTGGTCTGAATAGACGATATAGGGTTCGCCCTGCTCCATGCGGGCTGTCAGGATTCGGATCCACAACGCACGGGCCGATACCTTACGAATGACCGCGCCATCCTTGGGGGAAAGCAGCGCCCATTCATCATCCGTCTCCACCGCGCGCATGAAGGCGTCGGGTACCAGCACACCATGGTGCAGGTTGAGCGCCTTGCGGTTGGGATCACCACCGGTGGGGCGACGGATTTCAACAAATTCCTCGATCTCAGGATGCCAGACCGGCAGATACACCGCCGCCGAGCCACGCCGCAAAGACCCCTGTGAAATAGCGAGAGTCAGGCTGTCCATAACGCGGATGAACGGAATAACCCCCGATGTCTTGCCATTACGGCCGACATTTTCACCAATCGAGCGCAGGTTGCCCCAGTAGGACCCAATGCCGCCGCCCTTGCTGGCCAGCCACACATTCTCGTTCCACAGATCGACAATGCCCTTGAGGCTGTCATTGGCTTCATTCAGGAAGCACGAAATCGGCAGACCGCGCGTGGTGCCACCATTGGACAGCACAGGCGTTGCGGGCATGAACCAGTGGCGGCTGATATAATCGTAAATCCGCTGGGCGTGGGCCGCATCGGCACCGTAATAGGAGGCCACACGACCGAACAGGTCCTGATAGCTTTCCTCGGGCAGCAGGTAGCGGTTATCCAGCGTGGCCTTGCCGAAGGGGGTCAGCAGCGCATCGCGGCTGCGGTCCACCCGCACCTGATGGTGGCCGGGCAACTGCACCATGTCCTGCATGCGGCCGCCATCGAACAGATCCGGCTCGCCTTCGGCGGCGGGCGCCCCGGTGAGCGGGCGACGGCTTTCATTTTCATGCACGTCGATCAGACTCATGACCAGGGCTCTCCGTTTTCCATGTTGTGCTGTGTCAGGTTCGGTCCGCCGCCCGAACGTATTCAGGGGCGTATTGGGCTCACACCATATGTCGTGTTTCTGCTCCATCTGGCACACCACATCTAGTAATTTTTATCTTCAAACCTCCAAAAAAACACTTGATTTCACGAAACTACCTGTTTTCTCTGGTTTTTCAGGCCGCCCCGATCAGTCCGGAGAGTTCCATCCGCTCCCGGGAGTCGGTAATGCTCTGCGACACCGCCAGTGCCGCCGCCAGTGCGCGCCGCCCGGCCAGTGCATCCACCACCACGGGCGCGCCGTCACGGCAGGAGGCGACAAAAGCCTGATGCTCGGCAAAAAGCGAATCCTGCTCGCGCCACGTAATATGCTCGCGCCGGAATCCGTTGGTGCCCGGCAGGGGCAGGCCACGCTCACGCCCGATCAGGGTGAGTTCGCGCTTCATGAAATCCGCCGACAGATAGCCTTCCTGTGAGAACAGGCGCATACGCCGCTCGGTTTTGAGCGAAATGCGGCTGGCCGTAATGGTGGCCACACAGCCGTTTTCAAACCGCACGCGGGCGTTGGCGATATCCTCATGCGCGGAACTGACCGCCGCCCCTAGCGCATCCACCTGCGCTATGGGGCTGTCCACGATAGCCAGAACCAGATCAAGATCATGGATCATCAGATCCAGAATGACCGATACATCCGTGCCGCGCGGCTTGTACGGCGCAATCCGTGTGGCCTCGATATAGAGCGGGCGTGACATACGCTGGGTAATGGCGGCGTGTTCGGCGGAATAGCGCAAAAGATGCCCGACCTGACACACAAGCCCGCTCTCACGCGCAAGGGTTACGAGCATATCCGCCTGATCGAGCGTGGCGGCCACGGGTTTTTCCACCAGAACGTGCCGCCCTGCGCGCAACGCCCTGACAGCCAGCTCGAAATGAAACTCAGCAGGAGCCGCCACCACCACCGCATCGGAGACCGCAAGCAGCGCGTCCACATCCTGCATGACGGGACAGCCTGCCTCCCGCGCGACCTCGGCTGCACGGGCACTGTCGGGGTCAAACAGGCCGGAGAGCACCTCGCCCGGCACATCGCGGATTTTCAGGGCATGATAACGCCCGAAATGCCCGGCTCCGATAACCCCTACGCGCAAAACTCCGGCCATGCCGTCCACTCCCCGCAAGCAACCCGGCCCCTGATGCCGGTTCAAGCAGGGGTAGCAGTCCTGCCCCCGAATGCAAACCACCGGCCCCGGCACGCCATGTTGGCCGCGTGACACACACGGGCCAAAGCAGCCTGAACGCATCTCTTGCATGCTCAATGCACGCTCAACAGTTGCATCACGCTCACTTGCCCGGCATGTTCCCGGCAACAGAACTGCAAGCGATCAGGTAAGAATGTATTACAGCCGACTCAAACTGGCCTCGGTACTGGGCGTGTGCCTTTTGGGCCTGCTGTTGTGCCTGCCCAACGGCATACGCAAGCCCTCCTCTCTCTCCATACCGTGGAGGCAGATCCACCTTGGGCTGGATCTGCGCGGCGGCTCATACCTGCTTATGCAGGTGGACCTGCCAAGCCTGACCCATGACAGGTTGCAGACCCTTTCGGAAAACATGCGCGACATCCTGCTCCAGAACCATCTGGGCTATCAGGATTTCCGTATTGATGCCGACAATGCCACTGTCTCCTTCCTGCCCCGTTCGGCAGAGGAAACGCAGGCCGGGCTGAAAGCGCTCGAAACCCTGCCACGCCTCTCGGCGGCAGAGTTTACCGTTGTCCGGCAGGATAATGGCCGCATTGCACTGACTCTCTCGCCCGAATCCATCGCGACCCATGCGCGTGAGGCTGTCACCCAGTCGATCGAAATCGTGCGCCGCCGTATTGACGGCACAGGAGCCATCGACCCCGAAATTACCCGTCAGGGTGATGACCGTATCGTGGTGGAACTGCCCGGTATCAGCGATCCAGAGCGGATCAAGGCGCTTTTGGGCACCACGGCCAAGATGAGCTTCCGCCTGATTGACGCCAACCCTCTCCACACCACCTACCCCCCCACGGGTGTCCAGCTACTGTCCATGGCCAACCCGGCCGACGGGCCTGCCCTACCCGTTTACGACCATGTGGATGTGGACGGTGCCGACCTGACAAACGCTGCGGCAACACTCGATCCGAAAAACAACGAATGGGCCGTCAGCTTCGCGTTTAATTCGGTGGGGGCACGCGCCTTTGCCAGCGTAACGCAGGCCAATGTCGGCCAGCGCTTTGCCATTGTTCTGGATAACAAGATTATTGAAGCGCCGGTTATCCGCACCCCCATCACCGGTGGCGATGGCCAGATTACCGGTGGCTTTACCGCCCAAAAAGCAACCGACCTTGCCCTCATGCTCCGTGCTGGCGCACTCCCCGCCCCGCTGAGCGTGGTGGAACAGCGCAGCATCGGCCCCTCCTTGGGGGCGGATTCCATCCGGGCAGGCATGATCAGCCTTGGTGTGGGTTTTGCTCTGGTGGTGGCCTTCATGGTGCTGTTCTACGGCCGATTCGGCTGGTACGCGGATATTGCCCTGCTGGCCAACCTTGTGCTGATGGCCGCCATCCTGTCGCTGTTTGAAGCAACACTGACGCTGCCGGGCATGGCGGGCATGCTGCTGACCCTCGGCATGGCCGTGGATGCCAATATTCTCATTAATGAGCGTATCCGTGAGGAAGTGGCCCGTGGCCGCACACCTCTGGCCGCCATGCAGGCGGGTTTTGAGCGCGCCACCTCCACCATTGTGGACAGCAATGCAACCGCCCTGCTGGCGCATGTCATGCTGTTTGTATTTGGCACCGGCCCTGTGCGCGGCTTCGCGCTCACCATCACCATTGGTATCGTGACAACCCTGTTCACGACCCTTCTGCTCTCCCGCATACTCATGGCCCGCTGGTACGCGCTCACCCGCCCCACCAGCCTGCCGGTCTGAAACGAGGCGCATATGCTTGGACGTCCTCTCCTGCGCTTTGTCCGCAAGGATACGCACATCAACTTCATGCGGGGCCGCTACATGGGCCTGCTTGTTTCAGCCGTGCTGTCGCTGGCCTCTCTTATCCTGTTCATCCACCCCGGTCTGACATTGGGGCTGGATTTCAAGGGGGGAATCGTGGTGGAGGCCAAAACCCCCACCCCGGCCGATTTCAGCGCCCTGCGTGCCGCACTGGCCGCACGCGGCCTGCCACATGCTTCTATCCAGTCTTTCGGTGCGCCCGATGATGTCCTGATTCGGTTAGATGCTGGCAACAGCAAGGAAACGCAGGCTGTGGTGGACACTGTGCGCCACACTGTGGCGGATGCCCTGCCCGGCACCACCATTCTGCGGGCTGATGCGGTGGGGGCTTCGGTTTCAGCCGAGCTGTTCCGCAATGGCATGCTGGCACTTGGCATCAGTCTGGCGATGATTCTGGTTTACATCTGGGTGCGCTTTGAATGGGAGTTTGCCCTGAGCGCCGTGGTGACGCTCATCCTTGATCTGACCAAGACCGTTGGCTTTCTGGTACTGACGGGCTTCGAGTTCGATCTTGTTATGGTCGCGGCCATTCTGACCATTCTGGGCTATTCCACCAACGACAAGGTGGTGGTGTATGACCGTGTGCGCGAAAACCTGCGCAAATACCGCACCATGCCGCTGATAGAGCTGATCAACCTCTCCATCAACGAAACGCTCAACCGCACACTGGGCACGTCTTCCACGGTGTTTCTGGCGGCCCTGCCGCTGGCGCTGTGGGGTGGCACCACGCTGTCGGGTTTTGCATGGACGATGCTGTTCGGCATTGTGGTGGGGACATCTTCCTCCATCTTTATCGCAGCCCCTCTGCTGCTTTTCATGGGGGAAGGCCGCCTCAAGCGGGGCGCCAAAACCGGAACGGCCACCGCCTCCTGATAAAAAAGCCCTGCCGGGGCGGGATTGCTCCCACCCTGACAGGGCTTTTTTCAGGGCCTCAGCATGGCCCTGCCTTTATCTTTGAATACCCAACCTTCAGTGCGTAATCCGCATGACCGGCACCTGCTCCGTGGGGGCTGATGCCTGAACATTACCCTGCGTGGCAGGCGATGGCGGGCTGTTGATGAGGGCGATAAAGTCCTCAACCTTTTCCCCGGCATTGTGCAGGTTTTCGTTGGTGGGCCTGTCGCGTAGCTGCATGATCGCACTCAGCGCAGCCCGGTCGGACTGGAGAATACGCATATACTCCGCCACCGTAACCCGGTCTGACATCAGCCGACCCCGCGCCATACCATTGGCAATGACATAGCTATACAGCACGGTTTTGGGGGTGGGGCGGACAACCAGCCCGACACTATGCGACTGGCAACCCGCCAGCAGGCCGAGCAGGGCAACAGCCCGCACACTCATGCCCGCCAGACGGACGGGGCGCCCCCCTGTCGGCACCGAGCGTGGAGCGGATGAAAAAAGAAAGGCCGGACGTCTCATGAACGGCATTCTATTCCACATTCCACGCCACATGGACAGAGCGCCCGCGCTCAGGCTGCAGGCGGCGTGGTGCGGGCCTTGGCGGCCAGTTCATCACGGATCTGTTCGAGCAGCTCTTCCGTGCGGGTTGGCGCAGGCGGTGCCTTGGGCTGTTCGTCTTCACGGACATGCAGGCGGGTGAGCGCCTTCACGACCCAGAAAATCACCAGAGCGACAATAACGAACTGGATGACCGCATTCAGGAACAGACCGATATTCATGGTAACCGCACCGGCTTTCTGGGCTTCGGCCAGTGTCGCCAGATGCGGCCCCTTGAGGGTGATGAACAGGTTGGAGAAATCAATCCCCCCGATCAGCAGCCCCAGAAGCGGGTTGAAGACATCCTTGACCAGACTGTTGACAATGGAGGTGAACGCCGCACCCACAATCACACCAACTGCCAGATCCACGACATTGCCACGCATGATAAAGGCGCGGAACTCCGCTACCCAGCCCGGAGTGTGAAGGGGAAAACCCTGCTCGGCCATTTTCTATGTTCCTCTTTATTATCTGAAGTGTAGGGCATGAGTATGACGCCAATTACCGGCCCGGCACAGCCTCAGAACGCATGGCGGCGGCAAAAAGCACCCGCAAGCGCAGGTATTCCGCCCAAATGGAGCATAAAACACACAGAGGAAATCAAGTGTTGATCCCATCCACATGGATCGCTATATGCTGCCGACAAAAGCCCGGTCGGCATCGGGCCATCCTGTGACAGAGAAAGATTGACAGCCATGAAGCCCGGCATTCACCCCGACTATCACGAAATCACCGTTGTCATGACCGACGGCACCGAATACACGACGCGCTCCTGCTTCGGCAAACCCGGCGAGACGCTGCGTCTGGACGTGGACACGAAGTCCCACCCCGCGTGGACCGGCGTGCAGCGTATGCTCGATACGGGAGGCCAGGTGGCCAAGTTCAACAAGCGCTTTGCCGGTATCGGCACGCGCACGAAGGGCTGATCAAGCCTCGGTCAGGCCCTCTCTGGCCAGACTGGCCCAAGCGGCACGCCGCTTGTGCACGAACAAATGTGAACCCCATCCTCTTGAAAAAGGGGGTGGGGTTTTCCACGTTCAGGGGAGAGCGGATGCCCGCAGGCCGGGGTTCGCTGCTTAACTGTCGGGTGGGATCGCCATAATGGGATCCGGGCCGGAACGACAGAACCTTGCTAACAGAGAAGGTTCCCTGATCATGACATACGATTTCACCCCCCTTTTCCGCACCGCCATTGGCTTTGACCGTCTGGCGCAGGTTATGGATAGTGCGGCCCGCGCCAACGGCACGCCCAGCTACCCGCCCTATGATATCGCCAAGACAGGCAATGACAGCTACGCCCTGACCATGGCTGTGGCTGGTTTTGGCCCAGAGGATATTGAACTGGTTGTGCAGGACAGCACGCTGGTGGTCTCAGGCCGGGTTGGCGCCCCCACGGCGGAAGGCGAGGTGCTGCATCGCGGCATTGCCCGCCGGGCGTTCGAACGCCGCTTTGCGCTGGCCGATCATGTGGAGGTAACAGGGGCGGACATGCATAACGGGCTTTTGCGGATTACGGTACGCCAGATCGTGCCGGAGGCGCTCAAGCCACGCCGTATCCCCGTACGCAGCGCGGAAAGTGGTGCCGTGCAGTTCCACAACCGTCCGGCAGAAGCCGGGCAGTCCGGCGCAGCGGAAGAGACAGCGCCAGTCGCCAGCGCCGCCTGAACCCATGCCGGAAGAACCTCCCGGCGGGAGCCGCCCCACAGGCGCCCCTCCCCCACCCGGTCTTCCGGCATGCCCCAAAGCGGCCTCGGCGGCATAAAAAGGGGAAAACACGGGGTTTCCCCTTTCGTGTTGTGCATTTGCGGCTTGACCTGCGCGGGTTGCTCCCGCCATATCGTGCCCCATATGCGCGTCGGCAGGCACGCAGGGTTTGGGAAGCCACGACTCTTCCAGGCCGTCAACTTACGGGTGCCTGCGTAACGCGGCCCGAATGACAGGATGGAAGCCATGACCACCTTACCGCTCATGCCCAAGGCGACCGCCGTGTGGCTGATTGAAAAAACCGCCCTCAGCTTCGAGCAGATCGCCACCTTCTGCGGCATGCACCCGCTGGAAGTACAGGCCATCGCGGATGGTGAGGTTGCGCAGGGCATTGTCGGCTACGACCCGATTGCCAACCACCAGTTAACTGCCGAAGAAATCCGTCGCTGCGAGGCTTCAACCACCGCACGCCTGAAGATTCTGACCGGCAACAACCCGGTGCGCCGCCGCTCCAAGGGTGCGCGTTACACGCCCATCGCCAAGCGCCATGACCGGCCCGATGGCATTGCCTTCCTGCTGCGCAACTACCCGCAGCTGAACGATGTGCAGGTTGTCAAACTGCTCGGCACCACCAAGGACACCATTGCCAAGGTGCGTGACAAGCAGCACTGGAACACGCCCAACATCAAACCGCGCGACCCCGTGACGGTTGGCCTGTGCAGCCAGACAGACCTGAACGCCGCCATTACGGAAGCCAACACGCGGCTTGAGCGGGAAGGAGCAGAAATTCCCACCCCCGCCCTTGACGCTGGCGATTTCAATTTTTCTGAAGAATAACGCGACCTACCCCGGCGCCTGTGCGCCGGGGCTTGTGGTTATGTCGCGAGCTTTTCGATTTCTTCCTTGAGCCGCAGCTTTTGCAGCTTCAGGCACATAAGTACGCGCTCGTCAGGTCTGGGCCTTCCGCCTTCGGAGGCAATCTGCTGGTCAACACGGAAATGGCGGGTCTTGAGACTTTCAATCCTTGCAAGGCGCGTCATGGCGGCCTCCATTTGGTTGTGGACGTGACTACGGTAACGTACTGTCCGCCGTTAATTTCATGCTAATTTCATTATTCACGACATCATGCCATGCACTGGGTTCATGGAACTTTTTTGTATCCGTGGGCTGGCCTGATGCGTCAGGTTGGTGAACACTGTCTGGAAATACGTGCGCGGGCGAAACTCCGGCGCTACGCAGAGTCCTACCCCGGTGTAAGGAGAGCAACAGAATGCTGCATGATCGTGATTCAGTGCTTGGCCAGCTTCATGAACTCCGCAGCGAACACCGCGATCTCGATACGGTCATCAACCGCATGACATCCGAAACGGCGTTTATCGACCAGCTTTACCTCCAGCGCCTCAAAAAACGGAAGCTTCAGCTTAAGGACCTCATCACAAGGCTTGAAAGCAGGCTGATCCCGGACAATATTGCCTGACCTTTTTTTGACGCCAGCCTACCGGCACTTTCTGTAGACCACCCTCCTTGCCAACCGGCCTGCACGCGTGCCCCGCGCGTCTGGCCAGACCAAGTGGATAGACCGCCCCCGTGAGCACGCAAGACCAGTTCCCGCCCGACGCCTCGTATGACAGCGACACGGATACCCGTTCCGCATCCGAACAGACCAGCACCACGACAGCAGAAGGTGCCGCCGTACGTGTGGGCATTATCATGGGCAGCCAGTCCGACTGGGAAACCATGCGCCATGCGGATGCAATCCTGAACGAGCTCGGGGTCGCGCATGAGGTCAATATCGTCTCGGCCCACCGTACACCAGACAGGCTGGCCGAATACGCGCGCACGGCAGCAGACCGCGGTTTGCATGTTATTATCGCGGGTGCGGGCGGGGCTGCGCATCTGCCGGGCATGTGTGCGGCATGGACCCGCCTGCCCGTGCTGGGCGTGCCGGTAGAATCACGCGCGCTCAAGGGCATGGACAGCCTGCTCTCCATCGTGCAGATGCCCGGCGGCGTACCGGTCGGCACACTGGCCATTGGCGCGCCGGGGGCCAAGAACGCGGCCCTGCTGGCGATCTCCATTCTGGCCGTGCAGGATGCGCCTCTCGCCGCCCGGCTTGAAGCATGGCGCGCCGTGCAGACCGCCTCTGTCCCCAACACTCCCATGACCGAACTGCCATGAACGACATGACCGCCCTTCAGCCTAACGCGGTCATTGGTATTGTCGGCGGGGGCCAGCTTGGCCGCATGTCAGCCGTTGCCGCTGCCCGGCTGGGTTACCGCACCCATATCCTGACACAGGACGCCACCGGCCCCGCCGCACAGGTGGCTGATGCCGTTACCCTTGGCGCCTACGACGACCCCGCCGCACTGGAAGCCTTCGCCCGTGCGGTGGATGTGGTGACGTTCGAGTTTGAGAACATCAGCGCCGATGCGCTGGATCATCTCTCCCGCCACTGCCCGGTGCGGCCTTCTGGCCATATCCTGCGGATCAGTCAGGATCGACTGGCGGAAAAAACCTTCCTGTCTGAAGCAGGCATTCCCCTCGCCCCTTGGCACGCCGTGCAAAACCGGGCGGATCTGCATGCGGCGGCGGAGCAGCTTGGTCTGCCGCTCATTCTTAAAACCACCCGCAATGGTTATGACGGCAAAGGCCAGATGCGCGTGCATGACGCGGCGGAACTCGACCACGCGTTCGACTCTCTGGCCCCCCACCCGCTGGTGGCCGAAGGCATGGTGGATTTCGCCAGCGAACTCAGCGTCATGGTCGCGCGTGGCACGGATGGCACCATCCGCTGTTTCGACGCGGTGCAGAACCGCCACTGGCAGGGCATTCTCGATCTGACACTGGCCCCGGCTCCAGTCATGGATGACATTGCCGACAGTGCCCGCGATCTAGCCACAAAAATCGCTCAGGCGCTCGATCTCATCGGCATCATGGGGGTGGAAATGTTCCTCTCCCGCACCGGCACGCTGATGGTCAATGAAATTGCGCCCCGTCCGCATAACTCTGGCCACTGGACAATGGATGCCTGCCCGCAGGATCAGTTCGACCTACATATCCGTGCCGTGGCGGGCCTGCCCCTGCCCCCCGCCGTGCGCCATTCCGATGCGGTGATGAAAAACCTCGTCGGGCCGGAAGACATGGCCCTGTGGCCCGATATTGTGGCGACACCGGGCCATATCCCCCATCTTTACGGCAAGGAGCAGGCCCTACCCGGACGCAAGATGGGCCATGTCAATCTGCTGTTCCCCTTTGGCAGCCTGCCCGGTGAATTCGGAATCCGTGCAGCCCTTGGCTCTCTGGCCACGCGCTGTGCGGCACCCGATCTGGCCGAACAGGAAGGCTGAACTCTTATAAAAGCCCTTCCGCCTGCAGGCTGAATATCCGCCCGCCGCCAACAATCACATGGTCCAGCACGGTCATGTCGAACACGGCGGCGGCGGCGATGACCCGGCGGGTCATGACAATATCGGAATCTGACGGGGCCGGATTACCACTCGGGTGATTGTGGACAAGGATCAGCCCGGCTGCTTCAAGTTCCAGCCCACGGCGCACAACCTCGCGCGGGTAAACCGGCGCATGGTCCACCGTGCCCTGCCCCATCAGAACATCCTCAAGCAGATACTGCTCCGCATCCACATACAGAACGCGGATCTGCTCCACCCGCTCATGCGCCATAACGGTATGCAGATACGCATGAAGCGATGGCCCGCTTGCCAGCAGACGCTGCGCCCGCAAGGCTGCCTCCTGCACCCTCCGCCGCGCTTCATGCGCCACCAGCAGCATAACCCTGAGCGCATCGGGCCACTGTCCCCCGCCCGCTCCCCCATGGCCTGCTGCGGCGAACACACCCGCGAGCGAACCATGCTCCGCCAGCAGCCGTTGGGCGGTAGCATCCGGGGCTGAGAGCCGAGGCACGGCAAGGCTGATAAAACGGGCCAGTGTGGCGGCGTCATCCCCGCCTGCCATGGCCTGCGGCCCTCTGGGCGGAACAACATCGCCCCCTTGCGCTACCGCATGCCCAAAGCGGAAAAATGCTGCGTCATCCAGCTCTCCGGGCGGAGGACGTGGCGAAGGAGCGCCCGCTTTGCGCCGCGTCATGCCTCATCCCCATCGAAGCTGAAGCTACGCCACTGTGCACGACCAACAGCCAGATGCCCATGCACGCTAATAGCCAACGGCGGTGCGGCCTGCCCAATAGCCGTGGCAAGCGGTCTTGCCTCCTCCAGCGCCTGATCCAGTTGGGTATCATCACGCACGAGATGCACCGTCACAACCGCGCAGGCATGCAAGGCCACAGCCCGACGCATAAGGGATGCCACCGCCGCCCCGACATCATGCAAAGGCTCGCCCGTTAACGCTTCATCAACCAGCAGGTTGTTATGACTATCGAGAAACAAGGCGCGCACCTGCCCCTTGGGGCTGAGTATCAGACAGGATGTGGCGTACAGAAAAATGCTGCTCCAGCTATCAAGGGTCAGACGTTCCGGCCCAGCCTCACGCGGGGGGCTGGCCGCCAGTTGGGCAACGCAGCCAAACACCCCCGCACTGCGTTCGGGCGCGCCAGCGGCCCGCAATGCTGTGGGCGATGCCGTTAACACCCCCGATAATGAGCCAAACTGGTTGATAAGCGCCTTCGCCAACGGCTTGGTGTCCCGCCGGGGGATACCGGAGAACAGCAGCATTTCGATAATTTCGTAATCAGCCAGCCCGGCAGGGCCATGCCTTAAAACACGTTCGCGCAGGCGCTGCCGGTGCCCCTGCGGGCCTGTACTGCCAAATACGGCGCCACCCCGCCCCGGCCTGCCAGCCCGCAGTCTTCCTGCCTGTCCATCCGGCGGCCCGTTATCCATGATCCTGCTCCGATTGGCCTAATGCCCGACATCATTATATAAGGGGCAGGTGACGACATCCGAACCCCCTTCCTCACCGCTTTTTGCGCCCCAGCCCGCTCAGGGCGAGTCCTACCTTGAACGACTCAACCCCGAGCAGCGCGCAGCCATTGAAACCACGGATGGCCCGCTGCTGGTGCTGGCCGGTGCTGGCACGGGCAAAACCCGTGTGCTGACAACCCGTTTCGCGCATATCCTGCTGACAGGCCGCGCGAAGCCATGGCAGATTCTGGCTGTAACCTTCACCAACAAGGCCGCGCGGGAAATGCGCGAGCGCGTTGGCACCCTGCTGGGCAACCCGGCGGAAGGGTTATGGCTTGGCACATTCCATGCCCTGTGTGCGCGTATGCTCCGCCGCCATGCCGAAACCGTGGGCCTGACATCCAGCTTCACCATTCTGGATACGGATGACCAGTTGCGCCTGCTCAAGCAGGTGATGGAGCCGTGGCGGATCGACACCAAACGCTGGCCCGCACCCGGCCTGCTGGGCGTGATCCAGCGCTGGAAAGACCGGGGCCTGACACCCGAACGCGTAACGCCTACGGAAGATACGGACTTCGCCAACGGCCATGCTCGTGCCGTGTATGAAGCCTATCAGCAGCGGCTGAAGCAGCTTAACGCCTGCGATTTTGGCGATCTGATGCTGCATGTAACGGAAATCCTGCGCACCCAGCCCGATATTCTGGCCCAGTATCACCGCCTGTTCCGCTATATTCTGGTGGACGAATATCAGGACACCAACACCGTCCAGTATCTATGGCTGCGCCTGCTGGCCAAACAGCCCGATGGATCAGCCAATATCTGCTGCGTGGGGGATGATGATCAGTCGATCTACTCATGGCGTGGGGCCGAGGTTGAAAACATCCTGCGTTTTGAAAAAGACTTCCCCGGCGCACAGGTTGTCAGGCTGGAACGTAACTATCGCTCCACCCGGCATATTCTGGGAGCAGCCGCGGGGCTGATCGCCCATAATGACGAGCGTCTGGGTAAAACCCTACGTTCAGGACGGGAGGATTCCGAGGGCGAGAAAGTCCGCGTGATCGGGGTGTGGGATTCGGATGCCGAAGCCCGGAGTGTTTGTGAACGCGCCGAATCCCTGCGCAGGCAGGGGCACTCGCTGGCTGAAATGGCCATTCTGGTACGTGCAGGTTTTCAGACCCGCGCCTTCGAGGAGCGACTGGTACAAACCGGCCTGCCCTACCGCATTGTCGGCGGTATCCGCTTTTACGAACGGACTGAAATACGCGATACCCTCGCTTATCTGCGCGTGCTCAACCAGCCTGCGGATGATCTGGCTTTTGAGCGAATCGTCAACACCCCAAAGCGGGGCGTAGGCCCAGCGGCACTGCAAAAACTCCACGCCTGCGCACGCAGCCTCAGCCAGCCTCTTAGTGCTGCGGCCCGCACGCTACTTGAAAACGCCACACTCAAGGGCAAGCTGGGCGAGCAGATCAGCACCCTGCTGGCCACTCTGGAGGCCACACGCGAACTCCTCGCGCGCGAAGGGCATGTTGTCGCCACCGAATACCTGCTGGAAGAAAGCGGGTATCTGGACATGTGGCGGCAGGATCGCTCGCCCGAAGCACCGGGCCGCCTTGAAAACCTCAAGGAACTCATCCGTGCGCTGGCCGATTTTCCAACACTGGGCGAGTTTCTCGAACATGTCGCTCTTGTGATGGAGCATGATGAAAACGCGCAGGAAGCCCGCCTATCCATCATGACGCTACACGGCGCAAAAGGGCTGGAGTTCGATATCGTGTTCCTACCCGGCTGGGAGGAAGGCGTGTTCCCCTCGCAGCGCACGCTGGATGAAGGTGGGCTGAAAGGGCTGGAGGAAGAACGCCGCCTTGCCTATGTGGGCATTACGCGCGCGCGCAAGCTGGCCCTGATCTACCATGCAGGCAGCCGCCGGATTTACGCCAACTGGCAACCTTCCATGCCCAGCCGTTTTCTGGATGAACTGCCCGAAGAGCACATTGCCCGTAAAAACGAAGGGGGCGCGCGCCAGCAGAGCCTGCGCACGACCGAATCCCTTTTCGCCGCAGGGCCACTCACCGCAACACCCGGCCTGTCTCCCACCCGCAGGCCAACACCCCGCCCCGCCCCTGCGGCACCCGCCTTCGCGCTGGGCCAGCAGGTGCGCCACCCCCGCTTTGGGGAAGGCACCGTCATTGCCGTTGATCGCCACCATGTTGAGGTTGCGTTCGAAGGGGCTGGCACCAAACGACTTCTTTCCTCCTTTATCGAGAAACTGTAATGGCCCCCACCACCCGCCGCCACGCCACCAGCCTGGAAACGATTGCCGTCACCGTACCCGAAGCCGCTGTGCCGTTTTTTGAAAACGCCATCGGCAGCGTGTGCACCACCGTGGGCATTTTCGAGGCCAACCCGGAGGGAACACTCTGGCGGGTGGAAGGTGTGCGCGATCACGGCCACCGGGAAGATGAACTGGCCCCGGCCCTGCTGCTGGCCCAACTGGCCAGCGGCGAAAGCCCGGAGCTTGAACGCAGCCCCACCGAGGCCGAAGGCTGGCTGGCCCGCACCTACGAAGCTTTTCCCGAGCAGGCAGTGGGCCGTCGTTTCGTCATTCGTGGCACGCACCTGCCCGATCAGGCCGACAGCACCCGCATTGCCCTGACTCTCGATGCAGGCGTGGCCTTCGGCTCCGGCGAGCACGGCTCCACCCGTGGGTGCCTGCGCGCACTGGAGCGGATCGCTCACCGCGCCCCCCGGCATATCCTTGATCTGGGCTGCGGCACCGGCATTCTGGCTATGGCGGCGGCGGCTCTGCTGCACAGGCCGGTTCTGGCGGTGGATATTGAACCGTGGTCGGTACGGGTTTCGGCCCATAACGCCCAGCGCAACCAGCTTGGCCGCCTGTTAACCTGTCGGCTGGGCAATGGCTGGAATACGCCCGCCATCCGCCGCGCAGCCCCGTATGATCTGGTCTTTGCCAATATTCTGGCACGCCCGCTTTGCCTGATGGCCAAAGACCTCGCCCACAACCTGCGCCCCGGGGGCACCGTCATTCTGGCGGGGCTTCTGCGCACGCAGATCCGCATGGTGCTGTCCGCCCACAGGCAGCAAGGACTGGTGCTTGAGCAGGTGCTGACCGAAGGTGACTGGGCCACACTCGTGCTCCGCAAGCCCAACCGCCCCACAGCGTATCTTAAAGGACAATAAGCATGTCCCCTGCCCATCCTTTTCCCCACCGCCTTGCAGCCCTGCGCGCAGCATTGTCAGAGAACGGGCTGGATGGGCTTCTGGTCCCCCATAGCGATGAATATCTGGGGGAATACACCCCAGCCTGCGCCGAACGTCTGGCCTGGCTGACAGGCTTTACCGGCAGCGCGGGCAGCGCCGTGGTGCTGGCCACCAAAGCCGCTGTTTTTTCTGATGGCCGCTACACAACCCAGATGGCGCAGGAAGTCGACGCCTCCTGTTGGGAGTGCCAGCACAGCCTCAACACTCCCCCCGCTTCATGGCTAGCAGCCAACGCCACGCCGGGCAGCCGCATTGGTTATGATCCTCGCATCATGAGCCAGTCAGCCCTCGCACCGTTCCTGTCGCTTCCGGGCCTGACATTGGTGCCTACGGCGCACAACCTGATAGACACGCTGTGGGCTGACCGCCCCTCTTTGCCTGATGCTCCGGCTTTTATTCACCCACTGGACTATGCGGGCGAGGCATCGCTGAACAAACGCGCGGCCATTGCTGCTGAACTCAGCCGGATCGGGCAGGATGCCGCCGTGCTGAGCGATAGTGCCTCCATCGCGTGGCTGCTTAATATCCGGGGCGCGGATATTCCCTGCACACCGGTCATCCTTGCCTTTGCCGTGATCCATGCTGATGCGACACTTGATCTGTTCGTGTCTGAAGCCAAAATACCACCTGCCGTGCAGGCATGGCTCGGGCCGGATGTGCGCCTGCACGCACCGGAGCATATGCCCGCAGTCCTGAGCGCACTGACAGCCCGGCATATTGGGGTAGACCCCACCTCCAATGCCGTCTGGTTCAAACAGGTTCTGGAAACTGCAGGGGCGACAGTCTGCCCCACGCCCGATCCCTGCCTGCTGCCCAAGGCCCGCAAGAACGCCATAGAACAGGCGGGCATGCGCGCAGCCCATCTGCGTGACGGCGTGGCCGTATGCCGCTTTCTGCACTGGCTGGACACGCAGGGTCAGGGCTGCACCGAGCTTGAATCCGTGGCGCAGCTTGAAGCGTTCCGGGCCGAGCACCCGCTCTATCGGGGCGATTCCTTTCCCACCATTTCCGGCTCTGGCCCCAATGGAGCCATCATCCATTATCGGGTCACTGCGCAAAGCGACCGCAGGCTGGGCGAGAACGAGGTTTATCTGTGCGATAGCGGTGCTCAGTATCCTGATGGCACCACCGATATTACCCGCACGGTCTGGACCGGGCCGGGTACCCCACCCGATGCCCTGCGCGCTACCTTTACCCGTGTGCTCAAAGGCAACCTGACACTGGGCCATGTGCGCTTCCCCGCAGGTACAACCGGCACTGCACTGGATGCCCTCGCCCGTTACGCCCTATGGCAGGATGCTCTGGACTACGACCACGGCACCGGACATGGAGTCGGCTCATTCCTGTCCGTGCATGAAGGGCCAGCCCGCATTGCCAAGGCTCCATCCGCCATAGCGCTGGAAGCTGGCATGGTTCTGTCAAACGAGCCGGGCTTTTACCTGCCGGGCGCTTACGGAATCCGGCTTGAAACGCTGGTGATGGTACGCCCGCTACAGCACTCCCAGAGCCTCCGGGCTTTTCTGGAGTTTGAAACACTGACACTGGCGCCCTTCGACCGGCGCCTGATCGACCCTGCCCTGCTGGGCGCGGAAGATACGTCACGATTGAATGCCTATCATGCGCAAATCCTGGGGCAGATCGCACCATTGCTACCGCAGGACGCGCAAAACTGGCTGGAAAGCGCCTGTGCGCCCCTCAACTGCCCGTGAAAGACGGAACCCGGCGCGAATTGTCACGCAAATGGGAATCGCCTGACCGGAGAAAGAGGCGCAGAACAGGCAGCGAAGTTAAAGGGAGCTTCTCAGAATGACAGCAGACAGCAAGACCATTCCCGCCACTCTTATCGCTGGCGATGGCATTGGCCCTGAAATTGTTGAATCGGTAATCGAGATTCTGGATGCGGTTGGTGCCCCATTCGCATGGGATCCCCAACTGGCCGGCATGGCTGGCGTTGACGCCGTAAACGATCCTCTGCCCAAGGCGACGATCGAAAGCATCCGCCGCACCGGCCTCGCCCTGAAAGGCCCGCTGACCACGCCGGTCGGGGGAGGCTTCAAGTCCATTAACGTGACGCTGCGTCAGGAATTCGGGCTTTTCGCCAACCTGCGCCCCACCAAGACCATCGTGCCCGGCGGCAAGTTCGAGGATATCGACCTTGTGCTCTTCCGCGAGAACCTTGAAGGGTACTACGCGGCGATGGAACACTACATTCCGGTGGGTGAAGACCCCAAGGGCATTGCCCTCAGCTCGGGCTTTACCTCCCGCGCGGAATGCCGCCGTATTGTCAAATACGCCTTTGAATACGCCGTGCAGAACAACCGCAAGACGGTTACGATCGTGCACAAGGCAAACATTCTCAAGCTGCTGACAGGGCTGTTCCTTGAAGAAGGCCGCAAGGTTGCCGAGGAATACAAGGGCCGTATCGAATTTAACGAACGGATTGTCGATGCCTGCGCCATGCAGCTCGTTATCAACCCGTGGCAGTTCGACGTGATCGTGACCACCAACCTGTTCGGCGACATTCTCTCCGACCTCACGGCTGGTCTGGTTGGCGGTCTGGGCATGGCGCCGGGTGCCAATATTGGCGAAAAGGCCGCTGTGTTCGAAGCCGTGCACGGCTCCGCCCCCGACATCGCGGGCAAGGGCGTTGCCAACCCGCTGGCTCTGCTGCTGGCCGCGGTCATGATGCTGCGCCATGTCGGCCGTGGTGATCTGGCCGACCGCATTGACAGCGCGATTGCCAAAGTCATCACCACGGGGAGCGTGCGCACACGCGATCTGGGTGGCACGGCTGGCACCAAGGAACTGACGGCTGCTCTCAAGCAGGCGCTGGTCTGATACAGCCTTCCCGCCGTGGCAACAGGGCGGGAAACGAAAAAGGGAGCCTTACGGCTCCCTTTTTTTATACGCAGCAGGCAATGGGCCTTAGCCCACCCCCACCCCAATCTGCTTGATGTCATGAAAGCGGATATCGGGGTTCTGTTCTTCCGTGCGCCGCATCATGAATGAAGACGTGGCGAGAAACACCGGATCATCATCCAGATCATCCGCCATCGCGGCACGGTTGACCCCGGCAAATGCCTCGATTTTATCACGCGGGCCGGTAATCCAGCGCGCGAGTGAGTAAGGCGTTGAATCAAACCCGATCCCCACGCCGTATTCAGCCTTCAGCCGGGCCTGCAACACGTCAAGCTGCAAGGTGCCCACCACGCCCACAATCGGGGGCGCCCCATCCTGCGGGCGGAAAAGCTGTACCACGCCCTCTTCCGCAAGCTGAACCAGCGCCTGCTTGAGCTTCTTGGCTTTCATCGCGTCATCCAGCCGCACGCGGCGCAGGATTTCAGGCGCAAAATGCGGCACGCCGGTAAACTGGATATCCTCGCCCTCGGTCAGCGTATCGCCAATACGCAGCGTGCCGTGGTTGGGAATACCCACCACATCGCCCGCAAAGGCTTCCTCCGCCAGATGGCGGTCCTGCGCGAAGAAGAACTGCGGCGTATGCACCGCAAAACTCTTGCCCGTACGGGTGTGCCGGAGCTTCATACCCCGTGTCAGACGCCCCGAGCAGACACGCGCAAAGGCAATACGGTCGCGGTGGTTAGGGTCCATATTGGCCTGAATTTTGAACACCAGCGCCGTCATGCCCGGTTCATCTGCCGTAACGGTGCGGCTTTCCGCCGCCTGCGCACGGGGGGATGGGCCAAAGGCCACCAGCGCATCCAGCAGATCCGTGACCCCGATTTCTTTGATCGCACTCCCAAAGAACACTGGTGTCAGATGCCCTGCATCGAAGGATTCGCGGTCAAATGGCGGCAGCGCGGCTCGCGCCAGTTCCAGCTCTTCATGCAGTTGCGTCAGGCGCGGGTCATCGGGCGGCAGGGGCGTTGGGGTGTGCAGCGTGTCGTTCAGCAGGTCATATGTACCCGCGAAATGCGCCGCACGACCAACCGGCCATGTAGCGGGCGATGTATCGAGCGCCAGCGAGGATGCAATTTCGTCCAGCAGGGCAAAGGGGTCCTGCGCCTCACGGTCCATTTTGTTGATGAACGTGACAATGGGAATATCGCGCAGGCGGCAAATCTCGAACAATTTGCGGGTACGGTCTTCGATACCCTTGGCAGCGTCAATCACCATCACGGCGGAATCAACGGCGGTCAGGGTACGGTAGGTATCTTCGGAGAAGTCTTCATGGCCGGGCGTATCAAGCAGGTTGAACACGCAGCCACCGTAATCAAACGTCATGACCGAACTGACAACTGAAATGCCACGGTCGCGCTCGATAGCCATCCAGTCTGATCGTGTCCGGCGCCGCTCGCCTTTGGCGCGCACATTGCCCGCAAGCTGAATAGCCCCACCCGCGCGCAGAATGCGTTCGGTCAGCGTCGTTTTACCGGCGTCAGGGTGAGAGATAATGGCAAACGTGCGCCGACGGACAATTTCCTTGCCCAGTTCGGCCATGGCGGGATCAGACATGTGAAAACCAGTTCCAAAACGGTGCAGGCCGCAAAGGCTGACACCGGTAAAAACGGCAAACGCCGGGTGGAGAGCAGGCCCTCCACCCGGCGCAGCACAAATCGAACCTGTACGCCCGGATTAACGGGAGTAGAATTCGACCACCAGATTGGGTTCCATCTGCACCGGGTACGGCACATCGGAAAGCTGCGGGCCACGCAGGAAGGTGCCCTTCATCTGGCGATGATCGACTTCCATGTATTCCGGCACATCACGCTCAGCAGACTGGGCGGCATCCAGAACGATGGCAAGCTGCTTGGACTTTTCACGCACTTCGATCACGTCACCATCCTGCACGAGGTAGGAAGGGATGTTCATCTTGCGGCCGTTGACAGTCACGTGACCGTGGCTGACGAACTGACGGGCAGCGAACGGCGTGATCGCGAACTTCATGCGGTAGATCACCGCATCCAGACGGCGTTCCAGCAGGTTGATCAGGTTTTCAGACGTATCGCCCTTACGACGCACGGCTTCCTGATAGTAGCGGCGGAACTGCTTTTCCGTGATGTTGCCGTAGTAGCCCTTGAGCTTCTGCTTGGCCATCAGCTGCACGGAGAAGTCGGAGGGCTTGCCCTTGCGGCGCTGGCCATGCTGGCCGGGGCCGTATTCACGACGGTTAACCGGGGACTTCGCACGGCCCCACAGGTTGACGCCGAGGCGGCGATTGATTTTGTACTTGCTCTCGAGGCGCTTGCTCATAGTGCGCTCTTACTCTCAACAGGCGGGCGGCGGCCTTGCGGTTGCCTGTCCCGTCATTACACCGGTAGTCTCCGTCCACCACGGACTGGAGCGGGCGCGAAACGCATTACCAGCCGCAAAGGGTGCTGGCCGTTCCGTCCTCATTCCCGGCAATGGTCGCAGCCTTTACGGAAACTGCCGCCTTCTGTCAAGAAACCGACACAACACCACAGGCCGGACAGGCTGGAGTGGAGGCGTGCATTTTTCTCTTTGCTCCCTCGCCCAGCACCATATTATGCCAGGGTAGCATGGTCACAGACCGCATGCGCCGTCATACGGTGCGGCCGGGTTCTGGCCACCGCCCTTACCTATCAAGGAAAAGACTTCATGCCCTTAGCACGCAAATGGCCCCTGTTCGTAGGCATAGGCGCCCTGCTGATCGTCCTTGGCTTTGTCTCCTGCGTGGAGGCTGTGGCCGTAACACTGGCCAGCACCATCTTTATCGGCGCCCTGCTTATTTTTGCAGGGATCATGCAGGGCGCGCATGCCGTTGCCGTGCGGGACTGGGGTGGCTTCATGCTGGCACTTCTGTGCGGTGCGCTTTACGTCGTCGCCGGGGGCATCCTGATTGCCGAGCCGGTTTCCGGTTCCACCGCCATTACGCTTTTTGCCGCTGCCTGCTTTATGGTTGTGGGCATCAGCCGCGCCATTCTTGCCATGCGCCACCGTGAACTGGCGGGCTGGGGCCTGATCCTGTTCAGCGGGCTTATCAGCTTTGTGGTGGGGCTGTGCCTGTATCTGACCCTGCCCTGGTCGGGCCTGTGGCTGATCGGCACTTTCGTGGCCGTGGAACTGATTGTCAGCGGCGTAAGCTGGGTGCAGTTCGGCCTTGCCCTGCGTACGGCTCAACCCTGATCTGGCGCTAAGCCACTCAAACCTGCAACCGGGAGTGCGCCTCCTTAAGAGGCTTCGCTCCCGGTTGCGGGTGCATCCAGCAAGGGCGGTGTAGGGTTGCCCTCGATCGCCAGCGGCGCTGGTTCTTCCTGAACCGGAGTTTCAGCCGATGCATCGTTCAGGCTAGGCTTACGCCGTGGCAACAGGCTGAGCGGCCTCTCGCCTGTTTCACGCTTGCGCAGATTGCCCTGAATATTCTCCAGCACAACCGGATAGTCTTCCACCAGCCTGCGAAAGCGCGAGGCGCGGATAGCCATAAGGTGGCCGAACTGCACCGCCCGCACCGTACCCGCGCAGCGCCAGCGTTTGAGCGCCTCCTGTGCGCCTATCAGGTCACCCGCGCCAAAGTGCATGTCTTCTCCCACCACATGCGCCTCCGCCAGACCGGCGCTGATGAAATAGACATATTTCACCTTACGGCCCTTGCGGCAGATCACCTCCTGCGGGGTGACAAAACGCAGGGTTGTGGTGGTTGCCAGATCATGCAGTTCCGCGCCGGACAGCCCTTTGAAAATGGTGGCGTTCTTGATGCGCTCCTCGATCCCGCTGCGCAGATCGAAACTCAGCCGCTTGTCCAGCCGGTGGCGACGGCGCTCAACCTCCTTGATCAGTTCGCGGCTCAGTTCCTCGCTGATCAGGGATTCCGATAGCAGCGCATCGTATTCTTCGCCCTCAAGCCGCAATACGATCTGGCGGAAAATGCGGTTTTCCAGTGCTTCGGCATAACCATGATAATGCAGGCGCATGGTTTCCAGTGCCTCGTCCAGCAGCTTACGTTGGCGTGAGAGCACCTCGGCCACGATCTCGCCAATGCGGCTGCCCAGAGTAGGCTCCAGCCGCACCCGCATGAAACGGGTGAGCGAAATGGACACGAAATGCGCCACCATGAGCATTTCAAAACGCTCGGCCATGCTCAGCATCAACGGGCGGTCTATCTTGAGATAGTTATGGATTGCCTGCGCCATCCTGAACCGCAGCGTGGGGCTGAGCCTGCGGCGTATGGCCCGGACATAGCCCAGACGCCCTTCCAGTCGCGCCCCGTCAACCGCGGCTTCGGCCGAGCGCAGCAGGTTTTCCATCACCCTGCGGGACAGACCTTTCATGCGGAACAGGTCAAGCAGCAGGGAGCGTTCCTGACTGGCGATGGTAATCAGGGCCAGATTGATGCGCTGCGTATCAGACAGGGCGTTATCGAACTCATTGACCGCCTGCTCCTCCTCGGAACGGCGGGCAACCTGCTCCAGCACGGGGCGGGTCGCGTCACCAGAAAAACCCAGCTCATCACCCAGAGCCTTGGCTCGCCTCTGCACGTTACCAAGCCCGATGCCCAGCACCTGATGCCGCATGGCCTCATCAATAGGAGAAAGCTGATCGAGCTTGAGGAACAGCACAAGCGAACGCAGCGTCGTGCCGTTGACCAGCAGCGTAATCAGCACAAAGCCCGTGGCGATAATCCCGATAAAATGGGCGATGGGCGTGGCAACATGGTCGTTTTCCGTAACCGCCAGCGCGAGTGCGAGCGTAATGGCGCCACGCAAGCCCCCCCAGACCATGGTCACCTTGAAGGGGGTTGGCACCGGGGGTGACAGGCGGCTCCAGGCCAGAAGCGGCAGCATACCGAACACCACAGCGGCGCGCGCGGCCATGCCTGCCACACTGGCAATCAGGATCAGTACCCAGTCCCAGCGGTTCATGCCCACCAGCAAGTGCGGCACCAGCATGGAGGCCAGCACGAACACCAAAGACCCCGCCCAGAACACCAACTGCTGCCACAACTGGTTAAGGAACAGCCATGTCTGTGGCCGGATGGTCGATGGCCCGTAAACCGAAACCGTCAGCCCGGCGGCGGCTGTGGCCACCACACCGGAAACCGACAGGAATTCATCCGAAACGATATAGGCCACATAAGGCAGGGCTACTGTCAGCGTCACTTCGGCGGCGGAACTGCCGATAGCCGACATCATGGCCAGTGTCAGCCGCCCCAGCACCACCCCGACAATGACCGCCCCACCAAAAGAGATGAAAAACGAGATCACCGCCTCGCCGGGGTGAATGGCCTTATGCAGCGTGACCGAGGGCAGCAGGATGGAAAAAATGGAAATAGCCGCCGCGTCATTCAGCAGCGCCTCGCCTTCCACCAGTCGGGTCAGGCGTGTGGCGGCCCCAATATCGCGGAAGATACCCGCCACGGCGGAAGGGTCGGTCGTCGCCACGATAGAGCCAAGCAGCAGGCACACAACCAGCGGCATCTGCGCGAATGGATGCAGGGCAAAACCGATCATGGCCGTGGAAAGCACCACCGCCACCACGGCCAGCAGCAAGACCGTAGCCGCTTCATGGGCAAGGCGGCGCACGTCAATAGCCAGCGCCCCCTGAAAAACCAGCACAGGCAGGAAGATCAGCAGAAAGGCTTCGCTGTTGATCGGGAAATCAAGCAGGGTTTCGGCAATACCGCTCAAGGCCGAGGCATGGGAGGAACGCAGCGCGAAATCCGCTACCGAGCCGATGATAATCCCTACAATGGCGAGCAGGACGGTTTCGGACAGTTCCAGCTTGCGGGCCAGAGGCTGCACCGCGCTCACGACAACCAGCAACAGTGCAATAACCAGCAGCGCCGCTGCCAGACCCGTTAACGCCATACCCGTCTACTCCCCCGTTCCAGACACGCCCGCCAGTCGATTTCATTTAATAGACAGAACGGTAAGGCAAAGACATGGCAACTGACGCAGCCAGTGATCCGTGTGGCCTTCTAGCAGAGGCCATGCGGCCACACCATGAAAGAACACGCACACGAGGCAGACTGGCAGGGCAATCCCTCTCGCCAACGTGACCACAAACAGACCCGCCGGCCCTGCACCGCGCGCCCTGCTGTTCCCATGTTCATACAGGAACACTTGCACATCCGCCACCGCAGGCCCCTCTGTAATATGGGTCATTGTCTGGCGACGTGCGCCCGGAGACAGCCAGAATGACCGATACACCCCGCACGCCTTCGCCCATCGCCTCGCTGCCCGTAGGCATTGCCGCGCACGGCACCCGCACCGAGCAGGATTCCATGGGGGCGATTGATGTTCCGGCCGACCGCTACTGGGGGGCACAGACCCAGCGCAGTCTTGTGCATTTTTCCATCGGCACCGACCGCATGCCCCTGCCACTGTATCATGCCTATGGCATTGTCAAAAAAGCCGCGGCACAGGTCAATGCCGCCGAAGGCCGGATGCCCCAGTGGAAAGCCGACCTGATCGCACGCGTAGCGGATGAAGTGAGTGCGGGCGCACTGGATGCGCATTTCCCGCTCTCGGTCTGGCAGACCGGCTCAGGCACCCAGACCAACATGAACGTCAACGAAGTAATCGCCAACCGCGCCATACAGCTTGCGGGTGGGGTGATCGGCAGCAAAACTCCCGTTCATCCGAATGACGATGTCAATATGGGGCAGTCGAGCAATGACTCCTTCCCCACCGCGATGCACGTTGTCACCCTGCTCGAAATCGAGGATCGCCTACTGCCCCGGCTGGAGGAACTGGCCACGGCACTGGACGCCAAGGCCGCTGAGTGGAAAGACGTCGTCAAGATCGGCCGCACCCACCTACAGGATGCCGTGCCACTGACCGTCGGACAGGAATGGTCTGGCTGGGTGCAGATGCTGCGTGATGCGCTGGAGGTGCTGAAAAACGCGCGTCTGGGCCTGTATGAACTCGCCGCTGGCGGCACGGCGGTTGGCACGGGGCTGAATGCACCTCCCGGTTTCAGCAAGGCCATTGCCGAACGGATCGCCAGCCTGACAGGCAGGCCGTTTGTAACAGCCCCCAACAAATTCGCGGCCCTTGCCGGACTGGATGCGATGGCGCGGGCCTCCGCCGGGTTGCGGGCCGTGGCCATTGTTCTGCTCAAAATCGCCAACGACATGCGCTGGCTGGCTTCCGGCCCCCGTTGCGGCCTGGGCGAACTCCTGCTGCCTGAAAACGAACCCGGCTCCTCCATCATGCCCGGTAAGGTCAACCCCACCCAGTGCGAGGCGCTGGTCATGATTGCGACACAGGTGCTGGGGCATGATAACACCATCGCTTTTGCCGCCAGTCAGGGGCAACTAGACCTGAACGTGATGCGCCCGGTCATTTTGGCCAACTGCCTGCACAGCATCCGCATTCTGGCCGATGGCTGCCATAATTTCCGTATTTTTTCCGTGGAGGGCACCCGCCTCAACCATGCGCGGATCGAGCGCTACGTGGCAGGCTCCATCATGCTGGTAACGGCTCTCAGCCCCGCCATAGGCTACGACAAGGCCGCCCAGATTGCCCATATCGCACTGGAGGAAGATCTAAGCCTGAAAGAAGCCGCCCTGAAATCGGGCTATGTGGATGCCGCAACCTTCGACCGGCTGGTCAACCCGCTGGATATGGTGGGACAGGGCACAGCCGGAGCCTGACAGCCATGGCCGAAAAACCTGCGCCCCCTTGCGCCCCACCGGATTAGGGGTAGAAGAAAAACAACAGGCTACGGCCAGCACCAACCAGCAGACGGCAGGCTTTCCGATGAATGAAAATGCAACCCGTATCGGTATCATCATCGGCGCGATCATGGTCGGTATTATTGTTTTTTGCACCATGTTCCAAAATTTCCGCGCGCTTTTGCTCAAAACCCCCGAACCCACCGCCATCAGCCAGAATGCGGGTGAATAGCCCCACCACCGGGTTACCCACCCGCCTACGGGGTGGGCGCTTTATCAACGCGGGGGCCATGCTGGCTGGCCTGCTACTTGCGGCTCTGGCTCAGCCCTGCATGGCGCAGCAGTCGAGCGAAGCCGGGCCAATCACGCCCTCCGCAGCACAGGCCGATGCCAGCCTCCATAAGGGCGGCACCCTGCGTCTGGTGGCCTCGGCCTCTGGCGGCACGCTTGATCCGCAGATCAATTACGGAGCGCGCTTCGTTAACCTGTTTGCCAATGTGTATGACGGGCTGACAGCCTTCCGCAAAGTCGCCGGGCCTGCGGGCGCACAGATCGTGCCTGATCTGGCGGAAAACATTCCAACCCCGACCGATGGCGGCCTGACCTACAGCTTTACCCTGCGGCCGGGGCTGCGCTTCTCCAACGGTCAGTCCGTAAGCGTGCAGGACGTGCGGGCCTCCTTCCAGCGGTTGTTCAAGGTGGCCTCTCCCACGGCTGGCGCCTTTTACGGCACCATTGCCGGGGCCGATGCCTGCCTGAATACCCCCGCAACCTGCACACTGGAAAAAGGCGTAGAAATCGACCCCGCCCAGCGGCGCATCACGTTCCATCTGACCCGGCCCGATACCGAGTTCATGCACAAGCTGGCCTTTATCCATGCCGTCATCCTGCCTGCCTCAAGCCCTGCGCATGATACCGGCAATACACCCCTACCCGGCACCGGCCCCTACCAGCTTGAAACCTACGATCCGGCCACACGCCTTGAACTGGGCCGCAACCCGTATTTTCAGCCGTGGAACCCACAGGCCCAACCCGCGGGCTTTCCCGACAGGATCACCTACAGTTTCGGCATTCCTGATGAGACCGCCGTTACCGCCATTGAAAACAACCAGTATGACTGGATGGCTGACCCGATCCCGCTAGACCGGCTGGGTGAAATCGGCAGCCGCTTTACCAGCCGCACGCATGTCATGCCGCATCCGGCTATTTATTTCCTGTCCATGAACATGCACGAGCCGCCCTTTACCGAACTGGCGGCACGTCAGGCTGTCAATTATGCGCTCAACCGCAAAGCGCTGGTTATCCTGTATGGCGGGCCGGGGATTGCCCGCCCGCTCTGCGGCATGGTGCCGACATCCCTACCCGCCTCGGATATCGGCTGCGATTACACCCTCGGCGCCTCACCTGAAAACCCTGCCCCCCAGTGGCGCGGGCCAGACCTTGAGCGCGCCCGCGCCCTTGTGCGCACCAGCGGCACCACCGGGCAGAAAGTAACCCTGATTACCGCAAACACCAGCACCGACATCGCTATGGGTACATGGCTGCGCGACATGCTCGAAAGCATTGGCTACAAAGCCAGCGTGCGCCCGCTGAATGGTAACATCGCCTTTCCCTACATGCAGAATACCGACAACCATGTACAGATAGGCCTGACAGGCTGGGCGGCGGACTATCCCTCCCCCTCCAATTTTCTGGATGCGCTGCTAGGCTGCGAAAACTTTCACCCCCACTCGGATAGCTCAATCAACCTGCCCGGTTTTTGCGACAAGCAGACACAGGATCTGATGGAACGCGCCCGCTCCGATACCGCACTGACAGACGAAGCCCGCAACGCCATCTGGCGGCAGGTCAATGAGCATGTCATGGCGCTTTCCCCTATGGCTCCGGCGTTTGAAACGGAAAGCGTGATCCTGACATCCGAGCGGGTAAAGCACTTCATTTACACCACCATCAATCAGGTTCTGTTCTCACAGGTCTGGCTGCATTGAACACGTAACAGAATGGCAGTCATGCCCGTTCTCTCTACCCATCACCCCGCCCACGGCTTAAAACCCGGCCTGATACGCGACACAATACAAAGGAATAAAGCGGAATGGCCGTGACATGGGGTGACTTTCAGGCTGTGGTGCAGCTTTCAGCCGGGCTTAATGTCGCTATTCTGAGCTTTGTGGATATCAGCCTGCCCGCTATCAAAGAGCGTCGGCGCGTTTTTGCAAAGGCCCGGCAGGAACTCGAAATCCACCGTAAAAACCCGCACAAGCGCACGGCCCAAGAAAAGGAAGCCCATGCGGAAGCCGTGGGCGATGTGGATCGCAAACTGTTCGATCTGTGGCAGGAAACATCGGCTTTCGAAAACATCGAAGACTCTTTGATGAAGTCCACCGGTGTTTTCGGTTTTTTCGGCGCTGTGCTGAGCGTAACCCTGCTCTGGTATTCAGCCCTGTACTACAACGATGCCATACAGTTGACGGGCGAGGTGCTGATTATTGTCTCCTTCTGCTCGCTCATCGGGGCGTTCCTGATTAATTTCTTTACCGCCTCCAAGGCATCGCATTACGCCAAACGCTGCAACGACCTGCGCGAACATATGCGCAAACACCTCTAGCCCCCACCCCGCCTACCAGCGCTGCGAGATGGTCACAAACATGGCGCGTCCCGGCGCGTAGGCGCAGGCAACGGCGCGTGTGCAGACCGAGACGTATTTCTGGTCCGTTATATTGGTGCCGTTAAACTGAACACGGGTTTTGCGGTAATCAAAATGTGCGACCAGATCCCCCACCAATTGCGACGGCACGGTAAAGGTCGCAGGCAATGCCCCCGCCGTGTTGCCGGTATAGCGTAATCCGCCCCCAATACCGGCTGACCAGCTCGGCCCCATCTGGAAGTCCCGCCTCAGAAAAAGCGATGCCATATGCGAAGGCACCGCCACGGGCCTTTGCCCCAGTTGGGCGGCTTCTGTCGTTCTGGTTATACGCGGGTCCTGATAGGTATAGCTGGCAATGAAATCGACATGGCCCGGCAGGCGCCCGAGACCTTCAAACTCGAAGCCGCGCGTTCTCTGCTGCCCTGTCTGAACATCGAAAGCCGAATGATTGGGGTCTGCCGTCAGCACATTGTTTTCAACCAGATTGAAAAAATCTGCGGTCAGCATAAAGTTTTCCAACCCCGAAACAGCTTTCACGGGCCGGTATTTTACCCCCACTTCAATCTGCTTGCCCGTGGTGGGTACATAAGGCGTGCTGTCATAGGTCTGCCCAACCTGTGGCTGAAAAGACGTGGCGTAGGCAACATAGGGGTTAAGCCCGATGGATGAGGCATAAAGCAGGCCAACACGCCCGGTAAATGCGTTGTTTTTCTGCGGGGTGCTGCCGTGTGTCAGGTTATTGACGGTCTGGCTCTGCGTAAAATCCCCCCGCCCGGACAGCGTCAGGTAGAGATGTTTCCACTCCGCCTGCTCCTGCAGGTAGAGGCCGGTATCGGTTTCGGTCTCGTTCGTGTTGCTGTAGGTGCCCGCTTTGGGCCAGGTAATGGCGGTATAAATGGGGTTATACAGATCGAGCGATGGCGCTTTGGTCTGCCCACGCCGGTTGGCCATAAAATCACTTCTGAAATCAACGCCAAATAGCAATTCGTGATGCACCGGCCCTGTCGTCAGCTTAAGGTTCGAGCGGGTATCCAGTGTGACATTGTTATAGTTTGCTGTCTGTAGCAGGGCCGTTCGCGAAATTGTCCGCTGGTTGGCCGCCAGCGCGGAGGTGGTGACAAACCGGTAATCGAGATCAAGATGCGCGTAACGCATGTTTTGCGTAATCGTCCAGTTCGGGGCAAGCTGGCGTGTAAAATTGTAGCCTATGGCAACCTGTCTCTTGGAATAGACATCAAAATTCGCATCGCTGCTAAGAAAATTTCGGGCAATATAACCGTAGCGCGAAGGATAAACGGTTCCATTCGCAGGTAGAAACTGGGCTGTTGATCCCGCATCCAGCTGCTCGTAGCTGCTCAGAATGGTAAAATCTGTTTTGCTATCGGGCTGCCAGCGCAGCGATGGCGCGACATAAACCTCGTTATTTTTGATATTAATCGCGTAGGTATCGGATTTTCGCAACAGGCCGTTGAAACGCCACAGCAATGTCTTGCTCTTGTTCAGCGCCCCACCAACATCCACCGCTCCCTGTACCCGCGAATAGGAACCTGTTTGGATAGTAACTTCATTCTGCTGGTGCAGGGTCGGCCGTTTGCTGACCGCATTGATAATACCCCCTAACTGACCCGACCCATACAGCGCGGATGAAGCCCCGCGCAGCACATCCATGGCCTCCAGCCCCCAGGGTTCGATACTGAAAGACTGCGAGGACGAAGCATCCGGCGTGCGGGTACCATCGAGATAGATGTCCGGGCTGAACCCACGGATTGTCCCGAAATAACCACGCGGGTCATCCTTGGAACCATAATCAGACACACCAGCGGAATAGCGAATGGCCTCAGACACGCTGCGCGCGTTGAGGATTTTCATTCTTTCCTGTGTAATAACTGTAATATTCTGGGGCGTGAGTTCCAACGGTGTCTGCGTTTTTGTCGCGGATTGCGCATTATGGGGCAAAAAAGCAGAACGCTGGCCCGCAACCATAATGTCTTCATGCTCAGCAGCCAAAGCCGGTGCAGGCGTTGCCGCCAAGGCCGGGCCTGCCTTGCGAGGGGCTGCGGCATGCACACTGTTGGCGGGTGCTGGCCGCTCCTGCGCATGCGCAATATCCGGTCGCGTTTGAGCATGGGCCGTTCTGACATGAAGTACGCCCTCAACGACCAGAAGCAGAGCACAGGGCACTGAGGCAAAACGACAGATCATGAAGGCAGGTGCGCTCCGATACGGGTTGTCTCGCCATTATGCAATTGCGAGTTATTATTAACTCATGCTCATAACCAATACTTAATCCCGTTGTAAAGAGGCCCTATGCACCCAGCGGCAAAAGCCGTCAGGCTCCGACCCGTGGCTTGCGCGCACGCACTGAGGCCAGCGTCAACACGCCGCCTGCCAACAGACCACCCAGCGAAAACATGCCCAGCCAGAGCAACAGGGCAAGCGGCATGCTCTGGCGCAGGCACACAACCAGCGCCACCACCGGCAACACACACCGCACCGCTTGCAACAGGCCGCCATGCCGGTTGCCAATCCCCAGCAGGCGCTGGATTTTTGGCTGCAACAAACCGTGGCTGAGCAGCGCAGACACCCAACACAACAGCGCAACAAAAGCGATCATCGGTCGCGCGCAATCATGGACTGCCCCCACATGGCCAGCACGCCAAAACCAAAGGCGCAGGCATCTACCGCCAGATAGACATCAAGCTGCGGTGTCCAGCCCGAACCCCGGCGCGACAGAAGATCGAGCAACGGCAGCCCGCAGCCCAGAACGGCCAAAGCCCATGCCTGCTCCCGCCAGGCCGCCCGCACACACCCGGCGCCACTCCGCACCACCGCATGCAGCAACAGACACAGCCACAGCAGGAAAAAGACTTTCGCCTCCAGCAGATCACGCTGCGCGAGTGATGGGGCAATCAGCCGGTTGCTCCACAAAAAACCCAGCGCCGCCACCGGCAGGCCAAGGGTGACACTCAGTGTAAACGCTTCGGCCAGAGCCAGCTTTACGGTACCGCCATGTGCTCGCCGATGCTTGATAACAAACAGCACCAGCCCGGCCGACATCATGGCGCTGCCCACCGCGCCACACACAAAATACAGCCAGCGCAGCCCCGTAGTGCCCCAGCGGGCATAATGTAGCCCCCGCATGACGCCCCCCAGAGCCTGTATGCCCCGCTCGCCATATTTGACGCCAATCTGCCTGCCATCACGCGGCGAAAAATCGACATGATCGCGCGTCATCACAAAATCCGCCGCATCCGAACGGTAGAAGGAAATCGTGCGGGGCTCGAAGCGGATAAAACCGATATTACCCTCCCCAAACACGGCCTTGGCCTGCTCCCACATCGGAGCGAGAGGTGCTGCCGAAGCCATACCATGCGCTTTGTCTGGCCCCGCCCGGTTTGCCGCTTTACCGCCATGCCCGTTGCTGATCATGGGAAACAGGCGCGGCCCGTGAATAACGGCCCCCGTATAGGTAATCATGATGATAAACGGCAGCATCAGCACGCCCGCCATCAGATGGGCATCCAGCCATGAGCGCCCCGGAGCCGCAAAGGGTCTAAACAGCAGCAAATCCGGTACAAGATTGCGAAAATGAATAACAAGCCCGGAAAAAACCGCGATCAACAGACCAATGGCCACGATTTCCGTCACCATGTTCCCCCATACCGGCCCCCGATAGAGTGACTGGTGCAGGTCAAAAAACAATTGTCCGCCCTGTGTCTGCCGGACATTCAAATCCGCGCCGTCACGCGGGCTCAGGGCTGGGCCAACAAAGGCGTGGCCATCGTAATGCAGGATACGCAGCACCGGATCGCGCTCTGAAGGCAGGGACAAAAACGCCATCTGCCCCGCCCCCTGTAGCGCCTGCATCTGCTCTCCGGCATGATTGAGGGCTTCCGCCGTCAGGGCTGTTTGCGGCAACACCGCCAGTTCGGGCTGCATCCAGCGGGTTATTTCCGTATCGAACATGGCCAGCGTACCGCCGGTGAACACGACCACCAGAATCAGTCCGCTGACAAAACCCACCCAGCTATGCAGCCACCCCATGCGGTTACGCAGAGTATCGCGCATCAGAATATGCCTGCCTGCAACGCCGAGACACCCAGCACAACCAAACTGGCCCCGCTTTTGAACGTTCCTCTGAACAGCCCTTTAGGCAGGGCAAACAGCACCACGATCAGCAGCGGCATGGCAGCCAGACCGAGACTCTGGAACAGTATGGCCTCTGGCCGTCTTCCCGCCAGAAAGAAAACCCCGAGCGTTGCAAGATAAGCAAACGCCACAATGCACGCCCCCCGGCTGAGCCAGCGTTTCCACAGCGCCCCTTTTTTTGCTGCGGCTTTTGCGGGTCCACGGGTCATGCACAGGCGACTTTCAGGCTTGCCATCCGCTTACTGCTGGCGGGAGCATACGGCATGGCATCATATGTTGAGAGAGATTCTCATCTACAGACGATGTATCCGCATCCTGAGCAGGTTTGTCAATCGACCACGTATGCGCCCTGTTCCGGCCCCTGATAGCCCTGTCTCTGGTTTATCCACAGAATCTGTGGATGAAACATAGGACAACTTCAGAACAAGTGCCGGATAACATTGTACAACTTCGCGTCAGCGCTGCTCCAGCCGTTGTATGACGGCCTGCGCAACCGGTGGGGGCAGCGGCACATAATCCAGCGCCTGGCCAATGGGGCCACCATCGCGCACGGCCCAGCGGAAAAAGCGGCGCACCGCCTCCCCCTTGTTATCTTCCGTGGCATGAGCAGGCAGCAGCACATAAGTGGTGGTCACAATCGGCCAGCTTTGCGCCCCCGGTGCATCGCACAGGGTTGCGGTCATGTCTTCAGCATCCCAATGAGCGGCTTCGGCCGCGTGGCTGAATGTCTCGACCGTAGCAGGCACAAAATTGCCTGCCTGATTACGCAGCAGCACACCTGTCAGGTTATTGCGTGCGGCATAGGCATATTCCACATATCCTATGCTGCCTTCGGTATTGCGCACATAGGCGGCAATTCCGTCATTACCCCGCGCACCGGCCCCGGTAGGCCAATCCACCGACATGCCGCGGCCTACGCCCTCATGCCACGAGGAGGAAACGCGCCCCAGATAATCCGTAAAAACGTATGTGGTGCCGGAACCATCGGCCCTGTGCAAAGGGGCTATCGGCAGATCTGGCAGGGTGGCCCCAGGGTTAAGGGCTGCCAGTTGCGCGTCATTCCACTGGGTAATACGCCCGGCATAAATATCGGCCAGCACAGGCCCGGTCAGCCGAAGTGTGCCTGCAGGCACACCGGGCACATTGGCTGTCACGACAATGCCGCCAATTGCAGTCGGCACCTGCATCAGCCCGGCGCTCACCAGCCGCTCATGCGCCATGGGGGCATCCGATGCCCCAAAATCCACCGTGCCGACACTGACAAGGTTCTGCCCGGCCCCCGAGCCAATGGCCTGATAATTCACCCGTACGCCAACGGCTTTCTGCCCCGCCGTTGACCAACCGCCATACAGAGGAGCGGCAAAACTGGAACCGGCTCCGGTAATAATGACATCATCCGCCGGATCAGACAGGCCATCCGCCCGGGCTGGAACGACAGGGAGCGCTGACATGAGCAGCGCCGCCAGACCACAGGCCACCCCGACACGCTGGAGGCCGCGAACAGCCATACCGAAAGATTGCCCGTAGCCCATACTCTTTCCCTTTTCCGTCACCCGGCAGAAATACCCCCTGCGCCGTTAGCGCAGGACGGCACCCGTAGCCTTGACAACCGCGGCGACAATCTTGTCGGACACAGCTTCCAGTTCCGCATCCGTCAGACTGCGTTCATCGGGCTGCAAGGTCACTTCCACCCCGATGGAACGATGCCCCTCTGGCACATGCGGGCCAGCATAGACATCAAACAGGCTGACACCCACCACAAGCTGACGCTCTGCCCCACGCACTGCACGCAGGACGTTATCCCCCGCCACATCGTCCGGCACGACAAACGCGAAATCGCGCCGCACGGGCTGGAACGCGGAAAGCTGCGGCGGCGCTTTTTTACGGCGCTTGGGTTCGGGCAGCGCATCAAGCAGGACTTCAAACGCGACAACCGGCACATCGATCCCTTCGGCCCGCAATACGGAGGGATGCAACTCACCAAAGCGGGCCAGAACCAGCTTTGGCCCCTGCCGCAGCACACCGGAACGACCGGGGTGATACCAGCCCGGCGCATCCGCCGTGGTCGTAACGGCCTCAGGGTTTACGCCAAGCTGGCGCAGGATTTCCAGCGCATCCGCCTTGGCGGCCCAGAGCGAAACCGGCTCTGCCGCGATACCGGGCGTGCGCGGCGTGTGGCCTGCGCGCATGCCTGCGGCAATGCTCTGCTGCGTCTGCTCGGCAAAAGCCGGGCCGATTTCAAACAGACCAATATCCGCCCAGCCGCGTGCGCTATTGGCGCGAATGGCTGCAGCAAGGCTGACAAGTGGCGTGGGCCGCATCTGATCCAGATCGGAGGCAATCGGATTGAGCAGCCGCAGGCTTTCCGGTGCGCCACCAAAACGGGCGGCGGCATCGCTCGACACGAAGGAAAAGCCGACCGTTTCCGTCAGCCCACGTGCCGCCAGCACGCGCCGGGCCAGCGCATGGCGCGCAAGGCGCGGCTCAAGTGCCGCACCCGGCACCGCCCCCAGACGCGGCAGCGAGACAGGTGGCACGGCATCCAGCCCCTTAAGGCGCAGAACTTCCTCCACCAGATCCCGCTCGGCTTCGATCTCGGCCACACCCTGAGCGGCCCCACGGGCAATATCGGCTGGCAGCATGTCGCCCTGTGCCAGCACGGGTGTCTGGGCCACATCATTACGCCATGCGGGTACGGCCACATCTACCTTTTCGGCGGTACGGTCGCGCACTTCAAAGCCCAGTTTTTCAAGCAGGCTCACGCTCTCATCCGCCGGAACCGGCAGACCACCAAGCGTTGCCAGGCTTTCAAAGCGCAGGCTGGCGTTCCGCTGCCAGTGCGGCGGCTCCCCAGCGGAAACAACCTCGCTGGCCTCGCCCCCACACAGATCAATAATCATGCGTGTTGCGGCTTCCAGCGCGGCTACCGGCAGAGCCTGATCCACCCCCCGCTCAAAGCGGTAACTGGAATCGGACGACAGGCCGAGCCTGCGCGCGCTAAGCGAAATCCGCACCGGGTCAAACAGAGCACATTCGACAAACACATCCGTGGTTGCCTCATCCGCGCCGGAGGCTTCGCCCCCCATAATCCCGGCTAGAGACTGCACCCCGGCCTGATCCGCGATCACGCATTCTTCTGCCGTTACGGTATAATCACGCCCATCCAGTGCGCGGAAGGTTTCACCCGACCCCCGGCATACCGTCAGCCGCCCGCCCGTAATCCGGGCTGCGTCAAACACATGCAACGGCCGCCCCAGATCGAAGCAGAAGTAATTGGTAATATCGACCAGCGCTGAAATGGGCCGCAGGCCGATGCTTTCCAGCCGGTTGCGCAGCCATTCCGGGCTAGGGCCATTTTTGACGCCACGGATCGTGCGCCCCAACACCCACGGGCAAGCTTCGGGGAATGTATTGGCCCACTCCACCGGCGAGGGGAAACGCCCCTCCACCGCCTCGGCCAGCCAAGGCCGCAATGTGCCAAGCCCGGCAGCCGCAAGGTCGCGCGCAATCCCGCGCACACCCAGCGCATCGCCACGGTTGGGAGTAATGGCGATATCAATCACCACCTCATCCAGCCCGGCAAAATCGGCATAAGACTGTCCGGGTAGCGTATCTTCAGGCAGCTCGGCTATGCCATCGCTTTCAGCGCCCAGCCCCAGTTCACGCAGGGAGCAGAGCATGCCGCCGCTGGCCTCGCCCCGGATCGCACCCTTTTTTATGGTAATATCCAGCCCCGGCACATAGGTGCCCGGTGGCGCGAAAATCACCGCAAGTCCGGTACGCGCATTCGGCGCACCGCAGACAACCTGCACGTTTTCAAAACCCGGCCCGGCATCAACCTGACACACCCGCAAACGATCCGCATTCGGGTGCTGAACCGCTTCAACAATCCGCGCGGTCAGAAACGGCGCAATGGCCGCGCCACGGTTTTCAACGCTTTCGACCTCAAGGCCGATACGGTTCAGGGTAGCGCAGATTTCGGCCAGAGTTGCCTGCGTTTCCAGGTGCTCATACAGCCATGACAGCGTGAATTTCATTCTCTACACCCCTTCGTGCAGCATGGCGGGCGCGAGCGGATCAGAGCCGTAATGCCGCAGCCAGCGGATATCACTTTCATAGAACGACCGCAGATCGGGAATGCCGTTCTTGAGCATGGTCAGGCGCTCCACCCCCATACCGAAGGCAAACCCCTGCCACGTGCATGGGTCCAGCCCGCAATTAGCCAGAACGCGCGCATGCACCATGCCTGCTCCCAGCACCTCCAGCCAGTCTTCACCCGCGCCGATTTCGCCTGTCTTACGCGACCAGCCGATATCCACTTCCAAAGAAGGTTCGGTAAAAGGAAAGTAAGAAGAACGGAAACGAACCGGCATATCCGGCTTGCCAAAAAAGGCGCGCAGGAAGTCGATCAGGCAGCCCTTGAGGTGGCCCAGCGTAATATCCTGCCCGACCACAAGCCCTTCGCACTGGTGGAACATGGGCGAGTGCGTCGCGTCATGATCGGCACGATAGGTGCGACCGGGGGCAATGATACGGATCGGCGGTTTCTGCGCCAGCATGGTGCGGATCTGCACGCCCGATGTCTGGGTACGCAGAACGCGCGCCACATCCAGCCCCGGCACGGGCGGCAGGTAAAACGTGTCGTGATCCGTACGGGCGGGATGATGGGCAGGCGTATTGAGTGCGGAAAAATTGTGCCAGTCGGTTTCGATATCCGGCCCTTCCGCCACCTGAAAGTCCATGGCGCCAAAAATGGCGGTCATTTCCTCGATCGCGCGGCTGATCGGGTGGATATAGCCCTGCTGGACAGGCGCTGGCGGCAAACTGACATCAACCCGCTCAGCCACAAGCCGCGCCTCAAGGGCGGCGGCTTCAAGGGCGCGGCCCCGTTCTTCAACCGCCTGTGTCAGTTCATCACGTAGGCGGTTGAGGGCAACGCCGCGCTGCTTGCGTTCCTCCGGTGCCATTTTGCCCAAAGCCTTCAGCAGCCCGGTCAGGCGGCCGGACTTGCCGAGCGTGGCTACACGCACGGCATCCCAGGCTTTCAGGTCTGTCACGGCTGTCAGTTCAGACAGGACTTCGTGCCGAAGAGTATCAAGATCGTCGCTCATGGAACCCCACACGAGGAGAAAACGCTACCCGGCGGATACAATTTCCTGCCCGCCGAGGAAAGCCCCGATCCCTAAAAACCCTCCATTTGCGTCGATTAAGCTCGCCCCTGACCGCCCATAATAGGCCGATTTACAGCCCACAACGCAAAAAAGGCCGCCCGGAAAACCGGGCGGCCCTTCTTGTAAAGCCGTAAAAGCCTGTCAGGCGCCTGATAATCAGGCGGCCAGAGCGGCCTGCGCCTTCTTTACGATTTCGGCGAAGGTTGCTGCGTCATCAAAAGCGATGGCGGCCAGAACCTTACGGTCGATTTCGATGCCAGCCTTGTCCAGACCGTTGATGAAACGGCTGTAGGTCAGGCCATGCTCACGCACGGCAGCGTTGATACGCTGAATCCACAGAGCGCGGAATTCGCGCTTCTTGTTGCGGCGATCGCGATATGCGTAACGCAGCGCCTTTTCAACGCGCTCAAGCGCAATACGGTAGTTGGTGGATGACCGGCCGCGATAGCCTTTGGCCAGATCCAGAACTTTTTTATGACGGGCGTGGGTGGTTACACCGCGTTTTACACGTGCCATTTCTCAGATGCTCCTTACGCCAGCCCGTAGGGGGCCCACTGCTTCACTGTACGGCCGTCCTGGTGAGCCAGAACCTGCGTACCACGTGCAGTGCGCTTCATTTTCTGCGTGCGCTTGATCAGGCCGTGGCGCTTGCCAGCGGGGCCCGAGAGCACCTTACCGGTCGCGGTGATCTTGAACCGCTTTTTGACCGATGACTTGGTCTTCATCTTGGGCATTTGACTACTCCTGCTAAACACAAAGGATCAGACCGAACAGCGCCACAAGAACGCAACGTTCAGCCTTGCACGGCCAGGCATGCCCCACAGGCCCGGACGCGTGCATGAATGCGCTCCCTTAAAAGAAAGCTTCGCGCCATGCAAGCCCTGCCCTGCGGTGCGCTGCATATTATGCAACCCGCATGCAGGTTCTGTGCCGATCCGGCGCAAAATGGCCACAGGCTGTGTGGCACGGGCATGTAACCAGACAGACCCGGCAGGCATTTATCTATATACGGTCAAATATAGACAGGCGCATTTACGTGTCTTACTCTAATAAAGTCATACGACATAAGCCCCCACACAAATAAATCTTATTCACTTTTGCGCGTCTTTATCCGCCATCCATACATTGTATTGATACCCAAAAGGCGGATAAGACTTGATCCAAGTCAAAACAATATCAGCCTCAGATGCGTAAGCCGCGACGAAAGCGCCCCACTGGTCTTTCGTAAGCAAGGGTATCCGGCATGGGAGTGGGGGTTGGAGTGATCAAACGTTTTCTCGCAGGAGCTGCTGCAGTCGGTACTGTAGCCGGGCTCGGTTTTCTTTATTACACTTGGTATCCGGCGCTGCCGTCTGTCGCACCGCCGGCAGCCGGTACATTCACGCCTGAACAGATCGAACGCGGGCGGATTGTCGCGGCTGAAGGCTATTGCGCCGAATGCCATACCCGCACCGATGGCACACCCGGGCCTGAACTCGCGGGCGATTACCGGATGGAAACGCCTTTCGGGGCCATTCATTCCTCAAACATCACGCCTGATGTCGCAACCGGTATCGGCTCATGGTCAGAAGCCGCCTTCAAACGCGCCATGCGTCTGGGCGTCTCGCGGGAGGGTGAACACCTGATCCCGGCGTTCCCGTACGATCATTTCACCAAAATGACCGATCAGGACCTGTCCGACCTGTACGCCTTCCTGATGACACGCCCCGCCGTGCATCTGGAACCCCGGCCGAATGAACTCCCCTTCCCGCTCAGCCTGCGCATCATGCAGGCAGGGTGGAAGCTGATGTTCTTCAGCCCCGGCGAGTACAAGCCCGACCCCAGCCATGATGCGCTGTGGAACCGTGGCGCCTATCTGGCAGAAGGCAACGCGCATTGCGGTGCGTGCCATACGCCGCGCAACTTCATGGGTGCCGAAAAGAAAAGCGCTCAGTACGATGGCGCCGTGGTGGACAACTGGATTGCCCCGCCACTGAACGAGCACAACCCCACCCCCACCACATGGACGGAAGAAGAACTCTTCCAGTACCTGCGTTTTGGGGTGGCACCGCTGCATGGCCCGGCTGGCGGCCCGATGTCGCCCGTGCCGCACCGCTTCCTGTCCACCGTACCGGAAGAAGACGTGCGGGCAATCGCGCATTATTATGCCGATATTGACCACGCAGCCGAACGCTCCAAGCACGACCCTGCAGCACTGGCTCTCGCCATGGAGCAGTCCCGTGCAGGTCTGATCGGGCCTAACCCCGACCCGGATGCCAAGCTGTATCAGGGCGCATGTGCGGCCTGCCATTACAATGCAGCCCCGGCCCCCGTACTCGGTCGCCCCGAACTGGCGCTGAACAACGCCCTGTGGCTGGATGAGCCGACCAACCTCTTCCAGGTCATGCTACACGGCCTGAGCGCGGAAGAAGGGCAGTCCGGCGTTGCCATGCCCAGTTTCTACAACGCCCTGTCCGATGCGGACATGGCACGGATCGCCGCCTATCTGCGCCGCACGCGCACGACCCTGCCACCATGGACCGACCTTGAGAAAAAGGCCGCCGCGGTACGCAGCACGGTGCAGTCCGTTCCTGTCAATTCATCTCACTAAGGCGCGGCAGCGGAGCAAGACATGATAACGTTTAAACTCAACGGCCGTGATGTCAGCATCGATGTGCCGGAAGATACCCCCCTGCTGTGGGCCCTGCGTGACGATCTGGATCTGACCGGCACAAAATTCGGCTGTGGCGTTGGCCAGTGCGGTGCATGCACCGTGCTGGTGGGCGGGCGGGCTACCCGCTCGTGCATTACCCCCATGAGTTCCATCGAGGGGGCGGACATCACCACCATCGAGGGGCTGGACCCACAGGGCCAGCACCCCGTGCAGGAAGCATGGAAGGACATTCAGGTTCCGCAATGCGGATACTGCCAGTCCGGCCAGATCATGCAGGCCGTCAGCCTGCTCAAGGACTACCCGGACCCGACGGACGAAGAAATCGACGGCGTCATGGGCGGCAGCCTGTGCCGGTGCATGACCTATGTGCGAATCCGCAAGGCCATCAAAAAGGCTGCGGCGGCCCTTCGTGCCCAGACATCCGGCAAGGAGACTTCCCATGGGTAAGCTCGAACGCATCGCAGCCCGTCAGGATCGTTCGGCGGGGCTGGGCCCCACCCGGCGCGGCTTTCTGCTGACAGCCGCAGGCTCGGCCTTTCTCTTCGGTTTCGCCCGCTCGGCCAAGGCGGCTCCCGTTTTCCCGCAGGCGGCGGCGGATCTGCCTGAAGCCGGAGCCTTCGAGCCCACGCTGTGGTGCTCCATCGCGCCTGATGGCTGGGTGAACATCAACATCATCCGCGCGGAAATGGGCCAGCATATCGGCACAGCTCTGGCCCGGATCATTGCTGATGAAATGGAAGCCGACTGGGACAAGGTGCGTATCACCTATGTCGATACCGATCCAAAATGGGGCCTGATGGTCACCGGCGGGTCGTGGTCGGTCTGGATGACGTGGGATCAGTTCCGTCAGGCCGGAGCGGCCGCACGCACCGTCATGGTGGCAGAAGGGGCCAAGCTGCTGGGTGTGGCCCCGGCGGCCTGTGTTGCCCGTAATGGTCATGTCATCGCAGGCCAGCGCTCCATCGCTTATGGCGATATCGTCAGCCGCGCACACCCGACCCGCAGCTTCACGCCCGAAGAAATGGCCAAGCTGCCGCTCAAGCCCGCCTCCGAACGCAGGTTGATCGGCAAGCAGGTTCGCGCACTCGATATTCCGGCAAAGACCGATGGCACGGCTGTTTACGGGATAGACGCCAAGCTAGAAGGCATGGTGTACGCCCGCCCCAAGCTGCCGCCTACCCGCTACGGGGCCAAGGTTGTCTCGGTGGATGAAACGGAAGCCAAAAAGGTCAAGGGCTATATCCGCCATATCGTGCTGGAAGATCCCTCCGGCACGGTGCCCGGCTGGGTGGCTGTGCTGGCCTCGTCCTACCCGGCTGCCATCCGCGCGACCGATGCGCTGAAGGTCACATGGGAAGCCGGGCCTACGGCGCATGTAAGCGAACACGACATTATCGAGCATGGCCGCGCCCAGATCGCCAACAAGGAAGGCGGTTCCTGCGTCTTCAATGATGACGGGGTGGATGAAGCCTTTGCCCATGCCGAGAAGGTTGTGGAGCATACCTATACCTGCTCGTCTGTCCTGCACTATCAGCTTGAGCCGCTGAACGCGCTGGCCCGCCTGCATGAAGGCAAATGGGAAGTGCATTGCGGCAACCAGTGGCAGTCCCTGTTCCTGCCTGTCATCGCCAAGGCGCTGGGCGTGCCCGAAACCGATGTGGTGATGCGCAGCTACATGCTGGGCGGTGGGTTCGGCCGACGCCTGAATGGTGACTACGCCGTACCTGCGGCCCTGATTTCCAAGGCGCTGGGTGGCAAGCCGGTCAAGCTGATCTTTACCCGTTCGGATGATGTTCAGTACGACTCAATCCGCTCGCCTTCCATCCAGACCGTACGCGCTGCCATGACAAAGGACGGCGCGTTTCAGGGCTGGCAGCACCATGCCGCCGCTGGCTGGCCAACCCGTGTCATGGCTGCGGCATTCATGGAAAAAGGGGCCGATGGCAAGCCTTACGACCAGTTCGCCATTGCCGGGGCCGATCATTGGTACACTGTAGGTCCGATGCGAGTGCGCGCACTCGACAACGATCTGGCCGATGCCACGTTCCGGCCCGGCTGGCTGCGTTCGGTCAGTTCCGGCTGGACGCCTTGGGCGCATGAAAGCTTTCTGGACGAAGTCGCCCATGACATCGGCAAAGACCCTGTCAGCCTGCGCCTGAGCCTGCTGATCAGCAAGGGGCGCAATGCCGGTTCCGCGCCGGATTCCGTTGGTGGCGCCAGCCGTCAGGCCGCGGTGCTCAAGCGTCTGGCGGAAAAATGCGGTTATGGCCGCACCGACCTGCCTGCCGATACAGGGATTGGCATTGCCACGACCTTCGGTCAGGAACGCGGCATGCCAACATGGACTGCCGGTGCCGCCCGCGTGCGGGTTGACCGCAGAACGGGCGTTGTCACCTGCGAGAAAATCTGGCTGGTGCTCGACGCAGGCACCGTGATCGACCCCGATGGCGCTACCGCCCAGACTGAAGGCGGAGCACTGTGGGGCCTGAGCATGGCGCTATTCGAAGGCACGGAAATCGAGAACGGCAACGTGCGTGACCGTAACCTTGATACCTACACGCCGCTGCGTATTGCCGATGTGCCGGACATGGACATTGAGTTCCTGCCCAGTACGGAAAAGCCCATGGGTCTGGGCGAACCGGGTGTGACCACCATCGCCCCCGCCATTGGCAATGCAATTTTCAATGCTGTTGGTGTGCGCCTGCGCCACCTGCCCATTCGCCCGGCGGATGTGCTGGCAGGTCTGAACAAGGCGGGCTAAGCACACACCAAACGGTGCAACAGAAAACGGGGCGGGGCCGCTATGGCCTCCGCCCCGTTTCTTTATGGATCATCCAACGCCCTGCCTTATGGCGCCGGGTCTAAAAGCCCCCCACCAGAGTACTCAGGTTTCAGGCTGGCTGGGCCGCTGCCGAACGGATAGCCCGCGCCATGGCCTCCACCCCGTTGCCCCGGTTGGTGGACAGAGCTTGCACCAGCCCCAACTCACGCAGGAAAGACGGGTCGGTAGCCGCAATTTCAGCCCTTGTGCGCCCCGAATAAACGCGCAGCAGCAGAGCGACCAGCCCACTGACAATGGCGGCATCAGACAGGCCTGCAAAATACAGCCTGTCGCCTTCGGCTTTTTCCTCCAGCCAGACCTGGCTCTGGCAACCGGGCACCCTATGGGCGTCATTCTGCCAGTTTTCAGGAAACGGCGGGAGCTTGCGCCCCATTTCTATGATGTACTGGTAGCGCTCCATCCAGTCATCAAACAGTTCAAGCTCATCACGGATGGCCTCGATGGCTTCAGCCGCGCTTTCTTCGGGCGGAACGAAAAACGGTGCTTCCATTACAGGATAAACCGGCTCAGATCGCCGCGCTGCGCAAGCGGCGTGACCTTTTCATGAACCATCGCGGCACTGACTGTCATTTTTTCTCCCTGCCGCTCCGGCGCGTTAAACGAGATATCTTCAAGCAGTTTTTCCAGAACGGTGGCCAACCGCCGCGCACCGATATTCTCGACCCGTTCGTTTATATCCGCTGCCAGTTCGGCCAACGCATCCACGGCGTCGTCAGAAAAGTCCAGTTCCACGCCTTCTGTTTGCATCAGAGCCACATACTGCTTGAGCAGAGAATGCTCAGGTGCGGTCAGGATCTGGCGCAGGTCTGCCCGCGAAAGCGGCTGTAATTCCACACGGATCGGTAGGCGCCCCTGCAACTCCGGCAGCAGGTCAGCCGGTTTGGCCAGATGGAATGCCCCTGAAGCAATAAAGAGGATATGATCCGTGCGAACCGGCCCATATTTGGTGGAAACGGTCGTGCCTTCGATCAGCGGCAACAGATCGCGCTGCACACCTTCACGCGAGACATCGCCCCCTTTCACGCCGCTTTCAGAAGAGCGGGCGCAGACCTTGTCGATTTCATCAAGAAAGACAATGCCATTTTCCTGCGCGATCGACACGGCCTCCCGCGTCAGCGCCTCGCTGTCGAGCAGCTTTTCGATCTCTTCGTTTTTAAGCTGTTCGCGTGCGGCCGCCACGGTCATTTTCCGGGGGCGTGGGGTGCGGCTCATGAAGGATTTCATCATGTCGCCAAAATTGACAACCTGCCCCGGCACCATGCCCGGCATTTCACCCGCACCGGCGGGGGCCGCATCGGCCACGGCAATTTCTATTTCCTTGTCTTCCAACTGACCGCTGCGCAGCATGCTGCGAAAACGGCTTTTGGTATCCGCCGAGGAACCTTCGCCCACCAGCGCATTCACAATACGCTCTTCCGCAGCCTGTGCGGCCTGCGTTTCCACATCCTTGCGGCGGGCGTTCTTGAGCATGACAATGGCGGCATCAACCAGATCGCGCACGATGCTGTCCACATCGCGGCCCACATAACCGACTTCGGTAAACTTGGTGGCCTCAACCTTCAGAAACGGTGCCTGTGCCAGCCGCGCCAGACGGCGGGCAATTTCAGTTTTGCCACAGCCCGTCGGCCCGATCATGAGGATGTTCTTGGGCACCACTTCTTCACGCAGGCCATCAGGCAGTTGCGCCCGACGCCAGCGGTTACGCAGGGCAATGGCAACCGCGCGCTTGGCATCGGTCTGCCCAACGATAAAGCGATCCAGTTCAGCAACAATGCCGCGTGGCGACAGATCAGGTGCCTGCATTACGCATCTCCCGTAGTGGCGCGGGTTTCAAGCGTTTCAACCCTGACAGAATGGTTTGTATAAACACAGATATCGCCAGCAATTTTCATGCTGCGGCGCACAATTTCCTCGGCCCCCAGCCCTTCCACGCCCAGCAGTGCGCGGGCGGCGGACAGAGCATAGTTGCCACCCGAGCCAATAGCGATCACCCCATCTTCGGGCTCCAGCACATCGCCATTGCCGGTCAGGGTATAGGAATGTTCGGCGTCGGCCACGGCCATCATCGCTTCGAGACGACGCAAATAGCGATCCGTACGCCAGTCCTTGGCCAGTTCCACGCAGGCACGCTCAAGCTGGTTGGGATAGCGTTCCAGCTTGGCTTCAAGCCGTTCGAGCAGAGTAAAGGCATCCGCCGTGGCACCGGCAAAGCCTGCGAGAATGGAACCCGAAGGCCCGATCCTGCGCACTTTACGGGCATTGCCCTTGATAACGGTGCTGCCCAGCGTCACCTGGCCATCGCCCGCCATGGCCACGCATGGCCCGCGCCTTACACATAGGATGGTCGTGCCATGCCAGCCGACCGGATCATAGGGAGAGGAAGCAATGAATGAGTTCTGCATGATCCCAAAGAAATAGGCGTTTACTCCGCCAGCACAAGGGGTAAGCGCTTCTGGACCTCACAACACCTGCCGCGTGTCTCTTTAGCTCGTGCTATTATGTCTTGCGTTATCAACGCCAGCCGGTGCAGTTTCGCGCCGTTAATAACGCCCTACATCCGTGTTGTTTCATGCCTCCTGCCCCTACTTTACACACCAAGCGCCTGCTCCTGCGGCCCATGCGTTTTAGCGACTGGCCTGCTTATGCCACGTTCATGGCCTCTGAACGCAGCCACCACATGAGCGGGCCTTTTGCGGCTGACCGGGCCTGGGGCATGTTCTGCGCCGATCATGCCCAGTGGGATTTATTCGGTGTGGGCGCGCTGATGATGGAAGACCGCGCTAACGGGCATTGCCTCGGGCAGGTCGGGATCAATGCAGGCCCGTTTTTTCCCGAACATGAAATAGGCTGGCTGGTGTTCCCCCAAGCGGAAGGGCTTGGCTACGCGTTTGAGGCCGCATCCGCCCTGCGGGACTGGGCGCGCGATGTCCGCCGCCTGCCCTCGCTGGTCAGTTATATCCACATGGACAATGCACGTTCACGCACACTGGCACGCCGCCTTGGCGCACAGCATGATCTGGCCGCAACCAGCCCCGCGCAGAATACCGAGGTGTACCGGCATTTCGGCCAGCCCGCCCCCTCCTGAATACCCACCAGCAAGGCAATCCTAGGCCGCCAGCATGGCCCTGACATCTCCCAGCAGGGCATCGCGCGTGTAAGGCTTGTGCAGCACGGCAACCCCTTCGGGCAGCAGGCCAAAATCAGCATAGCCAGTTACGAACAGCACTGGCAGTTCTGGCCTGCGGGTATGGATATGCCGTGCGGCCTCGCCACCATTCATGCCGGGCATTTTCACATCCATGACCACAAGGGCTATGTCCGCATGCTGCTGTACAGCCTCCAGCGCATCCATACCGCTGGAGGATTCCAGCACCGCATAGCCCGCGCGGCGCAGGAAACCAGCCGTAACCGCCCGCACACCCGGCTCGTCATCCACCACCAGAATGATCCGCCCCTCCGCCGCAGCGGGCAGCACGCGGGCCATATCCTGCGTAACGGGGGTGGAGAGTGCGCGCGCAGGCACGCGCCCTTCTCCACTTTCCTTGACCGTATCCTGCTCCCAGTCGGCGCTGGCCGGATCATCCTGCACGGATAAAACCTTGCGCGCGGGCAAAGGGGGCTGTGCTGGCTGTTCCAGCCCTTTTCCACGCGCCATGGCAGGGAACCACAGCTCGACCGCCGTACCGCCCCCCGGAATACCCTCCACACGCACTTCACCCCCGCAATGGCTGATGAAGCTGTAGGTCATGGACAGGCCGAGCCCGTTGCCCTGCCCGACATCCTTGGTGGTAAAGAACGGCTCAAAAATACGGGCGCGCTGTTCCTCTGTCATACCCGCGCCATGATCGCGGATCTGCACCACAACCCATGCACTGGCATGCTCACCCCCCAGATGACGGCCAAGGAGCTTGTCCGCCAGACGCACACTCACCACGCAGGCACTGTCGCCCTGCGGCTGGGCCTCCAGCGCGTTCAGGCACTGATTGAGCACGGCAAGCTGGAGCTGTGTTGCGTCCGTCCACACGGGGGGCAGGGCTATATCGGGCAGTTCGAAGCTGACACGCTCCCACCCGCTGCCCGGCTTGAAGCGCTCTGCATCCAGTTCGCCCCGGATATCGTCTGGCACTTTGCCCCGCATCAGGAAATCGCGCAGGTGTTCGAGCATTTCCGCCACATCCACCTGCTGGCACACAAGGTGGCGCGGGCGGCTGAAATCAAGCAGGCGGCGGGTGAGCACAGCACCACGCCGCGCGGCCTGCATGGCGTTCTGATACAGACGCGAGGTGGCAGCCTCCTTCGGTGGTTCAAGGTCCTGCACCAGTTCGAGCGAACCCAGAATGGCCGTTAGCAGGTTATTGAAATCATGCGCGATACCACCGGCCAGCGTGCCAATGGCCTGCATTTTCTGGGCCTGCTGCAAGCGCTGCTCCAGACTGAGCAGCTCTGTCACATCACGGTCGATCAGAATGGAATAAGCCGACAGCGTATGCGCCCGCACCGGCTCGTTGCGCAGGGTGTCCAGCCGCACACGGGTCAGATCGTGCCAGCGGGACTGACCATCGGGGCCGGGCAGTTGCAGCACCTGCTGGTCACGGCCTGAAGCGACCAGATCACTCTGCGCCTGCCGCAGGCTTTCCAGCCGGGTGCCATCGACCAGATCATCTTCCTGCTGGCCAAGGCAATCCGCAACACTACGGTTGAACTCCCGCGCCATCTGCTGGTTAAGGCGAATGAAACTGCCGTTGTGATCCTTGAAACCCAGCCCGAATGGCAGGTTTTCCAGCAGGCCGCGCAGCAGCAGACGCTCACGCGCCAGTTCGTTTTCCAGCCGGTAACGATCCGCCGCCTGCCCCACCATGGACAGCAGGGTTTCATCATCCCACGGTTTGTACGCAAAAAAGGAAATCTGCCCCCGGTTGAGGGCGGCTTCCACGGCGGAAATATCGGCATAGCCGGTCAATAGAATGGCACCTGCGCCACTCAGTTCGCGGGCATGGGCAAAAAACACATCGCCCGTCATGCCCGGCATGCGCTGGTCGGAAATAATGACCGCCACATCCGGGTTCTGGCGCAAGAGGGCCAGCCCTTCCTCGCCGGAGGACGCGGCCAGCACGTGATACGCCTGATCGAGCAGGTCGGTCAGCGCCACCAGAATTTCAGGCTCGTCATCCACAACCAGAACGACAGGCCGCTCCGCTGTGTCAGGCAACGTGTTCACCGCGCCGCTCCTCTGCTGCTCTGTATGGCACCCGAATGGTAAAACAGGCGCCACCAAGGCTTTCCGATCTTGTTATGACAATACTCCCGCCGTGGGCCTGCACAACACCATACGCCGTAGCCAGACCCAGCCCCGTACCCGAACCAACGGGCTTGGTGGTAAAAAACGGCTCAAACACACGCTCCTGTAACGCATCAGGCACGCCGGGGCCGGTATCACAAATGCGCAGGACGTAATCATTGCCCTCGCCGCCCTCGCGCGGTTGCAGGCCGGACTGCAACAGAATCCGGTCTTTAACCACCGCTACCACGCCCTGTGCGCGGCGGGTCAGTGCGCGTTTTTCCAGAATGGCATCAGCAGCATTGCTGACAATGTTCATCACCACCTGATTGACCAGTGCGGCCTGACAGACAAGCTCCGGCGGGGCCTTAAGCTGGCATTCCACCTCTATTTCTTCTCCCAGCTTGGGGGCCAGCAGGGTCAGCACCATGCTAATGGCTTCTGGCACATCCAGCCGCCGGAACTCTCCCTCATCCAACCGGGAAAAACGGCGCAGGCTCACCACCAGATCCCGCAGGCGCGAAAGCCCTACGAAAGACGAGGCCAGTCGCTCGCTCCCCTTGGCCAATGCGGCCTCGGCCTGCTGCGTATCGCCCAGACGGATGGCCTGCAATGCCTGCGCCACACTGCGTTTGGCCGTGTTTTCATGCGCCAGCACAAAAGCCAGCGGGTTATTGAACTCATGGGCGATACCGGCCGCAAGTTCCCCAAGCGATGCCATTTTGGCGGACTGTACCAGCTTGGCCTGCGCGTCTATCAGCTTGCGGTTGGCGGCTGCCAGATCAGCATTCACGCGCCGCAGGGCATCGGCCAGTGCGGCACGGGCGCGCGCACTTTCCATATGGGCTTCTTCGCGCTGCACTTCATCCTGCAGGCTCTTGCGCCGCACAAGGGCTGCCACACGCGCTAAAAACAGGTCGGGGCGGATGTCGGTATCGACCAGATCATCTACGCCTGCTTCAAAGGCGACACGGATTTTTTCAGCCGAATCAGCGCTTTTTTCCACCACCCCCATCACACGCACGCACTGGCGTGTGCGCCGCCTGAACGCCGCCACCGTGCGTGCCAGCGCCAGCCCTTCAAACGCCGGGCAGGTCAAGTCCACCACCACGCAGTCCGGTGGTATGCCGCCGCCCGATCCATTGCCGGCCAGATCAAGCCTGTCCGGGTCATCCACAAGCTGGGCTTTCTGTCCGTTGCGGCGGAACATATCCACCAGCCCCCCTTCAGCAGAGGCTGCCCGATCCCGCCCACCGGGCCATGACCACAAAGCGCCGCCCGGAGCCGTTACCACGCTGACAGTCGGCTGACGGAAGGTAACCCCCTCGCGCTCGGCGGCATCAGCCCCGTATTCGCGCAGCAGGGCGCAGATACGAAACAGCAGGATAACCGGGTCATCCTCCATGCAGAAACAGGCATCCGCCCCACGATCAAGCAGTTCATGTTCCCTGCCGGGATTATGCTCGGGCATCAGCACGACAACCGGCATCCCTCGGGTTGCGGCATTCAGCCGTAGATGCTGGCACAACCGCGTAGCCGCCATATCAGGCAGGGTTTCGGGTACCACCACCAGATCGGGCAGAACGTCATCAAAACTGGAGAACACCGCCGCCGCATCGGGTACACTGCGCAAATCCAGCCCCCGCATGCTCAGAACATCGCGCAGACAGGCCATTGCCTGTGCGTTCACCCCGGCGAACATCACGGTACACGAAAGAAACTGCATGAACGACCGGAACGCTCCCCTGCGAAACCAAACATGCCAGAGAAACCCGCAAAGCCATGCGGTGTTCCTGCCAGACGACTTACCCCTACCTTAAACGCCGGAACAAAGCGCCGTCTGCTCGCGAATGCGTGAGCAGGGCGTGTTCTACCCCTTCCGGCCACCCGCCACGCCTTCCATGACGTGACACAACCACCCGCCCCCCTGTATAACAGGCTCCATAATCGCACCCCCCAAAGGAAAAACGGGTTCATGGATCAGCGCACTCCTCTTGCACCGCAGCCCCCCGCTCCCGCCCAGCATGAAGGCGGATCGACCATCCTCAGCCTTATCTGCACAGCCCTTTGGGTCATCTGCCATTTTGTCTCGGGTTTCATTCAGCAGATTGCAGAGCTTCTGGCCCCTTTCCTGCTTATTGCAGGGGTGGTTTGGGCCGCCGTTCCCAGCCTGACAGGCGCGCTAACCCGCTCTACCGCCGCCGCAGACCCGCAGGCGCGTGACGCCATCAGCAACGCAGCAGCCGCCATCCCGCACGAAATCGTGCTGGGCGGGCATGTACTCAGCGCAACCAGCCTGATTTGTGATGGCATTGGCCTGATGGCGGTGGCCGCCGCAGCCTCCACCCTGACAGCCCTTGCCGCGCGCAACATGTAAGCCCCGCCGGGCCTGAACATGACCATGGGCCATAGCGCCACCCCCAGCCCCGCACCGCATCAGGGCCAGCCCGCATGATCCATCTGGATACCGTTTCCTGGCGTCGGGCCAGAAAAGACCCCGCCCCCGTTCTCTCGCGGCTGTCTTTTTCCGTGCCGCAGGGGGGCTTCCGCTGGCTGCTTGGCCCTTCTGGGGCTGGCAAAAGCAGCCTGCTGAGCCTGCTGCATGTTGAAACCCTGCCCACATCAGGGCGAATGGTCGTGCTGGGGCAGCCAGTTAACGACGAACAGAAACGCGCCACCTTTGTCATGCTGCGCCGCCGGATTGGCATGATCCATCAGGATTTCCGCCTGATGCCGGGCCTGTCGGTCGCGGATAACATCGCCCTGCCCATGCGGTTGCAAAACCGCCCGGAAGATGAAATCCGCGATGAAATCCGCTCCATTCTCAAATGGGTCGGCCTTAGCGAATACCACGATGCCCCCGCCGAGCGCCTTTCCGGCGGAGAGCAGCAGCGCACGGCAATAGCGCGTGCCATTATCCACCGTCCCGGCCTGATACTGGCTGACGAACCAACCAATGCGCTGGAAGAAAGTCAGGCGCACCGCCTGCTGGACATGTTCGCGGAACTCAGCGCCATGGGGTCCACCGTGATTGTTGCGACCCATAACGAGGCCCTCGTGCGCCGCCTGCCCCACCCTGCACTTTTTCTCGAACGTGGCCACCTTGTAAGCGACGAGACGCCCCCCCTATGAGCCGCCGCTCCACCCGCAGGCGGGATGGCCTGTCTCTGAGCGAAACCCTACCCGATCGCGGGCTGTTCGCACTCGTGGCCATGGTTGGGTTTCTGGCGGCCCTGACACTGGCCGGGGCCTGTGGTGCCCGCGCGCTCTCTGCCCGCTGGGCCGGAGGAGCCGCACAGCTTGTCGTTATTCAGGTGCCCCAGCCGGATCAGCCTGCCCGTCAGGCTTCCGGTGGCGTGCAGGCTCCCGGCGAGCAAAGCCGGGCAGATGCCGTGCAGGCCGCACTGGTCAGCCTGCCTGCGGGCAGTATCGTGCACCGTCTTTCCGCGCAGGAATTGGGAAACCTGCTGGAGCCGTGGCTGGGCAGCGGCCTCAAAGGACAGACAGCGACAAGCCCCTCGGCCATGCCCCTACCCGCCGTCCTGCGGGTTGAGCTGCCCGATAGCACTCTCCCTCCCGCGACGCTGGAGCAGGATCTGTCGGCTGTAGCCCCCGGTGTTATTGTAGAACGCAACAGCCTGTGGAGCACACGCCTGCACGCTCTGGCCAACAGCCTGCTGGCCTGTGCGGGGCTCGCGCTCCTGAGTGTCTGTGGGGTTGCAACCCTGATTACGGGCCTGACCACCCGTGCGGGGCTGGCCTCGCGCCGTGATGTCATTACCACCCTGCACGGGCTGGGCGCCTCGGATGGTTATATTGCCGGACGCTTCGCCCGCAGAACGGCCTCGCTTGCCTTTGGGGGCGGTCTGACAGGCACGGTTCTAGCCTGTGTTCCGCTGTTTGCCCTGCTTCAGATTACAGCCCCCTTCACGGCGGAGGCGGACGGGGTTCCGGCCACCGCCACGCAGAACAGCCTGACAGGTCAGGATGCCTTCCTTGGCTCCATGCCCTCAGACCTGCTGATCGGCCTTGGATGCCTACCCCTTGCTGCCGCCCTGATCTGCTGGCTGACAACCCAGTTGATCGTGCGCCTGTGGCTGCGCCGCCTGCCCTGATGCGCCGTCTTGCCAGACTGGCCCGGGCTTTTGTGTTGCTGGGCCTGCCGTTACTGTTCCTGTGTGGCTTTGGCTGGTTCGTGCGCGATGCGCTCCAGCCTGCCGGGCCTCTGCCCCATACGGCAGGCATTGTAGCGCTTACCGGCGGGGCGGGACGGGTGGAAACATCGCTACGCCTTCTGGAACAGGGGCAGGCCCAATGGCTGCTTATTTCAGGCGTGGCCCCGCAGGCCTCCCAACAAGCGCTGCTCCTACCCCAGCAGGAAAAAACGCTCGGCAGGCGGATTACGCTGGGCTATCAGGCCCGCTCGACCATTGGTAATGCGGAAGAAACCGCCACATGGGTTGCTGACAACCATATCAGCAGCCTTGTGGTGGTTACGGCGGGCTACCATATGCGCCGCGCCATGCTGGAACTGGGCCGCACCCTGCCCGATGTCACCCTGTATGCCTGCCCGGTTACACCGCCCGCCATGCACCACCTGACACAGCTTTCAACCCTGCGGCTGTTGATGACAGAATACCTCAAATGGCTGGGGGCGCTGGCAGGCATGGCGCATAGGCCTATTACCTGACCAGCGCCCCCGGATAGGGCGATAAAGACCGAATAGCCTTACAGCGCGCCCAGAATGGCCGCGTGGTGGCGCAGGTGTTCGCACGCGAAACTCTGCACGAACCAGTAAGAGTGATCATAATCCGCATGGCGCCGCAGGGTCAGATTCTGACCTGCGGCGCGTGCTGCGTTTTCCAGATGCCACGGCTGGAGTTCGCGCTCAAGAAACTGATCCGCATCCCCCTGATCGACCAGAATGGTCGTGGGGTGGCGCAATCCGTCTTCCAGCATGCAAACTGCATCATAGGCGCGCCATGTCGCGCGGTCATCGCCCAGATAGGCGGTAAAAGCTTTTTCGCCCCATGGTACGGCGGACGGATGCACGATCGGCGCAAAAGCCGAAACCGATTTCCAGAACTCAGGATTACGCAACGCATGCACCAGCGCACCATGCCCGCCCATGGAATGGCCGGTAATGCCACGCCGTGCGCCATCCAGCGGCAGCGCCGCCTCCACCAGAGCAGGCAGTTCACGGCTGATATAGCTATCCATGCGATAATGGCGGCTCCACGGTTCCTGCGTGGCATCCAGATAGAAACCAGCCCCCGTGCCCATATCCCAATCCGTCTCTTCTCCCGGCACCCCGGCCCCTCTGGGCGAGGTATCGGGGGCGACAATGGCCAGGCCCAGCCGCGCGGCCTCGGCCAGAGCGGCCGACTTGATCAGGAACGTTTCATCCGTGCAGGTCAGCCCGGCCAGCACGTACAGAATCGGCACGCGCTTACCTTCCAGCGCTGCGGGAGGCAGAAACACGCCAAACCGCGCAGGCAGGCCCAGCACTTCGGACTGATGCTCATAAAACTGCACGCTACCACCATGGCAGCGGTGCTCTTCCCGCAGGGTCAATCCGGCGCTGGCTTGCATTGCTTAATATTCCTCCGGCATTTCACCATATGTTTTCAACAGTATCGCCCGGCTGGCATCACCAACATAAAGCTGCCATATCGGGAAACCACTGTTACTGTGTCATGTTAGAGCACGGACGGGCAATACAGCCCCGACAAGAAAGGAGACAGTCTGGATGATCGTTGACCCACGCAAGGGACTACGCATCATATACCGCGAGGTGCGCGCCATTCTCCTGCTCATGGCAGCTTGGGATTTTGTGGTGGTCATTCTTTTTCAGGTTTTCCATCAGGAATGGATGGAACAACCCAGCCTGCCGGTACCCCTGATCGGTTCGGCTCTGGCGCTGTTCATGGGCTTTCGCAGCACCAGCGCTTATTCCCGCTGGTGGGAAGGCCGTACCCTGTGGGGGAGCATCACCAACAACTGCCGCTCCTTCGGCCGACAGGCCGGCACCCTGCTGGGCGATAGGCACGACCTGATGTACGCCATTGCCGCCTACCCACATGCCCTGCGCATGGCGTTGGGCAAGCTGGATGCCAGCGAGGATATCAACCGCCTGCTACCAGCCTCCATGCGTGAGGCCATTGTCGGTTATCGCAACCAGCCCAATGCCATTCTTTACCAGATCGGACTTGGGGTTGCGGAAGAAGTCCGCAAGAAAAACATCGATGGCGCCGTGCATGGACAGATCGACCGCATCCTGTCCGATCTTGCCAATGCACAGGGCGGGCTGGAGCGTATTCGCAACACCCCCCTGCCGATGCAGTTTTCCGTATTGCCCCGCGTGCTGGTGAATATTTTCTGTATCGTGCTGCCGCTGTCCATGGTGCAGACACTCGAATGGATTACACCACTGGGTTCAAGCCTTGTAGGCTGTCTGTTCCTTGTGCTCGACAAAAGTGCAAGCGACCTGCAGGAGCCATTCGCCAACACATTGCACGCCCTGCCAATGGCCACCATGGCACGCACGATCGAAATTGACGTGCTGCAACCGACAGGAGACCCCACAGCCCCGGCGCTACAGACAGTCAACGGCGTGCAATCATAACCGCAGACCTGCTTCTATCGGCTGTTTTACAAGACAAACACGCATTTTTATGCTAAAAGGTCAGGTTATGAATACTTTCAGAGCACCTCCCAAAGGCGGCGTGACAGATGCAATGGCACGCACCGCCGCCGCCACGACCGCAGCCCAGGCAAAAACCAAGGTAAAGGACGAAGATCCCTTTCAGGAAGGCGATGCCATCGTCTACGCCGCACACGGTGTCGGTCGGGTGGACCGGATCGGGGTGGATGAAATAGCCGGAACGAAGCTGGAAGTTATCCAGATTTCCTTCCCCGGCAACCAGATGACCCTGCGTATCCCGCTGACCAAGGCCCGCAAGGCCGGGCTGCGCAAGATCGTCTCGCGCGAGATTGTAGACAAGGCCATGGCCATCATCAAAGGCAAGCCGCATGTCAGCAAGGGCATGTGGGCGCGCCGTGCGGTGGCCTATCAGGAAAAAATCAACTCGGGCGATCTGGTGCAGATTGCCGAAGTTCTGCGTGACCTGCGCCGTAATGTCGATAGCCTGGATGGCAGCTTCAGCGAACGCAAGCTGTTTGAAGCCGCTCAGGAACGCTTTGTGGCCGAAGTCGCGGTGCTGGAAAAGAAGGAACCCAACGAGGTTCTGGAATCCCTGACCGCCGTCATGAAAGCCGCCTGAACGGCTTACACAGGACGGTCAGACTGCTCAAAAAAACCGGCGGCCCAAAAGGGGTGCCGGTTTTTTTTATGTCACCCCTCTTTTGCCTGCCCGCAGGTTTCGCGCATGCGCCAACACGGATATTCTGACGCACGCCACAGCCTTTGTTCCGGGACCCACCCATGAAACCCGCCACCCCAAAACCAACCCCTCTGAGCGCTGATTTTTTACGCACCTGCCTGGCCGATATGAAAGCCGGACTGTTCTGGCAGGTACTGCCCCGGCTGGAAGCATACGGTCAGCTCCCCCTGCCCGAGAACAACCACGCGGAACAGGCCGCCATTCTTTATGCGCTCGGTCTGGCGGCAACGGGCAAGCCCGAACGGGCGGCGGATATTCTCGCCGCTGTGGCCAGCCGCCACCCCAATAGCCAGCACCCCTTGCAGGATCTGGCCGAACTGATGATAGCGCAGGATCGCAGGCCCGAAGCCCTCGCCACCGGGCAAGCCCTGCTACGCCGCACGCCCGATGATACACGCATCCATGCCACACTCGGCAGCCTACTGGTGCAGACCGGCCAGCATGATGCCGCCATCAGCCTGCTCAAACAGGCCGTAGCCCTCGCACCTGAAGCAACGCCTGCACGTAGTCTGCTGGCCATGGCCCTGACTGAACAGGGCAACATGCAGGCTGCGCTGGAATGCCTGCATCCCCTACCCTCGCCCCCTGCCGAACGCGCGGCCATGCTGGTCAATATCGGCACGATCCTGACAGGTCAGGGGCAGATGGAAAAAGCCCTCCGTCATTTTGATGAAGCCATTGCCCTCCGCCCGGATGATGCGCGTTTTCACTTCAACCGCTCCGTAGCCCTATTAAAAGCTGGGCAATACGATACGGGCTGGCAGGCCCATGAATGGCGACATGCCCTGCCGGGTCACACGGCGCTGCCGGACAATGCCACCCTGCCCCCCCTGAAAGACGCGGAGCGGCTTGATGGCCAGCGCGTATTGCTCGTGCATGAGGAGGGACTGGGCGATACGCTGATGTACCTGCGCTATGTGCCAGCACTCGCGCAACGCGGTGCGCAGGTGCACCTACTGGTGCCACCAGCCCTGAGCCAGCTCTGCCAAAGGGTGCAGGGCGTCCATAGCGTACATGTCATGCGGGACGATGCCCCCGCTCTCCCCAGCTTTGACAGCTATTGCGGCTTTATCAGCCTGCCGCGCCTTTTCCAGCACACACAGACACCGTGGGGCGCGCCCGTGCCCTACCTGCACGCCAATACTGCAAAAACACAGACAATGGCGGCCCTGCTTCCCTCTGGCAAAGCTCTGCGGGTCGGGCTGGTCTGGGGTGGAGCGCCACGCAACCACACACTCGCCGCCCATATTGTGGACAGACGGCGCTCACTCCCCCTGAGCGCTCTGGAACCGCTGGGCCGCCTGCCGGGGGTTGCGCTTATCAGCCTGCAAAAAGGCCCCTATGCCGAACAGATGACAGACCCGCCCGAAGACATGCGCCTGTACGATCCGACAGAAGCCCTGCACAGCATGGATGATACCGCCGCCCTGATCATGGGGCTGGATGTGGTTGTCAGTGTGGATACATCTGTTGCCCATCTGGCGGGCGGTCTGGGCAAACCGGTGCTACTGATGGATCGCTATGATAACTGCTGGCGCTGGCTGCATGGACGCGACGATACGCCGTGGTATCCGAACCTGCGCATCATCCGCCAGACCACCCCGAGACAATGGGCGGATGTTATCAGCCGCGTGGCGCAGTCACTCACAGCCATGGCACGCACACGCCGCTAATGGCCTCCCTGATATGATCGTCTATCCGGATGAAACGCTCTCCAGTCCTCGCCGGAGCAGGCCCGGCATTATGCCGGAAGCTGTTTGGCCGTCAGCCTTACACCTGCCCTGATATAGCTGATGAGGGCTGACTGGATAAAAAGGTAAAAACATACCCAACCAGCAAGCCCACCAGAATAAGGCCAAATGTGCCGGCCAACAGGATCAGCCAGAAAATAATCCCCATAAAAAGTGTTCTTTTTTCAAGCGCTCTCTTTTTGGGATCAACAAGAGATGATGTGCGGTTTCATAACCTCGATCAGACAGAGACAGATGAATTCTCCATCATCTGCCTCTCCCATCTGATTTTACCAATACCCTGCGGATATACGGCAAGAACTTCCTATAAACCGCGCCAATAGGTAGCCATCTATCGTTCAGTTCAAAAAAGTCAGGTTCGGCTCTTCATAATCATGACACCGAACCTGATAGGCAGCCTTCTTACGTAGGATCAGGCGCCGCCAGCAGGCGCTTTGACCGCGCTACTCGCAGGGGCCACGCGTGGGGCAACATTGGTGGGTGCGGTAGCGATCATACGCGCATCCGCCCCACTGCCAATCACTTCAAACACGGCCAGAGCCCGCCTTACCCGCCCATCAGGCAGCAGCACAAACGCGCCATCCACCCCTTGAAAACCGGCTGGACGGGTGAGCAGTTTGGGCGGGAAATCCTTGGCGCCCTCATCCGTCAGGGTACGGATAGCCCCTGCCGCATCGTAAGTCAGATCAACCAGCGGCTTGGGTGCGTGCTGATACTGCGCGGAAAAACGCGCCACAAAACCCTGCCGTGCTGACGGGTTGGGGGCTGCATACCATGCGCCACGGATCGGCCCGAGCTTGCTGGCAAAAGCCGCCCACAGGCCCGGCCCCATAATCCGCACTGCCGGTAGGCTAACCTGCATATCGTTCAATGCGGTCATAACGGTTTTCAGCGGAAGCCCGGTATCTCCCAGCAGCAAGGCATCGAACGGCAGCGATGGGGGAGCAATGCTCTGCCCCGAAGCACTCATGCCCGCCACACCATTGCTGACATTCCCCCCCGGCACACTCGCCGGGGCGCTGGCGGCTTCATTCCCTGCCTGCCCCAATGCCGTGGCCAGATCGGCAGGCAGCGGTTGGGCCTGCGTATCCGGCGCCGCCCCTGCCACACCGGCAGGGAGCGAGGCGCCATTGCTGTTGATGCCGCTGAGTTGTTTAAGCGCATCCGTAACACTGTCAGGCGCGCTGGAATGATAACTGATGACAGGCTCCGCCAGCCCCTGATCGCGGCAGGCAACCTGCAAGCCATTGCCCATTGCCCGGCCCAGAGGGTTATCAGGCAGCAAAGCCGCGAACCGCTTGCGCCCTTCCTGCCGGGCCTGCTCCACCAGACGCTGCACCTGATCTTCAGGAGTGATCCCCATCACCCATATACCGGGGCGGGCCTGCGTAACATCGCTGGTCAGGGCCAGAACCGGCACCCGGCCTGCCTGTGCGGCCGGGGCGGCCTCTGCCGTATCCCCACTGGTCAGCGGCCCGATCAGGACACTGTCGCCCGCACGCACAGCGGCCGCGGCAGCCTCTGCCGCGCCACCGGGTGCGGCTGTATCGTGGGCATCCACCTTCAGTTGCACGCCGGGGGTTCCCTGCACGGGCTGCATGGCCAAGGCCATTTCTGCCCCGGCCAGCAATTCACGCCCCAAAGGCGCATTGGCCCCGCTCAGGGGCAATAGAACACCAACGCTGCGGGTCGCTGCTGGCTTTTGAGCTTCAGGCACGCTGGCAGGGCCAGCACCCGGCCCGGAAGACTGCTGCGCACACCCGGCCAGCAGAAGCCCGCCCAGCCCAAGAGCAGCAAGACCGCGCCCTTTTGGCGCATATGTGGCATAAGCCACCGAGATTCTGGCCATTCCGGCCTTGCTCGGGGGGGCATTTGCCGCCAGAGCTTGAGCACAAAGCCCTGACAGGAGCGAATATGCGCGCGTCATCATCCACATCATCCTTTACCGCCAGCCAGCCTGATGAGCCGCCGCATGACAAGACTGATCCATTGCATACTGAAGCAGAAGCGCCAAGTCATGTGCCTTCTTCCAGCAGTGTACCCCCCGCAACGCTGGTGCTGGTGGCAACGCCTATCGGCAATCTGGGGGACTTCAGCCCTCGCGGGGCCGAAGCTCTGGCCTCGGCTGAACTCGTGCTGTGCGAAGATACGCGCACAACCGCGCGGCTTTTAACCGATCGCGGGATCAGTGCGCGCACGGAGGCCCTGCACGAACATAACGAGCGCCAGCGTGTGCCAGCCCTTGTGGCCCGCCTGCAGGCCGGAGCCCGGATTGCACTGGTTTCAGATGCGGGCATGCCCCTGCTGTCCGACCCCGGCTACCGGCTGGTACGCGCAGCCATAGAAGCTGGCATTACAGTAACCGCCGTACCCGGCCCCAATGCGGCTCTGACAGCCCTTGTACTGTCGGGCCTGCCGCCTTATCCGTTCCTGTTCGCGGGTTTTCCGCCGCCACGCTCCGCTGCCCGTCGCGAAGCCTTTGCCCGCCTGCATGCGGCTGAGCGCGCCGGTCTGGGGGCTACCCTGATCTGGCATGAAGCCCCGCACCGGTTGGCCGATACCCTACACGATATGGCAGCCGTGTTCGGGCCGGAGCGGCCCGCCGCCGTAGCGCGGGAACTGACAAAAAGATTTGAGGAAATACGCCGGGGCAGCGTGTCAGAACTGGCAGCCTTCTATACAGAAACAGCCCCCCGTGGCGAAATCACCCTGCTGCTTGGCCCTGCCCCGGAAGAAAGCGCTAGCGCGGATGATCTGGACACAACACTGAAAACCCTGCTGGCAACACATTCGGTCAAGGATGCCGCGGCACTAGCCGCCGCAGCCGCTGGCCTGCCCAAGCGGATTGTTTATGCCCGCGCACTGGAACTGGCCAGCCAGCCCAAAAACTAGCCCGCCATCAAAGCGGCTGCTTGAGACCAACCGCCTCAGGCAGCCGCAGCTACGGCCTCGCCCGCGGCATGGCCGCTGGCCCATGCCCAGTGGAAATTATACCCACCCAGCCAGCCGGTTACATCAACCGCCTCGCCCACCACATACAGACCGGGTACGGTTGTGGCTTCCATCGTACGTGAGGACAGGGCGCACGTATCCACACCGCCGCGCGTCACTTCGGCCTTGGCAAAACCTTCGGTGCCGGTGGGTGTAAGCGCCATATGGCTGATATGCCGGGCAAGGGCGGCCACATCTTTATCCGCCCATTCGGCCAGCGGCCTGCCATGCAGCTTTTCGGGCAGGTAGCGCGCACTGAGCGCCTGCGCCAGACGATGCGGCATCCAGCGCCCCAGTGTCGCGGGGGCCTGTGTTCTTACGCCGCTTTTTTTCAGGCCCGCGAGCGCTGCCGCCATATCCTGCCCCGGCACGAGATCAAGCGAGAGCGCCTGCCCTTCGCGCCAGAAAGAAGAAATCTGCAACAGTGCCGGGCCAGACAACCCCCGATGCGTAAACATCAACGCCTCTTCAAACGCGACCTTGCCGCATGCGGCCCGCACCGGCAGCGAAGCCCCGGCCAGCGTGCGGAGCCACGCATCCTCCTCATGCCCGAACACAAGCGGCACCAGCGCAGGCTCGGGTTTGACAACCGGCAGACCGAACTGCCGGGCCACATCATAAGCAAAGCTGCTCGCCCCCAGCTTGGGAATGGACAGCCCGCCGCTGGCCAGCACCAGAGAGCGTGCGTGCAGGGTGCCCGCCGAGGTCTGCACCGTGAAGTGATCGGCCTTGCTGACCCCGCTGACCCGAACACCTGTCAGGATACGCACATGAGCCGCGCGGCACTCATCAAGCAGCATCTGCACAATGTCTGATGCAGAATGATCGCAAAAAAGCTGGCCCAGCTTTTTTTCATGCCAGGCAATGCCGTGCCGCCCCAGCATGGCCAGAAAATGCTCTGGCCGGTAGCGGCTGATAGCGGATTTAACAAAATGCCGGTTATTGGAAAGAAAGCGTTCGGCCCGCATGTCGGTATTGGTAAAATTGCAGCGGCCACCACCTGAAATCAGGATTTTACGCCCGACCTCCGGCCCGTGTTCGAGCACGCTCACCCGCAGGCCGCGCCGCCCTGCGACAAGAGCCGTCATCAGGCCTGCCGCGCCACCGCCGACAACAACCACATCCTGCACGGCCGCAGCCGCGCCAGAAAGTCCGTTCATAATTTTTAAAAATCCAGATTGGTATAGTATTCGGGCGGTGTAATGCCGGAAATACGATCAGCCAGAAGCGGGCGGAAACAGGGGCGCGACTTCATGCGGGCGTACCAGTCGCGCAGTGCAGGCACGCGCGCCCAGTCGATATCGCCAATAAAATCCATGCAGGACAGATGGGCCGCCGCCGTAAAATCGGCCAGCGACAGAAAGCCGCCCCCCAGCCAGTTCCGGTTTTCGGCCAATTCGTTGGCATAGCGCATCAGCGGGCGCATGGAGGCATAGGCATCACGCAAGGCGCCGCCATCGGGGTTGCCGCGCCCACTCAGCCGCTTCATCACCCGTTCATCAATAAAACGCCCTGATACTTCACGCGCGAACAGCGTATCAAACCACGCAGCCACACGGCGTACCTCTACCCGTTCCGCCAGCGTACGGCCCATCAATGGGGTGTCGGCATAGGCTTCTTCAAGATATTCGCAGATAACAGGAGATGAGGGCACAATCAGCCCGTTATCCTCGATCAGAACGGGCACATCTCCCGCCGGGTTAATGGCGAGCAGTTCCGGGCGCTGTTCCCACGCGCGCTCAATCACCGGTTCGAACGGCAGACGCTTCTCACCCAGCACCAGACGCACAGTCCGGCTGGCCGGGGATATCGGAAAATGCAGGAGGGTACGCATACGCCTCCGTTTATGCCATTGCCCGCCCCCACGCCAGAGGGAAAACACAGACCGCCGAAAAGCTGTTGCAATTGTGTCTCGTGGCACAAAGCACTTGCCTTCGGCCAGCCAAGCCGCCAATGCGTAGAGCAGGCGCGTGCCGGTTTTCCAGCGCCGGGAATCCTGACCCGGTTTTTGTGCGCACGCCCTATCTGTTGACCACCTGTTTTGAGAGCGGCGGTATTTCCTTGTCTGGCACATCCTCGGCTGGCCCATCAGCACACCTTCCGCGCATCCGCATGTCCGGGCGCACGTTCGTGGCCCTGACCCTGACCCCGGAATCTCCCCTGACGGACTGGCTGACCGCGCTGGATCAGCAGATCGCGCGTTCGGTCGGTTTTTTCACGGGCAAACCCGTTATCGTAGATCTGAGCATGGTGCAGGCGGATACGCCCGACCTGTCCTCCCTGCCCGATGATCTCAGGCAACGCGGCATCCGCATTATCGGGATCGAAGGCGGTAGCCGCGACTGGCCAGCAACCAAAGGATGGGACTGGCCTGAAAGCCCGACCTCCGCCCGCACATCCCCCACGCCGCAGCGTGAAGCAGCCCCCTCCGAAACAGACACCGACAGCACCACCCCGGCCAAAAACGCCGCCCAGCCCATGACCCTTGTGGTGGAAGAAAGCATCCGCTCAGGCCAGCAGGTGATCTGGCCTGAAGGCGATGTGGTGGTGATGGGGGCCGTAGCCTCCGGCGCCGAGGTTTCCGCCGGTGGCTCCATCCATATCTACGGCGCTCTGCGTGGGCGCGCGGTGGCAGGTATCGGCGGCCGAGGCGCTTCACGGGTTTTTACGAAGGCTCTGGATGCGGAACTGGTGGCCATAGACGGCTTTTACGCCACCGCCGAGGAAATGGACCCGACCTGCGCCAGCGGTCCCACCCAGATCCTGCTGGAAGGCGAAAGGCTGGTCTTCCGCGCCATGCCCGGCTGAGCAAATGCACAGCACTGTAACGCCGGGCGAAAAATGGCAAAAAAAAGCCCTCTGTAAACGAAAAATTCAAAGTTACATTTTCTAATACAACCCGCTAATGTCGCTGCAATGACCGCGCCGAGGGGCCGGCGGCATGACCTGAAAGAAAAGGAACACCGATGGCAAAGGTTCTCGTCGTCACATCAGGCAAGGGTGGCGTCGGCAAGACCACTACAACCGCGGCTCTCGGGGCGGCGCTGGCCAAGACCGGGCAGAGTGTGGTGCTGGTAGATTTTGACGTCGGCCTGCGTAATCTCGACCTCATCATGGGGGCCGAACGCCGCGTGGTGTTTGATCTGATCAACGTTATTCAGGGCGATGCCAATCTGGCTCAGGCGCTGATCAAGGATAAGCGGATCGAAAGCCTGTCTTTGCTCCCCGCCTCGCAAACCCGCGACAAGGATGCCCTGACCGCAGAAGGCGTGGCCAAAATCATTGCGGAACTGCGCGAAAAATTCGACTGGGTGATCTGCGACAGCCCCGCCGGGATCGAGCGTGGCGCACAGATGGCGATGCACCATGCCGATATGGCCGTGATCGTCACCAACCCCGAAGTGTCCTCCGTGCGCGATAGCGACCGGATTATCGGCATGCTGGACAGCACGACAGAAAAAGCCCGCGCGGGCGAAAAAATGCCCAAGCACCTGCTGCTGACCCGCTATGACCCGCAGCGCGCGGCATCGGGCGACATGCTGGGCACGGACGATGTGCTGGAAATCCTGTCCATTCCGCTGCTGGGCATCGTTCCCGAAAGCCCGGATGTGCTCAAGGCCTCCAACCTTGGCGCACCCGTTACCATTGCCGAACCCAACAGCGCTGCCGCCGGGGCTTATATGGAAGCCGCACGCCGCCTGATGGGCGAGGATATTAAGGTTACCATCCCCACCGAGCGGCGCGGTCTGCTCGACTGGCTGTTTAAATGGAGAGCCGCATGAGTTTTCTCTCCAACCTGTTCAATAAACGCTCCTCCGCCCCCATTGCGCGGGATCGGTTGCAGATTCTGCTGGCGCATGAACGCATGTCAGTGGATGGCGACAATCAGGATGATCTGCTCGCCAAACTGCACCGCGAGATCATGGAAGTGATCAAGCGCCACATCTCGGTCGATCAGGACAAGGTTCAGATCAAGATGGATCGTGGGGCGCAGTGCTCGGTGCTGGAAATTGACGTGGAAGTGCCGGGCCTGACAGACCGGCTCAGCAAAAAAGACTGATACCCTCGCCCCGGCCCCTTATCACAGGGCCGGGGCGCAAGGGTTTCAACCCGGCAGCAATGGCTCCAGCCAGACACGCGCCTGCATGAAATCGTCCCGCAGGGCTGCGACAGCCGCCTCCGGGTCGTGCCGCTCGAACGCCGCGATCAGCCGCAAGTGCGGGTGTTCGGGGTCTGCCGGGGTAATGGGCGGCAGGCAATTGGTGGCGGCATAAACCGGCCCCATTCGCGCCCACAACCCCCTGATAAGCCCGACAGTGAGCAGACGCCGCGAAAAACGCGCCGTGGTGCTATGAAAAACCACATTGGCGACTGCGGCCGCATGGGGGCTACCCGCCTCATACGCCAGAATGAAATCGTGATGCTTTGCGCGCATAACCGCGATTTCATCTGCCGTGACGTGGGTGGCCAGTTCGCGCGTAATACGCTCCTCCAGATCGCCCCGCACACCGTGGATTTCCAGAAAGACCTCTCGCGTCGTCACTGGAATGCAGGCTGTGTTACGGTCGTCCAGCTCCAGCGCCTGCTCCGACACAAGGCGCAGCAGCGCCTCGCGCACAGGCGTGGGGCTAAGGCCCAGAGCCGCCGCCAGAGGCCGCAGCACCAGCCGCTCTCCCCCCTGATAGTGACAGTAAATGAGCTGATCTCTGATCTGCTGATAGGCGTATGCAGCCAGCGCACCACGTCCTTCGGGGCGTGTATGGTCTGGTGTCACCAAAATAGAGCCTGCTCTCATTGCGCGTAAGCCGTCCGCTCTGTTTGTCCATGATACAAAATCCGGCGCGCCACCGTCCGGCCCGGTACACAGCACCGACCCATGATGCCGCCACCGCACCGTTTCCGACTCTATCAAAATTCCGCCATGAGGGAACCCGACACAGTGATGGAATCACGCAGGATTCCGCTGGCATACCCTCTGGCACGGGTTCAGGGCGCGCCAGAACCGCTCGGGTTGCAATAAAAACTTCGTGAGAGCCACAATGCCCGCACAGCCCTGCCCCGCACATAAACGGGCCGTCATCAACACTCCATGACAGCACAGCACCCCCTGCGCCACACTCAAGAAAACGCGCACGAGAAACGCACCGGCCCTCAGGGCTATTTAATTTCCCTTTTAGCAAGGCTTACATTTTTACAATGTCCGCGCAGGCCCCGAAATACCACATTCCTGCCTGATCGTTGTAATAACTTCCGCCATTTTTCCAACGGCCTGCGCCTTCATGGGCCTGCATGCTTCCCATCAAACGGCATGAACACACCGCCAGTTCAACACGGCACGTATTGACGGCAGGAAGCCTTGTCTCTCACAGAGCAATTTCAATGGATTGGGAGCGCGGACTTCAATGGCATCAAGAAAAAAGGCACTGGTTGCTACCGTCATGGCCGCATCAGTGGCCAGCCTGCCATATACGATGGCCCGCCACGCCATGGCGGACGATTATAGCGACCTGCTGGATATTCTGCGCGCCAAGGGCAACCTGACCCAACACGAATACTCCACCCTGCTGAGCAAGCACCTGCGCCATACCGCTGCCGAACAGGATGCCCCTGCCCGCTCGACCCGCTCTGCCGCCCCACACGCCCATGCCACACAGCAGGCCGCAAGCCATGTTGCGCACGGCGCAGGCACGAGCGGGGTAAGCAACGGTTATGAACCCGGCATCCGGTTTGAAGCCGCCCCCGATGTCGCCTCATCTTCACGTGCTGAGGATGCGGCCACCCGTGCGGAAGCCAGCGCCCGCTCCGCGCAGAAGGCTCTGGACGCCATGAATCAGGCCGATTTCGTGCGCGTGGCCAAATACGTACCCGGCAAGGGCCTGACCTTCAAAACCGGGCCGGTGGACATCAACCTCTCCGGCTTCATCAACGGGTTTTACACCTTCAACAGCCCCGGTGGCGGGCCAGCCATTGGCGGCGGCGTGTCCACGGGCAGTTCGGGCTTTGACTCCTCGGGCGTGCGCAACGGCCTGCTGCCTGCCGGGCTGATCCTCAAGCTCAGCACCCAGCAGCAGGGCTGGGATATTGATGCGGTTCTGGGCATGTATCCGGGCATGAACAACGCCAAAAACGGCGCTATGAACGCCAATACGGGCGGTAGCCCGGTCGGTCTTGGCACGCCGGGCATCGATTTCCGTCAGATTTACGTCACCTTCGGCAACAGCCATGTGGGTACATTCAAGGTCGGGCGTGACCTCGCCCTGTTTGGTGGCGATGCCATTCTGAACGATGCAACGCTGCTCAGTGTGGGGGCCACCGGCAGCAACTCCGCTCCGGGCAACACCTCTCTGGGCCGGATTGGCGTGGGTTACGTATATGCGGACTGGATTCCGCAGATTACCTACACCACCCCCAAGATTGCCGGTGTGCAGGGTAGTGTCGGTATTTTCCAGCCATTGGATGAGTTCCAGTTCGCTGGGGCCGATGCGAAAGGCAATCCATATTCCGCCTCCTCCACGCAGCATTCCTCGCCCATGATCCAGGGCAAGGTCACGTATGAGGCGACCTTTGGCGAGGTCAAAGCCAAGATCTGGGCCAGCTTCCTGATCCAGCACCAGCAGAACCTGCAAGGGGTGGGTATCACTACCGATACCGGTCACCACGCCGCCATGGTGGAAGCGGGCGATATCGGCGCGAAGGTCAGCTACAAAGGCTTTGAAGGGGTGGCCTACTACTATCGCGGCAGCGGGTTGGGCACCACCGGCCTGTTCTTTGACGGCGTCGCCGCCAATGGCAGCAAGCGCGATTCCGAAGGCTATTACGTGCAGGCCGCCTACAACATAACCGAACGCCTCAAACTGGTCGGCAGTTACGGCGTCAGCAATCTCTATCTCGCCGGGGGCGAAGCCAGGACGGTCGATCCCGGCTATCTGGTACGCCGCAACCAGTCCGTTATCGGGGCAGCTTATTATCACCTGACAGACTGGCTGAATCTGGTGGGTGAATATGCCCACACCTCGTCCGATGCCCATAACGGCAGTTCCGAAAGTGATGACACCGCCTCAGCCGGTGTGATCCTGCTCTTCTAAAACCGACAGCTGATTACACACAGGGCTGTTGTTCCATTGCGGGGTGAGCTAAGTAACGGTTAGATGACTGTTCACTCGCCCCGCATCAGCGCGCATGGTTCCGATACAAACAGGGGCCTGCGGTGTTCCGCTCAAGCCGCCCGCTGCCTTGTGGGCTGCTTGTAGCCTCATGACCGTGGCTTTCACCCTCTCGCGTTATATTGCGAAGCAATTTGTGCTGTCGGTGCTCGTCATGCTGGCGTCACTCACGGGCATGGTCTGTCTGTTTGATTTTCTTGATCTGCTGCGCCGCGCCTCAGCCCACCCCAATGCGGGACCATCGGTTGCGGCGGAAATCGCAGGGCTCCACCTGCCCTATTTCACCATTCTGATCCTGCCCTTTGCAACGCTTCTGGGGGGGGTGTTCTGCTTCTGGCGTCTGACACGCTCATCCGAACTGGTGGTGGCCCGTGCGGCAGGCATTTCCGTCTGGCAGTTCCTGATGGCGCCGCTAACCTCCGCTATCCTGATCGGTGTTTTTGCGACAACCGTCGTCTCGCCCCTGTCCTCCATCATGTATTCATGGGCGGAAAAGCTCGACCAGCGCTACCTGCGTTCGGATGATGGGCCACTGAGCATTTCCGGCGGGTCTCTATGGCTCCGTCAGGCTGATCAGACCACGCCCCACGGTATCGCCATCCTGCATGCACGCACCGTACGGTTCCATAATACGGCCTTGCAGATCGGCAATATCAGTGTCCTGCGGCTGAACAAGAATAACGACCTCATTTCCCGAATCGAAGCCCACAGCGGCTACCTCGATCACGGCTTCTGGATTCTGGACCAAGCCTCTCAGACTCTCCCCAACGAACTGCCCTCTGCTGTCGGGCGTATCGTTTTACCCACCGACCTGACCGTAAACCGGGTGCAGGAAAGCTTTGCTTCGCCTGACACGCTATCCGTGTGGGCACTGCCAAGCTTTATAGTTCTGCTGGATCGCTCTGGATTCTCGTCCATCCGCCACCGTATCCACTTCCAGTCCCTGCTGGCTCTGCCGGTGCTGAGCGGCACCATGTGCCTTGTCGCGGCGGGCTTTTCCATGCGACCCTCGCGCCATGGCGGGGTCGCTCGTATGATCGGCTCTGGCGTTGCCGCCGGTTTTCTGCTTTTCACGGTATCCAAGGTCGCGGAACAGTTCGGCAAATCAGGTGTACTGCCGCCGGTTCTCGCGGCGTGGGTTCCCGCCGTAGCTGGGCTATGCCTGGCGATCACCCTGCTTTTACATCTGGAGGATGGCTGATTTTGTCCCTGGCGCTCCGGCCCTTATACCGCGCAAGTCGCCCCTGCCGTCGGGCCAGCCTGAGCGCTGCCACCGCTCTGGGCAGTATCATTGCCTGTTCCTTACTGCTGCGCCCCTCTGTGGCTCTGGCACAGTTCCGTCCGCAGCAGATACACTTCGACACGTCGAGAAGCAGCTCGCCGGATGCCCCCGCCACGTTTCAGGCGGACAAGGTCGATTACAACGACACTGATCATACCGTAACATGGTCGGGCAATGTGCAGGTCTGGCAGGATGAGCGCGTTCTAAGAGCCGACCAGATCACATATGACCGCGATACGGGCGTTGTCACCGCACGTGGCAACGTGGCGGTCGTACAGCCTGATGGCTCGGTTCTGTACTCCCATTATGCCGAACTGAACGGTGGCATGCGAAATGGCGTTATGCTGCACGTCTATGCCAATATGGCCGACAACGTGAAAATGGCCGCCAATGGGCTCAGGCGCACCGATGGTAAGGTAAACGACCTGAGCCGCGCCGTTTACACCGCATGCGAAATCTGCGCCAAGGACAAGACACGCGCGCCGTTCTGGCAGTTCCGGGCCTATGGCGCGACACAGGACCTTGAACACTCCAAAATCGACTTCCGTGATGCCTATGTCGATATTCTGGGCATTCCGGTTTTATACCTGCCGTTCTTTTCCATGCCCGACCCTTCCGCCAAGCGGCAGAGCGGCTTTCTCATGCCCGGCATCACCCCGCATGACAGCTATCTGGGCACGTACTTCACCATCCCGTATTACTGGGCCATCAACGATCAGTCCGACCTGAGCGTTCAGGGGCTTTTCGCGACCTCGACCGGCCCCCAGCTTAGCGGCATCTACAGACAGGCGCTGAATTTCGGCTCGCTCAACATCCGTGGTGGTTTTGCCTACGATACCCACCACAACCTCAACTACACCAACGGCTTCGGCAACAGTGTCAGCAGCGGTGATCCCCACGGCATGCAGGGGCATATTTTTGCCCGCGGCCTGTTCAACATCAACAAATACTGGCGCGCCGGGGCCAATATCAACCTTGCCACCTCCGCCAACTACATGCGTGACTATCGTGTGCAGGGCTACGGTAACGAAACGCTCGCCTCGAACGCCTTTCTGGAAGGGTTCGGCACCGGGTCTTACAGCAGGCTGGACGCGCAATACTATCAAGGCCTCAATCAGGGCGTGATCCACAACTCGGATCTGCCCTCGGCCCTGCCCCGCTATACATACAGCTTTGTCGGCCAGCCTGATGCCCTTGGCGGACGGCTGAGCGTGAACACTACGGATTTCTACCTACGCCGTACCATCGGTACGACCGACCAGCGCGGTGAGTTGCAGCTCAACTGGGATCGCCCCTTCCATAGCAAATCAGGCGAACAGTTCCTGCTAACCCTGCGACTGGACTCCATGCTCTATCGCGCTTTCAACCTGTATCAGCTTCCGAACTACTACGCGCACGCCGCAGGCCATGGCGCGATTTCGGGGATGGTGCTGCCCACCATTGCGCTCAAAACAAACTGGCCTTTTGTCCGCACCTTCGAACACGGCCGGGGCACGCAGTTGCTTGAGCCGATCGTGCAGGCCATTTACGCGCCCAACACAGGCAACGGCGCCAATGACAGCCTCCCGAACGAAGACAGCCTTTCCTACGAATTTACCGATTCAACCCTGTTCTCCCTCAACCGCTATCAGGGCACAGACAGGCTGGACGGCGGGCTGCGCGCCAATGTGGGTGTGCATGCCAACTGGACATGGGACGGACACGAGGTAGACCTGCTGGCCGGGCAAAGCTTTCAGGAACATGTCGAACATGATCGCCTGCCCTATTCCGGGCTGGACCACCATGCTTCCGATGTTGTTGCGCGCGCACGCGTTGCGCCCACGCAGTATTTTTCATTCACGTCGCGCATGCGCTACGACCCGTACACATCGCAGATCAATTTTGGCGACGCCCTGTTCAACGTCAATGTCCCGCACTTTAGGCTGAACGGCGGATATATCTGGGAGCCGGTAACCCCGTACTACTACTACGCCACCGACTACCGCACGAATAACCTCAATCGCCTGTACACAGCCCGCACAAGCGAAATCAGCGGTGGCGTATCGGTTTACTGGTCTGGCGCGCATGCCTCCATCTTTTCGCGCCGCAGCCTTTCCCGTCAGGAGTTTGTCACCAACGGCGTCACGGCCGGTTACAACAATGACTGCTTTGGCATCGATTTCATGTATCTCAAGCAATACACCTCCATTGGCGGCATACAGCGTTACTCGACCTACCTTGTTACGCTCACCCTCAAATCCCTTGGCGCCTTTGGCGTCAAATAAGAACTGCTTCAAAAATGTCGCGGCCTCCGTTATCAGGTATAACTGCGCCTGATCTGGCAGAAAGCTGAAAGACCGTCCCGTATGCGCCTGCGCTCCCTTACTCTGGCCTGCTACACCGTGGCGGCCCTGTCGGCCCCTTTGGCGACTGCCCTTGCCGCCTCCAGCCAGCAGGAGCAGCATGGCGATACCGCAGCCAAAGCCGCGCCCAAGCCTGATAACTCCATTGTTGCGGTCGTCAACAGTGTGCCGCTGACCCGACGCGATGTGGACAACCGTGGCAAACTGTTTGCTTTGTCCACCGGCCTGCCCGTTTCTCCCGAACTGATGGATCGTCTGCGCCCGCAGATTATCCGGCAGTTGATTGACGAGCGCCTGCGCACACAGGAAATCCTCAGCCGCCACATCAACGTGCCGCTTGACCAGATTGCCGCCGCCATCAGCAACATCGAACATCGCAACGGCATGGAAGAAGGGGCTTTGCGTGCCCATCTGGCCAAGGACGGTGTCTCGCTCACAACGCTGATCGACCAGATCCGGGTGCAGATTGGCTGGATTCAGGTTCTGCGGCAGGAGCTTGGCCAGCGTTCGCGTGTTGCGGCCAAGGATATTGCCCAGCGTCAGGCAGCCCTCCAGCGCGAGGAAGGCCGCACCGAATACGAAATCGGTGAAATTTTCGTCAAGGTTGAAGACCCCCGTCACGCCGAGGACGAGCTGGACTTTACCAACACCATTATTCAGGAACTGCGGAAGGGTGCGCCCTTTCCCATCGTTGCCGCACAGTTCTCGCAGAGCCAGACCGCTCTGGATGGCGGCTCGATGGGCTGGGTGCAGGAAGATGAACTCGACCCTGCGGTTGTGAACATTGTCCGGCAGATGCCCGTGGGAGTGGGCGCCATTTCCAACCCGATTACCGTACCCGGCGGCTTCCTGATCGTCACGCTGAATGGCAAGCGCACGGTCGGCAAGGAAATCGGGCATGTCATTTCCGCCCGACAGGTGTTCCTGCCGTTCGATACCCTGCTCGACCCCCAGCATGTTACTCCGCAGCAGCAGGCGACACTCCAAAAAGCCCTGCACCTATCCCAGAGCGCGAATAACTGCGCGGATATGGAACGCCTGAACAAGGCCGAAGGGGAAAAACGCCCAAGCGATCCGGGTGAACTCCCGCTTGAGCGCCTGAACCCGCAGATGCAGGCCGTGCTGGCCAATCTGCCGCTCAACAAAGTCTCACGCCCCATGGTCTCGCGCGATGGGATCGACCTGCTGATGGTCTGCGAGAAAAAAGAAAAGAACTTCTCTGACCGTTCGCCCAGCGAAATCGCCGATCAGCTCATGAACGAGCGCGTTGAGCAGGCCGCCCGCCAGCTTGATAGCGACCTGCACCGCCGCGCCATTATCGATATGCGCGTCAAACTCAAGGGAGCGTAATCTCCTGCCTGCCACACTGGAAAGCCTTGCCGATGTCATCCGCCGCCACGGTCTGGATGCCCGCAAGGCGCTGGGCCAGCACTTCCTGCTTGACCCCGGTATTACCGAACACATCGCCGCACTCGCGGGCAATCTTGATGGCCGTCATGTGGTTGAGGTTGGCCCCGGCCCCGGCGGGCTGACACGCGCCCTGCTGGCAACCCCTGCAAGCCATGTCTATGCCGTGGAACTCGACCCGCGCGCGGTTGTGGTCATTGAGGAACTGGCAACGCTCTTTCCCCAACGGCTCGATGTCATACAGGCCGATGCGCTCAAAAAAGACCTGACAACACTCTGCCCTGCTCCGCGCCAGATTGTCGCCAATCTTCCCTATAATGTCGCAACCCCGCTGCTGGTCGGCTGGCTGCGTCAGGGGGGGGCATGGGAACGCATGACCCTGATGTTCCAGCTTGAGGTGGCCGAGCGCATCTGTGCGGCCCCTGACAGTGAACATTACGGACGCCTTGCCGTGCTCAGCCAGTGGTGTGCGGATTGCGCCGTTGTCATGAAACTACCCCCCGGCGCCTTTTCGCCCCCGCCTGCTGTATGGTCTGCCGTGGCGAGTATCACCCCCCATGCCAACCAGCCCGACCCCGCTCTGTTCCGCGCTATGGAGCAGGTTACGGCCGCAGCCTTCGGGCAACGCCGCAAGATGCTGCGCGGTGCGCTCAAAGGACTGAAGGGCAATGCCCTGCTCGAACGCGCTGACATAGATGGAACACGCCGGGCCGAAACCCTGACAATAGACGAGTTCGACCGCCTGGCCCGTGCATGGCAGGCTCTCGCCAGCCAGCCTTAGAAAAGCCTCTCTTTTACGTTACTGGACTCTCGCACCGAGGAGTCCTGCGCGCTATGATCGTCCTGCTTTTTGCCGTTGCCCTGCTAGCTTTCAGTCTCAGCACAGTTTCCGGTGGCGGCGCAGGCCTTCTTGTTATGCCGGTTCTGGGTACATTACTGGCACCCGAGCAAATCCCTGCGGCCCTTTCTCTTGGCACTGCGGTCAGTTCCGCAACACGGATTGCCACATTTTTCCGAGCGATCAACTGGCGGGTTGTCTGCTACTTTGTGCCAGCCAGCCTGCCGGGAGCATGGCTGGGCGTGTGGATGCTCAGTCTGATGCAGCCCATGTATCTCGATCTGCTCTTGGGCCTGTTCCTGCTGGGCAATCTGCCACTGCTACTGCGCCGTAAAAAGCCAGCTCCAGAGAGTGCTTCCGCCCCCCCTCCCGTTTCCATGCGCCTCCTGCCCGGCATTGGTTTTCTGGCTGGATTCATTTCAGGATTTACCGGGGCGGTCGGCCTGTTATTCAACGCGTTTTATCATCGACTGGGACTGCGCAAGGAGGCCATTATTGCCACACGCGCAGCCAATGACATCCTTCTGCATCTGACAAAAATTGGGCTTTACGCCGCCTATGGCCTGCTGAACCAGCAGGTGCTGCTGGCCGGTGCCGTTGTAGCGCTGGCAGGCATTACGGCAACGCTGCTCGTACGGTTCTGGCTGCATCTGGTGAATGAGGAGGTCTTTCGCTCCATCGGGCATGCCGCTGCCTGCGCCGCCGGTCTGGCCATGCTGGTTATGGCCGGGCAGCAGGTGATCCGCCATGACCATGTGCGCACCATGCTCAACGCTACCCATTCTACCGTTTCCGCCAGCATGGGCTGGCGTACTCATGTCTATTCAGTGGCACTCGAACATAACAACGAGCTGGAACTCAAATATACTCACCCGGCTTTCAATACCGGCATGGTACCCGGCCAGCGTGGATACTGGTACCGGGCCTCCGTGCTGCATGTCTCTATGAAGCGGGGCGTGTATGTCACACGCGATCTCTCCCGCACGCAAAGCACCTGACGCACTACCTTTCGGTAGCGGCCTCAGCCCTTTTCCGCCTCCGCAATATAATCACGCGTCAAAGGCACCGCCTCAAGCGAGGGGGAAAGCTGCACCTGAAAGTTCATATGTCCCTGCACACGGAACGCCAGTTCCGATGCTGTAAGATAGAATTCGAACATCCGGGCAAAACGTTCATCATACAATGCAACGGCTTCGGGCCTGCGGGCGGCAAAGCGCTCACGCCAGCAGGCAAGCGTTTTGGCATAATGCAGCCGGAGGATTTCGCAATCCGTTACCCATAAGCCTGCCTGCTCGATCGCGGGCAGTACTTCGCTCAGGGCGGGAGAATATCCTCCGGGGAAAATGTATTTGTTAATCCACGGATTGGTCGTACCCGGCCCGTCATTCCGCCCGATGGAATGTACCAGCGCCACACCATCGGGTTTCAGGCTGTTTTTCACCACATCGAAAAACTGGCTGTAATGCCCAATCCCGACATGCTCGAACATGCCAACAGATACGATCCTGTCAAACTGCCGCCTGAGGTGGCGGTAATCAAGCAGCTCAAACCGCACACGCCGCTCGAGCCCTTCCTGCCGGGCCCGTTCACGCGCAAAAGCAAGCTGCTCCTGCGAGAGGGTAATACCCGTCACCACAGCCCCATAATCACGCGCAAGGGTCAGGGCCATACCACCCCACCCGCACCCTATGTCCAGCACCTCCAGCCCCGGCCTGTCGAGCAAAAGCTTGGCGGCTATATGCTGTTTTTTGGCCTCCTGCGCTTCATCCAGCGTTTCGGTGCCATAGCGGAAATATGCGCAGGAATACTGCCAGTCCTTATCCAGAAACAACTGGTAGAGGCTGTTGCCCAGATCATAATGATGCGCGACATTCCGCTGCGCCCGTGCCGCCGGGTTGAACTGTGTCCAGCCTCGCCGGACATAACGCAGAGCAGAGGCCAGACGCTCGCTTACATGGCCCGCAGGCTCCATCGCATTGAGCATGAGCAGTTCGAGCAGGTCGTAAAGCGTGCAGTCTACCGGTTGCAGGTTGCCTTCCATATAGGCTTCACCCACCCCCAGCCCCGGATTGAGCAGCAATGCCCGCTCGGCCTGTGCGTCTTTGAGCCTGAGAGCCGCCTGCGGCCCTACCCTGCTGCCCTGATACTGGCTGAAGGCGCCATCTGACCAGTAAACGGACAGACAGCCGTAAGAAACAAACTGTCGTAAGACCATGTCCAGAAGGTGTTTCAATACACATTCCTCTTCCTGCACTGGCAAACTTGGATGAGCATAAGCCAGAGAAAAGAAAAGTGGCATGAAAAAAGGGGATACCCCCTTACCGGACAGGCAGATGGCAGCAATGCAGACGGACAGAAGACAAAAAAAGAGGGCGGATCACTCCGCCCCCTTTCCCGGTTCCTTGCAGGAAAACCGCCTTATCAGGCGGCGTCGCCCTGTGCGTCTTCAGCGTCTTCAGCAACGATTTCACCTTCAATGAAGGCTTCATCGCCAGCGAGAGTCGCTTCTTCTTCCGGGGTCGCAGCTTCGCCACGTGCCTGACGTTCGGCTTCTTCTTCCGAACGTGCGACATTGACGGTCACCGGCACCACAACTTCGGGGTGCAGAGCCACCTTAACCTCATAAAGCCCAAGGGACTTGATGGGGTGCGCCAGCGAAACCTGCTGACGGTCGATGGTGAAGCCAGCTTCCGTGACAACCTGCGCAACGTCGCGCGTGCTGACGGAACCATACAGGCTCCCGCTATCACCGGCCTGACGGATCAGGACAACGGCCAGACCTTCCATCCGTTCGGACAGACGCTCTGCTTCTTCGCGGCGCTTGATGTTCAGCGCTTCAAGCTGGACGCGTTCACGCTCGAAACGGGCAAGGTTGCCCGCATTGGCGCGAATAGCCTTACCCTGGGGGAGAAGGAAGTTACGGGCGTAACCAGGACGCACCTTAACGACTTCACCCATCTGACCCAGATGCTCAACGCGCTGGAGCAGGATTACTTCTGTAGCAGCCATGATCGGTTCCCCTCAGCTTACAACGTAGGGAAGCAGGGCCAGGAAGCGGGCGCGCTTGATAGCCTGCGCCAGCTCACGCTGCTTCTTGGCGGAAACCGCAGTGATACGGCTCGGCACGATCTTGCCACGTTCGGACAGGAAGCGGCTGAGCAGACGCACGTCCTTGTAGTCGATCGCCGGCGCGTTGGGGCCGGAGAACGGGCAGGACTTGCGACGACGGTAGAACGGACGACGCGCGCCAACAGCGGGGCGGCGGGCGGCGGGGTTGATTTCCATCGATTCAGACATAGCGCTTACTCCGCTCCGTTGTCGGCTGACTCAAGCGGACGATCTTCGCCGCCACGACGGCCACGACCGCTCTCAAAACGGCCACCGGCCGGCTTGGGACCACGGAAGCTGCGCTCGCCACGGTCTTCACCCTTGCGGGACAGAACCGGTGAGGGCGTCTCGTCAATGCTTTCCACGCGCAGCGTCAGCAGGCGCAGCACGTCTTCGTTCAGGGAAAGCTGGCGTTCGATTTCCTTGAGCAGCTCCGAACGCACTTCCAGACCCAGAAGGGTGTAGTGACCCTTGCGGTTCTTCTTGATGCGGTAGGCAAGGCTACGCAGGCCCCAGTATTCGCGCTTGCGGACAGCGCCGCCATCAGCTTCGATCTGCGCGGTGATGCCATCAATGATCACATCAACCTGCTGCTGGGAAATATCATTCCGTGCAATAAACACGGTTTCGTAAAGCGGCATGTTCACTCCCTTCGGATCAAATCAACCCGCCCGAACCAGACCCTTCCGGCTATCGGTGCCCCCTGCCCAGCCTGAAACAGACGGGCAGAAATGCCGCAGGTATAGCCGGGCAATGCCACATGCCCGGCAGGGAAAGGGCAGTGTCAACCACGAAAGGGGGAGAAAAGCAAGGGAAAAACAGGGTCAGACGCGCAAATGAGCCGGAATATCCAGCCCCAGCCTGTCCGGCACGTTCCATTCTTCCTCTACCTGCCGCACGGGCCTGAACCCCGCCTGCAGGTAAAGCTGTCTGGCGCGTGGGTGATCCGCCGTGGAGGTATTCACCCGAACCTGACGGGTATGCCCGCGCCATGCCTCACGCAGGACACCATCAAGAAAAGCACGCCCTACCCCACGGCCAATGGCCTGAGGAAACAGCCCGAAGTAGCAGAGATTGACATCCTCGGGGTTGCGCCGGTCAAGCTCGTAAAAGCCACGTACCACGCTGTATTCGCGCAAAAGGCCAATGGCCGTGCCGCGCTGGGCAAGAATGCGACCCAGCATGTCATCCGATGCAGCCTGACGCATCCACCAGCAGCACGAACGCCCGACCCTGTCCTGCAGAAAGCGGTAATCCGCAATGCTTGGATGCACGCCATGTTCGAGCATCCAGCCCACCGGTAGCAAAAAGCGTGGATAGGCTGGTGCTGCAGTCATGCGCATGAAGGTGATGCCCACCCGCATGCGCGTGACAGGTTCTATCCCGGATGGATCAATTATCATCCAGGAAGGAGCGCAGCTTGCGGCTACGGCTCGGGTGCTTGAGCTTACGCAGGGCCTTGGCTTCAATCTGACGGATACGCTCACGCGTAACGTTAAACTGCTGCCCCACTTCTTCAAGCGTGTGGTCTGTGTTCATGCCGATACCAAATCGCATACGCAGGACACGCTCCTCACGCGGGGTGAGAGAGGCCAGAACCCGCGTGGTGGCTTCGCGCAGGTTGGTCTGGATCGCGGCATCAAGCGGAATAACAGCCGACTTATCCTCGATGAAGTCACCCAGATGGCTGTCTTCCTCATCCCCGATGGGGGTTTCGAGGGAGATCGGCTCTTTAGCAATCTTGAGAACCTTGCGCACTTTTTCCAGCGGCATGCCCAGCTTTTCAGCCAGTTCTTCCGGCGCGGGTTCACGCCCGATTTCATGCAGCATCTGGCGCGAGGTGCGCACCAGCTTGTTGATGGTTTCGATCATATGCACAGGAATACGGATCGTGCGCGCCTGATCCGCGATGGAGCGGGTGATAGCCTGCCTGATCCACCATGTCGCATAGGTCGAGAACTTGTAACCACGGCGGTATTCGAATTTATCCACCGCCTTCATCAAGCCGATATTGCCTTCCTGAATAAGGTCAAGGAACTGCAGGCCACGGTTGGTGTATTTTTTAGCGATCGAAATCACCAGCCGCAGATTGGCCTCGATCATTTCTTTTTTGGCGCGGGCAGAATCACGCTCGCCACGGGCAACAGTGGCATAAACGCGGCGGAACTCACCAATCGGCAGGCCGGTTTCCTGCGCCAGTGCGGCAACCTGATTACGCAGGTCGTTAACCGTATCGGTGTGCTTGAGCACGAAGTTCTTCCATGAACGACCCGGCAGAGCCGACACGGCTTCCATCCAGCCCGGATCAAGCTCGCGACCGCGATACTTCAGCAAGAAGTCATCACGCGAGACACGGCAGCTTTCCGCCAGGCGCAGCATACGCCCTTCAAGCATGTTCAGTTTCTGGAACATTTCCTTGAGCTGGGCCACCAGATCTTCGATCCGGTTGTTGTGCAGGTGAACCTGTTCAACCTTACTCACCAGCCGGTCACGCAGTTGCGCGTAGTCCTGCTCGAAACCGCCGCTGACTTCCTCGCCCGAAGTCAGCGCTTCGATACGGGTGACCTGCAGCTTGCGCAGTTGTTCGTACAGCGGCCCGATTTCTTCGAAATGCGCCAGAATTTCGGGGCGCAGTTTTTCTTCCAGCGCAGAAAGCGACAGGCCGCTGCCCTCGCCTTCCATATCGCCTTCGGCTTCCTGCTCCTCGGCTTCTTCGCCCTCGTTCTCGGTTTCAGCGAACTCGCCTTCAGTCCCCTCGCCTTCTTCCGGCGGGTTACCACCGTTCTGCATGGCTTCGAGGTCAACGATATCGCGCAGCAGCATTTCGCTGGTAAGAATTCTTTCGTGCCACGAGATAATGGCGCGGAAGGTCAGCGGGCTTTCGCACAGCCCGCCAATCATCTCGTCGCGCCCGGCCTCGATCCGCTTGGCGATGGCGATTTCGCCTTCGCGCGAGAGCAGTTCAACCGTGCCCATCTCGCGCAGGTACATGCGCACCGGATCGTCTGTCCGGCCAACGCTTTCAGCGTTTACATTCCCTGTGGGGCTTTCGCCGTCCGCTTCGGCCTCAGCTTCTTCTTCCTCGGCCTCCTCGTCGGTTTCGGCTTCCTTTGCCCCTTCGGTCTCGTCCGTATCTTCGCTTTCGACGACCTGAATGCCCATCTCGGACAGCAGGGCCATGATGTCCTCGATCTGTTCGGACGACATCTTGTCCTGCGGCAGAACGGCATTGAGTTCATCAAACGTGATGCACCCGCGCTCGCGCCCCTTGGCAATCAGCTTCTTGACTGATGAGGACTGCGTATCCAGCAGGCTGGTATCGCCATCCTGCTCCTGCGCCGCGTTTGTCGATGCCGTTTTTGTCGCCATACCAGACCTGCTCCTCCGCGCCCGCATCCCGCCTGAATGCAGAACCACCAGTTTACCACGTACCACTCACGTTCCAGCGCGGGCAGGAGGTGGGTTATCCTGCGCCACAAGTCAAGGGGAACACGCCCTAGAACATTTCCTGTCCGTGTTAAAATTCTGAATCGTCAAGGCTGCCACGCCGTAGGCGCTCACGTGCCTCAAGCCGGGCCTGAAGCCGCTGCCACTGATCGGCATCGCCGTTTTTTTCGGTAAAACTGGCAATATCGCGTTCGACTTCAGCCTCGAACTGCGCCCTATCCAGCAATCCGTAAAAATGCCACCACTGTGTCCTTGCCGACACAAGCTGCGCCGGATCAACCACATCATCCTGTTGGGCGGCATACCCATCTTCTTCACGCATGACAGCGCGAATGGTTTCGTGCAATCCGTTCTGTTCAACCCATCTGCGCAGGTTACCTGCACTGACAGGCTGCAAACCTTCAGCTGAAAAATCCAGCAAAGCGCCACGTACCGCGGCAAAATCCGCCGCCAGATCAAGCCTGCACAGCGCCTCTTCCATATCCGGTACAAGAGCAGGATAGCGCAGCAGCAACACCAGCAAAAGCCGTTGGCGCTGGCGCGTGGTGTCCATGAGCACAAAAGCGGCCGCAGCGTCAGACTCATCACGCCAGCCCTTGCCCCCTGAAAAGGACGCACTCCCCCCTTTGCCGCGCCCGCTGCTTCTGAACCGCTCAAAAAAGCGATCCAGCAACGTGCGGCGATATTCCGAGGCCAGAGTCTTGTCCTCAATCAGCGCCGCACTTTCAGTCAGCTTGTGCCGCAGGGCCGCGCGCTCTTCGGGGCCGGGCTGCACCATTCCCCCCGCCAGCAGATCGAACAGCACATCGGACAGACCACGAGCGCCCTCAAACAACCCCGCCACTGTCTGCACACCCCGGCTTCGCACCAGACTGTCCGGGTCTTCCCCTTCGGGTAGCAGGCAAAAACGCAGCGTATGATCAGCCTTGAGCAAAGGCAGCGCGGTCTGTGCCGCCTTGACCGCAGCACGCCGCCCGGCGGCATCGCCATCGAAACACAGGATGGGTGCCCGATCGACCTGCCACAACACTTCAAGCTGCTCGGGTGTCAGCGCCGTGCCCAGCGGGGCCACCGCTCCGGTAAAACCGGCCTGATGCAGGGCAATGACATCCATATACCCTTCCACCACCACCAGATCGGGCGCGGATACGCCCTTGGGCCGTGGGGCGCGCACAGCCGCCCGTGCGCGATCCAGCCCGAACAGCAGCCGCCGCTTGGAAAACAGCGCCGTTTCCGGCCCGTTCAGATATTTCGGCTGGCCATCGCCCAGAATACGCCCGCCGAACGACACCAGCCGCCCTTTGCGGTCACGGATGGGAAAGGTAACGCGCCCCCAGAACAGCTCACCTTTGGGGCGGCCTTCTTCATCAAGGCGCATCAATCCGGCTTCTGCCATCTGGGCGGGGGTTATGCCCTCGCGCTCAAGGGCTGTCGCCAGTGCGCCGCGCCCCTCGCCAGCCCAGCCCAACCCGAACGAGGCGATGGTTTCGCGCGTAAGCCCCCGGCCTAGCAGATAATCCAGCCCGGCCCGGCCTTCTGGCTGATAGAGGGCCTGCGCCCACAGCGCCTGCGTGGCGTTCAGTACATCTTCAAGCGAGCGTGCATGCACCACGGCCTCGCGGCTTTCGCGCGTCTGGGCTGGCACTTCCAGTCCGGCGGCCGAGGCCAGTTCTTCCACCGCTTCAGGGAAACTACGCCCCTCGCTTTGCATGACAAACGAGATCACATCGCCATGCACCCCACAGCCAAAGCAGTGGAAGTGATCGTCATACACATAAAAGGAGGGGGTTTTTTCGCCGTGGAAAGGGCAGCACCCTTTCCAGTTCCGCCCTGAGCGGGTGAGTTTAACCCGCCGCCCGATAACGGAGGTTATGGGTGTGCGGGCGCGTAGTTCGTCCAGAAAACCGGCGTCAATCGCCATAAAACACCGCTCCCTGCCCGCCTATCACCTAAAAAACCCGCACCCCGACCTGTTGTTAAGACTAGCCCAGCAGCGCCTTGACCGCCGCACTGGCGCGCGCCATGTCCAGAGCCGCGCCAAAGCGGCCTTTGAGCACGGCCATGACCTTGCCCATTTCCTTGATGGAGGTTGCGCCACTTTCGGCAACAGCAGCCTGCACGGCAGCGGCCAGAGCGGCATCATCCATTTCCGGCGGCAGATAACCACGGATTACAGCGATTTCCGCTTCTTCCTTCTCGGCCAGCTCCGGGCGGGCGGCATCGCGGTACATGGTGGCGGATTCCACACGTGACTTGATCATGCCACGCAGGGCGGACAGGCCTTCCTCATCGCTCAGCCCTTCTGCACCCTTGGCGCGACCGGCAATTTCGACATCCTTCAGCTTGGCCGTGATCATGCGGATTGTTGTCACCCGAGCACTTTCACCCGCCTTCATGGCGGTTTTCAGGTCGGACATCAGTTGATCTCGAAGGGACATCGGTTTGCTCCTGCATGACTTCCCGCACGGCGACCCGTGCGCTTGATCCGGCGCACCTTATCACCCCAGCCGCATGAATTCACCCGCCCGGATGATGGAAAAGTGACACAGTTGGGAAAAAACTTCCCACCCTCCTTTTCCCACACCCGAAACGGGTGGGAATTTTCTTCCCATCCCCCCGGACAGGATGCTAGAGAGCACACACACCAGATGCCCTAAAAGCGTCACAGGCGGGAGACAGAGCCAGGCCATGTCCATGTCGATCGACTCCATCATTGCCCGCCTCGGCGGGCCAGAGGCCACCGCCAGCCTGACCGGCGTGGGCACGGAAGCCATTCGCAAATGGCGGCAGGCCCAAGCCATACCGGCCCGGCACTGGCCGGTTATCGCTCAGGCGGCGGAACTGTCGCTTGAAGACCTCCGCCCCGCCTCCACCGTGACAGACAGACACTCCCCCGCAACGGGAAGCAGCAAGACAGGAACCTCCATGCCCGACGCCCGCCCGGACGGCGCCACCGCCGCTCTTGTTCTCGCCGATGGAAGCGTATTCTGGGGTAAAGGCTTTGGCGCCTTTACGCCTGCGCAGAGCGTGGCCGAAAGTGCCGGCCAGTCCATGGGCGAAATCTGCTTTTCCACCAGCATGACGGGCTATCAGGAAACCCTGACCGACCCTTCTTTTGCCGGGCAGATCATTACCTTTACCTTCCCGCATATCGGCAATGTCGGCACCAACGCGGAAGATGACGAAGCCGCCCGCGTGTTCGCACGTGGCCTTGTGGTGAAGGAAGACGTAACCGCCCCCGCCAACTGGCGTGCGACCGAAGGGCTGGACGCATGGCTGAAAGAGCGTGGCGTCACCGGCATTGCCGGGGTGGATACCCGCGCCCTCACCCTGCGTATCCGTGATGGCGGGCCGCAGACGGCTATCCTGCTTTTCCCGCATGATGGCCGGATCGACCTTGACGCCGCCGCCGCGACTGCCCGTGCATGGCCGGGGCTGGAAGGCATGGATCTGGCGCAGGAAGTCACCTGCACGGCCCCCTTTGAATGGACGCATGGCGTATGGGAATGGCCGCACGCCACCCGCCCTGTGCCTGAAAAGCGCCGTCGCGTTGTTGCGGTGGATTTCGGGGCCAAGCGCAACATCCTGCGCTGCCTCGTGGCCGCAGGCTGCGATGTAACGGTCGTACCCGCCACCACCACGGGCGAAGAAATTCTGGCTCTCAAGCCCGAAGGCGTGTTCCTCTCCAATGGCCCGGGCGACCCGGCGGCAACCGCCCGCTACGCCGTACCGGCCATCCGCACCGTGCTTGAGGCCGGTGTGCCGCTGTTTGGCATCTGCCTTGGCCACCAGCTTCTGGCTCTGACATTGGGTGCGAAAACCTACAAGATGGAGCAGGGCCACCGGGGTGCGAACCAGCCGGTGAAGGATCTGGCCAGCGGCCGGGTGGAAATCACCAGCCAGAACCACGGTTTTGCCGTGGATGCCAAAACCCTGCCCGAAGACGCGCATGTAACGCATGTCAGCCTGTTCGATGGCTCGAACGAAGGCATTGCCTCAGACCGTTACGCAGCGTTTTCCGTGCAGTACCACCCTGAGGCCAGCCCCGGCCCCTCCGACAGCTTCTATCTCTTCGAGCGCTTTACCGCCCTGATCGACCGCACCGCCGGCGCCCGCAACTGAACTGACAGGATCGACGCATCATGCCCAAACGGACAGACATCCGCTCCATCCTCATCATCGGCGCAGGCCCTATTGTTATCGGGCAGGCGTGCGAGTTTGACTACTCCGGCGCACAGGCCTGCAAGGCGCTGCGCGAAGAAGGCTACCGGGTCATTCTCGTCAACTCCAACCCGGCCACCATCATGACCGATCCGGGGCTGGCCGATGCGACCTATGTCGAGCCGATCACCCCCGAAGTGGTTGAGCGCATCATCCTCAAGGAACGCCCCGATGCGGTTCTGCCCACAATGGGTGGCCAGACAGCGCTCAACACCGCCATGGCGCTGCATGCCTCGGGCTTTCTTGAAAAACACGGCGTTGAGCTGATCGGCGCCAAGGCCGATGTGATCGACCGCGCCGAAGACCGGCAGAAGTTCCGCGAAGCCATGGATGCCATCGGCATTGAAAGCCCGCGCAGCCTCATTGCCCACACGATGGCCGAAGCACACGAAGCCCTGCGCGAAATCGGCTTTCCCGCCATTATCCGCCCTTCCTTCACCATGGGTGGCTCAGGCGGCGGCATTGCCTATAACCGCGAGGAATTCGACCAGATCGTTGCCTCCGGCCTTGACGCCTCCCCCACCACCGAAGTGCTGGTGGAAGAGTCGGTGCTGGGCTGGAAAGAGTATGAGATGGAAGTCGTGCGCGACACGGCTGACAACTGCATCATCATCTGTTCCATCGAAAACATCGACCCCATGGGGGTTCATACGGGTGATTCCGTGACTGTCGCGCCAGCCCTGACGCTGACCGACAAGGAATACCAGCGCATGCGTGATGCCTCCATCGCCTGTCTGCGGGCGATCGGGGTTGAAACCGGCGGCTCCAACGTACAGTTCGGTGTTAATCCGAAAGACGGCCGCATGGTCGTCATCGAGATGAACCCGCGCGTTTCCCGCTCATCTGCGCTGGCATCCAAGGCAACGGGCTTCCCTATCGCCAAAGTCGCGGCCAAGCTGGCCGTGGGTTACACGCTGGACGAACTCAAGAACGACATCACGCGCACGACCCCGGCCTCTTTCGAGCCGACCATCGACTATGTGGTGGTCAAGATCCCGCGCTTTACGTTCGAGAAGTTCCCCGGTGCACCGGCCCTGCTGTCCACCTCCATGAAATCGGTGGGCGAAGCCATGGCCATTGGCCGCTCCTTCGCCGAGGCGCTGCAAAAAGGCCTGCGCTCCATGGAAACCGGGCTGAACGGCCTCGACCCCGTGGAAGTGCCGGGCGATGGCGGGGTGGATGCGTTCCGCGCCGCTCTCTCACAGCAGCGCCCCGAGCGTATTCTCATGGCGGCACAGGCTCTGCGTGCAGGACTGTCGGTTGAGGATATTCACGAAGCCTGCAAGTTCGAGCCGTGGTTCCTGCGCCAGCTTGAAGTCCTTGTAGCCGCCGAACGCGCCGTGGAAAACCACGGTCTGCCCAAGGATGCACAGGGCCTGCGCCAGCTCAAGGCTCTTGGTTTTTCAGACGTGCAGCTTGCCCGCCTGTCCGGCACGCAGGCCGCCGAAGTGGCCCGCCTGCGCGTAGAGGCCGGCGTGGTTCCCGCCTACCGCCGGATCGACACCTGCGCGGGCGAGTTCGCCTCCGCAACGCCGTATATGTATTCGAGCTACGAAGGGGTTTTTGCCCCCCCCACCTGTGAATCCGCCCCCACCGACCGCGAAAAGATTGTCATTCTGGGTGGTGGCCCCAACCGGATTGGTCAGGGGATCGAGTTCGATTACTGCTGTGTGCATGCCGCCTACGCCCTGCGTGAGGCCGGTTATGAAACCATCATGGTCAACTGCAACCCCGAGACGGTCTCCACCGATTACGATACATCGGACAGGCTGTATTTCGAACCGCTGACGGCTGAGGATGTCATCTCCCTCATCCGCTGCGAGCAGACGCGCGGCACGGTCAAGGGCTGCATTGTCCAGTATGGTGGGCAGACGCCACTCAAGCTCTCCCGCGCACTGGAAGCCGCAGGCATTCCGCTGCTGGGCACCCCGGCTGACGCCATCGACCGGGCTGAAGACCGCGAACGCTTTCAGGCCATGTTGCACAAGCTTGGCCTGCGCCAGCCCGAAAACGGCATTGCCCGCAGCCCGGAAGAAGCCGAAGCCGTAGCCGAACGCGTAGGCTACCCGGTTGTGGTGCGCCCTTCCTACGTGCTGGGTGGCCGGGCGATGGAAATCGTGTACGACCGGGCCTCGCTCCAGCGCTACATGCGTGATGTGCTGCGCCATGCCGGGCATGAAATTTCCTCCGGCCCGATCCTGCTCGACCGCTACCTGAACGAAGCGATCGAAGCCGATGTGGACTGCATTGCCGATGGCACCAGCGTTTATGTGGCCGGTGTTATGGAGCACATCGAGGAAGCGGGTATTCACTCCGGTGATAGCGCCTGCGCCCTGCCGCCCTACACGCTCTCGCCCGCCATCGTGACCGAGCTTAAGGCCCAGACCGAAGCCATGGCACGCGAGCTTGGCATTGTAGGCCTGATGAACGTCCAGTACGCGATCAAGGATCAGGAAGTGTTCGTGCTGGAGGTGAACCCTCGCGCCTCGCGCACGGTGCCGTTCGTTGCCAAGGCCACCGGGGTGCCGGTTGCCAAGATCGGCGCCCGTGTCATGGCCGGTGACAAGCTTTCCGCCTTCAATCTGGATGACCGCGCCGTGGTGCCACATGTGGCCGTCAAGGAAGCGGTGTTCCCCTTCAACCGCTTTGCTGAAGTGGACACCATCCTCGGGCCGGAAATGCGCTCGACGGGTGAAGTCATGGGGCTGGATACATCGTTCGAGCGCGCCTTTGCCAAGTCGCAGCTTGGCGCGGGTGTGAAGCTACCCGAAAGCGGCACGGTGTTCTTGTCCGTGCGGGCCAGCGACAAGCCGCATCTGCCTGCTCTGGGCCGCCTGCTGGCTTCCATGGGCTTCAAAATTCTGGCGACGCGTGGCACGGCCAGCCGCCTGCGCGAGTCCGGTATTGAAGTGGAACTGGTCAACAAGGTGCTTGAAGGCCGCCCCCACTGTGTGGATGCCATTCGCTCGGGCGATGTGCAGATGGTCATCAACACGGCACAGGGCGCACAGTCGGTTGCGGACAGCTTTGACATCCGCCGCTCGGCCCTTGTGCTGGGCATTCCGCACTACACGACCATGGCTGGTGCGCGCGCCGCGATCCACGCCATTGCGGCAATGCGCGAGGGACCGCTTGATGTTGCGCCGCTTCAGTCATACTTTAGCGGATCGTTCTAAACACTTTACCGTGCGACGGGGGGCATTGCTCTCCGGCGCACGGTAAAGCGCGTATGCAACCTGCGTGTCGGCCCCAGAGGCCGACAGTTTTATTCCGGGGACTTGTCTTGCAGAAAACTCCGATGACAGGCAATGGCCTTCTGCTTCTCGAAGATGAGCTGCGTAAGCTCAAATCCGAGGAGCGTCCTGCGGTCATCCGCGCGATCGCGGAAGCCCGTAGCCACGGCGACCTGTCAGAAAATGCCGAATACCATGCCGCGCGCGAACGCCAGTCGTTCATTGAAGGCCGTATTCTGGAACTGGAAGAACTGGTCTCCACCGCCGAGGTGATCGAACCCAGCAGCCTTTCAGGCAGTCAGGTCAAGTTCGGCGCGACCGTCTGCCTTGTCGATGAAGACACCGACAAGGAAATCACCTACCAGATCGTGGGCCTGCATGAGGCCGACATCAAGCAGAGCAAGATTTCCATTTCCTCGCCGCTGGCCAAATCGCTGATTGGCAAGCAGGAGGGCGATACCGTGTCCGTGCCCGCCCCCGGTGGCGACCGTACCTATGAAATCCTGTCCGTAAAATTCATCTGACATGATCTCCTTTCAGGATATCACCGCCGCGGCCGACAGGATCCGCGGCAAGGTGATCCGCACCCCCACCATCGCCTCGCACTCTCTCTCCCGCGCAAGCGGAGCCGAGATTACCCTCAAGCTTGAAAACCTTCAGGCTGTGGGGTCGTTCAAGGAACGCGGGGCAGCCAACAAGCTGGCCCTGCTCAGCCCTGAAGAACGTGCGCGCGGCGTTATTGCGGTTTCGGCGGGTAACCATGCCCAAGGGGTGGCACGCCACGCCAGCCTGCTCGGGATTGATGCGGTCATTGTCATGCCCCGCTTCACGCCCGGCGCCAAGGTGGTGCGCACCCGCGACTGGGGTGCCCGCGTCATCCTTGAAGGGGATAATTTTTCCGAAGCGCTGGCCTTTGCACAGGACCTGCAGGCCCGCGAAGGCCGCACCTTCATCCACCCCTATGACGACCCCGCCATCATGGCCGGTCAGGGTACCTGTGCGCTGGAACTGCTGGAAGATGCAGGCGAGCTGGATGCACTTGTGGTGCCTATTGGCGGCGGTGGCCTGCTTTCGGGCTGCGCCGTGGCGGCCCGCGCCATGCGCCCCGACCTGCGCCTGATTGGCGTACAGGTGGAAAAATACGACTCCCTGTGTGCCTTCCCCGGTCAGGCGACCCTGCCCACCGGCGGGGCCACCATTGCCGAGGGCATTGCCGTACTCCAGATCGGGCAGCAGACGGATGAAGTCATCCGCAAGCTGGTGGATCAGGTGCTGGTAGTACCCGAATGTGCGCTCGAAACCGCCATTACCCTGCTGGCTGAAGGGGCAAAGCAGGTCAGTGAAGGTGCTGGGGCCGCAGGCCTTGCCGCCGTGCTGACCTACCCCGATCTGTTCGCGGGCAAAAAAGTGGCGCTGCCTATCTCGGGCGGGAATATCGACAGCCGTATTCTGGCCAATACGCTGCTGCGCGCCATGCTGCGTGATGGCCGTATCCTGCGGCTGGTCATGGAAATTCCCGACCGCCCCGGTGTGCTGGCCGATATTTCACGCACAATCGGCACCGCAGGTGGCAATATCATCGAGGTTTCGCATCAGCGGCTTTTTGCAGCACCGTCCGTGCAGGCGGCACAGCTTGAAGTCATGATCGAAGCGCGTGATCCTGATCATGCTGAACGCATCACACAGGAACTGGAAAAGAGTTACATCGTCCGCCGCGCTTGAACCTGCCTTTGTTTGCACACGTTCTCATGGCACTCTAACGCGGATACAGACACCCAAACCCATAACCGGCAAAAACAAAAAAAAGAGGCCCGTTCATGACTTCCTCCGCCATACAGCCAAAACGTCCTGTCATGCTTGTCATTCTCGACGGCTTCGGCTGGCGCGAGGAAACGGACAATAATGCTGTGCATCAGGCCAGCACCCCCAGTTTCGATGCCTTGTGGCGCGAAAACCCACACAGCTTCCTGCGCACCAGTGGTGAGGATGTCGGCCTGCCAGAAGGGCAGATGGGCAATTCCGAAGTCGGGCATCTGAATATTGGCGCAGGCCGCATTGTCATGCAGGAGCTGCCACGCATTTTCTCCGCCATTGAGGATGGTAGTCTGGCGGCCTCCCCCATCATGGCGGATTTTATCGCACGGCTGAAGGCCAGCGGCGGCACCTGCCACCTGATGGGCCTTGTCTCTCCCGGTGGCGTGCATTCGCATCAGGACCATGCCGCCGCACTGGCGCGCATTGTGGCCGCAGCCGGTGTGCCGGTGGCTTTCCACCTGTTCACCGATGGGCGCGACACCGCTCCGCGCTCTGCCCGTGACTACGTGCGCCAGCTTCTCGAAAGCCTGCCCGCCTCCGTGCAGCTTGCAACACTGTCCGGGCGTTACTACGCCATGGATCGTGACAAGCGCTGGGACCGTGTTGAAAAAGCCTATAACGCGATTGTCTGCGCTACAGGCGAAACCGGCACCTCTCCCGATGAGGTTGTTGCCGCCGCCTACGCCGCTGATGTTTCAGATGAATTCATCCTGCCCACCGTTCTGCCCGGCTATACAGGTATGAAGGATGGTGATGGCATTCTGTCGTTCAACTTCCGTGCCGACCGTATCCGCCAGTTGATGGACGCTCTGCTGGAGCCGGGTTTTGACGGTTTTGCCCGCGCCCGTATCATCCGGTTTGATGCCGTGGCCTCCATGACGCAGTACAGCGAAACCCTGGCCGCCCGCATGACGGTGCTGTTCCCGCCCGAAACGCTTGAAAACCTGCTGGGCGAGGTTGTCTCCCGCGCAGGACTGCGCCAGCTCCGCATGGCGGAAACCGAAAAATACCCCCATGTCACCTATTTCATGAACGGTGGCCGCGAAACGCTGTTCGAGGGGGAAGACCGCATTCTGGTGCCCTCCCCCAAGGTGGCCACATATGATCTCCAGCCGGAAATGTCAGCCGCCGAACTGACAGACAAGGCCGTACACGCCATTGAAAGCGGCACGTATGACCTGATCGTGCTGAACTACGCCAACCCCGATATGGTAGGCCATACCGGCATCCTGTCTGCTGCGGTCAAGGCGGTGGAAGCGGTGGATACGGGCGTGGGCCGTATCGCACAGGCCATTACCCGCGCCGGGGGCGCTCTGCTGATTACGGCTGATCATGGTAACTGCGAAACCATGATCGACCCCGAAACCGGCGGCCCGCACACGGCCCATACGCTCAACCTCGTACCGCTGGTGGCCCTTGGCACTGGCGGCACCAGCCTGCGCGATGGCGGGCGGCTGGCCGATCTGGCCCCGACCCTGCTGGCAATCATGGGCCTGCCCAAGCCCGCCGACATGACGGGTTCTTCCCTGCTTCCGGCCTGAATGCGCACGCGCCGGTTTTTTTCTTTCCGCCCTACGGCTCTGTCGTCCTTACTCAGGCGGCATGAGCCAACAGGCATCCGGCTTCCAGAATCCCGCCCCGGCCTTTCTTTCTTACAACTCCGGGGGGCATTCTGTAGCGGTCTGATCGCACTCGCCGCCTGCATGCCCGTTACAGCCTACGCGGCTCCAGCCGATACCGCTCACAAACCACACCATACTGGTGCGCATCGCGCACGCCATGCACCGGCCAGCACAGCATCGGGCAGTCGCTCGGTCGTGCAGGCGCGCCATGCCCTTGAAAATGCCCGCGCCCGCCATGAGGCTGCACAGGCCGCCACGGAACGGCAGGCCGCAGCCGTTGCCGCATCCCGCGCGCGACAGGATGCCGCCATAGCCGCTGCCGCAACGGCCCGCACGCAGGCCCACACCCTGTCCGCAGCAACACTCAGCGCCACCGCCCAGCTACAGGATACGGAACAGCAGATAGCCGACCTGTCAGACCGTATGGATGCAACCCATCAGGAACAGCAGGCCCTTTCGGCCAGCCTGCTGGGCCATGAGCAGGCTCTGGCCCCTATTCTGCCGCTCGCAGTCCGGCTTTCGGCTTACCCCTCCGATACCCTGCTGGCCGCCCCCCTGCCCCAGAACGATGCCGTAACCGGCTTTCTGGTGCTGCGTGGCCTGTCCCGCCAGTTACAGGACGAAGCACGCGACCTGCGGGAAAAACAGGCCCGGCTGGCCGTGCTTGACCATGACCTCAGCACCCAGAAAACCCGGCTGGAAGCACTTGAACAGCAGCAGGCCAGCGAGCGCGCAACCGTACGCAGGCAGGCGGATCAGGCCCGCAAAGCCCAGAAGCGGGCCGATAGCGCAGCCCGTGTCGCCACGCAGGCGCTACAGGCCGCCATGCAGCGTGCCTCCAGCCTGCAAGATGCCGTAGCCCGGCTGGAAGCACTCCAGACCGACGCCGAAAGCCGCCTGCACCACGCCCTGACCACCATACCCGCCCCCCCACGCGCGACACACACACTCACCGCCCCCACCACTTCGCCATCCGCCAACACACAGTCGGCCGATACGCAAGACAGCACACAGGACAGCACGGCCGAAGGCCCCGGCCTGAACGCGCAGGCCGGAGCGGCCTCCGGGCTGAAACCCGTCGCGGGCACCCTGATCAGCGCATGGGGGACTACAACCGAATCCGGCCCCGCCACAGGCATGACCTACCGCACACCGCCCGGCGCAAGTGTACGGGCACCCTGTTCTGGAGGGGTGGATTTCGCCGGGGTATTCCGTACATACGGGCGGATGGTCATCCTCAACTGCGGGCGTCATTACCGCTTTATTCTGGCGGGGCTTTCAGAGCTTTCCGTTGATACCGGGCAGGATTTGACAAAGGGCGCACCCATAGGACACATGGGAAATGCTGGCGGTTCAGCCAGACTGTTCATACAGCTCCGGCACGGGCAGCAGAGCGTCAACCCGGCCCCCTTCCTGTAAGGCGTAAAGCCATGAAGGCATGGGCAGTTTCCCTGCGTTGCGGAACAGGCTAGGCTCACCCGCAACGCGACCCGCCATACGCCCTGTTTCCCCTTGGACAGGACATGACGGGCCGGAAAAAAGACAGGACGAACACGCGCCACGGGGTTTTTCCCGGTTTTGGCGACAGGAGACAAGATCGCATGAAGTTCCGCACAGGTCTGATGCTCGGTGCCACCGCCATGACCGGCCTTGCCCTGGCTCTCTCTCCGGGTCACTTCCCTGCTGGATTGCTTCTGCCCGCACCCGTTCAGGCGCAGACCGCGACCCCCGATGCAGCCCCCACCGCAAACCACGCTGAAACGTACCGCCTGCTGACCCTGTTCGGCACGGTGCTGGATCTGGTGCGCTCCGATTATGTCGAGCCCGTATCCGACCGTGACCTGATCACCAATGCGCTCAACGGCATGCTCAGTGGCCTTGATCCGCACAGTTCGTACATGACCCAGAAGCAGTACGAAGACATGATGGTGCAGATGAAAGGCGAGTTCGGCGGTCTCGGGCTGGAACTCCAGCAGCAGGATGGCCATATCCGCGTGGTTTCGCCCATTGATGGTACGCCGGGCTTCCGGGCTGGAATCAAGCCGGGTGACTATATTATTGCCGTGGATGGCCACACCGTGGACGGTACGCCGCTGGATGAAGCCGTCAAGAAAATGCGCGGCAAGCCCGACACCAAGATTACGCTGACACTGGTGCGCGAAAAAACGCCCAAGCCCATCGTGGTGACGCTCACGCGCGAGATCATCCATATCGATGTGGTCAAATCCGCACTGTATGACCGGATCGGCTATATCCGTATCGCGCAGTTCAACGAAACCACCGAAAAGGAACTGCTTAAGGCCTATAACAGCCTGCGCCAGCAGGCCGGTGGCAAGCTGGCGGGCCTTGTGCTCGACCTGCGTAACGATCCCGGCGGGCTGCTGGATCAGGCGGTTGAGGTGTCTTCCAGCTTCATCCGCTCGGGCGAGATCGTCTCCACCCGGGCGCGCCACCCCAAAGACAGCCAGCGCTGGGATGCCCACGGCACCGATATTACCGATGGCCTGCCCATGGTGGTGCTGATCAATGGCGGCTCTGCCTCGGCGTCTGAAATTGTTTCGGGCGCCCTGCAGGATCACCATCGCGCCGTACTGCTGGGCACGCGCTCCTTTGGTAAAGGGTCGGTTCAGTCCATCATCCCCATTCCGGGCAATGGTGCGGTGCGTCTGACGACTGCGCGCTACTACACGCCTTCGGGCCGGTCCATTCAGGCGCTGGGCATCATGCCCGATATTACGGTCAAGGAAACACGGGACGATCCGGGGCTGAGCCTGCGTGAAGCCGACCTTGAGCATATTCTGAAAAATCAGGGCGGCAACACCACCAAAGCCCAGCCCCGCACCGACCTGCCCGCCATCGCTGCGGATATTCCTTCCGAACCGCCCGCGAACTGGCCGGAGTTTGACTACAGCAAACCCTCAACCGACTTCCAGTTACAAGAAGGACTGCGGGTTGTGCGCTCGATGGCCGGACTGCCTGCACCGGCCCCGACCGTGCCGCCTGCTACCGTCAAAACACCAGCCAAAGCGGATAGCGCGCCCCATCAGTAACGGCGTAGAGCGAGCAAGAGAGCGGTCATGCGCACCCCTTCCCTGTGGCGGCGGCTTACAACCCGCGGCAGACTGTTCATCTGGTTCTGGCTTGCCGTCGCGGCGGTTGGTGCCATTCTGGCGGCACGCCTGCATTTTATCAGACCTCCGCATCCCTCCATTGCACAGTGGAATGCGGATGTAGCTCGCCACCACTTAAAGGGCGAGCACAACACCATTCTGCCCCCGCAGATGGCGCTCCTTGAAAAACATAACGGCACGGGGGGCTTCCCCCTGCCTATGACTGGCCCGCACGGACAGACAGCCCGCCAAATTTACGCGGCCCCAACCGTGGATGTACCGCCAGGCACCCCCATGGTAGCCGTGCTGGTGGAAGGCATAAGCCAGCCGGATGATCAGACAACCGATGCCCTGGCCTCGCTCCCCGGCCCGATCTCGGTTGCGTTTTCGCCTTATCTTTCGGGGGCGGATACACTCATGGAAACCGCTCGCCAGCACCAGCACGAAACCCTGCTGGTGCTGCCCATGCAGGCAACCAACAAACCCGCCCCCACCGCCACGCCCCAGACACCTCCAGCCGATGATGCGGGGCCACGGGCCATCAGCCTGCTGAACTCAGCCCAGCAGAACACGGAAAACCTGAACTGGGTTCTCTCACGCATGGCGGGTTATGTCGGGGTTGTTGGCACACCCACGGGGCCGAATGAAAATGCCCTGTTACATTCACAGGATTTCAGCAATCTTCTGAACACATTAGACAAGCGCGGCCTACTGTACGTGAACGGCGCTACGGATCAGGCCATAAGCGGGCCGGGCCTTTTGGGACAGGCTGATGTGCAGATCAATGCCGATACGGATATCGTGGGGATTGATATACAGCTTCTCAAACTCCAGCAGGCAGCCCGGCGCAATGGTCATGCCATTGGTGTCATCAACCCGTTGCGGCCTGTAGCACTCGCCTGCCTGCGGGCATGGATCGCCCATCTGCAAGATATCGGTATTGCCCTTGTGCCGGTCAGCCAGCTTATTCTCCCACCCGATCCGGCTGATACACCCCCTGCGACACCCACAGGCTCCATGCGGGTCAATCTGGCGCCTCCAACCGCCACACAGGGTCGATAAAAACCATGACAGAGACTGCTAACCTGCCTTATCGCCCCAATGTCGGCGCCATGATTTTCCATCCCGATGGCCGGGTGTTTATCGCCCGCCGCACGGATATGCCCGGCGCAGGCGGCCCGCTGAGCGATGGCACATGGCAATGCCCGCAAGGCGGTATTGATGAGGGGGAAGACCCCGCAAAAGCCGTACTGCGTGAAGTATGGGAAGAAACCGGCACGCAGGCCGTCCGTATTCTGGCCGAACATCCCGAATGGATTACCTACGACCTGCCTGATCATCTGATTGGCAAGGCGCTGGGTGGCCGCTATCGTGGGCAGACGCAGAAATGGTTCGCTCTGGCCTTTACCGGACAGGATGCCGATATCCGACTGGATACGCATCTTCCTGCCGAATTCGATGCCTGGATGTGGGTTGACCTGAAAACCCTGCCCGAACGTAATGTCGGGTTCAAAAAGCCGATTTATGAACGGCTGGCCCGAGACTTTGCAGGGCTTGCGGGCTTATCCCGATAAGAACGCGCTTTAAAAACCAGCCTACAAAAAACGCTTCCAAATCCATAAAAATTTTGAGCCGTCGCCTTTTTTAAAGAAGGCGACGGCCTTTGAAGCTTTTTGGAAAAAGCTTCACCAAAAACTTTTATCATTTTTTATAAGGTCGTTGTTTTAAGGCGACCTTTAAAAAGCAAGCCTACCCGCGCACACCTTAATGCGCGGACTTGACCTTACCATCACCCCGCATGGGTGAGCACAGGAAACAGAACGGGACACACAGGAACGCCCCGATCCCCAGAATCATGAAAACCTCGTTATAGGCCAGCATGGATACCTGCTTGGTAAACTGCTGGAACATTGTATGCTGGGCCACACTGTCCAGCAGCGCAGGTGATGTGCCACGCGCCTGCGCTACACTACGCACCCGATCCAGATACTCATTGAACGGCTGGTGATAGGCCGTCATCCAATGTGTCATATGGGCCTGATGGGCCTGCCTTCGCTCGGTCAGCAAGGCGGTGGCACCGGAAATTGCCAAAGACCCCAACACATTGCGCGACATGCTGAACAGTGCCGAGGCATCGGCATTCAGGCGTTCAGGAATGGTGGCATAAGCAATGGTGGAAAGTGGCACGAACAGAAAGGCCAGACACGCGGTCTGACTCATACGGAACAGCACCAAATGCCTGAAATCAAGCAGCGGCAGCAACTGGGCTGAAAAGAACAGCGAACATCCCATGAGCGTAAAGCCTGTAGCAATCACGCTGCGCACGCTCATGATGGTCATGAGTTTGCCCACGATGGGGATCAGCACAATCACCGCAAGCCCGCCGGGCGAAAGCACAAGCCCTGAAAGGGTAGCCGTATATCCCATGACCTGCTGGGCAAACTGCGGCACCACAATGGCCGAGGCATAAAGCAGCGCCCCCATAGCCCCCATGAGCGCTGTGCCCATAGCAAAGTTACGGTCTTTGAAAACCCGCAGATCAACAGCAGGTTTATCCGTATGCAGCAACCAAAGGATAGCACTACCCAGACCAAAAACGGCCAGAACCGCCATGATCCGGATAAAGGTGGAACCAAACCAATCCGCATCCTCGCCGCGATCAACCATGATTTCAAGGCAACTGAAGCCAATGGTGATCAGGCTGATACCGATCACATCCACCGGGGCTTTCTGCTTGCGCGCCCACGGGGGGTCTTCCACCACAGCCATAACGCCGGTTGTCGTCAGGATACCGAATGGCACGTTGATGAAGAAAATCCAGCGCCACGAAAAGTTATCCGTAATCCACCCGCCCAGCGTCGGGCCAATAACCGGCCCCACCACTGCGGCAATGGCCGTCAGCCCGAAAGCCGCCGCACGCTTGGCCGGAGGAAAACTGTCAAGAATGATCGATTGCTGGTTGGGCTGCAGCCCCCCGCCAAAAAAGCCCTGCATCAGCCTGAACACAACCAGTTCGCCCAGACTGGTGGCCATGCCACACAGAAAGGAAGACACCGTGAACATGATGATACAGATCAGAAAATAGTTTTTCCGACCAAAAACTTTTCCAAGCCACCCCGAAATGGTCAGCACGATGCCGTTCGCAACCAGATAGGCCGTGAGTGTCCATGTTGCATCATCATACGTGCTGGACAGACTGCCCGCGATATGGGGCAGCGACACGTTGACGATGGTGGTATCCAGAATTTCCATGAACGCCGCCAATGTCACCACAAAAGCGACAGTCCACGGATTATGCTTGGGCTTCCACCCGCCGGGTGCGACGTTATCGGCTGCCGAGGCCATCAGGGATTCGCCTGCTGGCTATCCTGCGCCGCAGCCTGCGTGCGGGGCGGCGGGGCATCGGAATGGCCCTGCGTATCCACATGCACCACGGGTTCGACCGACAGGCCGAGCGCCAGCGGCTGATCCGGGTCCAGACCTTCATCAATAATGATCTTCACCGGCACGCGCTGCACGATCTTGACGTAGTTGCCCGTTGCATTTTCAGGCGGGAAAGCACTGAACGTAGCCCCCGTGCCTTTTTGCAGCGAATCAACATGGCCACGCAGTTTCAGGCCCGGATAGGCATCAACACGCACATCCACTTTCTGGCCCGGCTTCATGCGGGTGATCTGGGTTTCCTTATAGTTGGCCACTACCCAGACTTCAGGCTCCACAATGGAAAAGACGTTCTGGCCCTTATGGACATAATTACCCTGTTCGATATTGCGCTGGCTGATCCAGCCATCACAGGGTGCGCGCAGAACAGTCCAGCCGAGGTTCAGGTCAGCGCTTACCAGTTCGGCATCAGCGCCATGCACATTGGCCTCATCCTGCGTCACCCGTATGGCGGTGTTATGGATGTTAGGCTGCACGGGCATGGCCATCTGCACGGAACCCTGAGCCGCTGTTACCTGCGCGCGAGCGGCATCGAGTGCGGCCTGAGCATAATCCATATCCTGCTGCGATGTCGCGGCGCGGGCTACGGTATGCTGGCGGCGGTAATCCGTCTGCGCCCGGAACTCCTGCGCACGCGCTTCAGCCAGACGCCCCTGCGCCTGCATGAGCGCACCGGGGTATTCGAGCATGGCTACCGCGTGCATCATCTCGCTGGCCTGTGCCGTTGCTTTTGCGGCATCGAGCGAAGCCGCGGCCCGATCGCGCGAAGCCTGCCAGTCACGCGGGTCGATTTTGGCCAGAATCTGGCCTTTGTGTACGAACTCGTTGTCGTTCACCAGCAGCGCCACCACGTAGCCTTCAACATGGGGGGCAATGCCTACGGCACGCCCGGCGGTAAAGGCATCATCGGTTTCAATCTCGTTGCGGGTAAAAAACCAGAAAAGCCCGCCGCCAATAACCAGAATGGCAATAACCGCCGTCAGAATCGGCTTAAGGCGTGAGGGCTTCTTTCCTTCAGGCTTGTCGTTTTTGCCCGCCTGCCCGTCACCCTGCGCGCTGGATGTTTCGGGAGACTGTTCGTGGTTCTCGTCCGCCATGCTTTATTCCTGCCCTGCAAACAACCGTGTCGTAAAAATCCACCACGCGCCGCACTGCGCTGACCGACCGGTTCGGTCAGTATGTTGCACGTTCGTCTCTCCGCTTCAAGCGTGGCCTTTCATCCGGGTGTAAAAGCCGCCTTCTGGCTGTGTTTTTTAATGTTCGAAGCCCTGCGTCCGCACAAGTTGCGCATAAAGCCCGTCACGCGCCATCAGTTCATCATGGGTTCCGCATTCAACCGCGCGGCCATGCTCCATAACCACAACCATATCCGCCGAACGGATGGTAGAGAGGCGATGCGCCACCACCAGCGTCGTGCGCCCACGCCGCAGAGTTGCCAGCGCCTCCTGCACGGCAGCCTCGTTCTGGCTATCAAGTGCGCTGGTGGCTTCATCCAGCAACAGCAACCGCGGGTTACGCAGGAGTGCCCGCGCCAGCGCCACACGCTGGCGCTGGCCACCTGAAAGACGCTGCCCCCCCGGCCCTACCTGCGTTTCCACCCCTTCAGGCAGTTCCGTAATGAACTGTTCCGCCGAGGCCGCACGAATAGCCTCCCAGATTTCTGCTTCCGTTGCACTGGGGCGTCCTACCAGAATGTTGTCGCGCACGGAAAAATCAAACAGAAGCGGGTCCTGACTGACATAGGCAATGGCGTCGCGCAGGCTCGCCAGCCGGATGTCGCGCAGATCCAGCCCGTCCAGCACAATACGTCCGCTCGTAACATCATGCAGTCGCGGCACCAGTGACAGTGCTGTTGATTTACCCGCGCCCGATGCTCCCACCAGCGCAACAGTACATCCCGGACGCGCGTCAAAACTCAACCCAGCAAGACCCGTGCGCCCATCGGCATAAACAAAGCCCACGGACTCGAACACCAGATGGCCATGCCCCTCCGGCAAGGGCATAGCGTGTGGCCGGTCCATAACGGCGGGTTTTTCATCAATCATTTTAAATACGCGGCTTAACCCTGCCATCCCTTCCTGCAAGGCGGAATGCACGGCACCCAGAGCGCGCAAGGGCCGCGCCGCCAGAAGCAGAGCCGCAACAAAGCCGGAAAAATCACCCAGCGAAGCCCCACCTGTAGCCGCACGCCAGCCAGCAAACCCCAGAACCGCCGCAACAGCAGCGCCCCCCAGCGTTTCCAGCAGCGGCTCAACCCGCGCACGGCTATACGCGATCTGCAAAACAGCCTGATGCAGCCGGTCAAAAGACAGTGCAGCCCGGCGGCGCTCGGCCTGCTCCAGCCGGTAAACCCGCACTGTACGGGCCTGCGAAAAACTTTCGGTCAGCAGGGCCGAGGTTTCGCCCATCCGCTCCTGCATTCCACCCGAAGCCCGGCGCACCCTGCGGCCCAGTTTCTGGATAGGCAGCACAGCCGGAGGATACAGCAGGGCCGCGATCAGGCTCAGTTCCCAGTCCATATAGAACATGGACACGACAAGCCCCACGACCGTGACCGCATCCCCCACCGAGCTGACAGCCCGCAGCATGGCATCACGCACAGCCACCGCATCGGTTGTGAAGCGCGAGGCCAGCTTAGCGGGAGCCTCGTTTTCCACCTGCGTAATATCGCTGCGGATCATATGGTCGAACATTTCGCCCTGAAGGCCGCGCACCACCTTGAGCACAAGCCCCTGTGTGACGATGGTCTGTCCATACTGGGCAAGGGATTTGGCGGCTGTCAGCAGCACAACAAGCAGCGGCACCTGGTACAGAATGCGCGAATCCCGGGCGGAGAACATGTCCAGCGCACGCTGGATCACCAGCGGATAAAGCGCTGTCAGCAGGGCAGTTACGACCGGCAGCACCGCCGTTATGACCAGATGCGCCTTGTGCTGCCGAATCTGGCCGTGCCAGAGCCTGAGCAGCAGGGCGAACGTGTCATCGAACAGGAATTTACGCTTGTCGGGGCGATTGGCCGGGAGGGTAGCTGTCATGCCCCCATGTAGCAGCCCTCATGCCCCCCGTGCAAAGGGGGCGCACCATATCCCGTGACAGGGCACAGCGCTTTCAGGCTTTACATCCCCAAAATTCGCGCCAATTCAGCGCGGCAGGTCTGTGCCGAAGCCGTACAGCCTCCCTGCCGCCACCACTGTTTAACCTGCAGGATCACCTTCCCCACAGCCGGGCCGGGTGCGACCCCCAGAGCCAGTGCATCACGCCCGGCCAGCGGAAAAACCGGCACATCCAACGCGGATAAACGCTGGCGCAAAGCCACGAAAACCTGCGCAGCCGCCGGGTTCTGCGCCTGACAGAGCCACAACCCCGCCATAAGGCAGTCCGGTGGGGCATCAACCAGCAGGTTGCGCAGGATGTCAGGGGCGGTGTCATCATCCTTCAGCCGCGCCAGAGGGCCATCCGGTGCGCCCGCGCGGGCAATACAGCGCAGGCGGGCGGTTTCCGCTCTGGAAAGTTTTAGCCGCGTTGCCAATGCCGCAGGGGCTTTTGTCAGGGCGGCAAGGCGCAGGAGTACATCTGCCGGGGGCTGACAAGACTCCAGCGCGGCAAGGCGTTCCAGCGCTACCCCTTCGGGCAGGATAACTGCCAAAACCCCGGCCTGCGCCATCAGCCGCATGACGGGCATGACCTGCGGCAAGGCCAGAATCTGCCGTAGCTCCGACCACACCCGCTCAACCGAAAGCCCAGCCAGCAGGTTGGCCCGCTGCGCTATCACCGCCAGTGTATCAGAGGTTGGCTCACCCGTTCCGTAACGGGCCTGAAAGCGAAAAAAGCGCAGGATACGCAAAGAATCTTCTTCAATCCGGCTTTGCGCGTCCCCCACAAAACGCACGCACCCCGCACGCAGATCCTCCTGCCCGCCGAACCAGTCGTACAGCCTGCCTGCCTGATCAAGAAACAGGGCGTTGATGGTAAAATCACGCCGGGCGGCATCCTGTTGCCAGTCATCCGTCCACACCACTACAGCGTGGCGGCCATCAGTCTGCACATCCCGCCGCAAGGTGGTGATTTCACAGGGTTGCCCCTCCACCACTGCAGTAACCGTCCCGTGGGAAAGTCCGGTTGGCACGGCCACAACACCAGCGGCACGCAGGCTGGCCATCACCTGCTCTGGCGGCAGGGGAATGGCCATATCGATATCCGCCACCCGCCTGCCCGCCAGCAGGTCACGCACAACACCGCCAACAAGCCGGGCCTGCGGCAGAATACCCCACAGCACCCCAAGCAAACCGCGCTGGGCAGCAGACAGACCCTGTGTAAGGGCTGGCAGTTCAGACTGTGGGCTCACTCCGTATCGTCCGGACAGTCCGAACAGTCGGCCCCATCGCCCGCAGCCCCGGCAGATGTGGTGCAGCGCGCCAGCGGAAAAAAGCAGCCACAGCTCCATACCCCCATGCACCGCACGCCCCGGTACAGCCCCGGCTCGGCCAGAGCAGCCAGCTCGTACCACACGCTGCGGCTCAGCCGGGCTTCCAGCGGCCAGCGACCATCTCCTGCACGCACCAGCAGATAGGGGGGGCGGGCGTCCACGCTCGCTTCGGGGGGGACATCCCATTCGGTTCGAATCGGATGCTCTCCGCTGGCTGTTACCGTTTCATCCATGTTGGTGCGAAAACATAAGCGCTGTGTGCGCCCTACGCCCGTCCATGTCAGTTCCACGGCAACAAAGGGAGCATCCTCAACCTCGATCACCCCGCTCTCAAAAGGAGAGCGCAGCAGATAGGCTCCCTGTGCATCCCGGGTCAGCAGCGAGCCAAACAGGCACAGCATGGCCTTGCGTTTGATTTCCCCGCCCCGATAGAGCCAGCTTCCATCACGCCGGATCAGAAACGGCAGGCGCGGCACATCCCCTTTGCCCCCTGCCTTACCCGCCTGCGACAGGCAGGCCGCCACGGAATCCAGCCCGGAGTCCGTATGAACGGACGCGCCGAAGTCCTTTTCCCCGCAGGAAGCCCCCCCTGCGTTCTGAGCGTTTTCGCCTTTCACGACCTGATCACCCCGTAATGCGTGTCCATATGCGTCTTCCAATGATATAGGGAGCTTACCCCGCTTGATGAAACCCCCGTATGTCTTCAAGACTGGACAAATGACCGCATCAGACGCTCCGCTCTCAGCACTTTCCTCCGCCACCCGCCCCGATGTGCGGGAGGCAGACCGTATCTGCGAACGGCTGTCGGCCGTCCAGCAGGCACTTGGCGACATCATTTTCGGGCAGGATACCGTTATCCGCCAGACACTTGTCACCATTCTTTCCGGCGGGCACGCGCTGCTGGTCGGGCCACCCGGTCTGGGCAAGACCCTGCTGGTCACGACACTGGGCACGGTACTGGGGCTGGACGCCCGGCGCGTGCAGTTTACGCCCGACCTCATGCCCTCTGACATTACAGGCGGCGAAATCCTTGATGAAGACAGCACCGGCCGCCGGAGCTTCCGCTTTGTTAAGGGGCCGGTTTTCTGCCAGCTTCTCATGGCCGATGAAATCAACCGCGCCAGCCCGCGCACGCAGTCAGCCCTGTTGCAGGCCATGCAGGAACACCACGTAAGCGTTGCGGGTACCGAGCATGCGCTGCCCCAGCCTTTTCATGTGCTGGCCACGCAAAACCCGATCGAGCAGGAAGGCACCTACCCCCTGCCCGAAGCCCAGCTTGACCGCTTCATGCTCCAGATTACGCTGGACTTCCCGCCTGAGGATGCCGAGCGCCAGATGCTGCTGGCCACAACCGGCGTCAGCCGCCCCACGGCAGAGCCAGTGCTCAGCACACGCGGGCTGATTGAAGCCCAGAACATGGTACGCGCCATGCCCGTGGGGGAAAGCATTGTAGAGGCCATTCTGACACTGGTGCGCGCGGCCCGCCCACAAACCACGCCGGATCAGGATCTGAAAAACGCGATCGCATGGGGCCCCGGCCCACGCGCCGCCCAGACCCTGATGCTGGCAACCCGCGCCCGTGCGCTGCTTGATGGCAGGCTGTCTCCAAGCCTTGATGACGTGGCGGCACTCGCCCAGCCGGTTCTGGCTCACCGTATGGCGCTCAGTTTCGCGGCCCGTGCCGATGGCCTGAACCCGGCTGATGTCATTACCCGGCTCGTCAACCGGCTGGGCTGACGTCTTTTGGCCGGGTTCGCGCAGCACATCACCCCGTTTCTGCCAGCTTTCCTGCGCCGGGCGGCAGCGCACCGCACAGGCGGGCAGGCGACTGCACGCCAGCCCCATGCTGGCGGGGGAGCGGGCGTGCCCATGCAGCCCAGTGCGGCCTCCGCCGCGGCACTGGCCGCCCGCATGCCCGACCTGCTGCTGCGCGCACGCCAGACAGCGGCCACGCTGGCGGCTGGCCTGCACCCCCAGCGCCGGGCCGGATGGGGCGACAATTTCTGGCAGTATCGGCCAGCCCAGCCGGGAGAACCCGCAACCCGGATCGACTGGCGGCAGTCCGCCCGCACCCACCATGCGCAGGTGCGTGAAAAAGAAGCCGAAAACGCCCAGACCGTTATCCTGTGGTGCGATCTGTCCGCTTCGATGGACTGGCGCTCGGCCAATACCCTACCCTCCAAGCGCGACAGCGCCGTTACCCTGCTGCTGACCATGGCAGCCCTGCTTTTGCGGGCGGGCGAAAACGTACAACTGGCCGGGCCTTCGGGCCTGTTCCCCCTGCCGATTGGCGGCCCCCCGCTTGAACGCCTGGCTATGGGGTTCAGCGCACAGGCGCAGGCGGAATACGCGGGCACTCAGGAGGGTGTCAGCCAGTCTCCTTTCCAGCGCCTGCCCATACACCTGCCCATGCGCGCGCATCTGTTAATCGCCAGTGATTTTCTTGGCCCGCAGGAGGAAATACAGTCTTTCCTGCGCCACCTCGCCGCACGGCCCGTACGCGCACATCTTCTCCAGATCCGCGACCCGGCCGAAGCCAGCCTGCCTTATGCCGGTCGGGTGCTGTTTACAGGGCCTGAAAATGAAAGCCCGGTGGAACTGTCTGAAACCAGCGATGTCCGCGCCGCCTATGCCGATCTGATCGCCACGCGCGAGCACTGGCTGGCCGAAACCGCCGCACGCTACGGCCATGACCTGACCCGGCACCAGACAGACCAGACAGCGCTCCCGGCCCTGCTGAGCCTGCATACGTTGATGAGCCAGTCCGCATGAGTTTTTCCTCTCCCCTGCTACTGCTCGCACTGGTGGGGCTGCCGCTGGTGTGGTGGCTGCTGCGGGCCACGCCACCACAGCCACGCAGGCAGGTTTTTCCACCCGTGGCACTTCTGGCGGGTTTGCGCACACGCCAGATCGACGCCGTGCGCTCTCCCTTATGGCTCCTGGTCCTCCGCGCGCTGGTTTTCTGCCTGCTGGTCATCGGGCTGGCGGGGCCGTCCTTGCATAATGAGGCAGAAACACCCCCAATCTCCGGCCCGGTGCTGCTGGTTATGGATAACGGTCTGTTTGCCGCCCCCGACTGGGCTGAACGGATCGGCACGGCGCAGGCCATCGTCCAAAGAGCGGCCCGCAGCCAAAGCCCCGTGACCCTGCTGCTGACCGCCCCCACCCCAACGGAACAACCCTCCGACGCCCCGGTTATTCCCCAATCATCCACCGAGGCGGAGCAGGCACTCAACGCCCTGCGTCCCTCGCCGTGGCCGGTCAACCGCACACAGGCGGCCAGACAGCTCGGTGCGCTATCCCACCGCTACGCGCAGGTTTTCTATCTGGCCGATGGCGTTGCCAGCCCGCAGGATGCAGATTTTGCCCAAGCCCTGCGCCATACCGGGGCCGTGCGTGAAGTCCGCTTCCCGCATCAGACAGCACTGGCCCTGACTCCCCCCGCACCGGCCTCGGGCGATGTCATGGCCCATATGCTGGCTCTGCCCGCGGCCCTGCCGCAGGATATGACAGCACTGGCCCGCACGGCTGACGGCGCCACGCTGGCCGCTATTCCCTTCACCCTGCCCGCTCATGCCACACAGGCGGATATTCACCTCGCCCTGCCGCCTGAAGTCCGCAATCAGGTTGAAACCATCACGCTACGCGGCATTGCTGGAGCCGCCACAACCCTGCTGATGGATGAAACCGACCGCATGCGCCCTGTTGGCCTGCTTTCTGCCGGGGGAGCGGATACGCCGCTGGTGGGAGCCCTGTTTTATATCCGTCGCGCACTGGCCCCCACGACTGACCTGCATGAAGGCAACGCCGAAACGCTGCTCAGCCGCCCTCTTTCCGTGCTGATCGCCCCGGACGGCACCCTGACTGGTAACCAGACGCAACAGGTCGTGCGCGCATGGGTGGAAAAAGGCGGCACGCTCATCCGCTTTGCCGGGCCAGCGCTGGCCGGAGCCTCGCATGACGGTGCCAGCCCCGCCGACAGCCTGCTGCCGGTGCCGCTGCTGGATGGCACACGCCAGCTCGGCGGTTCCATGACATGGGGCGCACCGCAAAAACTGGCTGCCTTTGATGCGCTTTCCCCCTTCCGGGGGTTGCCGATACCGGCGGATGTCACCGTAAGCCGGCAGGTTCTTGCCAGCCCGACCGACACGCTGGGCGAGCAGAGCTGGGCGCGTCTGGCCGATGGCACGCCTCTTGTCACCTATGCCACTCTGGGCAAAGGCACACTGGTTCTGTTCCACATCAGCAGCACGGCAGACTGGTCAAACCTGCCGCTTTCGGGGCTGTTCGTCTCCATGCTGCAACGCCTGACAGAACACGCTAACGGCCTTGCCATTCCTGCCGATGACACTCTGCTTTCTCCCGCGCTGAGCCTTGATGGTGAAGGCAATCTCGGCCCGCCACCCGCCTCCGCACGCGGGTTACGTGCCAGCGCCTTCGCAAGCACGCCTGTCTCGCCCGAACATCCGCCCGGCCTGTACGGCCCGCGTAACGGCCGCCGTGCGCTGAACGCCACCGCACAGATCACGACACTTCAGGCAGCAGAGCCAATCGGCACCCTGATTGACCCGCAAACCCGCCAGCCGGACAGACCTCTGGGCCGTTACAGTCTGCTGGCCGCCCTTGTGCTCATGCTGGTGGATGGTCTGGCCATGCTGCTGATGCGTGTTGCCCGCCGTCCTTCCGCCCGTGGGGCGGCGGTGGTTCTGCTGGGCTGTCTACTTGTTGCAGGGGGGGCGGCACACGCACAGGCCCCGGATGATGGTTCCTACCCCCTGCCTCCCTCTGCCCGAACAGCACCACAACAGGCCATGCCCGCAGCCGTGGACGCGGCCCCCCCCGCAATCCAGCAAATCCCGCCCGTACCCCGTGCCGCGCTGGAAACACGACTGGCCTATGTCGTAACCGGCCATGCCGATGTGGATGACGTGTCACGACAGGGGCTTCAGGGCCTGTCGGATTTCGTCAACGCGCGCACCTCCGCCAAGCTGGGAGTGCCCGATGGCATACGCCCCGGACAGGATGACCTGAGCTACTATCCTCTGATTTACTGGCCCGTAACGGCCGATGCCCAGACCTCGCCCGCCATCACCGCCAATCTCAACAGTTTCATGGCGCATGGCGGCATTCTGCTGATCGACACACAGGGGGACAATGCTTCAGGCGAAGAGGGTGGCCCGGCTGACGCCAGCGCGGGCCATGCCCTGCGCCGCGTGACAGCAGGGCTACAGATCCCGCCTTTGACAACCATGACAGACCATCACCTGCTGGCGCATACATTTTACCTGCTGCACGATTTTCCCGGCCGCTACGCCGGACAGCCCATCTGGGTCGCCCGCGAAGGCGATGCGGAAAATGACGATGTCAGCCCGGTCATTATCGGTTCGGCAGACTGGGCCCATGCATGGGCGGTGGATGGTAACGGCGGCACACCCTACGCCGTCCTGCCCGGTGGGGCGGAACAGCGCATTCAGGCTTATCGGTTTGGGCTGAACGCGGTCATTTACGCCCTGACAGGCAGCTACAAGGCAGATCAGGTGCACGTACCCATGCTGCTCAAACGGCTGGAAAACACGCCATGACAGACCTGCTTTCCCACTCTGTCAGCTTTGAACCGCTGGTGCCGCTCTGGCTTCTGGGAGCCTTGGCCCTGCTCGCACTCGGGCTGTGCGTTGCCGGTCTCCTGCGGGCCAGCCGCTCCGGTGCACTGCTCCGGCTTGGGGCCGCCCTTGTTATCCTGACATGGCTGGCCGGGCCACAGCGCCTGCATGAAAACCGCCACCCCCTGCCCCAAACCGCCCTGCTGCTGGTTGACCAGTCTGGCTCCATGTCTTTGGGCCAGAGACGGGCGATCACGCAAAAAGCCGCCGATATTCTGGCGCATGCCCAAGCACCGGGGCTGGAGTTCCGCACCGTCAACGTGCGTGAAAATGGCCATGATGGCACCAGACTGTTTGAAGCGCTCGATCAGGCCGCCGCCGACATTCCGCCCGCGCGCTTTGCCGGGGCTGTCATGCTGACGGATGGCCAGAACCTTGATACCCCCCAAACCATTCCCGACCGGCTCCGTCCGGCGGAAAGTGGCAGCCACCACACCACCCTGCCCCTGCATGTCCTGCTCAGCGCCCGGGGCGAGGAAACCGACCGTAGGCTGGAGGTGCTTGAAGCCCCGCCTTACGCCATAGCCGGGCAGGATGCCCACCTGCGTGTGCGCGTGCAGGATGCCGGGCCGGGCACGCATGACGGCACGCCCGCAACACTGAGTGTACGTGTTAATGGCGAAGCCGCACGCAGCGTACCGGTGCAGACCGGCACCCCGCAGGACATTACGGTGCATGTGGCCCATCCCGGCCAGTTGCTGGTTAGCCTTGCGGTATCACCACTGGAAGGCGAAGTTTCCACTATCAACAACCAGACGGTTGTGACCATTACCGGTATCCGCGACAGGCTAAGGGTGCTGCTGGTTTCAGGCACGCCCAATCAGGGCGAACGGGTATGGCGCAGGCTGCTCAAGGCCGACCCGGCGGTGGATCTCATCCACTTCACCATTCTGCGGCCACCGGAAAAAGATGACGGCACGCCGCTATCCGATCTTGCGCTTATCGCTTTTCCGGTGCGTGAACTCTTTCAGGAAAAAATCCGCCAGTTTGACCTGATCATTCTCGACGGGTTTGAAAACCGCCACATCCTGCCGCGCCTGTATCTTGAAAACATCGCGGATTTCGTGCGTCAGGGCGGTGGCCTGCTGCTAACGGCAGGCCCGGAATTTGTCGGCCCCGGCTCCTTACAGGATACCCCGGTGGGCGATATTCTTCCCGCGCATGTGCCTTTTGACAACAGCATCATCACCCAGCGTTTCCGCCCCGCACTGACAGCCACCGGCCGCAGGCACCCTGTTACGGCCGCCCTGCCCGGCGCACCCCAGAGCCAGCCAGCCCCTTCGGCCAGCACACCACCGGAAACCCCTGACAGTGCGGCCAATGGCACCGGCACATGGGGGCCGTGGTACCGTTCCCTGCGCCCAGACCGCACCCACGGCGAAGTGCTGATGAACGGCCCCGATGGCGCACCGCTGCTACTGCTCGATCATGTTGATCGTGGCCGGGTCGCGCTGCTCCTGTCCGATCAGATCTGGCTCTGGTCTCGGGGCGAAGGCGGCGGCGGGCCACAGGCCGAACTGCTGCGACGGATTTCGCACTGGCTGATGAAAGAGCCGGAGCTGGAAGAAGAACAGCTTACGGCCAGCCTGTCCGATGGTGTGCTGAGCATAACCCGCCACAGCGTTTCCGCCGAGGCTATCAATACCGTCAGCGTAACCGCGCCTTCAGGTGCGACCCAGAGCGTAACCCTTCGCCCCAACCCGCAAGACCCCGGCACCTTCCGGGCCACACTCCCCGCCACGGAAAACGGCATATGGCAGGTGAGCGATGGAACACACACAACCTACGCCGCCCCTGTACAGGCAGACCCGGCAGAGTTTGCCACCCTGCGCGCCACGGCCAGCAAGCTGGAGGACATGACCCGGCAGACCGGCGGCGGCATATTCTGGCTGGGCGATACGCCAGACAGCCTGCATGTGCCCACGGCACGGGTCGCCAGTTCGTCTGACCTGCATGGGGCGGACTGGCTCGCTTTCCCCGCACGCGGCGCCCATACCGTAACCGGACGCACTGCCACCCCCCTGCTGCCAACCGGCCTTTACCTGCTGCTGGCATTGCCCCTGATACTGGCCGCATGGTGGCGCGAAGGGCGCCGTCCGCGCTGATAAAAAACACCAGCCCTCTGCGACAGCGCACTGCCGAATCGCTGTCCTCCTTTCCGACCTCTGGGGGCTGTGGTAACATTTGGCATCGCCCATCAATGGACAGATCATGAACCGCTTATTCCGCCCTGTTACCTGCGCCCTGCTGTTCTGCAGTCTGGCCCATGTCTCTGCCCCTCCGGCCCTTGCTGCTTCCGAAGAGGAAGAACAGAGCGCTGCCGAGGATGCATCGCAGAAAGCGGAAAGCGCCAAGGCGGCCAAACGGGCGGCCCCTCCCTCCGCCATTCCGGGTTCGGAAGGCATGGATGAGGACGATGGCAACCGCATTGGCAAGGATGTAGAGCCTACGACTGCTCTGTTCGAAGCCATCAACCGTGGTAGCGTTGCGGCTGCCAAGGATGCGGTTAACCGCGGGGCCGATCTGGGTGGACACAATATTCTGGGGCAGACGCCGCTGGAAATGTCCATCGACCTCAATCGCAACCCCATCACCTTTCTGCTGCTCTCGCTGCGCACATCGGATGATCGGGTGGGCGCAAGCTATGCCAATCAGGGTATGGAAAACGCACAGCCTGTCGTAACTGGCGGGATCAATGCGGGCCGGGTAGAAACAGCACCGGGCGGGCATGGATATGATTCCACGGGCGGCGTGGCCCAGCCCTCTTCCGGGTTTCTTGGATTTGGCGGCAGCTAGGCCGCCACAACCTGCCCCTTAACGGGGCAGGCAGGGCTTTTTATCGGCCCTTAGCGCTTTGCGCGACCATTTGCAGGCTTTCCTGACGCAGCACATCCAACGGCAGCAATGCGCCTTCGCGCTCAAAGTGCCAGAATGTCCAGCCATTGCACGACGGCGCGTTCGTCAACTGCGCGCCCAGCTTGTGGATAGATCCACGATGCGTACCGCTCACCAGACTGCCATCGGGTGCTACAGTCGCGGTCAGGCGCTGTTTCTTGTCGCACACGACCGTTCCCGCCACGATCAGACCCTGCTCCACCAGACTGCCAAACGGCACGCGGGGGGCTTCGCGCCGATCCTGCGTTGTCTGCACGGCATCTTCGGGCAGAGGCTGCTCGCGTGCGATACGCGCCAGTGAGGCTTCGATATAATCGGGGTGGCGCTCAATCCCGATAAAATGCCGCCGCAACCGGCGCGCCATGGCGGCCGTGGTGCCCGAACCGGAGAACGGGTCCAGCACAACATCATCCACCGTGGTGGAAGACACCAGCACCCTGTGCAGCAGGCTTTCGGGCTTCTGGGTCGGGTGCAGTTTCAGGCCGTGCTCGTTCCGCAGGCGCTCGTTGCCGGTGCATAGCGGCAGATACCAGTCAGAGCGCATCTGCACATCATCATTCAGCGCCTTCATGGCCTGATAGTTGAAGCGATAGCGGCTTTCCGGCCCACGGGCGGCCCAGATCAGCGTTTCATGAGCGTTGGTAAAACGGCGGCCACGGAAATTGGGCATCGGGTTGGACTTGCGCCACACGATGTCATTAAGGATCCAGAACCCCAGATCCTGCAAAATAGCGCCCAGACGGAAGATGTTGTGATAGGAGCCGATCACCCAGATCGTGCCATCCTTACGCAGCAGGCGATGGGCCTCGGACAGCCAGGCGCGGGTAAAGCGGTCATATTCTTCCAGATCGGAAAACTTGTCCCACTCATCATCCACGCCGTCCACCAGCGTATCATCAGGGCGGCGCAGTTCACCACGGAGCTGCAGATTATACGGCGGGTCAGCAAAGATGCAGTCCACCGACCCGCTAGGCAGGCCGCGCATTACATCGACGCATTCACCACGGATGATCCTGTCGAGAGGAAGTTCCATGGGAACCGATTTTTTCATGCCGTTCATCACTGCCCTGCCGCTCCTGCCAGTTCCAATTGCCGCCTTACCGTACCGAATGTCTTCCTGTGGTGAGGTGTCACGCCCACCTGCACCAGTGCACGCCTGTGCGCCTGCGTGCCGTATCCTGCATTGCCGTCCCACCCGTATTCGGGCCAGCGCACATCCAGCCGCGCCATGATGCGATCCCGCACCACCTTGGCCACGATGGAGGCCGCGGCGATGGACAGGCTCAGCCCATCGCCCCCCACCAGTGCCTCCGCACTACAGCCGAAGGCTGGCAGCTTGTTGCCATCCACCAGCACGTGGTCGGGCATGGCGGGCAACCGCGCTACAGCGCGCTGCATCGCCAGATGGGCGGCGTGATGGATGTTCAGCCGATCCACCTCTTCAACAGAGGCGGCACCCACGCCGATTTCCACCCCCGGCACACCGGGCAGCCGGGCCGCAATGGCCTCACGCACAGCAGGTTTCAGTTTTTTGGAATCATCGATCAGGCTGGCCAGATCCTCTGGCACACCGGACGCGAACACCACAGCCGCCGCCACCACGGGACCGGCGAGCGGGCCACGGCCCACTTCATCCACCCCGGCGACACGTCCGCCATGCTGCTGTTCACGCCTGAAATCCGGCATTGCCCCTCGTTCCGTCCAACTGATCGCCCGTTTTGAGCGACTCGGCTAAAATAACCGAGTCGCTCTAACCGCGACTCCGTGGGGAAGGAGAAGCATTTTTTCACCTAGGAGCGCAAGAGTCCTGATGAAATGATTTTTTTCAGGAGCGTTTTGAACGCGGCGCCAGCAGCCAGCCCAGCACGATCCCGATAACGGAAACAACGCCCAGAGACAGCAGCGGTTTGTCGTGCACAAGCGTTACGACCTTTTCAACCACGCCTTCGCCTTCGTCATACAGATCAGCGAAATCCTGCTGCATGTGGCCAGCAAACTGGTCGAACTTGCCTTCCGCCTGCAGGCCGACATCGCCCGTCAGGCCGCCCACGGCATCTTTGAGGTGACCCTGCACATCCTTGGCGATGCCATCGGCCCTGTTTTCCAGTTTCTTGATTTTGTCATCAGCCATGACCATAGTCCTCCCTTATCCAACCGCTTGGTCCACGGTCCGCGCATTCGCGGCGTGATCCCGGCTTTACGGTTGTCTGAACCTATCAGACCGCAAAAACATAACGCTGACTAGGGTTCCCAAGCAGGCATGGTTTTTCCTACGCGTATCCAACTTACGGCACTGACTGTCTCGGCCATGTTCTTTATGGAACAACTTGACGGCACCATTCTCGCCACGGCTCTACCCGCCATCGCGCATGATCTGCATGTCGATACGGTGGCAACATCCGTGGCCCTGACTTCCTACATTATCGGGCTGGCCATTTTTATTCCCGCGTCCGGGGCGCTGGCGGACAGGCTAGGCAGCCGCACCATTCTCAGTCTGGCCATCTGTGTTTTTCTGGTCAGCTCCATCCTGTGCGGAATCGCACATACCCTGCCGTTTCTGGCTGTCATGCGTATGCTGCAAGGCGCGGGCGGTGCGCTGATGGTGCCTGTAGGGCGGCTTGTGGTCATACGCGACACACCACGCAAAGACCTTGTGCGCGCCATGGCGTGGATGATGCTGCCCGCAACCCTCGGCCCCCTGATGGGGCCGGTTGTGGGCGGTTTCATCACCACATGGTTCTCATGGCGGTGGAATTTCTATCTCAACATTCCCGTTGGCCTGCTGGGTTTGCTGATGACGTGGCGCTTTATCCCGCAGGTGCGGGAACCCTCGCCCCCGCCATTTGACTTCAAAGGGCTGGTGCTGGCCGGAGGCGGACTGGCCACCCTGTCCATTCTGGCCGAACTGTTCAGCCATAACGCGGCAGGCTGGCCGCTGCTCACAAGCCTGCTGGCAGGCGGTGTGGTTCTCATGGCCGTCTATGCCCACCACGCCCGCCAACTGGCCGAGCCGCTGCTGGATTTCCGGCTGATGCGCTTTTCCACGTTCCGCATCTCGCTGGTGGCGGGAGCCGCCACACGGATTGCCGTGGGGTCGCTGCCGTTCCTGCTGCCCACCTTCCTGCAGATCGGCGCGGGGCTGAACGCGGCCCAAAGCGGCATTGTCACGTTTGTCGGGCCGGTTGGCTCCATTGCCATCCGCCCTCTGGTGCCTGCCATCCTCAAACGCTGGGGGTTCCGGCGTGTGCTGATGATCAACAGTCTTTCCGCTGCGGTCATTTTCGCGCTGATAGCCGCCTACCGCCCGCCCCTGCCGCTCTGGACCATCTCTGTCGTGCTGGTTATGGCGGGCGCCGCACAGGCTGTGCAGTTTTCTGCTTATAATACAGTCGCTTATGCAGATATTCCGCCCAACCGCATGAGTGCGGCCACCAGCCTGTATTCCACCATGCAACAGATCATGCTCTCAAGCGGGATCTGTATCGCGGCAGGCACCCTGACCGTGCTCAACATCCTGTCCGGCCAGAGCGAGCCGACCCTGAACGATTTTTCCATCGCCCTGCTGGTTACCGGCGGTATTTCCCTGCTGGCAGCCCCCATCGCGGCGGCCATGCCGCCTTCCGCCGGAGCCGACATGAGCGGCAACCGCAGTTGATCTGAACATACCGCACGCTGGACAGACACAACGGAGCCCGCCACAATACCCCCGGCGGGCACTCCCGAGGCACTGCAAACCAGCGTGCCCCAATTTCGCCACAAGACGTACAATACAGTCCGCCAGCAACAGACCTTGCCCTCCTAGAGACACACGGTTCGCCCCATTTTATTTCTGTATTTCTGTCAGCCTTCCACAACCCCGGTCAAAAACGAGCAGCGCGCCTCATGGACGAACACAACACGGCACCTTCCACGCCCTCCTCTTCCACGCAGGCCCTCCCCCCATCCCGCACGCCTTCACGCAGGCGGCGGCTGGTGCTGATTGGCCTCGGCGTTGCTGCGGCTGGCATACTGGGCTTTGCTTTCCTGCGCCCCCATAGTGGCGATAACAGCGGCCATACCAGCCACCACGGCAGCGCCGCCAATGCAGAAAAACAGCCCGTTGCGGTGCAGACCGTCAAAGCCGGTGCCATGCCTGTTGTGCTGACTGAACTCGGCACGGTCATTCCCATTACCAACGTAACCGTGCAGACCCGTGTAGAAGGCTACCTGATGGATGTGCTGTTCAAGGAAGGACAGCATGTCCATAAGGGCGACCTTCTGGCCATCATAGACCCCCGCCCCTATCAGGTGCTGCTTGAGCAGTACGAGGGCCAGCTTGAACGCGATCAGGCCCAGCTTGATCAGGCCCGCGTGGACAATGCGCGCTACCAGAAGCTGATCCGCCAGGACAGTATCGACGCCAAGACCGCGCGTGACCAGCAGTTCATGGTCAAGCAGCTTGAAGGCACCGTCAAATCCGATCAGGCGCAGGTGGATAACGAAAAGCTCCAGCTCATCTACTGCCATATTACCGCGCCGGTTGACGGGCGTATCGGTATCCGCGCCGTTGACCGGGGCAATTATGTCGCGGCAGGCCAGTCCGGCGGATTGGCCGTGCTGACGCAGATGCAGCCGATCTCGGTCATTTTCACCCTGCCACAGGATCAACTCCCGCAGGTGGAAGACGAACTGCGGGCCCACAAGACGCTGTCTGTCGAAGCATGGAACAGCACCAATACGAGCAAGATCGCGGATGGCACAGTCAGCGCGCTGGACAGCGAGATTGACACCGCCACAGGTACAGTGCGCCTGCGCGCCATCTTCACCAATGAGGATGAGCACCTCTTTCCCAACCAGTTCGTCAATGCCCGCCTGCTGGTGCGCACGCTCGACAACGTGTTGCTGCTGCCCGCCACGGCCATACAGACCGGGCCTTCCGGCCTGTTCGTTTATGTCGTGAAAGCCGACGATACCGTAACGGTCAAACCCGTAACCACCGGCATTTCAGACGGCACCAACACCGTGGTAACAACCGGCCTGACCGCAGGCGACAGAGTTGTGACCGATGGCACAGACCACCTGCGTGAAGGCATGGCCGTTTCCATTCCCGCTGCTGCCACCAGCGGTGCCTCGCCGTGAACCCTTCGGCCCTTTTCATCCGCAGGCCAGTCGCTACCACGCTGCTGATGCTGGCCATTTTTCTGGCCGGATTGCTGGGCTACCATTTCCTGCCCATATCAGCCCTGCCACAGGTCGATTACCCCACCATAACGGTTGAGACCTTCTACCCCGGCGCCGGGCCGGATGTGATGGAAACCTCCATTACCGCGCCGCTCGAAACCCAGTTCGGGCAGATGCCGGGACTGGATCAGATGACATCGCGCTCATCGGGCGGGGCTTCGGTCATTACCCTGCGGTTTGACCTGTCCATGTCCATGGATGTGGCGGAGCAGGAAGTACAGGCCGCCATCAATCAGGCCAACTCGCTGCTGCCAACCGACCTGCCCGCCCCGCCGGTTTATGCCAAGGTCAACCCGGCGGATACGCCCGTACTGACGCTGGGCATCAGCTCATCCACCATCCCCCTGCCCGAGGTGGAAGACTATGTGGACACACGGCTTGCCCAGAAAATCAGCCAGATTTCAGGCGTAGGGCTTGTCACGCTTTCAGGCGGCAACCGCAAGGCCATTCGGGTTCAGGTCAACATTCCCAAGCTGACCTCCTATGGCATAGACCTCGACACCCTGCGCACCACCATTGGCAATGTGAACGTAAACTCCCCCACCGGCACATTCGATGGGGCGCACCGGGCGGCAACCCTGCGCGTAGACGGGCAGATTACCAACACGGACATGCTGCTCAATCAGGTCATCGCCTACCAGAACAGCGGGCCGGTACGCGTGCGGGATGTGGCGCAGGTCATTATCGGGGCGGAAAACACCCAGCTTGCCGCATGGTCGAACCTGACCCCCGCACTGATCATGAATGTCCAGCGCCAGCCGGGTGCCAACGTGATTGCTGTGGTGGACAATATCAAGGCCGCCCTGCCCACCCTGCGCCAGACCCTGCCGCCGGGGATCGACATCATACCACTGACAGACCGCACCACGACCATCCGCGCTTCCGTAGCTGATGTTCAGTTCGAGCTGTTTTTAGCCCTTGTGCTGGTGGTTGCGGTTATTTTCGTATTCCTGCGCAATATTCCCGCCACCATCATTCCCAGCCTGTCGGTGCCGTTGTCCATTATCGGCACGCTGGCAATCATGTATCTGCTGGACTTCTCGCTCGACAATCTCTCGCTGATGGCGCTCACCATCGCGACCGGCTTCGTTGTGGACGATGCCATTGTCATGATCGAGAATATCTCGCGCTATATCGAAGCGGGTGAAGACCGCATGACCGCCTCCCTCAAAGGGGCAGGCGAAATCGGCTTTACCATTATCTCGCTCACCATCTCGCTCATAGCGGTGCTGATCCCGCTGCTGTTCATGAGCGATGTCGTAGGGCGGCTGTTCCACGAATTTGCCCTGACACTGGCCACAACCATTGTCATTTCGGCCATTGTCTCGCTCACGCTTGTTCCCATGATGTGCGCGCGCATCCTGACAGAACGCGAGCACGACACCGAGGCCACCGGCCTGTTCGCCCGGTGGTCTGCCCGTATGGAACTCGCCACCGAAAAGCTGATTGCGGCCTATGACCGGATGCTGGATGTGGTGCTGGTGCATCGGCGGCTGACCCTGCTGGTTGCCGCAGGCACGCTCGTGCTGACAGGCGTGCTGGGCTGGATGATCCCCAAAGGGTTCTTTCCCGTACAGGACACCGGAGTGCTGCAGGGTATTTCCGTAGCCGCGCAGAACATTTCTTTCGACAATATGAAAGCACACCAGCAGGAACTGGCCAAAGTGCTGCTGCGCGACCCGGATGTGCTCTCACTCTCCTCCTTTGTGGGGGTAGACGGGCAGAACGCCACGCTTAATCAGGGCCGCTTCCTGATCAACCTCAAACCACATGACAGCCGCTCCACATCCGCAACCCTTATCGCCCAGCGGCTGGAGCAGGAAACCGCCTCGGTAACCGGGATCAGGCTTTACCTGCAACCCGTGCAGGATCTCTCGCTTGATACGACCGTAACCGCCACGCAGTACCAGTTCCTGCTCGAAAACCCGGACTACAACGCGTTCAAGATATGGGTACCCAAACTGCTGGAACTGCTGCACAAAGAACCGGCCCTGACCGACGTGACCTCCGACCTGCAGGCCGAAGGGCTTGTGGCGCGGGTGACACTCGACCGGCCAACCGGGGCGCGTTACTCCATCACCCCCCAGACAGTTGATAACGTGCTGTATGACAGCTTTGGCCAGCGGCAGATTTCAACCATCTACACCCAGTCCAACCAGTATCGCGTCATTCTGGAGGCCGACCCGCGCTTTCAGAGCAATATCAATGCGCTCAACCAGCTTTACCTGCCCGGTATCAGCAGCAACACAGGCGGCAGCACCTCCGGCCCCACGCGCCAGCCCACCGCCGGGCTGGTGCCACTGGCCAGCGTAACCTCCGTAAAGGAAGAAACCGCTCCCCTGCTGCTGACGCATTTCGGCCAGTTCCCGGCCACTACGATTTCCTTCAACCTGCGGCCCGGCTATGCGCTGGGTGATGCCACGGCGGCCATCCGCCGGGTGGAAAAGCAGATTGGCCTCCCCTCCTCCTTCCAGACATCGTTTCAGGGTACGGCAGCCGCCTTTGAAGGCTCGCTCAGTAACGAACTGTTTCTGGTCGCGGCGGCGCTGATTGCCGTCTATATCGTGCTGGGCATTCTGTACGAGAGCTTCATCCACCCCATTACCATCCTGTCCACCCTGCCATCAGCAGCCATTGGCGCGTTGCTGACCCTCATGATCGCAGGAACCGGTCTGGATATTATGGGCATTATCGGCATTGTGCTGCTGATTGGCATCGTGAAGAAAAACGCCATCATGATGATCGACTTCGCGCTGGAGGCGGAGCGCGAACACGGGATGGACTCCCTTCAATCCATCCGCACGGCGGCCACATTGCGTTTCAGGCCCATTCTCATGACCACGCTGGCCGCCATGCTCGGGGCTGTGCCCATGGTCATTTCGCACGGCACAGGGTCTGAGCTGCGCTACCCGCTGGGTCTGGCCATTATCGGCGGGCTGGCACTCTCGCAACTGCTTACACTGTTTACCACGCCGGTTATCTACCTCACGCTCGACACATGGGCGCAGCGGTGGAAAAAACGTAAAAATCCGCCCTCAGCCATTGAGCCTCATACGGCCTCCGGGCCTGTAAATCCGTGAACGTCAGCCGGTTTTTCATAGACAGGCCGGTTGCCACCATCCTTTTGGCCGTGGCCGCCATTTTGGGCGGCATTCTGGGTTACAGAACCCTGCCCGTAGCCGACCTGCCCAACGTGGACCTGCCGGTTATTCAGGTTACGGCGCGGCAGGCTGGTGGCTCTCCCGAGGAAATCGCGAGTTCCGTCGCCGCCCCGCTAGAGCGCAGGCTGGGTCAGATTGCCGATGTCACGGAAATGACCTCGCAATCCTCTCAGAACACCACGCGGATCACGCTTCAGTTTGCCCTCAACCGCGATATTAACGGCGCTGCACGGGATGTGGAGGCTGCCCTTCAGGCCGCACGGGCAGACATGCCCTCTACCCTGCGGCAGAACCCCAGCTACCACAAGGCCAACCCCAACGGCGCACCGATCCTGATCCTGAACCTGACCTCCGCCACCCATAGCCGCGCCCAGCTTTACGACTACGCCACCAACGTACTCATGCAGCACCTGTCCTCCATTCAGGGGGTTGGGCAGGTTGATATTACCGGCAGCGCCATGCCTGCCATCCGGGCGGAAATAAACCCTCTGCCGCTGTTCCACTACGGTATCGGGTTTGAGGATGTACGCGCGGCTCTGGCCTCGGCCAATGCCCATACCCCTAAAGGTATTATTGATCAGGGTGGGCAGCGCTTTACGCTGGATACGAACGATCAGGTTACCAAAGCACAAGATTACCGTGACCTGATTATTGCCTGGCGCAATAACCGCCCCGTAAGGCTGGCGGATGTAGCGGATGTGCGCGACAGCGTAGAAGACCTGCGTAACGCGGGCTATTACAACGGCCAGCCTTCCGTCATTGCCGTCGCTTTCGCGCAGGCGGGGGCCAACGTCATCAACACGGTCGATCAGATCAAGGCGCAATTACCCATGCTCAAGGCGGCCCTGCCCGGTGGGGTTGACCTGCATATCGGGCTGGATCGTTCCCTGACCATCCGCGCCGCACTGGCGGACACCCAGCTAACCCTGTTCATTTCCGTGGTGCTGGTCATTCTGGTGGTGCTGCTGTTCCTGCGCTCACCCCGCATGACCCTGATCCCCGCCGTAGTGGTGCCGACCTCGATTATCGCCACGTTCGGGTTCATGGCGCTGCTGGGTTTTTCGCTCGATAATATGTCGCTCATGGCGCTGACGGTCTCCACCGGCTTTGTGGTGGACGATGCCATTGTGGTGACGGAAAACATCGCCCGCTATATCGAACAGGGCATGGAGCCACGCAGGGCCGCCATTCAGGGCAGCAGCGAGGTTGCCTTTACCGTCATTTCCATTTCCATCTCGCTGATTGCGGTTTTTCTGCCCATCCTGCTCATGGGCGGGCTGGCGGGGCGGCTGTTCCATGAATTCGCCATGACCGTTGCCATCACCATCATGGTTTCACTGGTGCTCTCGCTCACCCTAACACCCATGATGGCCGCCATCCTGCTCAAACCGTCCAGCCCGGCCCCAGCTTTTTCCGGCACTGGGCGCTGGAGCCTTCTGGCACGCCTGCACCCCGGCAAACTGACCGAAAGCCTGCTGGTCGCCACACAGAGCTTTTATGTCCGCACACTCGATATTGCGCTGCGTCACAACCGGCTGGTGCTGTGCAGCCTGCCGCTGACACTGGTGCTGATCGGCGCACTGTTCATCCGTATGCCCAAAGGGTTCTTTCCCGTTGAGGATACAGGCATGCTCATGGGCCACCTGCAGGCCGACCAGTCCATTTCCTTTACCGCGCTCACCCAGAAACTGGCCTATGTACAGAATATCCTGCTGCATGACCGGGATGTATCGGGCGTCTCCTCCTTTATTGGCGGGCGCGGCACGGCCAATCAGGCCAACCTGTTTCTTGAACTCAAAGACAAGTCGGAGCGCACCGACACGCCTACAGACCTGATCGCGCGGGTAAACCGCAAGCTGCGGCATGTTATTGGGGCCGATTTTTTCCTGATCCAGCCCGGCGCGGTCCGTACCGGCGCTCGTGAGAGTAACGCCGCCTACCAGTACACACTGGAAAGCGACGATGCCTCATCGCTCTATGAATGGAGCAACAAGCTGCTGGCCGCGCTGCGCACTCACCCACAACTGACCAGCCTTTCCTCCGATATACAGGTGGGCGGCGCCGCCATCGCCACCAAAATAGATCGTGATACGGCAGCGCGTGTCAGCATCACGCCACAGCTTATCTCCAACACGCTGTTTGACGCCTTCGGCCAGCGTGCGGCCTCCGTCATTTATAACCGGCTCAACCAGTATCGCATCATCATGGAGGCTGACCCCGCCCAGTGGTCTACCCCCAACAGTCTGATGCAGGTGTGGGTCAGCGTTGCGGGTGGCTCGGCTGGTGGGGGCACAAGCTCGAACACCATCCGCGTGCGGGACAGCGCCAGCACACAGGCCACAAGCATGAGTGCGCTCTCCTTCCGCAACCAGATTGCCAATACGCTGGCAGGAGGCAATGGGGCCTCGAACGGATCGGCCGTCAGCACCTCATCCGAAGCCATGGTGCCACTGACGCTGGTTTCCACCCTTGTGCCGGGGCAGACCGCACTGGCTGTCAACCATCAGGGGCTTGTGGTGGCCAGTACCCTTTCCTTCAACCTTGCCAAAGGTGTCTCTCTGGGTGAGGCAACCCAGATCATTGATGCCACACGGCTGGCCCTGCACATGCCCGAAACCATTCACGGGCGCTTTGCTGGCAATGCCGCGCAGTTCCAGAAGGCGGTCAATAACGAGCCGCTGCTGATACTGGCGGCTCTGGTTGCGGTCTATGTCACGCTGGGTATTCTGTATGAGAGCTATATCCACCCGCTCACCATTCTCTCCACCCTGCCTTCCGCCGGTGTGGGCGCGCTGCTGGCGCTGCAACTGGCGGGGGAAGAGTTTTCCCTCATCGCGCTGATCGGGGTGATCCTGCTGATCGGTATCGTCAAGAAAAACGCCATCATGCTGGTCGATTTTGCCATCATGGCTGAGCGCGAACAGGGGCTTTCCCCTCTTGAGGCCATCCGCACTGCCTGCCTGCTGCGCTTTCGCCCCATTATGATGACATCGGCCGCAGCCGCTCTGGGTGCGGCCCCCCTGATCATTGCCAATGGTTATGGCTCAGAACTGCGCCGCCCGCTTGGTATCGCCATTGTGGGCGGGCTTATCGTCAGTCAGGCCATGACGCTGTACACTACGCCCGTTATCTACCTTGCTTTCGACGGGCTGCGCCTGCGTATCCAGAACATGCAGGCCCGGCTCCATTCCCGTTTCCACCGCACCGCCAAACAGGTTCGCTGATGGTCAAGCCTTTTTCCCGTCTCTCATCCACTGCACTCACGCGCCTTGCCCCCCTGCTGATACCGCTGGTGGCCACGGGGTGCATGGTCGGGCCGGACTACAAACGGCCCGCCGCCATCATCTCTCCTGCCTTCAAGGAACTGCGCCCGGCCCCTGGCTGGGATTATGCCCAGCCCCATCTGGCCGAACTCCCCAAAGGCAAATGGTGGGAAATCTACAACGACCCGCTGCTGAACCAGCTTGAAGAACAGGTTGCCCTCAACAACCAGACCGTGCGTGAATACGAAGCCCGCTACCGCAATGCGCGGGCGACCATCAACGCCATTCGCGCCCAGCTCTTTCCAACGCTGAATGGCTCGCTCTCTTTCAACCGCCAGAGTTCGGGGGTTGGCTCGCGCTCATCTGGCACAATCATCAATTACGGCCAGAGCGGCAGCAGCGGTAGTGGCGTAACCAACAACACCGAAAACACCTACGCCATGGGCCTGAGCGCCTCGTGGGATCTTGATCTGTGGGGCAAGATCCGCCGACAGATTCAGGCACAGGTGACAGAAGCGCAGGCCTCCGCCGCTGATCTGGCCAATGCCGCCCTGTCCTATCAGGCACAGCTTGCAACCGCCTATTTCAACCTGCGCTATCAGGATAGCCTGTACGATCTGCTTGAACGCAACGTGGCTTTTTACGAACGTTCCTACCAGATTACCAAAAATCAGTACGATGCAGGCACCGCCGACCCCACCAGCCTGATGCAGGCGAAAACCCAGCTTGAGCAAACCCGCGCTCAGGCCATTGCCACAGGCATCAACCGTGCGCAGTACGAACATGCCATCGCCATTCTGATCGGCAAGCCCCCGGCGGATCTATCCATCCCCCGGGGCGCCCTGCCCCGCACCATCCCGGCCATTCCGGTCAATGTTCCCGCATCCCTGCTACAAAGGCGGCCAGACATCGCCGCAGCCGAACGCCGGATGGAAGAATACAATGCCCAGATCGGGGTAGCGCTGGCCGCCTTCTATCCCGATGTGAAACTGACCGCATCCTACTCTTACAGCGGCGACCCCGTGGGCACGCTGGTGCAGGTTGTCAATCGTATCTGGTCACTCGGCGCTTCGGCCACGGAAACCCTATTTGAAGGAGGGGCCCGCACCGCCGCCGTGCGTGAGGCCAACACCAATTACGATTACTATACCGCCATCTACCGCCAGACCGTGCTAACCGCCCTGCAGAACGTGGAAGATCAGCTTTCCAACCTGCGTATTCTGGCCGATCAGGCCTCGCAGCAGGATATAGCACTCAGTGCAGCCAACAAAGCCGCCAGTATTTCCTTCAATCAGTATCTGGCCGGTACCCAGATTTATACAACGGTGATCACCGCAGAAGTCACGGCCCTGTCCAACGCCGAAACCGCCCTCCAGATCCAGCAAAGCCGTATGGTGGATTCCGTCAGTCTGGTTGAAGCGCTGGGTGGCGGTTGGAATGCAACCTCCCTGCCCAGCAAAGGCTCCATGCAGACGGACAACCCCTTCCTGCCAGACTTCATACAAAAAGACCGGAACTAACGCCTAGCGTCAGTTCCGGCCCTTTTCTTCCATTCCCGTTATCCCGGCAGGCAAAGCCACCGGGGTTCGGTAGTCATTTCATAACCGCGCGCCCGGCGAGCAGCGCCACCACCAGAAACACGACAAACAGGACAATGGCGATAAAGAACAGGATTTTAGCCATGCCTGCCGCAACCGAAGAAATGCCGCCAAAGCCAAACAGACCAGCAACAAGCGAAATAACTAGAAAAAACAAAGCCAGCTTAAGCACGTCCGCTCTCCTTATCCACCACCCCAGAATTACCCAAGACGCCGTATAAAAACACCAGCAAGCCCCGCTACGCCAGCGGCTAGTGCCAGCGTCATGACAGGTCGCTCAATCACCGTATCACGCACACAGTCCTTTGCCAGACTGCGCCGCTCCGGCCCGAGCGCATCATACCCGCCGACATGGCTGAAAATACCTTCCGCCCCGTCACGCAGGGGGCTGATGCCCTCCTCCAGACGATATGTAGCTCCTTCCTGCCTGCTCATACTTCTTCCTTTCCTACCTTTTGATAAGGTAACGCAGCAGACCCCCCAAAGGATGCCCAACCAGGACAAAACGCCCTCAAACCCGGCGTTACAGGTGCTATTTTCTAGTGTGCAATCAGTTCCCGCAGCCGGGCTGCACAGTGTGCAAAATCCTGTGTTTCCGGGTTTCTCTGCGCATCCGTGGGTCTGATTTCACCCACAATATGGGCAGGCGACCCACCAGCCAGCACGATAATGCGCGTAGCGAGGCGTAATGCCTCCTCAATATCATGGGTAACGAAAAGAACCGTTTTGCCGGTCTGCCGCCAGATCCGGCGTAGTTCATCCTGCAAACCTGTACGGGTAATGGCATCAAGCGCACCGAAAGGTTCGTCCATTAACAGCAGGTCAGGATCAACCGTCAGAGCGCGCGCCACGCCCACGCGCTGGCGCTGCCCCCCCGAAAGCCTGCGTGGCCACCGAGCGGATTCCTGCTCCAGCCCTACCAGCCGCAACGCCTCACGCGCCCTATTAGCGCGCTCCGCACGGTTCAGCCCCAGTCCTTCAAGGCCAAACTCCACATTACGCAGAACAGAGCGCCACGGCAGCAACCGGGCATCCTGAAACACCATAGCCCGACTACGCCTGCCGGGGTCTTGCACCGCAACGGCCCCACCCGTGCAAGCTACGCCGCCCACCTGTCCTTCTGTCGGCTGCACCAGCCCCATCAGCACACGCAGGAGCGTCGATTTACCAACACCCGAAGGCCCAAGCACCGCCACAAACTCACCACGCACCAGTGTCAGGCTGACATGCCTGAAAACAAAATGCGCACCACCATCATGCGAAAAGCCCGCCTGCTCCAGGCTTGCAACACACGTGCTGTCAGTCATGGCTGCCACTTGAGCAAATATCCCCGAACAAAGCCGAACAGAAAGTCGGTAATGGCGTAAAGCAGCGCCATCGTCAGCATGTAAACCACCACAACATCCGTGGCCAACAGGCTGGAGGCCTCCATCATGCGTGCGCCGATACCCGGCACCCCGAATAATTCTGCCGCCACAACGGACATCCAGCCCTGCCCCAGTCCGGTACGTAAGCCAGCCAGAATACCCGGCATGGAAGCAGGCAGCACAACCTTGAACAAACGCGCTGTAAATCCGCCATGGCCAAAGGCCGCCGCCAGTTCAAACAATTCCGGGTCAACACCACGCACAGCCCCGTAAGCCGCGTAGAAATTAATCCAGAATACCGAAATGGCGATAACAAATGTTGCACCCGCCGTACTGAGGCCAAACCACAGAATGGCGAAAGGCACCCACGCCAGTCCCGGCACGGGCCTGAGCAAACGGATAACGCCTTCCAGCAGGCTATCCAGCACACGGTTCATGCCACACAGCAAGCCCACCCCTGTTCCCAGGGCTGAACCAATCAGCAGTCCGAGGCAGTAATGCCCCAGACTATCCCGAATGGCCTGCTGCCAGAACCCACCCCGTACTTCAGACAACCATGCGGGGCCGAGATCCATCGGGGCTGGCACCATATTTCCCGGTAGCCAGCCGAGACGTACTGCCCCTTGCCAGCTCCCGAAAAAAACAGCCAGACCGAATACGCCAAGCCCCAGACGTAACCGCTTGCTCAGTCGCTCTTTCACTGTGTCTGCTGCCACAACGTCTGGTTAAACAGCTCACTCACCGGATCTGCCTTGTGCAGTAGCCCCAGTTCCACTTCAAAATCCTGCAGGGCCGTCACACCAGCCACAATCCGGGCAGGATCGCTGATGAAATACGGAGCCGAACGCTCAAGAGCCTTTTTCAGCACGGCATCATCCAGCATGCCACCACCCAGCGCCTTCTGCACATACGGCACGGCGTCATCAGGATGCTGGGCCAGCAGGGTTGTCGCCCGCACGAACAGGGCTGTCAGCGTTTTTGCCCAAGCCTGATGCTCCGGCGCATCTGGTTTCACCAGCGCCAGCACCGACCCCGGCTGGTCAGGCATCATATCATGCCCGCTTGCCAGCACCCGCAAATCTGGCACCTTGGCTTCCACCACCGTCAGTGCCGGTTCACGCAGCACAACACCATCCACCGCACCGGCCAGAAAGGCCTGCTGAGCCGCATCAATCCCGACCCCAACAATAGAGGCAGCCTTCGCGGGGTCAGCAAAGCCAAGCTGTTTTTTCAGCCAGTAGCGCAGCAGGGTATCGGGCACGGAGCCGGGCGGCTGCGCGGCAATACGTGGCGGGTGTCCCTGATCGGTCGTAAACTGTTCCAGAGCCGCTTTAACCGTTGCCGGTAATAGGGGTTGGCCATCATTCTTGGGCAGTTCTGAGGCCAGCTTGCCACGCGCCACAACGGAGAGTTCCTCAATCGAGGCTGCTGCCACGACCTTCACATCCACCCCATGGGCCCGCGCCTGCAGCAGCGGCAGCACCCCGGCCACATAGCCGTCAATCCGACCCGAGGTCAGCGCCTGAATGGCCTGTGGCCCGGATGTAAACCGCACCAACTCTACATCCAGCCCGGCCTCTTTAGCCCAGCCCTTGCCATCCAGCACAAACAAAGCAGATGAACCCAGCACCGGAATATAACCGATCCTGATCGTCTCTGCGGCCTTGGCCGGGCTGAAACCTGCTGCCATCAGCAGCAGCGCACCCAGCAGCGCACTGAAAAACCTACGCATCATATGATCCTCTCACTCCTACCCACGCAACAAAATCGTGCAAGGATGGAGCCTGACTATATGTTGCAATAATTAATAGTGAAATATTAATTCCACGAAATAGCACCCAAACGCATGGCGCTACCGCACAACCCAACCATGCACGCGTAAAAAAAGCTGGCTCCGTGAAGAGCCAGCTTTTCCGGTTCCGGGGCTGAATAAATTCAGGCCGCCAGTTCCTGCGAGTCATCCACCTGCGGGCGGGGGCCGCTATCCTGCCCCTTCGCGCTCACATCGCGATCAACCAGCTCGATAACTGCCATCGGAGCGGCATCGCCATAACGCACGCCAGCGCGCAGAACGCGGGTGTAACCACCGTTGCGGCCCTTGTAGCGTTCAGCCACGGCAGCAAACAGCTTGCGGACAATCACTTCATCGCGCAGCTGGGCAAAAGCCTGACGGCGGGCATGCAGGTCGCCACGCTTACCGAGCGTGATGAGCTTTTCCACCACAGGGCGAAGTTCCTTCGCCTTGGGCAGGGTTGTCGTGATCTGCTCGTGCTTGATCAGGGCCACAGCCATGTTGCGGAACATGGCTGCACGATGAGAAGAAGTAACGCCGAGCTTACGGCCGGCAACACGGTGACGCATGGTTCAGTTCCTAAATCGATGAAAAGTCAGCTCAGAACGGCTCATCAAGCCGCTTGGCCAGCTCTTCGATATTTTCCGGCGGCCAGGCCGGCACGTTCATGCCAAGGGCCAGTCCCATAGAGGTCAGGACTTCCTTGATTTCATTCAGGGACTTACGGCCAAAATTCGGCGTGCGAAGCATTTCCTGCTCGCTCTTCTGAACCAGATCCCCAATGTAGATGATATTGTCGTTCTTCAGGCAGTTGGCGCTACGAACAGACAGTTCGAGCTCATCCACCTTCCGCAGCAGATTGCGGTTGAACGGCAGGTCGTCTTCAGGCTCATCAGCCTGAACCGGACGCGGCTCATCAAAATTGATGAACAGCTGAAGCTGATCCTGCAGGATACGAGCGGCAAGAGCCACAGCATCTTCCGGCGTAACAGCCCCGTTGGTTTCAACCGTCAGCAGCAGCTTGTCATAGTCGGTTACCTGACCCACGCGGGTCGGATCAACCTTGTAGGACACGCGCTTGACGGGCGAATAGATCGCATCAACCGGGATCAGCCCGATCGGCGCATCTTCAGGCCGGTTCGCAGCAGCAGGCACATAGCCTTTACCCGTGTTGACGATGAACTCCATGCCCAGCTTCACGCCATCATCGAGCGTGCAGATCACGAGATCGGGGTTCATGATTTCAATATCATGTCCGGTCTGGATCTGGCTCGCACGCACTTCACCGGGGCCGGTGGCCGTCAGTACCATGCGCTTGGGCGCTTCGCCATGCATCCGCAGCGCAAGCTGCTTGATGTTCAGCACAATATCCGTGACATCTTCACGCACGCCCGAAACGGACGAAAACTCGTGCAGAACGCCATCAATCTGAACCGCCGTAACCGCCGCCCCCTGAAGGGAAGACAGAAGGATACGCCGCAGCGCGTTACCAAGGGTCATACCAAAGCCGCGTTCAAGCGGTTCGGCCACCACGGTTGCGATGCGCGCGGGCTCCACTCCGGATTCGACTTCAAGCTTTTCGGGCTTGATCAGAGATTGCCAGTTTTTCTGAAGGACCAACGTACCGGCCTTTCAATACGAAAAACCACTGCCTGGCAGCGATTTCTCTGAAGTGGACACAACGTCCACCCGACAGCCTTTCATTAAAAGGCTGTAAGGCGGATCAGGCGCTTAGACGCGGCGACGCTTGCGCGGCCGGCATCCATTGTGCGGAACCGGCGTCATATCACGGATGGACGTGATCGTGAAACCAACTGCCTGCAGGGCACGCAGGGCGCTTTCACGGCCCGAACCAGGACCGGACACTTCGATTTCCAGCGTTTCCATGCCGTGTTCACGCGCTTTGCGCCCGGCATCTTCAGCCGCAACCTGCGCCGCGTACGGCGTGGACTTCCGGGAGCCCTTGAAACCCTGAGCACCAGCGGAAGACCAGGAAATTGCGTTCCCCTGGGCGTCGGAAATGGTGATCATGGTGTTGTTGAACGTGGAGAGCACGTGCGCCACGCCGGAAATAATGTTCTTGCGTTCTTTTTTGCGAATACGCGGTGTTGCGGCTTTCGCCATGTCTTTTTACCTCAGTCCCTGCCCGCGCCAGCCTATGCCGGCCGGGCTTGTAGCTTTCAGGATTAACGCGTGGCTTTCTTCTTGCCGGCAATCGCAACAGCCTTACCCTTACGGGTGCGGGCGTTGGTATGCGTGCGCTGACCGCGAACCGGCAGGCCACGACGGTGGCGCAGGCCACGGTAGCAACCCAGATCCATCAGACGCTTGATGTTCATAGCCACTTCACGGCGGAGGTCACCCTCCACGCGGTAATCGGTGTCGATAACTTCGCGCAGCTTCTGCACTTCGTCATCGCTCAGCTCATTCACGCGCTTCGTTTCGGCAATGCCCGTGGACTTGCAGATTTCGGCAGCCCTGGTCGCGCCAATTCCATAAATATACTGAAGCCCGATCACAACCCGCTTGGTGGTCGGGACATTCACGCCGGCAATACGTGCCACGCTTTCTACTCCTGTTCGCCCGTCATGATAACGAACGACTCAACATGCCCTAGGTGCAGGGCGGATTTCATTCTGGTGGCCGCGAAATATACTGGCCACCGACACAAGTCAACGAAAACAGATCACTTTTGCGTGATCTTGGAGATTTCTCCAAGCGCCGCTTTAATTTCCGCCGTGACTTCAGCAGCCGGTAACATCCCATTAATGGAGTGCAAACGACCCGTTTTTTCATAGAACGGCAGAATCGGTGCGGTCAGTTTCCGGTATTCCTTCAGGCGCTCCACCACTGTTTCACGCTTGTCGTCTGCACGGCGCGTAAACTCATGGCTACCACAGGCATCACATGCACCGGCAACACTCGGCGGGTTGGACACCTCGTTATAGGTGCGCCCACAGTTGGCACAGGTGAAGCGACCAGAAATACGGTCAGCCAGAATGTCTTCATCGACATCAAGGAACAGCACCACATCAATGCTCTTGCCATCGGCCGTCAGCATCTCGTCCAGCGCTTCGGCCTGAGCCAGCGTGCGCGGGAAGCCATCCAGAATGAACCCGTTCTGACAGTCACCCTGAGCGATACGGCCTTTGAGCATGGCAATGATCAGCCCATCGGAAACGAGCTTACCCGCATCCATCAGGCTTTTTGCTTCCTGCCCTATGGCCGAGCCACGCGCCACTTCGGCACGCAGCATGTCACCCGTAGAGATCTGAACCAGTCCGTACTGATCTTCCAGTAGCTTGGACTGAGTGCCTTTCCCCGCTCCCGGAGGCCCGAGAAAAATAATATTCATCGCCTGATGATCCTCTGTTTCCGGCCACTCCGGCTCTTGCGCATCAACCCCTGATACTGGTGCGCCACAAGATGAGACTGAACTTGTGTTACCGTATCAATCGTAACCGACACGATAATAATCAGGCTCGTCCCGCCAAAATAGAACGGCACATTGTAGTGACTGACCAGAATTTGGGGCAGCAGACAGACCGCCACCATATACGCCGCACCGATCGTCGTCAGCCGCGTCAGGATCCGGTCAAAATACGCCGCCGTGGAAGCGCCGGGTCTGACACCGGGAATAAACCCGCCCTGCTTACGCAGGTTATCTGCCGTTTCTGTCGGGTTGAAGGTAACCGCCGCATAGAAATACGAGAAGAACACAATCATAACCGCATAGAACAGCATGTAGAGCGGCTGCCCCTGCCCCAGTTCCTGCCCCAGAAAGGACAGCCAGCCAGGAAGGTTCTTACCATTCATGATGCCCTGTAGCGTCACCGGCAGCAGCAGAACCGACGAAGCAAAAATCGGCGGAATGACCCCTGCGGTATTCACCTTGAGCGGCATATGGGTGGTGTCACCACCGAACATGCGCTGCCCGACCTGCCGCTTGGGATACTGGATCACCACACGGCGCTGCGCCTGCTCCATGAACACGATGAACATGATTGTGCCGATCGCCAGCACCAGAAACAGCAGCACAAAGAAGGGAGAAAGCGCACCGGTGTATCCAAGCTGGAACAGGCTCGCCAGAGCCTGAGGCAGATTGGCGACAATACCGGTAAAGATGATCAGCGAGATCCCGTTACCGACCCCACGCGATGTAATCTGCTCACCCAGCCACATCAGGAACATGGTGCCCCCGACGAGAGCCGTAACGCAGGTGATCAGAAACAGCGGTCCCGGGTTAACCACAGCCGTACCATCGTGAACATTTTCAAGACTGAAGGCGATACCATAAGCCTGCACAATCGCGATGATCACAGTCAGATAGCGCGTATACTCGTTCAGCTTCTTACGTCCCTGCTCACCTTCCTTCTTGAGAGCTTCAAGAGAAGGCAGGGCGGTGGACATGAGCTGGACGATAATGGAGGCGGAAATATACGGCATGATATTCAACGCGAATACGGTCATGCGTCCAAGCGCACCCCCCGTAAACATGTTGAACATGCCCAGAATACCACCCTGGTTCTGTGCAAGCAGTTGCCCCATGACCGTGGCATCCACTCCGGGAACCGGAATGTAGGTGCCAAGTCGATAGACAATCAGTGCACCGAGCGTGAACCAGATCCGCTTTTTCAGTTCAGTCGCCTTCGCGAATGAACCAACATTGAAATTGGCAGCCAGCTGCTCAGCCGCGGAAGCCATGCATCCGTCCTTTCACACAAACAGCGCCGCCACGAAACGTGGAGACGCTGGTATGATGGTCTGAAAAATTCCAGACAGCATTTCCAGTCGTACGCGACGAAGAGAGAACAGCTTTGATCACTGCTCTCTCCCCAGCCATACTCAGGACGCGCTGGCTTCCACTGCCACAGGCCCGAGCAGCTTGACGCTACCGCCGACCTTTTCAATGGCAACGCGAGCAGAAGCGGAAACACCCGACACCTCGAACGTCACACTCTTGGTCAGTTCACCTTCACCAAGAATACGAACGCCCGCGTATTTACCGGAGCCGACAAGACCTGCCTTCTTCAGCGCTTCTTCCGTCACCGGAGCAGCGGATTCCAGCTTGCCGTCAGCCAGGGCCTGCTCAATAGCGCCCAGATTGACCGGTGCATACACCTTACGGAAGATGTTCTTAAAGCCGCGCTTGGGAAGACGACGGTAGATAGGGAGCTGACCACCTTCAAACCCGTTGAGAGACACGCCCTCACGAGCCTTCTGGCCTTTTACACCCTTACCTGACGTCTTGCCCTTGCCAGACCCGATACCACGACCGAGCCGCTTCTTGCGATAGCGTGAGCCTTCGTTATCACGAAGTTCGTTCAGATTCATTTCAATCCTCCACCTTCACCAGGTGGGCCACCTTGCGGACCATACCCCGTGTGGACGGCGTATCTTCCAGAACCTTCTCGCGCCCGATCTTGTTCAGACCAAGCCCGATCAGAGTTTCCTGCTGGCCGGGTTTGCGTCCGTTACCGGACGCCACCTGCACAACCTTGAAGGTCTTTTTCTCAGACATCAGCGGCCTCCGCTCCGGCAGCCTGATCGCGCTTGCCAAAAATCTCGGCAACTTTCTTGCCACGACGGTTGGCCACTGCACGGGGGCTGGCACAACGCGTCAGAGCGTCGAATGTCGCCTTGACCATGTTGTGCGGGTTGCGGGTCCCGAGGGACTTCGCCACCACATCATTGATGCCCAGGCTTTCGAACACGGCGCGCATCGGACCACCAGCGATGATCCCGGTGCCTGCCTCAGCCGAACGCAGAACGACCTTACCGGCGCCGAAATGACCAGCAACATCGTGATGCAGGGTCCGGCCTTCCTTCATAGGAACGCGGATCATGCTGCGCTTAGCACGTTCGGTTGCCTTACGGATTGCTTCAGGCACTTCACGGGCCTTACCGGCACCATACCCAACGCGACCCTTCTGGTCACCGACAACAACCAGAGCAGCAAACGCAAAGCGCCGACCGCCCTTTACAACCTTCGCAACGCGATTGATGGTGACCAGCTTATCAACCAGCTCATCAGCTTCGCGCTCACGCTCACGGCCGCCTCGACCGCCTTCTCTTGGTTCACGAGCCATTGCGTGATCCTTTCCTCAGAAGGAGAGACCGCCCTCACGGGCCGCCTCCGCCAGGGCCTTGACACGCCCGTGATAAAGATAAGACCCCCTGTCGAACACGACCTGGGATACACCCGCTGCAACGGCGCGCTGGGCAACCAGCTTACCGACTGCACCGGCGCTTTCCTGCGTTGCACCGCTTTTGAGCGCGCTACGCAGTTCCTTATCCAGGGTCGACGCGGCGGCCAGGGTCACGCCCTGAGCATCGTCAATGACCTGAGCATAGATGTTCTTGCCAGACCGGAAGACCGACAAACGCGGACGGCCAGCAGCCTTGCGGCGAAGCTGGAAACGGAGACGCGCGCGCCGCCGGTTCCGCAATTCCTGCTGATTGCTCATTATTTCTTCTTGCCTTCCTTGCGACGAATGGTCTCCGTATCGTAGCGCACACCCTTGCCTTTATAAGGCTCCGGCTTACGGTAGCTACGAATGTCCAGCGCCACCTGGCCAACCCGCTGCTTATCAATACCTTCAACCACAACGGCGGTCGGCCGCGGGGTTGAAATCTTGATGCCAGCCGGGATCGGATAGATCACGTCATGGGAGAAGCCAAGGTTCATAACCAGATTGGAACCCTGCACCGCAGCACGATAACCTGTGCCGGTGATTTCCAACGTCTTGGAAAAACCTTCAGAAACGCCTTTGACAGCAGAAGCGATCAGCGCACGGGTCGTGCCCCACATCATACGGGCCTGACTGGCCGTACCGACGGGCTGCACAACAACCTTGCTTTCCTGCACTTCAGCCGTAACATGCGCAGAAATCGGCAGGGAAAGCTCACCGAGCTTGCCTTTAGCCTTAAACACGCCGTCAACGATAGAAACGGTGACCCCCGCCGGCACGTCAACGGGATATTTGCCTACACGTGACATGTATCCCTCCTTAGAACACGCGGCAGAGGACTTCACCGCCAACATTGGCGGCCCGTGCCTCTACATCGGACAGAACACCACGCGGCGTGGACAGGATGGAAACACCCAGCCCTGCACGCACCCGCGGCAGCTCTTTGATTTTGGAATAAACGCGACGACCAGGACGCGAAACGCGCTGGATTTCGCGGATAACCGGCTCACCTTCGGCATATTTCAGCTCGATGTGCAGCTGCGCGATGCCCTTGCGGACCTCTTCGCGCTTGTACCCACGAATGTAACCCTCGCGCTGCAGCGCCTCCAGAACGTTCACGCGCAGGCTGGAAGCCGGCGCAACGCAGGAGTTATGACGCGCACGCTGAGCGTTGCGAATACGGGTGAGCATATCACCCAACGGATCAGAAAGTGACATATCCCGCCCTTACCAGCTAGCTTTGACCACTCCCGGAATCTGGCCAGTCGATGCCAGATCACGGAAAGCGACGCGACACAGCTCGAACTTGCGGTAGTTACCACGAGAACGACCGGTCAGCTTGCAGCGCAGACGCACGCGAACGCGCGAGCCATTACGCGGCAGCTCAGCCAACTTCAAAGACGCTTCAAACCGATCCTCCACGGGGAGAGCCCGATCCTTCACGATATTTTTGAGAGCTGTACGCTTCTCTTTGTCACGTGCCGCCATGCGCGCGCGCTTCGCATTACGCAGGATGGCAGATGTTTTAGCCATACTCGATTACCTCCGGAACCCTTCGAAAACCTTCGACGGTTTTCCAAGATCACACAATAAAGCCAGCCTGATATCACCCAGCGAAGGGAAGATCAAACGCCTTCAACAGGGCCTTAGCTTCAGCATCCGTCTTCGCACTGGTCACGAACACAACATCCATACCGCGGACATCGTCCACTTTGTCGTAATCGATTTCAGGGAACACGATCTGCTCTTTCAGACCCAGCGCAAAATTACCACGCCCGTCGAAACCCTTGCCCGCGGGAAGACCACGGAAATCGCGGATGCGGGGCATCGCGATCGTGACCAGACGGTCAAGGAATTCATACATACGTGCACGACGCAGCGTCACCTTACAGCCGATCGGCAGACCTTCACGGATTTTGAAACCCGCGATGGCCTTTTTGGCCAAGGTCTTAACCGGCTTCTGGCCAGCGATCAGCGTCATTTCCGCTACAGCGGCGTCAAGCTTCTTCTGATCGCCCGCAGCTTCGCCCACGCCCATGTTCAGGACGATCTTTTCCAGGCGCGGAACCTGCATCTCATTGCCGTAACCAAACTGTTCTCTCAGCTTGGCACGCAGTTCGTTCTCATAGCGCTGCTGAAAGCGCGGGATGGAACGACTTTCGTTATTCGCACTCATTCCTGGTCTCTCAGCCTTCAATCACTTCACCAGTCGCCTTAGCGACACGAACCTTGCGGCCATCTTCCAGCACGCGGAAGCCAACTTTAGTGGGCTTCTTGGATGCGGGATCGACCAGCTTAAGGTTGGAGAGATGGACGGGCGCCTCACGAGCGATGATGCCGCCTTCCTCACCCATACGGCTGGCACGCTGGTGGCGTTTGGCCACAGCTACGCCACGAACAACCGCACGGTTTTCGGTCGGACGAACCTCAAGAACTTCCCCCTGCGTCCCCTTGGAGGAACCGCTGATGACGAGGACCGTATCACCTTTTTTAATACGGGCAGCCATTACAGCACCTCCGGCGCCAGAGAGATGATCTTCATGAACTTCTTCGCACGCAGTTCACGCACAACCGGACCAAAGATACGAGTACCGATCGGCTCCTGCTGCTTATTGATGAGCACCGCCGCGTTCCGATCGAAACGGATGGCGCTTCCATCAGGCCGACGGACCGGATAGGAAGTCCGCACGATAACGGCCTGGTGAACGTCGCCCTTCTTGACCTTCCCACGGGGAATGGCTTCCTTGACGGAAACGACGATCACGTCGCCGACCGAGGCAGATTTCCGCTTGGAACCGCCCAGCACCTTGATGCACTGCACCTGACGCGCGCCGGAATTATCCGCCACGTCAAGGTTGGTCTCGGGATGGATCATAACCTGATATCCTTACGTTAGGCCGACGCGCCAGCTTCCACGCCCACGGCTTCGCCGTTGCGGGAAATCACGGTCCACGTCTTACGCCGCGAAATGGGCGGGCATTCAACAATACGCACGGCGTCACCCACCTTGCAGAGATTGTCTTCATCATGCGCCGCATACTTCTTGGAGCGACGAATGAACTTCTTATACAGCGGATGCATGACGCGACGCTCGACAATAACCGTAATGGTCTTGTCCATCTTGTCGCTAGTCACACGCCCGCTCAGGACGCGCCTTGGCATCGGCTAACTCTCCTCAGGCATTGGCGGCGGATGTTTGCGCACCCGCCACTGTCTTAGCATTCTGCGCGGCAATCGTTTTGATGCGCGCAATTTCACGACGAACCGCGCGAACGCGGCTCTGCGATTCAGTCTGACCCGTGGCCTGCTGGAAACGCAGGTTCAGCTGCTCGCGCTTCAGCTCCACCAGACGAGCCTGCAGCTCGTCCGGGGTTTTTGCGCGCAAATCAGCCGGCTTGGCTGCCTTTACCATCTCACGCATCTCCAATTCGGGTCACAAACTTGGTCTTGATCGGCAGCTTTGCTGCACCGAGGGCCAGCGCTTCACGCGCCAGTTCGGGCGGCACACCTTCGATCTCGAACAGGATGCGACCTGGCTTCACACGGGCCACCCAGTATTCGGGAGAACCTTTACCGGAGCCCATACGCACTTCTGCGGGTTTTGTCGAGACCGGAATGTCAGGAAAAATACGAATCCAGACACGACCGGCACGTTTCATCGCGCGCGTAATGGCTCGACGGGAGGCTTCGATCTGGCGCGCCGTGATCCGTTCGGGCTGGAGAGCCTTCAGACCAAAGGTGCCGAAGTTCAGCGTGGTGCCACTTTTAGCAAGGCCGTGGATACGGCCTTTATGAGCTTTACGGAATTTTGTCCGCTTCGGGGAAAGCATTGTCTTTTATCCTCTCCTCAGCGCTGAGGAGCCTGTTCGGCCGCCCGGCGATCCTGAGCCAACGGATCATGGGCGAGAATTTCACCCTTGAAGATCCAGACCTTCACACCGCATGTACCATAGGTGGTCATAGCGGTTGCCGTGCCGTAGTCGATGTCGGCACGCAGCGTGTGAAGGGGCACGCGTCCTTCGCGGTACCATTCGATACGCGCGATTTCAGCACCACCCAGACGGCCGGAGCAGTTGATACGAATACCCTGCGCACCAAGGCGCATGGCGGACTGTACGGCGCGCTTCATTGCACGGCGGAACGCAACGCGGCGCTCCAGCTGCTGGGCAATGTTTTCTGCAACCAGGGTCGCGTCGATTTCCGGCTTGCGGATTTCAACAATGTTCAGCGCAACCTCAGTGCCAGCCATACGGGTCAGCTCTTTGCGCAGAGCATCGATATCCTGACCCTTCTTGCCGATCACCACGCCGGGACGTGCTGCGTAAATGGTGACGCGCGGCTTTTTGGCCGGGCGTTCGATCACCACACGGGACACACCCGCACCCGCCAGCTTGCGGCGCAGGAACGCACGCAGCTTCAGGTCTTCATGCAGCAGGCGGGAGTAGTCGGCGCCAGCGTACCAGCGGCTGTCCCACGTGCGGTTGATGCCGAGCCGCAGCCCGATCGGATTGACTTTATGCCCCATACTCAGGCCGCCTTCTGCTCGGAGGAAGCCGCTTCAGGCTCAACCGCCCGTTCGGCCACAACAATCTTCAGATGGCTGAAGAACTTCTCGACGCGCGCGGAACGACCACGACCGCGAGCATGAAAGCGACGCATCACAATGGACTTGCCAACTTCCGCAGCTTTCACCACCAGCTGGTCAACGTCCAGCTGGTGATTGTTTTCTGCGTTCGCAATAGCGCTTTCAAGCGTCTTCTTGACCTGCTGGGCAATGCGGCGCTTGGAGAATGTCAGCGTCGCGATCGCCTGAGAAGCAGGCTTGTTGCGGATAAGACCCGCCACAAGATTCAGCTTGCGGGGGCTGACCCGGATGTTACGCGTGACAGCTTGCGCTTCGGTTTCCGCGAGCGTGCGCGGATGCTTCGGCTTGCTCATCTTTGCTCTCAGCCCCGCTTAGACTTTTTGTCAGCACCATGCCCGTGGAATGTACGGGTGGGAGAAAATTCGCCAAACTTATGGCCAACCATGTTCTCCGTCACCTGCACAGGCAGGAACTTCTGACCGTTGTAAACACCAAACGTCAACCCCACAAACTGGGGGAGAATTGTCGAACGACGCGACCAGATCTTGATCACTTCGTTACGGCCCGATGCGCGGGATGCTTCAGCCTTGTTCAGCAGATACCCGTCGACGAACGGACCTTTCCAGACGGAACGTGCCATCTTCTATTGCCCCTTACTTGCCGGTCTTCCGGCGACGGATAATCAGGCTGTCCGTCCGCTTGTTGACCCGAGTTTTATATCCTTTGGTCGGCTTACCCCATGGCGTAACCGGATGACGGCCGCCCGAAGTACGCCCTTCACCACCACCATGCGGGTGATCGACCGGGTTCATGACGACGCCGCGGTTATGCGGACGACGACCCAGCCAGCGCGTACGGCCAGCCTTACCCATGTGCTGGTTCATGTTGTCGGGGTTGGAAACCGCGCCAACAGTGGCCATGCACTCACCGCGCACGACACGCAGTTCACCGGACTGCAGCTTGATCTGGGCGTAGCCCGAATCTTTACCGACCAGCTGAGCATACGTGCCAGCGGAACGGGCCAGCTTGCCACCGGCGCCCTGCTTCAGTTCGATGTTGTGCACAATCGTGCCAACCGGAATAGCAGACAGGGGCATGGCGTTGCCCGGCTTGATGTCCACGCGCGCACCGGAGATGACCGAATCGCCAACCTTCAGACGCTGCGGAGCCAGAATGTACGCCAGTTCGCCGTCTTCGTACTTCACCAGAGCGATGAAGGCCGTACGGTTGGGGTCGTATTCCAGACGCTCAACCGTGCCGACAACATCAAACTTGCGACGCTTGAAGTCAACGTAACGATAGGACTGCTTGTGACCACCCCCACGGAAACGGGAAGTGATACGACCGTTATTATTACGGCCGCCCGACTTATTCTTACCTTCGGTCAACTGCTTGACCGGCTTGCCCTTCCAAAGGTCAGCCCTGTCAATCAGAACCGTACCACGCATGCTCGGCGTGACAGGATTAAAGTGCTTCAGTGCCATTTGTTTCTACCCCTGCTCACGCCAGCTTGGCCGTAAGGTCAATGGACTGACCTTCAGCGAGCTGAATGAACGCTTTCTTCACGTCGGAACGCTGGCCCAGACGCCCCTTGAAGCGCTTGGTCTTGCCCTTCTGGACAAGGGTGTTGACACCAACAACCTTGACCCCGAACAGCGTTTCAACCGCAACCTTGATTTCAGGCTTGCTGGCTGAGATCGCAACCTTGAAAACCACCTGGTTCTTTTCCGAAAGGCCAGAAGCCTTTTCGGTGATAACCGGGGCGCGAACGATGTCGCACAGAGCCTCGCGAGACAGACGCTCGGCCTTCCTGCGCAGCGCAAGAATGTTGGTCATGCCAGGCGCTCCTTCAGTCCTTCGAGGCCAGCCTGGGTGATCGCAAGCACCTCATGGTTGAGAATGTCATACACATTCGCACCGATTGTCGGCAGAATGTCGATCCGCGGCAGGTTGCGGGCTGCACGAACGAAACCTTCGTCCACGGCACCGTCAACGATCAGCGCAGATACCAGACCAAGGCCCTTAAGCTTCTTGGCCAGCTCGCTGGTCTTGTTCACGCCGGAAGCAGACTGCAGAACGATCAGCTTGCCGTCCTTCGCCTTCTGCGACAGAGCGGAAATCAGGCCGAGGCGACGCACCTTCTTGGGCAGGTCATAGCCGTGGTCACGAACGACCGGGCCATGCACCGCACCACCGGTACGATACTGCGGAGCACGCAGCGAGCCCTGACGGGCGCTACCGGTACCTTTCTGGCGGTACGGCTTTTTGGTCGTGCCGGACACTTCGCCCATGCCCTTGACCTTATGCGTGCCAGCGCGACGCTTTGCCAGCTGCCAGTGCACAACCCGCGCCATGATATCCGCACGCGGAGCAACCGCAAAAAGTTCATCCGGCAGCGTAGCAGAGCCAGCCGTGCCGTTATCAAGTGTCTTGATTTCGATTTCCATGATCTCAGCCTTCCGCCGTCACAAGGCCGGCCGGATAGGGCGCGTCGCCATGGCGGGCTTTCTTGATCGCATCACGGATGAGAACGACACTGTTCTTCGCCCCAGGAATGGAGCCCCGAACCATGACCAGATTCTTTTCCGGATCGACCGCAGCAATTTCGAGGTTCAGAGTGGTCACGCGCTCATCGCCCAGATGACCAGCCATTTTCTTGTTTTTGAAGGTCTTGCCGGGATCCTGGCGGTTACCGGTCGAACCATGCGAACGGTGCGAGATAGACACACCATGCGTAGCTTCCAGACCGGCAAAATTCCAGCGCTTCATTGCACCAGCAAATCCCTTACCCTTACTGGTGCCCGTGACGTCAACCTTCTGGCCAACGACAAAATGAGCAGCAGACAGGGAGGCTCCGATTTCCACCGTAGCGTCGTCCGCCACGCGGAATTCCCGAACCACTTTTTTGGGCTCAACCTTCACGCGGGCAAAATGGCCACGATTGGGCTTGGAAACGTTTTTGACCTTGGCGTTGCCCATACCCAGCTGAACGGCAACATAGCCATCCCGCTCCTGGGTGCGGACATCAACCACCTGCACATCATCAATATGCAGAACTGTGACAGGCACATGTGTGCCGTCTTCCTTGAACAGCCGGGACATGCCCAGCTTTTTTGCGATCAATCCGGTGCGCATCGTCTGGACCTTAGAGTTTGATCTCGACATCAACGCCAGCGGCGAGGTCGAGCTTCATGAGAGCGTCCACGGTCTGCGGAGTGGGCTCAACAATATCAAGCAGGCGGCGATGCGTCCGAATTTCGAACTGTTCGCGGCTCTTCTTGTCTACGTGAGGTGAACGGTTAACCGTAAACCGTTCGATATGCGTCGGCAGCGGGATAGGACCCCGAACCCGCGCACCCGTACGCTTCGCCGTGTTAACGATTTCCTTCGTGCTGTTGTCGAGCACGCGGTGATCGTACGCTTTCAGGCGAATGCGGATGTTCTGGTTGTCCATTTGTTTCTTAGTCCAACACCTAACTTGTCCGGGGCAAACCCGGCCGCCAAGTAAACCCCCGACCGAACAACTCGGCCGGGGGCCACTCAGTCTCAAACCCCTTTATCGATTACTCGATAATGGAAGCAACAACGCCCGCGCCAACCGTACGGCCACCTTCGCGGATAGCGAAGCGGAGACCTTCGTCCATGGCGATCGGAGCGATCAGCTCGACTTCCATGGCGCAGTTATCGCCCGGCATCACCATTTCGGTGCCTTCCGGCAGATGCACAACACCCGTCACGTCCGTCGTACGGAAGTAGAACTGGGGACGATAGTTGGTGAAGAACGGCGTGTGACGGCCACCTTCTTCCTTCGTCAGGATGTAGGCTTCAGCCTTGAACTTCTTGTGCGGCGTGATGGAGCCGGGCTTAGCCAGAACCTGACCGCGCTCAACGTCTTCACGCTTCGTGCCACGCACCAGAGCGCCGATATTGTCACCAGCTTCACCGCGATCAAGCAGCTTGCGGAACATTTCAACGCCGGTAACGGTGGTCTTGACGGTGTCTTTCAGGCCGACGATTTCAACTTCGTCACCCACGTTGACAACGCCACGCTCCACACGGCCGGTCACAACCGTGCCACGACCAGAGATGGAGAACACGTCTTCGATCGGCATCAGGAACGGACGATCAACCGGACGCTCCGGCTGCGGGATGTAGCTGTCAACAGCGGCCATCAGGTCCAGAACGCGGTTCTCACCGAGCTCGGCATCGCCATCTTCCAGAGTCACCAGAGCAGAGCCCTTGATCACCGGAATATCGTCGCCGGGGAACTGGTAGGAAGACAGCAGTTCGCGCACTTCCATTTCAACCAGCTCGAGCAGCTCGGGATCGTCAACCTGATCAACCTTGTTCAGGAACACGACCAGAGCCGGAACGCCAACCTGACGAGCAAGCAGGATGTGCTCACGGGTCTGGGGCATCGGGCCGTCAGCTGCAGACACAACCAGGATCGCGCCGTCCATCTGCGCCGCACCCGTGATCATGTTCTTCACGTAGTCGGCGTGTCCGGGGCAGTCAACGTGTGCGTAGTGACGGTTTTCGGTTTCGTATTCCACGTGAGCGGTGGAAATGGTGATGCCACGAGCGCGCTCTTCAGGAGCCGCATCGATCTGGTCATACGCCTTGAATTCCGCGCCACCCTTCTTAGCCAGCGTCTTGGTGATAGCCGCCGTCAGAGAAGTCTTACCATGGTCAACGTGACCAATGGTGCCGATGTTGCAGTGCGGTTTATTCCGCTCAAATTTAGCCTTAGCCATTGTCTACTCCATACCCCAGAACAATCGGGATGCAGTTGTTACAAGCCAGCCCCACCACACGGGAAGAGGCAAACTTTCACGAGTTACCAGCGGTAGTGGCTGAATGCCTTGTTGGCTTCTGCCATACGATGCGTATCTTCGCGCTTCTTGACGGCCGCACCGCGGTTATTCACCGCATCGAGCAGCTCGTTAGACAGGCGATCCTGCATGGTGTTTTCGCCACGCTTGCGCGCAGCGTCAATCAGCCAACGGATTGCCAGTGCCTGACGACGGTCAGTGCGCACTTCAACCGGCACCTGATAGGTGGCACCGCCAACACGGCGAGAGCGCACTTCAACAGCCGGCTTTACGTTATCCAGCGCATTGTGGAACAGAGCGATCGGATCGGAGGCATTGCCACTCCGACGTGCCATGGCGTCAAGCGCACCATAGACGATCTTTTCTGCGGTGGATTTCTTGCCATCGAACATCAGCGCATTCATGAAACGCGTGATAACGATGTCTCCGAACTTCGGATCGGGAAGGATCTCGCGCTTTACGGCGCGATGACGGCGACTCATACCTGGACTTCCTCTTACTTCGGACGCTTGGCGCCATAGAGCGACCGACGCTGACGCCGCTTGGCGATACCCTGCGTATCGAGAACACCACGAAGGATGTGATAACGAACACCCGGCAAGTCCTTCACACGACCGCCGCGGATAAGCACAACACTATGTTCCTGAAGGTTATGGCCTTCACCCGGAATATAGCTGACCACCTCATAGCCGTTCGTCAGACGCACCTTGGCAACTTTACGCAGTGCGGAGTTCGGCTTCTTCGGTGTCGTCGTATAAACGCGGGTGCAGACACCGCGCTTCTGGGGGCAACCCTGCAGCGCGGGCACCTTATTGCGCTTGACTGCAGGCTTGCGCCCCTTGGCAATGAGCTGGTTGATGGTCGGCATGCGCCTTTCCCGATCCTTACACAGTTCGGTCGGCCAGCCTTTTTCCGGGCTGCCGACTTCCATTAAAAATATCCCAACCGGCAGATGCCGGAATGAGGCTATATTGGCATCCGGCTGTGCTTCCACCGGAAGCCTGCCGCATGCTGGAAACTCGTACAGAGAACCTGATTGCCCGAACACCACGGATGATGCTCAAAGCTGAGGGGTGCTAACTAACCTTCCCCCCCAACTAAGTCAAGCATTCCCTAGCGATTCTCTGTCAGGCATTCCCTCTACCCCATAAAAAAAGGACCGGCACGAGGCCGATCCTGTTTTTATACTGCATATCAAGAGAGTACGCGTTTACTCCGCAGCACTCCGCCCGACACGCTGGCGGTCCTGTTCGGCTGCGATTGCCCGCAAACGCTTCATGACACTGCCTGTGCCCGCAGGGATCAGGCGCCCGACGATCACGTTTTCCTTCAGGCCTGTCAGCCTGTCGATCTTGCCTGCCGTTGCGGCCTCCGTCAGCACACGCGTTGTTTCCTGGAAGGACGCGGCAGAGATGAAGGACTGCGTCTGCAGCGAAGCCTTGGTAATACCCTGCAGAACTGGCATGGCCAGCGCAGGACGTTCACCAGCGTTCAGGCACTTGGTGTTTTCCGCCTCGAACTCGATGCGATCAACCGTTTCACCAATCAGGTAGGTCGTATCGCCCGGCTCCAGAATTTCAACCTTCTGGAGCATCTGGCGAACGATCACCTCAATGTGCTTGTCGTTGATCTTCACGCCCTGCAGACGATAAACGTCCTGAATTTCATTGATGAGGTAATCGGACAGCGCCTCAACCCCCATGACCTTCAGAATATCGTGCGGCACGCGCGGACCATCGACCAGCGGATCGCCCTTCTCGACAAAGTCCCCTTCCTGAACAGAAATATGCTTACCCTTGGGGATCAGATATTCCTGCTCATCGCCGGTTTCATCGTTCTTCACGACAATACGGCGCTTGGACTTGTAGTCCTTACCGAATTCAACGCGACCTTCCATTTCGGCAATGATCGCATGATCCTTGGGACGACGGGCTTCAAACAGTTCAGCAACGCGCGGCAGACCACCGGTAATGTCACGCGTCTTGGAACCTTCACGCGGCAGACGTGCCAGCACGTCACCCGCGTTTACTTCCGCACCGTTCTCAACCGAAAGCAGTGTTTCGGGAGAGAGGAAGTAGCGCGCATCAGACCCGTTATCGAGCTTGATAACCTCGCCATTGGCGTCCTTCAGCTGCAGGCGCGGACGCAGATCAACACCTTTGCCGGCCTGCTTGTAGTCAACCACCACCTTGGCGGTCAGGCCCGTCACTTCATCCATACGCTCAACAAGCGTGATGGAATCGATCAGGTCCAGATACTCAACCTTACCGGCTTTCTCTGTGATGATCGGCAGGGTGTAGGGGTCCCACTCTGCCAGCTTCTGGCTGCGCGCGACCTGGGCACCGTCCGTCACCAGCAGTCGGGCACCGTAAGGCACGCGATAACGCGCCTTTTCCACACCGTTTTCGTCCGTCAGCAGAATTTCGCAGTTACGCGCCATAACAATCGGCACGTTCTGGCTGTTATGCACAACGTTGCGGTTACGGATCGCAATCAGACCTTCACGCGAGGCCTCGATCATCGACTGTTCGGCACCACGCTGCGCCGCACCACCGATATGGAAGGTACGCATGGTCAGCTGAGTGCCGGGTTCACCGATCGACTGCGCTGCGATAACACCCACGGCTTCACCGATATTAACCGGCGTGCCGCGTGCGAGATCACGACCATAGCAGTGACCGCAGACACCGATACGGCTGTCACAGGTCAGAACGGAGCGGATATGCACCGTTTCGACCCCGGCCTTCTCGACCCGCTCTGCATCGGCCTCATCAATCAGATGATTACGCGGCAGAATGACCGCACCCGTTGTCGGGTCGATAACATCGCTGGCAACTGTACGGCCCAGAATACGCTCGGATAGAGAGGAGACGACCTCGCCACCATCCAGAACCGCACGCACCGTCAGACCGCGCTCGCTACCGCAATCATCTTCAATGATGATGCTGTCCTGCGCCACGTCCACCAGACGGCGGGTGAGGTAACCGGAGTTAGCCGTCTTGAGCGCCGTATCCGCCAGACCCTTACGGGCACCGTGGGTCGAGGTGAAGTAATCGAGAACCGACAGGCCTTCTTTAAAGTTGGCAATAATCGGCTGTTCAATAATTTCACCCGATGGCTTGGCCATCAGACCACGCATACCGGCAAGCTGCTTCATCTGAGCCGGCGACCCACGGGCGCCGGAGTGGCTCATCATCCAGACCGAGTTGATGGGCTTGCCAACTTCCTGACGGGAAATTTCCTTGGTCATCGCAGCCTGGACTTCGTCCGTGCAACGCGACCAGGCGTCAACCACCTTGTTGTAGCGTTCGCCAGCGGTAATCAGACCATCCTGATACTGCTGCTCGAACTCCTTAACCTCGGTCGCTGTGCGATCAACCAGTTCCTTCTTTTCAGCCGGGATGATCATGTCATCCTTACCGAAGGAAATACCGGCTTTGGCCGCATGACGGAAACCGAGCGCCATCAGACGATCACAGAAAATGACCGCCTCTTTCTGGCCGCAGTGACGGTAAACTGTGTCGATCACGTCCGACACGGCTTTCTTGGTCAGCTGGCGATTGATCAGCGAGAACGGCACAGCCACATGCTTGGGCAGAATCTGCGCAATCAGCACGCGGCCCGGCGTTGTCACGGCCACTTCAACCCGACGGTTGCCATCGGCATCCACCTGCTCGAAACGCGCCCGGATCTTGTCGTGCAGTTTCAGCGCGCCTGCGCTGAGAGCGTATTCGACTTCGCTCACGGAGGCGAAAGACGGTGCACCTTCCTTGATCAGAGCGCCGGTTTCATTGTCGTATTCGCTACGATCAAGGGAAACTTTAAACTCAGGCGTTTCGAGGCTGAGGTAATACAGCCCGAGCACGATATCCTGAGACGGCACGATGATCGGCTTACCGTTAGCCGGGCTGAGGATGTTGTTGGTGGACATCATCAGCACGCGGGCTTCAAGCTGGGCTTCAAGGCTCAGAGGCACGTGCACGGCCATCTGATCGCCATCGAAGTCGGCGTTGAACGCGGTACAGACCAGCGGGTGAAGCTGGATAGCCTTGCCTTCAATCAGCACCGGCTCGAAAGCCTGAATGCCCAGCCTATGAAGAGTCGGCGCACGGTTCAGCAGAACAGGATGTTCGCGGATAACCTCTTCAAGGATATCCCACACTTCCGGGCGCTCTTTTTCCACCATACGCTTTGCAGCCTTGATGGTGGTGGCGTGACCGTATTTTTCCAGCTTGGCGTAAATGAAGGGCTTAAACAGCTCCAGCGCCATCTTCTTGGGCAGACCGCACTGGTGCAGCTTCAGTTCCGGGCCCACCACGATGACCGAACGACCCGAGTAATCAACGCGCTTACCCAGAAGATTCTGACGGAAGCGGCCCTGCTTACCCTTGAGCATGTCGGACAGCGACTTCAGCGGACGCTTGTTGGCACCTGTGATGGCGCGACCGCGACGGCCGTTATCGAACAGTGCGTCAACCGCTTCCTGCAGCATACGCTTTTCGTTACGCACGATAATATCGGGCGCACGCAGTTCCATAAGCCGCTTGAGACGGTTGTTACGGTTGATGACGCGACGGTACAGGTCGTTCAGATCGGACGTTGCAAAACGGCCACCATCCAGCGGCACCAGCGGACGCAGTTCCGGCGGAATGACCGGCACCATGTCCAGAATCATCCATTCGGGGCGTGAGCCGCTTTCCGCGAAGGCTTCTACCAGCTTCAGACGCTTGACCAGCTTCTTGCGCTTGGCTTCCGAAGTAGTTTCCTTCAGATCCTGACGCAGTTCGACCTTTTCGGCATCGCAGTCGATGCGTTCCAGCACCTTCTTGATGGCTTCAGCGCCGATACCGACTTCAACGCCTTCATCGCCATACTCGTCCATGGCGTCCAGATACTGCTCCTCGGTCAGCAGCGAATACTGCTTGAGAGGCGACGTACCGGGTTCAAGAACCAGATAGCTTTCGAAATAGAGAACTTTTTCCAGATCCTTGAGGGTCAGATCGACCATCAGGCCGATACGGCTCGGCAGGGATTTCAGGAACCAGATATGCGCAACGGGGCTTGCGAGCTGGATATGGCCCATACGCTCGCGGCGCACCTTCGCCAGCGTGACTTCAACACCGCACTTTTCGCAGATAATACCGCGAAACTTCATGCGCTTGTATTTACCGCAAAGGCACTCATAGTCCTTGATCGGGCCAAAAATACGCGCGCAGAACAGGCCATCACGCTCAGGCTTGAACGTACGATAGTTGATGGTTTCGGGCTTCTTGATTTCACCAAACGACCAGGAACGGATCTGCTCGGGCGATGCGAGCTGGATCTTGATCTGGTCGAAGGTCATCGCCTGGCCGGTCTGGCCAAGAATTTTCATGAGTTCATTCATGTGTCGAAGCCCCCAGCGGGAAACGGGAAGCCGGAGCGCACACTCCGGTCTTCCCTTTGAAATAACAATGGATCATGTCTGAGAAAGGCACCCTCAGTCGGCTCCCTGCTCCAGCTCCACGTTCAGGCCAAGGGATTTGAGTTCCTTGATCAGCACGTTGAAGCTTTCGGGGATACCTGCCTCGAAGTCGTCCTGCTCCCGCACGATGGCTTCGTACACCTTGGTACGGCCCGAAACGTCATCAGATTTGACTGTCAGCATTTCCTGCAGGGTATAGGCAGCACCGTAGGCTTCCAGCGCCCACACTTCCATTTCCCCGAAACGCTGGCCACCGAACTGCGCCTTACCACCCAGCGGCTGCTGCGTAACAAGCGAATACGGCCCGATCGAGCGTGCATGGATCTTGTCATCAACAAGGTGATGCAGCTTGAGCATATAAATGTAGCCAACCGTCGTGCGGCGTTCAAACGGCTCGCCCGTACGCCCGTCAATCAGCTGCGACTGCCCGCTCTTGTTGACGCCAGCCTTTTCCAGCATGGCTTCAATATCGGGAATGGAGGCACCATCGAACACAGGGGTTGCGATCGGCACGCCCTTACGCAGGTTGCCCGCCAGTTCTACCAGCGCCTCGTTGGTCATGGACGCGATGGAGTCATCATAGACTTTCTCGCCATAGACTTCCTTGAGGCGATCCAGCAGTTCCTGACGCTTTTCACCCGTTCTCTGGTACTCGTCCACCAGATCGCCGATGCCACGACCGATATTGGCACAGGCCCAGCCCAGATGGGTTTCGAGAATCTGCCCCACGTTCATGCGCGACGGCACGCCCAGCGGGTTCAGCACCAGATCAACCGGTGTGCCATCTTCAAGGAACGGCATGTCTTCAACAGGAACAACGCGGGAGACAACACCCTTGTTGCCGTGACGACCGGCCATCTTGTCACCCGGCTGAAGCTTACGCTTCACGGCGACGAAGACCTTGACCATCTTCATCACACCCGGCGGCAGTTCATCACCACGCTGGAGCTTTTCAACCTTGCTTTCGAAGCGGGCCTGAATGCGGGCGATAGCCGCATCAAACTCACGACGCAGGGTTTCAAGTTCCGCCATGACCGTATCGGATGCCACGACAATATGACGCCACACAGCACGGGGGTGCTCATCAAGCACATCATCCGTCAGAACCGTGCCCGACTTCACACCCTTGAACCCGGCGCCAGCCGTCTGGCCCAGCAGTTTTTCGCGCAGACGACCGAAGAACGAGCGTTCCTGAATACCACGTTCGTCGTCGCGATCCTTAGCCAGACGTTCGATTTCCGCACGCTCAATCGCCATCGCGCGTTCGTCTTTATCCACGCCACGGCGGGAGAAGACGCGCACGTCAACAATCGTGCCTGTGGTGCCGGGCGGCAGACGCAGGGATGTGTCACGCACATCGGAGGCTTTTTCACCGAAAATGGCGCGCAGGAGCTTTTCTTCCGGCGTCATCGGGCTTTCGCCCTTCGGCGTCACCTTACCGATCAGGATGTCACCCGGATTAACTTCCGCACCGACGTACACGATACCCGCTTCGTCGAGGTTGCGGAGCGCTTCTTCACCGACATTGGGAATGTCGCGGGTGATTTCTTCCTGACCCAGCTTGGTATCGCGGGCCATGACTTCGAATTCCTCGATATGGATCGAGGTAAACACATCGTCCTTGGCAATCCGCTCGGAAATCAGGATCGAGTCTTCGAAGTTGTAACCATTCCAGGGCATGAACGCGACAAGCACGTTACGACCCAGAGCCAGTTCACCCAGTTCGGTTGACGGGCCATCGGCAATGATGTCGCCCGCACGCACCTGATCACCCACGAACACCAGCGGACGCTGGTTGATACAGGTGGACTGGTTGGAGCGGGAGTATTTGCGCAGACGGTAGATATCAACGCCCTGCGTCGCACCATTGGTGTCGGTTGCCCGCACCACGATACGCGCACCATCAATCTGATCCACCACGCCATCGCGGCGAGCAACGATGGTTGCACCGGAATCGCGGGCCACAGCAGCTTCCATACCGGTGCCGACCAGCGGCGCATCGGAGCGCACCAGCGGCACAGCCTGACGCTGCATGTTCGAACCCATGAGCGCGCGGTTCGCGTCATCGTTTTCAAGGAACGGAATGAGTGCCGCAGCAACCGAAACAAGCTGCTTGGGCGACACATCGCTAGCGGTCACTTCAGTCGGGGGAACCAGACGGAAGTCACCATTCCGGCGGACGGAGATCAGATCGCCCGTCAGCGCGTTCTTGTCGTCAACCTTGGCGTCAGCCTGTGCAACGACGAGCTTTTCTTCTTCCATGGCGGAAAGATATTTCCAGCCATCCTGAAGCACGCCGTCCTTCACCAGACGATACGGGGTTTCAATAAAGCCGTACTTGTTCACCTTGGCATAGGTGGCCAGTGAGTTGATCAGACCGATGTTCGGGCCTTCCGGCGTTTCAATCGGGCAGATACGGCCATAATGCGTCGGATGAACGTCACGGACTTCGAAGCCTGCGCGCTCACGCGTCAGACCACCCGGGCCAAGCGCAGACAGACGACGCTTATGCGTCACTTCCGAAAGCGGATTGGTCTGATCCATGAACTGGCTGAGCTGAGAGGAGCCGAAGAACTCGCGCACAGCAGCAGCAGCAGGCTTGGCGTTGATCAGGTCATGCGGCATGACCGTATCAATATCCACCGAACCCATACGCTCACGGATAGCACGTTCCATGCGCAGCAGGCCGATGCGATACTGATTTTCCATCAGTTCGCCCACGGAGCGCACACGACGGTTACCGAGGTTATCAATATCGTCGATCTGACCGCGGCCGTCCTTGAGGTCGCACAGAACCTTGACCGTGCGCAGGATGTCTTCCTTACGCAGAACGCGTACGGTGTCCGGCACATCGATATCGAGGCGCATGTTCATCTTCACACGACCGACCGCAGACAGGTCGTAACGGTCGGGATCGAAGAACAGGCCCTGCAGCATCGTTTCCGCCGTTTCGGCGGTCGGCGGCTCACCGGGGCGCATGACGCGATAGATGTCGATCAGCGCTTCGTCACGGCTGGCGTTCTTGTCTACCGTCAGCGTGTTACGGATCCACGGCCCCTTGGCACCATCAATGGCCAGAACCGGCAGTTCCGTCACGCCAGCTTCTTCCAGAGCAGCCAGACGGGCTTCGGTGATTTCCTCACCGGCTTCGCCGTAGATTTCGCCAGTGTTCAGGTTGACGATATCATGAGCGATGAAGCGACCGATCAGATCGACTTCACCCACCAGAACCTCGCGGGTGGTTTCCGCGATCTTGCGCACCAGACGGGCCGTGAGCTTGGTTTCGGCATCCGCCACAACCTCACCCGTTTCGGCATCGACCAGCGGAGACAGCAGCTTGACGCCACGGAAGGAATCCGCATCGAACGGACGCGCCCAGCCTTTGGCGGTCTTGGCGAAATTCACCGTGTCGTAGAAGTAGCCAAGGATTTCGTTGGCATCCATACCACGGATTTCCATGGCATCGACATCGCCGCCTTCAGCCCGCTTGGCAGCGCGAGCGGCTACCGAGGAAGCCCCTTCCAGCGCGTAAAGCAGGGTCGTAATCGGCAGCTTACGCTTGCGATCGATACGGACGTACAGCAGATCCTTGGCATCGAATTCGAAGTCGAGCCATGAGCCACGATAGGGAATGACGCGCGCAGCAAACAGATACTTGCCCGAGGAGTGCGTCTTGCCCTTGTCATGATCAAAGAACACACCCGGCGAACGGTGCATCTGGCTGACGATAACACGTTCCGTACCATTGACGATAAACGTGCCATTATCGGTCATCAGGGGCATGTCGCCCATATAGACCGGTTGCTCCTTGATGTCGCGGATGGAGCGTGAGCCCGTATCTTCATCCACGTCCCACACGATCAGGCGCAGGATAACCTTGAGCGGCGCCGAGAATGTCAGGCCACGCTGAATGCATTCCTCGACGTCGTATTTCGGCTCTTCGAATTCGTAGCTGACGAATTCGAGACGACCGCGCCCGGCGAAATCGTTAATGGGAAAAACAGAGCGGAAAACTTCCTGAAGGCCAGTGGCCGTACGCGCGTCAGCCGATACATTGGCCTGCAGGAACGTCTCATAGGACGCACGCTGCACATCAATCAGATTCGGCATCGGAGCGATTTCAGGAATACGCCCAAAACTCTTGCGAATCCGCTTCCGTCCTGTGAACGATTTGGTGATTGCGTTCATCGTCGCTCCTGCCCCGCCTTAGTCTTCCAGACCATCAGGCCTGCGGCAAACCGCAAGCCTGAAAGTCTGAACGCCGTAACTACCGCCCTGCCCCGGATCATCCAGAAACAGGCAAACGGGCGGAGGCTGACACCTCCACCCGGTAACCCCGATCACGCGATCCCGACATATGCCGGGAACACGACAATCTTACTTCACTTCGACGGTCGCGCCGTTTTCTTCGAGAAGCTTCTTGATCTTGTCGGCTTCTTCCTTGTTCACGCCTTCCTTGACGGGCTTCGGAGCGCCTTCGACCAGATCCTTAGCTTCCTTCAGACCCAGACCCGTGATGCCACGGATTTCCTTGATCACGTTGATCTTCTTTTCGCCAGCGGCGGCCAGGATCACAGTGAACTCGGTCTGTTCTTCAGCAGCGGCAGCGCCAGCGCCAGCAGCCGGAGCGGCAGCAACAGCAACCGGAGCAGCAGCGGAAACGCCCCACTTTTCTTCAAGGAGCTTGGAGAGTTCAGCAGCTTCAAGAACGGTCAGAGCGGACAGTTCGTCAACGAGCTTAGCAAGATCAGCCATGGTTAGTCTTCCTAATATAAATACTGGTTAGCGGAACGCAACCCCCTGAACGAAGGCTGCGTGTATATCGTGAACACCCACCCCGAGGGGCGGCTGTTTTCAGGCGGCTTCGCCCGTCTTGGCATAGGCCCCAAAAACGCGAGCAAGCTGCGCGGCGGGTGCCTGCGTGACGGCCGCAATACGCGTTGCAGGCGTGGAGATAAGCCCCACGAGCTGCGCGCGCAGCGTGTCAAGCGACGGCAGCTCGGCCAGAGCCTTGATCCCGTTGGTGTCGAGCACCTGAGAACCAAGAGAACCACCAAGCACCACAAGCTTGTCATCGGTTTTGGCGAACTCAACGATCACCTTCGCCACTGCCACCGGGTCATCCGACCACGCGAGCGCGGTCGGGCCCTTCAGCAGCGGCGCGATGCCGCTGAACTGGGTCCCATCCAGGGCGAGAGTTGCCAGCCGGTTTTTAACGACTTTATAGTTCGCACCCGCTGCACGCACCTTGCGCCGCAGATCGGTCACGCTGGCTACGGTCAACCCAGCATTCTGGGTCACCACAACCATGGACGTCTGGGCGAAAACGGTGGCCAGAGAGGCGACTAAAGCCTTCTTTTCCGTACGGTCCAAATCCCGTCTCCTACTTGTTCCGTCCAGCTTGCGCCGAATGGAACGGGTTGCCCTTTGGGTGCTACGCATGCGCAACACCCGCTCGCCTGTCCTTGAAACGGAATCTGGGGCCACTGAAAAAATCAGCCTGCAACCAGCATCCCCGTCATACCACCCGCCAGCTTGCGCTGTTTAAGGCCGCCTAGCGACCGCGTGTAGTCTCGGACAGGTAACGGAAGACACCGGAGCATCTTCCATGCGTGCCGCCAGCCTCAGGCCAGCAGCACGACATTCTTATCTCAGACCGTGAAGGCCGAGACGTCAACCTGCACACCGGGCCCCATGGTGGAGGAAAGGGCGGCCTTCTTCATGTAGGTGCCCTTTGCGCCAGTGGGACGCGCCTTCTGCACGGCATCAACGAACGCACGTACGTTTTCAACCAGCTTGTCGGTGCCGAAGGAAGCCTTGCCAACGCCAGCATGGATGATACCGGTCTTTTCAGCGCGGTATTCAACCTGACCGGACTTAGCCGCTTCAACAGCGCCCTTGACGTCCATGGTAACGGTGCCGAGCTTGGGGTTCGGCATCAGACCACGCGGGCCGAGGATCTTACCCAGACGACCAACGAGGGCCATCATGTCAGGCGTGGCAATGCAGCGGTCGAAAGCGATTTCGCCAGCCTGCACCTTTTCCATCAAGTCTTCTGCGCCGACAACGTCAGCACCGGCAGCCGTGGCTTCTTCAGCCTTGGCACCACGAGCGAACACGCCAACGCGCAGGGTCTTGCCCGTGCCGTTGGGCAGGGACACGAAACCACGAACCATCTGGTCAGCATGACGGGGGTCGATGCCGAGGTTGAGGGCGATTTCCACCGTCTCGTCGAACTTCGCGGTCGCGTTTTCCTTCACGAGGGCGACAGCTTCATCCAGACCGTAGGCCTTGCCGGCGACAACCTTGGCCACCGCAGCGGTCAGACGCTTGTTCTTTGCCATATTCTCAGCCCTCCACCACATCGAGGCCCATGGCACGTGCCGAACCGATGAGCATGCGCACGGCGCCATCGATATCGTTCGCGTTCATGTCCTGCTGCTTCTGCTCAGCGATTTCACGCAGCTGAGCCATGGTCACCTTACCAACGGACGCGCTCTTGCCAACCGTGGAGCTGCCCTTGGAAATCTTGGCAGCCTTCAGCAGGAAGTACGTGTTCGGCGGGGTTTTGGTGATGAAGCTGAACGTGCGGTCCGCATAAGCGGTGATCACGACAGGAATCGGCATACCCGGCTCGAGGCCCTGGGTCTTGGCGTTGAACGCCTTGCAGAATTCCATAATATTCAGACCGCGCTGACCCAGCGCCGGACCAACCGGCGGAGACGGGTTGGCTTTACCAGCGGGAATCTGAAGCTTGATGTAGCCAACAACTTTTTTGGCCATATCCGGGACTCCTCTCTATTGAACCCGGACCGCGGTTCATACGATTCCACCTAGCGTTGCAACGCCCGGTAGAACCTCCCGCGTTCCGATCAGGAAAGGGGCGCTTACCGGTGGATACGCCCGCTGTCAAGTGGCTACGCCCTCCGGCCGCTCCCGCAAGGGGGGAAAACAGATACGAAAGCACGTGCCGCGTCCATCAGGCCCGCTTTCCACATGCACCTCTGCCTCGTGCAGATGCGCAATGGCGCAGACAAGACTCAGCCCCAGTCCGCTACCCGGCACATGGCGGCTTTTGTCGGAACGATAAAAGCGCGATAGCACGGCCTGCCGTTCTTCAGGGGCGATCCCGGCCCCTGTGTCGGTCACAGTCAGTTCCGCCTTACCACCCTGCCCGCTCACCCCCAGCATGATGCTGCCACCTTCAGGCGTGAACTTGATCGCATTATCCACCAGATTGGCCAGCAGTTCGATCAGCAGATGCCTGTCACCAAACACCTGCACGGGCGGCAGCGGCTTGAAGATAAGCAGGCGCTTGCTCTCCATCTCGGCAATGGGTTCGTACAGGTCAGATACATCCGCCACGAGGTCTCGGAGCGCCACCTGCCCGAACCCCGCCTTGCGCCGACTGTTTTCAAGTTCTGCAATCCGCAGCAACGCCGTAATGGTGCCCAGACACTGATCCAGATCATCCACAGCGCGGCTCATGGCGGCCTCAAGCTCATCTGGCCCCAAGCCGGCAGAAACAGCCCGCTCCAGCCGGGCGCGCACCCGTGAAAGCGGGGTGCGCAAATCGTGGGCGATGTCGTTCCCCACTTCGCGCATGCCGTCCATCAGTCGCTCAAGCCGGTCGAGCATGCGATTTACGCTACCCGCCAGCCGCTCCAGATCATCGCGCTCACGCGCGGCGGGCAGGCGTTCATGAATATCGCCCCCCATGATCCGGTCTATGGCCTCATGCATTTCCTTTACGCGGGAAAGGGCGCGGTGGCTGAGGACAATGCCCAGAAACAGCGCGAACAGGAAGGTTGGCACCGCCGCCACCAGCATGGCGTGGCGGAGCATGAGTTTTTGCTCGGCCAGCAGGTGAAAACTGCGCCCGAGCACCAAAATGGTGCCATTGGTCAGCGATACCGCCAGCAGGCGCAGCGGATAGGGTGCGCCCTCTTCAGGATAGATTTCGATATTATGCGGCTTGCCATCGGCTTTCAGCCCGTGCGGCCAGCTATGCAGATCACCCGCAATCAGGGCATGACCTGCATCGAACAGCCCCGCACTGCTGATGATCAGCCGCAGGTCTCCCGTGGCCCTGCGCCGGATGACATATTCCAGATGTTCAGACGACATCTGGGACAAAAGCTCGGCCTCGCCCTCAAGCAGTTCGGTGGAGCGGCGGGATTCCACTGCCTCCATCTGGGCATAGACAAGCCCGAACTGCATAACCATGACCCCCGCCATAGCGGCAAGCGCCATAAGCGTGATGCGAAAGGTGGCGGTACGAAAGAGTTCAGTCAGGAACACGCAACTGGAACCCCGTGCCGCGAATGCTCTGGATCAGCGGTTCCTCGCCGGAAGCGTCGATCTTGCGCCGTAGCTTGCCGATATGCACATCCACCAGATTGGTGCGGGGAATGAAGCGGTACTGCCAGACATCTTCCAGCAGCATCGAGCGCGTAAGCACCTGACCGGGCCTGCGCATCAGATATTCAAGCAGGCGGAACTCACGCGGGAGCAGTTCGATCTCGCGCCCGTCACGCCAAACGCGGCGTTCGATCAGATCCATTTCCAGCGGGCCGGTGCGCAGGCGGGTAGCCCGTACATCATCCGGCCTGCGCAGGAGCGCTTCCAGCCGGGCGACGAGTTCCTCCATAGCAAAAGGCTTGGTCAGGTAATCATCCCCACCCGCTTTCAGCCCGGATACCCTGTCATCCACCGCCGACAACGCCGACAGCACCAGAACCGGCGTGCGTACATCCTGCTGGCGCATGGTCTCGATAACGGACAGACCGTCCGTGCCAGGCAGCAGCCTGTCCACCACCATGACATCGGCCTCGCCCAGCAGGGCGGCCTCCAGCCCGGCATCACCCGTGGCCTCGCGCCGCACCCGAAAACCGCGCGCGCGCAGTTCCGCTGTTATTTCCTCGGCAATGGTGGTGTCATCCTCGATCAGAAGCACCATCCTGTCTTCATGCGGGCTTTCGGCAGAAAACCCGTTTTCAGGCAGTCCTTCGTCACGGACATCACCCTCATGCGGGAGAAATGTGGCGTCCTCTTTCGTCATGTCCATATCCCTGCTCATCCCAACCGTGATGCAGCCCCGTCCTGCGCCGTTCCAGTAAAATCGGTTTCAGACTCTTCCTCCGCCCCCGCCTGAGCGTCTTCCGGGGAGACTTCGAGGTCTTTCAGCCGTTTACCCACGGCCCGTGTCCGCCTGCGGGCCTCCTCAATCGAGAAGGACATGGCCTGAGCGTTTCTGGCCAGTTTTTCCAGCACGCCATCCATCCGCAGCATCTCCTGACGCGTGGCCCCCAAAAGCCGGGCAATGCTCTCGGTTCGTTCTTCCAGCGCCAGAGTGACATAGCCCAGATGAATTGTCCGCAACATCGCAGGCATGAGGGCAGGCCCCATGATCAGAACACGATACTGCCGCCCCACTTCATCCATCAGCCCCGGAATACGGGCCACCTCCGTGTACAGTCCGTCTGTAGGCAGATAAAGCACAGCGAACTCGACGGTTCGCGGCGGCATAATATATTTTGTAGCAATTTTACGTGCTTCGAGCTTCACCGTGGTTTCCAACGACTTGCGCGCGGCCTTTTCCGCCGAGGCATCACCAGCCTCTGCCGCGTTCAGCAGTCTTTCATACGCCTCGGTGGGAAACTTGCTGTCCAGCGGCAGCAGAGGCGGGCTGGCCGAGCGCACGGGCATCTTAAGCGCGAACTCCACCACATCCGCCCCGCTACCGAGCCTGACATTGCTCTCATACGAACCGGGCGGCAGCACATCATCCAGAATGGCGCGTAACTGCGCCTCGCCCCAGCCACCGCGGGTTTTGACATTACTGAACAGGCGCTTGAGATCGCTGATCTGGGCTGTCATGGCGCGTACTTCGCCCATGGCTTTCTGCATGGCGGCAAACTGTTCCAGCACGCGCTGGAAGGATGTCTGCATCTGCTTTTCCACCGCACTGTGGAGTTGCTCCGTCACGGCCTGCCGGATCGAGGCAAGTTGCTGGGCGGAGGTTTCCGCCAGGGCCTGCAAAGCCTCAGCCTGAGCCGCGCGGGCCTCCGCCTGCTCGCGCCCCATGGAACCTGACAGGGTGCCAAGCTGCTCGGCCAGTGCCGCGCGCATGCGCTCCGTTCGCTCTCCCATGCCGCGTTCGGTCTCAGCCAAAGCGCTACGCAGGCCCGCCGTTTCCGAACGCACCATAGCTACCTCGCGCTCGACCATTACATACAGGCGGGCCAGCAGATCGGCATCCGCGCCGCCCGAACGGCCACGCCCTACCAGCCAGCCCAGCACGCCCCCCAGACCCAGCGCGCCACACGCCACACACACAAGAACAATTATGGAACTCATGCCGCTGTTTTGTCGTATGTTCGGCTTGGGAGCAAGGGCCAGCCGCACCGACACATCACGGAAGGCACACCGTTTCGTGATGGCATGATTGTACCGCGAATGATATGGCCCATTCGTTACCAACAACAGAACCGCGCACCACAAGCGGCGGCACGCCAGACACCGGAGGAACATCCCTTGAACACGGCACAGCGTCTTCGTGGCATACTGGCGGGATCGGCGGGGAATCTGCTCGAATATTTCGACTGGTATGTTTATTCCTCTTTCACCATCTATTTCGCCCATGCCTTTTTCCCACATGGCAATGCCACGGCTGAACTGCTCAACGCGGCTGCGGTTTTTGCGGTCGGTTTTTTCATGCGGCCTGTTGGGGGCTGGATTTTGGGCGTGGCGGCAGACCGTTACGGCCGCCGCAGTGCGTTGACCATCTCCGTGCTGGCCATGTGCCTTGGCTCTCTCGCCATTGCCCTATGCCCGACTTACGCACAGATCGGCCTGCTCTCCCCCACCATTCTGGTCTGTGCCCGGCTGGCGCAGGGGCTGAGCCTTGGGGGCGAATATGGTGCCTCGGCCACCTATCTGGCTGAAGTCGCCACCCCGGAACACCGTGGGTTCTGGTCGGGCATACTGTATGTCACGCTGGTTATGGGGCAGCTGCTTGCGCTGGTGCTGCTGCTGTTCATGCAATATGTGCTGCTGACACCGGCCCAGATCGAAAGCTGGGGCTGGCGCATTCCTTTTCTTGTCGGGGCGGCGGGCGCGCTGCTGGTTTTCTGGCTGCGCCGGCATATGGACGAAAGCGAAAGCTTCAAGAAAAACCGCACCAAGGACAACAAGGGTGGTGTGCGTGTGCTGCTGCAATACTGGCGCGCGGTTGCAACCGTGTGCGGGCTGACGCTGGGCGGCACGGTGGCGTTTTACACCTACACCATCTACATGCAGAAATACCTTGCCAACACACTGGGTTTTCCAAAGGAAAGCGCCACACTCATTTCAGCGCTGAGCCTTGTGGTCTTTGCCGCCATGCAGCCCGTATTCGGCGCACTGTCAGACAGGTTTGGCCGCAAGCCGCTTTTGCTGTTCTTTGGGTTTGGGGCCACATTCGGCACGGTGCCACTGTTGGGTGCGCTCTCGCACGCCACCTCCGGCTGGATGGCGTTTGGGCTGATTGTGGCCGGGCTGTTTGTGGCATCGGGCTATACGTCTATCAACGCCATTGTCAAAGCCGAGCTGTTTCCTACGCGTATCCGCGCACTGGGTGTTGCTCTCCCTTATGCCCTGACAGTCTCGATTTTTGGCGGCACCACGGAATACATCGCCCTGTGGTGCAAGCAGGCCGGGCATGAACACTGGTTTGCCTATTATGTCTCTGCTGCCGCGGCCGTAACGCTGCTGACTGTCCTGCGCCTGAACATGACCGACCGCATTACCGCAGAAATGGCCACCCAATCGCAGCCGGACTGACAGGCCATAAAAGACCTTTGATAAGCCCTGAATTTGCCACATGCGCGCTCATACTGATGTCCATGACAGGAACGATGGAGCAGTCCCTTACTGCTCCGGGGAGATAAAATCAGATGCGCCGTTTGAAACAGATTCTGAGGGTGCTGCCCCTTGTTGCGGGGCTTGGCGCCGTCACGCTTTCCGCAGCACAGGCCCATCCGGGTTGGCATGGTGGTTGGGGTGGTGGCCCCGGCTGGCATGACCGCGGGGGCTGGGGCGGTGGTGGCCCTTACCGCCATCATGGCAATGGTGGCGCTATTGCCGGGGCGATCATCGGCGGGCTGGCGGTCGGCGCTCTTGCCGGGGCGGCCTTTGGTGGCGGGCCTGTCTATGCCGCACCGCCTCCTCCGCCCCCTCCGCCGCCGCCCATGTATATGGTGCCTGCGGTGCCGGTAGCGCCGCCTCCACCAGCCTATTACTACCCGCCGGGTGGCTATTACGCGCCGTGGTAAGGCCTGCGGGTGATACAGATGGCATAATGGCAATCAGCCCCCGGCCTGACAAAGTTCAGGCCGGGGGCTGATGTTTTTTGTTCACAGGCTACGGGCTGTTTCCATCACCGCATCCACGTGTCCATCCACCTTCACCTTGCGCCACACGGCGGCAACCTTGCCCTGTGCATCAATCAGATAGGTGCTGCGCTCAATCCCCATATGGGTTTTGCCATACAGGGTTTTTTCCACCCATACGCCATAAGCCTCGGTCACGCTGCCATCGGCATCGGAAGCCAGAGGAAATGTCAGGCCGTATTTTTCGGCAAACGCATCAAGCTTTTTAACCGGATCACGCGAGACACCAATAACCGTGATGCCCTCTGCCTCAAAGGCCGCCAACGCCTCGTTAAAACCGCAGGCTTCCTTGGTGCATCCGGGCGTATCCGCCTTGGGGTAAAAATACAGCACAAAGGGTTTACCCTTCATGTCCGCCAGTGCAACCCGGCGGCCCTTACTGGCCTCCATGCTGAAAGCCGGAGCCTGATCCCCCACACCGGGGCCTGTTCCTGTTGCTGTCGTAGTCATAACGTGCTCTCCCGCTGTTATGGTTTTTTCTCTGGATCAAGCGGGCCAACCAGCCGCCCGAAACACTGCTGCACGCCCCGCGCAAGGGCGCTGGATTTTTCGATCAGGGCGGCAAGGTCTGACATCCCCATCCCCCTGAGCAAGACATCGAGCGCCGTGGGAACCAGATCTTTTTCCAGATCCTGAGGGGGAACCGGCCCGCACAACAGGCGTAGCAAAGCCTGTAAACGGCGCCAGAAACCTTCAGCTTCGATCAGCGCCGCACCATCCTGCGCACTCAGTTCTCCCGCACGGATCAGACGCCCGAGAGCGAGACGGGTTTCCGGGCTGCGTGCAGCGGCGCGCCCTGCACAGAGCTGTAGAATCTGGGCGATAAATTCCACCTCCATCAGCCCGCCAGCCCGGCGTTTGACATCCCATATTGATGTCGGCGGCAGTTCCCGCGCGAGGCGGGTACGCATGGCACTGGCATCAGCCAGCAAGGTGGTGCGTGCAACCCGCTCTGGCCGGAGGGAGCCATCGAGAATACGGGCAAGATCGGCACGGAGCAGTCGCCCTATCGCCACAGGGGCCGACACAATGCGCGCGCGCGTCAGAGCCATGCCTTCCCATGTCCAGGCGGTTTCGGTGTGGTAGCGCAGGAACGCATCACGCGAGACAGCCACCGGCCCGGCTGCTCCCGAGGGACGCAGACGCATATCCACGGCGTAAAGCGGGCCTTCCGGGCCGGGCGCTGTCAGGGCGGCGATAAAGGTATGGGCCAGCCGCGTGTAATACGCACCAACCGCCAAAGACCGCGCCCGGCCCGGATCACGGACAGGCACCACACTGGCCTGAATATCCGGCGGGTGGCTATAGACCATCAGCAGATCAAGATCAGAGCCGGGCATCATTTCACGCGAGCCTGCCTTGCCCAGCGCCACCACCGCCATACCTCCGCCGGGCACCCGCCCGTAGCGCCGGATATGATCATGCTCCACAGCCTTGCGCAGCACGATCATGATGGTATCGGCCAGCAGGGTTCGGGCGTGCTCGGCGGCATCCTCGCTCAGTCGCCCTTCCAGCAGAGCGACTGACAGGCGGAACTCCTCACCCCGCAACAGGGGCCGCAGAACGGACAGAAGCCCTTCCACATCCTCGGCCTCTTCCGCCAGATGCAAAAGCCTGTCCACCACGCCGCGATTTTCCTCGGGGTCTGAATCCAGCAAACCCTCCAGAGCCGAAGGCGTATCGGCCAGATGGTCAGCCAGAAAAGCTGAGGCATCAAAAATGCTGGCGATGCGGTCGATCAGTTCCGGATTACGCTCGAACAGGCTGAGCAACTGCACCCCGGCATGCTGGCGCGTCAGCAGAGCATCGAACCGCCGCAGGCAGGCCAACGGGCTGCTGCGCTTGCCAAAGCTGGCCAGAAAGGACGAAAGCTGCGCCCGCAGGAGCGCATGGGCGCGCTCGGAGCGTAAGGCCCGCAGGCGGTTACCGCTCCAGCGCGCCAACACCTGCGAGGCTTCGGCAATTTCAGATTCAGGAAAACCGTGGCGCGCCAGCAACTCCGCCATCTGGTTGCCTTCGGCCGCACCTTCCTCAGGCACGGGCACCAGCACGCTCCCGGCCTCGCCCCCCTGATCGGGTGGCTGAATAACAAAATGCCGTTCAAAAATACGCCGTGCCTCGCGCATGCGCGGCAGCATATCCAGCGCCAGCGCCTCGCCATCGGGGTAGTTCATGAATGCGGCAAACGCCTCGAAACCTTCCTCCGTATCGGGCAGGCTGTGCGTCTGCTGGTCGGCACGCATCTGTAACCGATGCTCCGCATCACGCAGGAAGCGATAGGTGCGCGCGAGAATCTCGGCCTCCTCGCGTGGGAGCCTGCCCGAGCCGACAAGCTTTTTCAGCGCGCCAAAGGTGGTGCGCTCACGCAAAGCTGGCTCACGCCCCCCCCAGACAAGCTGGATGGCCTGCGCAATAAACTCGATCTCGCGGATACCACCCTGCCCAAGCTTGACATTATGGCCTAGCAGCCATGCGCGGCTGGCCGCCGGGTCTGCCAAAACAGCATCAGGCAGCAGAGCCAGATCCGTGCGCCCCGCCTTGCGGTAACGGTCGATACGGGCCTTCATGTCATGGATGTCGTCTATAAGCGTGAAATCAAGGTGCCGCCGCCAGATAAACGGGCGGATAGCCGCCATAAACCGCCGTCCCGCCGTCATATCTCCCGCCACCGGGCGGGCCTTTATCATGGCTGCGCGCTCCCATGTCTGGCCCAGACTTTCGTAATACAGAATGGCCGCCTGCACGGTCACCGCAGGGGGGGTGGAAGACGGGTCGGGCCTTAGCCGCAGGTCGGTACGGAAAACGTAGCCATTCGCATCGCGCGCTTCCATCAGGCTGACAAGATCGCTAGTCATACGCACAAAGACACGCCGTGCCGTGTCGGGCTGACTGTACACTGCGGGATCGTAAAGGACCACGAGGTCGATGTCGGATGAGAAATTGAGTTCCCGCGCGCCTAACTTACCCATGGCCAGCACCACCAGCCCGCAGCCCTGCGTTGGGCGTTCGGGATGAGGCAGCACGATCTGTCCGGCCTGATGCGCGCTCCACAGCAGATGCCTGACCGCCATATCCAGCGTGGTTTCGGCAAGGCGGCTCAGGGTCGCGGTGACCTCCTCCAAAGACCAGAACCCGCCCAGATCGGCCACGGCACACAAAAACGCCACGCGCTTTTTGATTTTTCGCAGGAAAGCCGCGACATCTTCCCGCCCCAATGTCGTGTCAAACGCTTCGCAGGCGGCAAACGCTTCTTCCGCGCAGCGTTCGGGCCCCTGTTCGAGCAGGGCGATAAAGCCCGCCACATCCTCGCGCGCAAGGTCGGACAGATACGGGCTGTTCCCTCCCAGGCTGGCCAGCAGCGCCACAGCACCCGGTGGCGCGAGGCTGCTGAGCGGCAGGCCGGCCTGTGTGGCCAGCGCGTGCATATCCTCGGAGAAAGCCTGCGCCGCCGGAAGGCTGGCCGGACGCGGCCAGTCCGCCCCCGGCCATGTTCGCAGGCTTTGCCCGCGTGGCTGGCGGACATCGCGAAAAAGAAACTGTTCTGCCTGTGTCATGAAAAGGCCTGTTGTGAACCCTACCCGTACCGTAACCTGTAAAGGCTTGCTGTGTTGATTACCCCCGGTCAAGAGACAGCCGCGCCAAAACGCTCCAAAACCTTACGCCGGGTTGTGGCTGTGGCCAGTGCCTGCGTGCTGCTGCCCCTGCTTTGTGTGGCGGCTGTTCTGGCCCGTGTTGCGTTTGCGCCGCTTGATATTGCGCCGCTGGCACGGCACTTCCTGCCGTTTACACTCATCCGTGATCCGCTCAGCCATAAGCCCGCAGCCCGACTGGATACGGGGGCCGTCATTCTGTCATGGCCGGTTCTGACACAGGGTACTGCCGCCCCCATTACCCTGACCCTGAACGATACCCGCCTGCTGGCAGCCGATGGTCATGAAGTCGCCCATGTCAACCGGGCGGACACAACACTGGACCCCTTTGCTCTGGTGCATGGCGGGCTTGACCTGCACACGCTCACCCTTAAAGGCGGCAGGCTATCCCTGCGCCGCACACGCCAAGGAACTGTGGGGCTGGATATAGACCTGCCCCAGACCAATAGCCCGCCAAACAGCATGGCGCTCGACCTGCGCATGCTCGGCCATGTGCGGGTTGATGACATCGCCATGACCCTGAACGATGCACAAACCGGCGCGGTATGGACACTCTCGCCCCTGCATCTGAACCTGAACAGCCATCGCGTGGGGCGTTACACCGGGCTGACCGGCACGCTGGCCTTCAGCCTTGCCGCCACAAGCGGTGGGGGCGATAGCAACACCGCCCCCACCCGCCTACAGGTCGATGCCCACAGCGAGCTGACAGACACGGGCGTAAACTGGCTGATACGGCTTGACGGGTTGAACCCCGCCACACTGGCCCCTGCCCTGTCCGCCACGCCAGACCCTGCGTTAAGCGCCATTGATATTCCGCTCAGCCTCAACGCCCGCCTGCGGCTGGCTCCCGGCCGCTCGAAGTGGCTCATGCCCGACACACTCGATATTCAGGCCAATCTTGGCCCCGGCCATGCGGTGGCGGCGGGTTCTCCTTTCATACTGGATCATGGTTCACTCGATATCGGGCTGGCACTCGATACCGCGCCCCCCAAAACGCACGGCCTGTCAGGCCCGCCCACGCTCACGCATGACATCCCCGCCCGCCTGACCCTGCGCGATGCCAGCCTGTTCCTGAACAACCCCGAAGCCCCGCACGATGCCACCCGCGCGCTCGAAGCCCATGCCAGCGGCTGGCTGGCGGTTTCAGACATTGCCAAGCCAAAACAGATCACCGGGCAGGTTGAAACCAGCATTCCCCGCGTAGCCTTTGCCGATCTGGGCCAGTACTGGCCCACACAGGCAGCCCCGGGGGGCAAAAAATGGGTCAGCACCAATATTCCCGCAGGCATCGCAACGGGCCTGAAAACCAGCCTGACCCTGAAAGGGGATGCAGGCTGGAACAGCCTTGATATATCGGGGGTGGACGGCAGTCTGGACGCCACAGGGCTGGAAGTGCACTGGCTGCGCCCCATCTCCCCCCTGCACGCCATGAATGCCCGGCTTGAAATCCATGATCTGAACAGCCTGACCATCACCTTCGATGGCGGCTACCAGCTTGTGGACAGGAAAGACAAGCATGTCGGGCTTGATGGCACCGGCCGGATCAAGGCCGGGCCGGGCAGCATGGTTATTACCGGGCTGAGCGATGCGATCCAGACCGGTATCATCCGCTCGAAACTGGAAGGGCGGCTGGAAGATGTTCTGGCCCTGCTGGCCGAACCACGCCTGCACCTGCTCTCGATCCACCCGATTGACATTACCAACCCGCGCGGCAAGGCCGTGCTTGAACTGGGGCTGAGCCTGCCGCTGATTGATCAGGTCACGGTTGATGAAATGACCATCACCACCCATGCTGATCTGAGCGCTGTCTCTCTGGGCAATGCGGTGGCCGGGCGCTCCATTACACAAGGGCGCTTCGGGCTGGACGCCACGGCGGATGGCCTGAACCTGTCGGGCAATGGCGTGGTGGGCGGCCTGCCCTCCACCCTGTCCTTTTATACGGATTTCCGGCATGTAGCCCCCAATGACCTGATGGAAAGCGCCCACCTGACCTCGCGCCTGACCCCAGCCACCCTTACCGCCGCAGGATACGACCCGGCGGATCATTTTGCTGGCAGCGCGGATCTGGATGTCGCCTACAAACAGACCGGCGACCGACACGGCATAATTGATGTCGCACTGGATATGGAACGCGCCCGTGTGCGTATTCCGCTCTGGCACAAAGCCGCCGGAAGCCCGGCACAGGTCAAGGCGAGCCTGTCCCTTCAGGCAGGCCGGATTACCGGGGTAGACCAGATCATGGCGACCGGGCCTGACCTTGACCTCAAAGGCAAGGCTATCATTCGCCCCCGCCAGTCTCCCGAACTGGTGGTATCCTCCTTCCATATCGCACGCTCAAGCGGCCGGGCGCAGCTTTCCCTACCCGGCCCGAAAGACCCGATGATTCATGTGGGGGTCGATGCCGATACGCTTGACCTCTCGCCCCTTGTCAGCGGCGATCCGAGCGACACCAAAAAACAGCCCGCCCCCGAAAAAGACACTGGCTACCACGTGCCTGAAGCCGCGACAGGCCGCCTGCATGGCAGCCCCGGCCGGGCTTGGGCCATCAACCTGAAAGCGCGCACGCTCTGGTATTCCACCACCCACGACGCCCTGCATGGGGTTGATGCCTATTTCGAGGATAACGGCAGCAGGCTCGAGGCCATGCGTTTTACCGTGCAGGAACCCACCCCCATCACCATGAACCTGACCCCACAGGGCAGCAAACGCGCCCTCCATGTCAGTATTCCCGACATGGGGGCTTTCATGGCGGCTTTTGGTATCCTGCCCGATATCAAGGGGGGGCATGCGATCCTGAATGGCACGTTTGACGACAGCCACCCCAGCGCACCGTTCTCAGGCCAGATTGACGTGACACCCTTTACCCTGACCAAGGCTCCCACGGCCTTGCGGGTTGCACGCAATATCTCGCTCTATGGCTGGCTGGCGGCACAGGATACGGCCAATTTCCAGATCAACCGCATGTCCATGCCCGTAACATTTCAGGATGGCGTGCTGACCATCCACGATGGCAGCACTGGCAACACAGCTCTTGGCGCAACCCTCGAAGGCACGGTCGATCTCGACCACAACAGCATCGACCTGCATGGCACCGTGGTGCCAATTTTCGCGGTCAACACCATGCCGGGCAAGCTGCCGGGTATTGGCAAGCTGTTCAGCCCGGAAAAAAATGGCGGGCTGCTAGCCGTAACCTTCGGTATTGCAGGCAAGCTGAACGACCCCAACCTGCACTTTAACCCCTATTCCCTGCTGCTGCCCGGCCTGTTCCGCCGCATGTTCTAAGCCTTCATGCGCCACGGCGCAGGCATAGGCCCTTACTTGGCGGCGGCACCGGCCCTGCGGTGAAGCATGTCTTCGAACGCCTTGAAAATCTTGCGCATCTGCGGACTTTTATAGGGGAAAAGGGTCGCATCATCCGCATCATGGATGACCAGCGCATTGGAGAGTTCAAACACCAACAGTTCGCCCTGCTGGGTTTCAGCGCAGTCAAAGCCCACATAATCCAGCCCGAAACGCTCATGAATAGCGGACAGGGCGGCGGCGTGCCTACGGGCAAACCCTTCATCAAACCCGGCCATAGCGGCGGCCTCCTCTGCCCGGCGCTCGGGGTGTTCCTTCATTTCCGGGTAGGGGTAATGCACCATCCAGTGCTGCGAGATACCCATATGGGCAAGGAAGGGTTTGCCGTCGATCTGCACCACGCGGTATTTGCGAAACAGCCCGTCTGGTGAAGCATAGTTGATAAAATTGGCAGCGAAGAAATCATTCCCCTCCACTTTTTGCAGATAGGCGGCAATATCGCTCAGGCTTTCAATCTTGCTCAGATTGATGCCGCCATGCCCCCCCTGCGGGCGCAGGATAATGGGAAAACTGATCTCGCCCGGACGGGTCTTCTCAAGTGCTGCCCGATCCGCCCGCCACGTGGTGGCCATGCACAGGCCCGGCGCACCGCGCAGAACCTCAAACGCCTCAGCCCGTGAAAGGGCCGGAATACGCTCGGGCGGGTTCAGCACCGGACGTGGCCAGTTTTCAAGATACCGGCCAAGCTGCGCCAGTGTTGCGCAATGGGTATCGGCCTCGCCAATCGCTACAAACAGCAGATCATGATCGGGCAGGCGCGTGGGCCACGGCAGGCCCGGCCCGACATACAGCACGTCAATCGTCATGTCCGCATGTTCGAGAATACATTCAAACGGCACGTTGGCGGTAAAATCGCCCGGTATCTTGACCACCAGCAGACGGGTGGCACCCGCCTGCCCCTGCGCCACGCGGAACACCTGCTGGCGGGCCAGCGCCACACCCAGCGTTTCCAGCCCGCCCTCGCGCTGGAAGCAGAGCTGCTGGATCAGGGCAAGATCAAGCAGGGCGTAGACATCATCATCACGCTCGTAACGGGCAATGAGTTCAGGGGCCAGACCGGTAATATCCTCACGGGCCAGAGCCGCCCGGAACAGGGGGGCCAACCCCATAACCGGCGGTGGCGATGCCAGTTCTGCACTCTCGCACAGCACGGGAGCGCCACCGGCGCCAAGGACAGAGAGATCAGGCTCGGACATAGCAGAACGTCACCATTATTTTAAAAAACCAAGAAAAACACTAGCATGAAACAGAAAAGCCTGACCACCGCACCCGCCGGAACAAACCCGGCCAGCAGCGTATTGGTGGAACATGCCCACGCCCTTTAGCGAGCGTGGCGCTGACTGGGCAGGTCATCCGCCGCCATCGCCCCTTCAGACATATCAAGCCCGCTGCCGGGCGCGGAAACGGCGGCACCCTGCCGCTGTCCGTCCGCGGATAACGGTGTCGCAGACTGAGCGGCGGCGCGGGCCTGCGCCTCTGCGTCCGCATCATCGCGGTCTGCCACACTTTCCAGCAGGCGCACGGTCTGTGGCAAACGGCCATGCGCCGTGGCACTCAGGCCGCCAGCCTGCACGAGGGCGCGCAGGGTTTCATCGTCCTCCTGCCAGCCGGTTTCCAGACCATTGCCACTGATCCGGCCTGCGGGGTTTAGGGTCAACGCGTGCCCGGCTGGCAAGGCCACAGGGCCGCGCCAACCCCGTGTTGCGGACACCACCCCGGCGGCATCAGCCCCAGCACAGGGCTCTGTAGCTGTCAGGGTTACGGTTTCGGTCGTAACCAGCGCCTGCGCCAACCCCATGACTGCGGCATGGGCCTTTCTGCCGGGGCTTTTGCCCGACACCCTGCTGACAATTCTGCCCGGAGCCTCAAACACCGTGCCAGAGGGCACAACCACAATGGCGCGCACATCCGACAGAGCAGCCACGGCAAGACAGACCGTCACCCCGGCCCCACCCGCAGCCTCCGGGGTAGCATTGGCTTGCTCCCCACCACCAAACAGAAAAACCGATAAAAACAGCGGCAACAGGGCGCTCCACCGCAGCAATGGCCTGCCTGTGTTCATACCCTGTCCTCCTTCATGCTCCTGTTCGTCTGTCACCCGTTTTTCACGGATGGGCAGGGGCCTGCGCGGTAAACCCTGCCGGACTCTCAAAGACCTGATCGGGCTGCGGCGTGCGGCTGACACTGATGGCACGCACCATAATCCGCCCCTGCTGCACCACCTGAAGCAAAATACCATCAGCCGTATAGCAGGCATCGCCTTCATGCCCCTCCGTATCCACGGTGCGCCATACCTGACAGGGCTCCCCCGCCACCACAGACTGCCCGACCCGCGCATACACGCCAGAGGCCGGATGCTGCCCCGGCAGCGTCAGATCCTGCTGGCCGGGCATGGGCATGGTGCTGATACGCCTGCGGCTTTCATCCACCACGTTCAGGGTGCGATTTTTCCATGTTGTGACCATGTAAACGCTGCCTCCTTCAGGATCGAGGCGCTGTTTCAGGCCCGCCGCCTGCCAGCGCATCCGCTGTCGGGCAGGAGCGACATCCTCCTGCGCGGGGGTCAGCACATAGGTCACATCCGCATCCACGGCGGGGGTTACGTAAGGGGCATCAGGCTGTGTGGCGGGTTGCGCACCGACCGTATCGGGCTTTGCGCTCCCTACGGAAACAGGCTGCGCCCCTGCCGCCCCGGCTCCACCCACCATAATGGCCAGCAGACACGAAAGCCCACACCCGATCCGCATCAAGTGCGGTGTCCTGTCCATCATCATGGGTGATCTCCTTCGCTGCCCTGAGGCGCAGTGGTGCGCTCCGGGCTTGCGGGCGCACCGCTCAGTGGCCCACGGCCCCCACCTTGCGCACCGGGTTCATGCTGGGGGCTGACTTCCTGAAAACCCGCAGGAGGCTGAAACGCGCTGGATGGCACCGGCGCGTAGGAAACACTTACAGCCTGCAGGCCACCATTAAGCCCATCCACATCCACACCGTCCTGACTGAGGACAAGCCCTTCATCCGTTACACAGGCATGCGCACCACCCTGTGCAGAATAAGCCTGCCACAGCGTGCAGGGCTGCCCGGCCACAGTCGCTGTTCCCGCACGGGTAAACTGCATGGACAGATCAAGCAGGAACGGGTTGCGCACGCTCTCACGCTCGGTCAGCCGGGTGTAAACGCGCCCTGCATCGAGCACCACCAGCACCTCCTGCGCCGCCCGGTTGATAATAACCGCGCCACGCGGAGGGCTACCGGCATCGCCCGTCAGGTAATTGATGCGCAGCAGCCCGCCATCACCCGCATACAGCACCTGCACATAGCGCACCTGCACGGGCTGTTTGGGCGGGCCGTTTTCACGCAGGTCCTGCTCCGTTGGGCGGGGTTCGAAACGGTAGGTGATCGTGGCATCGCGCTGGGGAGTGAGCGGGGGGTGATCCGCTGTTTCCTGCGCGGCCCATGCGGGGTTGGCTACAGCCATCATGGCCGCAAGCATGGTCATACCGAACAACCCCAGACGACACGTACCATGCCCCATCAGCCCCGATGAGCGTGCAAAAATCCTGTTCATGATGGTGGCTTTACTCCCCTCTCCGGGCCGTGGCCCGGTCTTGCGCCATGCTCCTGCGCCGCCCTGCCGTGCGGCATATCTCAGAGATGGCGTATCTCGTTCTCAATCATGTCCGTATCAAGGTCATCGCGCCAGCGGGGCTGCATGTCCACCGCACGGGCCAGAGTAGCCTTGTAGTCCGCTGCCGGAATTTCCTCGCCCCCGAACCGGGTCAGATGGCTTGTGCCAAACTGGGTATCCAGCAGGATAAACCCGCAAAGACGCAGCCGGGCAACCAGATGCACCAAGGCCACCTTGGAAGCATCGGTGGCGGTGCTGAACATGCTCTCGCCAAAAAACGCGCCGCCCAGAGCCACACCATACAACCCGCCCACCAGCACCCCATCAAGCCTGCACTCAACGCTATGGGCAAAGCCCATCTCGTGCAGGGCGCAGAAGATACGGGTAATGGGCGTGTTGATCCATGTGGTTTCGCGCCCCGGCGCGGGTGCTGCACAGCCGCGCATGGTTGCGGGAAAATCCGTATTCACACTCACCGCGAAACGCCCGGACAGCACGGTGCGGCGCAGGCGCCGGGGCAGATGAAAACCATTGAGCGGCAGAATGCCCCGTGGGTCGGGGTCATACCAGTTCAGGCTGTCGGGATCTGCCTCATCCGCCATCGGAAAATATCCGGCAGCATAGGCCCCCAGCATCATCTCGGGCGTCAGTTCTGCGGGCATGGGCTGCCGGTTCCTTTCCGCCTTGGTTGCGCGCCGTTCAGGGCTGATCGGTTATGACCTCGGCCCCGGCCCTGTCCAGCGCCGCCGCCACATCCGGCGGGGGTGCGTGATCCGTAACAAGACGGTTCACGCGGCTCAAGGGTGCTACGTCAAAAATGCCGCGTCTGGCCAGTTTGGAGGAATCGGCCAGCACGGTCACTTCCTCTGCCCGTTCAATCATGGCCTGAGCGATTTCCGCTTCCTGTGCGTCAAAATCCATGATCGTGCGTGTATCCATCGCCCCGATAGTCAGAAAAACATGTCGGGCATGAAAACGCTTGATCTGCTCAAGCACTAATGGGCCGAGCGTTTCGCCCGCATCCGGGTTGCAGGCTCCGCCCAGCAAAAACACCCTATGCTCGGCATGGCTCGAAACGATGGAAGCAATGCGCCATGAATTGGTAATGATAACCAGCGCAGGTGCCTGTACCAGCGCATGGGCAAGAGCCAGTGTTGTGGTACCCGTATCGATAAAGACAGAATCCCCTGCATCAAACAGGGTTGCCGCACGGGCCGCGATACGCCGCTTGGCCTCGGCATTATCCGCCATACGCAAGGCAAAGGGGCCTTCTGCCTGGGGTACAAGCTGGGTCGGGGCCATGCCGGGGCGTGCGCCACCATGCACCTTGCGTAAACGCCCCTGCCCGTCCAGCGCGCTCAGGTCTCGCCGGATTGTCTCGCGTGAGACATCAAGCTGGGTGGCCAGCATCTCTACACTGACATCGTGATGCTGCTGCACGAGTTTGACGATCCGGTTATGCCGGTCTGCTGGTTTCACAAAATCTCCCGCGCATTGCTGTATATGGCCACGATACCTGACAGACCCGGATTGTCCGCCCCACCCGCGCCCATGTCAATGTCCACAAAATGACCGAACGGGCATAAGCTGCCCACATACACCCCATAATAGGGCAATCCAAAATTATAAGGAAAACCAAAGGATAATGCCGTACATATGCCGCAGAAACCAATTCGATAGCAAAATGTCTTGACGGATATGCAAATCAACAATTACCGTTCGGTCATTGATATGGTCGAATGGTAAAAGCGCGTGTCCAATCCCGTCCCCCATGAGAGCAGTCCCGATGGTTTTTACGATGTCGCCATTATCGGCGCAGGTGTGGTCGGCTGCGCCGTAGCACGGCGTTTTGCACTGGCCGGTGCGCGGGTGGTGTTGATTGAAAAAGGCACGGACATTCTCAGCGGGGCCTCAAAAGCCAACAGCGCCATTCTGCACACCGGTTTTGACGCACCACCCGACAGCCTTGAACTGGAACTGGTGCGCAAGGGGCGTGAGGAATATCTCTCCATCCACCGCGAACTCGGGCTTTCTCTGGTCAGAACCGGAGCCCTTGTCTGCGCATGGAGTGCTGGAGAACATGAAAGCCTGCACGGCATAGAGCAACAGGCCCATGCCAACGGTGTGCAGGCCGTGCGCCCCCTGTCCGCAGCACAGGCCCGCGCACTGGTGCCTGCCCTGTCCAGTCGGCTGGTGGCCGCACTGGAAGTTGAGGGTGAACACGTTATCGACCCATGGTCGGCGCCGCTGGCCTATGTCACGCAGGCCATGGCGCTGGGGGCCACCGTTCTGCGCGCGACCGAACTGCTGCACGGCACGTTTGACGGCACATGGACATTGCAAACCAGCACCGGCACCCTGCGTGCAGGCGCTGTGATCAACTGCGCCGGACTGTACGGCGACAGGGTTGACCGTTGCCTTGAACTGCCCGAACGCTTTGAAATCCGCCCCCGCAAAGGACAGTTTGTTGTGCTGGACAAGGCGGCTTTCCGCCATGTGCCGCGCATTATCCTGCCGGTACCGACCGCCATCACCAAAGGGATTGTCATCTGCCCCACGGCATTTGGCAATGTGCTGATCGGCCCCACGGCGGAAGAACAGCCCGACCGCACCCGCGCCAGCCTGGAAACCGACACTCTTGAAGCACTGCTCCAGCGCGGTGCGGAACTGCTGCCCATACTCAGGACTATGCCGGTCAGCGCCACCTATGCGGGCCTGCGCCCCGCCACGGAGCAAAAAGCCTACCGCGTCTATAGCGCCCCCGCCCAGCGCGCCATCACTCTGGGGGGTATCCGCTCCACGGGATTGAGCGCCGCCCTTGGGCTGGCGGCCCACGCCCTGCATCTTTACGAACGGTTTGGCACGCCACTGACCCCGCCTCCCGGCATTCCAGACATCCGTGTGCCTAATCTGACGGAAACCGAGGAACGCGACTGGCAGCGCGCGGATCATGGCGAAATCATCTGCCATTGCGAACGGGTGACGCGCCGCGAAATTGAAGCCGCACTGGCCAGCCCCCTCCCCCCCGGAGACCCCGGTGGCTTCAAACGCCGTACACGTGCGGGCATGGGCCGCTGTCAGGGCTTTTACTGTGGCGCACGCGTAGCCGAAATGACGCAGGGCTGTTTTAGCAACCCGCCCCCTGCCGCAACCGGATCGCAGGGGGACACACCATGACCACAGCGGATGTGATCATTATCGGGGGTGGCCCCTCTGGTGTCGCGGCGGGGCTTACGCTGCGCAAACAGGGTGTGCCGCGCGTTGTGCTGCTTGAGCGCGAAGCCGAACTGGGCGGAGCCACCCGCCATTGCGCCCATTCGCCTTTTGGCATGCGCGAGTTCGGACGTGTTTATTTTGGCGCAGCCTATGGGCGCAGGCTGGCACGCGCAGCACACAAGGCCGGGCTGGACATCCGCACCGGCCACGCCGTTACCGCCGTGCAGCCTCATGGGGTGGTGCAGGTTGTCTCAGCACAGGGTTTGCAGACACTACAGGCCCGGCGGATTCTGGTCATGACCGGCGCACGCGAACGCTCCCGCGCGGCCCGCCTGCTACCCGGCGACAGGCCACAAGGCGTTATAACCACCGGCACATTGCAGGCCAGCCTTGCCTTTCATGGCCTGCGCCCTTTCCGCAGGCCGGTTATTCTTGGCACGGAACTGGTGTCGTTTTCAGCGCTGCTAACCTGCCTGACCCACGGCATCCGCCCTGTAGCCATGATAGAAACCGCCCCCGCACCGCTGGCCCGTTGGCCGCTGCGCCTGTTCCCGCGCCTGATGGGTATCCCCCTGCTCTGCGGGGTGGAGGTCAGCGATATTCTCGGCACACCAAACGTTAATGAGGTCACTGTCCGTAAGGGAGGGGCTACCCGCGCCCTCGCATGCGACGGGCTGCTGCTGACTGGCCGTTTCACGCCTGAAAGCGCGTTGTTCCTCCAGTCTGATATAGGGGTGGAACCCGCCACGTCCGGCCCGGCCATCGACCAGTATGGCCGCACGCATGACCCGCTTATTTTCGCGGGGGGCAATATCCTGCGCGCTATCGAAACCGGCGGCTGGGCCTTTCGGGAAGGCAGGGCCGTAGGCGCTGCCGTTGCGGATGACCTGCGCCAGTCACCCGAAACGGCTCCCCCTGTGCCGGTTACGTTTGATGCGCCGCTACGCCTTGTTGTGCCTTCGCTCCTGCGCCGCAGTACACGCCCGCAACGGGCATTCCCTTCCTTTCAGCTCCGCTTCGACCGGGCGGCACGCGGCGTGCTGCGCCTGACGCTCGATGGTGAGGAAGTCTGGCGCAAGCGTGGCGCATGGCGGCCGGAACGCCGGGTGCTGGTACCCCTGCCGCCACAGGCCACGCAGGCCGAGCATGTTCATTTTCATTTCGATGAGCGGAGTTGACAATGCGCGTCGCGGCCCTTGACCAAGGCACCACCTCAACCCGCTGTCTCGTGTTTGAGGATGGCGCAGACTGGCAACTTGTCGGCAGCATCCAGCATGCCCAGCACTACCCGCATCCGGGCCATGTGGAACATGATGCAGAGGAACTGCTGGCCAACCTGCGCACGCTTCTGGCTCAGGCCGGGCGGATAGATGCCATCGGCATTGCCAATCAGGGAGAAAGCTGTCTGGCATGGGATGCCCTTACAGGCGCGCCACTCTCCCCCGTGATCGTCTGGCAGGATGCCCGCACGGCAGACAGTCTGGCCAGCCTGAGCGCCGATGCCGCCGAACGTTCGCGCGCCCTGTGCGGCCTACCGCTCGACCCGTATTTTTCCGCCAGCAAGCTCGGCTGGATTGTACAGACCCTGCCCGCCGCCCGCACGGCTCTGGCGGAAGGCCGTTTGCGGCTAGGCACCACGGATGCGTTTTTTCTCGATCGGCTCTGCGGTGTTTTTGCAACCGATGCCGCCACCGCCTCACGCACGGGCCTGCTAGACCTGCAAACGGGCCAGTGGAGTGCTGAACTTTGCGCCCTGCATGGCGTGCCGCTGGACTGCCTGCCCGCAATCCGCAGCGTCAATGGCGGGTTTGGCTGCATAGACGGGGTGCCCGTCATAACCTCCATCGTCGATCAGCAGGCCGCACTCTATGGCCATGGCTGCCGCGCGCCGGGCGATACCAAAATAACGTTCGGCACGGGCGCTTTCCTGCTGACTGTTGCGGGAGAAAACCGCCCACCAGAAGGGGATCTGCTGCCCACAGTAGCCTGGCGCCTGCACGATGCCGCCCCCACCTACGCACTGGAAGGCGGGGTATATGATGCAGGAGCCGCACTGGAATGGGCGCGCAGCCTCAGGCTGTTCGACATCATGGAGGAGCTGTCTGATTTCGAGGGGCCATCAGCTCTTTCACGCGGGCTGGTCTGCGTGCCTGCCCTCTCCGGGCTAGCCGCTCCGTTCTGGGACAGGACAGCCGCCCCTCTGTTCATTGGCATGTCGCACGGCACCACCCGGCAGGACATGGTACGCGCCCTGCTCGAAGGCATTGCCATGCTGACAAGCGGACTGATTGCCGCAGCCCCTACAGGGGCCAGCATCACCTGCGATGGCGGCCTGTCACAAAGCTGGTATTTCGCGCAGTTTCTGGCCTCGGCCAGCAAGCGCACCATTATCGTGCCGGCCATGCATGAAGTCACGGCGCTGGGCCTTGCCGAACTGTGCGGAGTGGATGTTGCGCCCATCCGCAACCAGACCCGCGTTTTCCACCCCGATGGCACCGTCAGCGCGGCAGAGCATGAGCTTTTCCGCAAGGCGGTCGAACGATCGCGCCACTGGTTTGGCCCGACCGGGAATACCCCCGACTGAACACCCCGTTTGAAAGCTTTTTATCCCTAACAGCCATCCGTCTTTATTTTGTATCGTATTCGAAATAATAACCCGAATAAGGAAAGACACATGAGCAGCATACCCCCCTCCGCCCTGCCCCATGTGGGCGGGCAGGACACGCTCAAGCGTGACGTCACCGCGTTTCAGTCCTTTGCCATCGCCTTTGGTTTTGTTTCCATCGCCACGGGTATTTTCACGGCCTATGGGGCCATGCTGGCGACATCCGGCCCGATGGGAATCTGGACATGGCCCATTGTGGTAATCGGGCAGTTGATGGTGGCGTTTGTTCTGGGCTCGCTTTCCGCACGTATTCCCATTACCGGCTACGCCTATCAGTGGACATCGCGCGTGGCCAACCCGGTTCTGGGCTGGATCATGGGGTGGGTCAGCTTTACCTTTCTGGTGATTGTGCTGTGCGCCGTGGATTACACCATTGCCTCAACCGTGCTGCCCGCCATGCTGCACTACACCGGTGGCGCTTTTGACGCATGGTGGATTACCACTCTTGTCATTATCGCACAGGCCCTGCTGATTGCCTTTTCCACCAAGGCCACGCAGGCCTTCAACGCGATGGCTGTCACCCTTGAACTGATCGGTATGAGCTGCCTTGTGGTGCTGCTGTTCGTAGTCGGCTGGTATCGCCACAGTCTTGATTTTTCACTGCTGTTCAATACCGGCGCACTGAGCCGCTCGGGTTATTTCTCCCTTGGTTCGCTCACGCATGTTGGCCCGTGGTTCATGGGTACGCTGCTGGGGGCCTTTACCATTGTGGGGTTTGAATCCGCCGCCAATCTGGCCGAGGAAACCAACGAACCCGCCCGCGTGGTGCCGCGCGCCATGTGGCAGGCCATTGTCAGTGTGGGCGGACTTGGCATGCTGTTCCTGATCGCCATTACAGCACTACTGGGTGATGTTACGGCCATGACGGCGTCCCCCACCCCGATTGCCGATGTCATTACCCGCGTGCTTGGCCCTGTAGTGGGCAGTCTGTTGCTGCTGCTGGTGATTATTTCCATTTTTGCCTGCGGGCTGGTCATTCTGCTGTCCGGCACGCGGCTGGTCTGGGCCATGTCGCGCGATGAGCGCTTTCCCGGCTGGCAGATGCTGCACCGCATTCACCCCACCCTGCGCACACCGGTAAACGCCACCATTCTGGTGTCGATTGTGGGGGAAGCTATTCTGAGCATCTTCTCGCGCGATACGGATGCGCTGTTTGTCCTGTTTTCTGCCGCTACACTTCTGCCGACCATCATCTACACCGTTTCGGTGCTGATGTACGCCATCCGCCGCAACAGCCTGCCGCCCAGTCAGGGTTTTTCGCTCGGCCGGTGGGAAAAGCCGGTGGTCACGCTGGCATTGTTGTGGCTGCTGTTTGAACTGACGATCTTCCGTGATGAGTCCTTCTTCAAACCGTGGCTGTATGTGCTGATCATGCTGGCTATCGGCGCGGTCTACCTCGTATGGCTGCTGGCCACACGCGGCCGCCACGGTCTGGCCATGCCCGACATGATCGCGGTGGATGCCATTCTGGATGCAGACAAGGGGGCCGAATACGATACTGCGGAACACTAAAACATCCGCACACAATGCATGAGACGTGGCCGCTCCTTCAGGCAAAGGGCGGCCACAATTTTTTGACCACCACACGGCGTTTTTCACGGCCCCGACAGCGCCCGCCTTATGGCGATGCGGCATAAGCCTTGCTAGGCTAAAGCCATCGGAACGCGACAAACGCTGCCCCGGTCGCGTTTGCAACCGGGCGCACTCATGGTTCGCTCCCCCTGCACCTGACCCCGGAGACCGCCATGCCCACGACCGCGCCACGCCTGATCCGCTCCATCCGCCTGCTTGACGCGGCGGAAGCACGCATTGCATCGGAGTTTACCGCACCACCCCCGCCACAAAGCCCTCTGGCCACCGACGCCCTGCTGGCACTGGCGCATGAATACCAGCCCACAGCAATGCTGGTGACCCATATGACACCCCTGCGCGCCACCGATATTGCGGCCCTGCCGGAATGCGTAAAGCTGGTGGCGACCGTCAGCGTCGGGCTGGATCATCTTGACCTTGCGGCCCTGCATGCCCGAGGCATTACCGTGTCCAACACGCCTGACGTGCTGACCGACTGCAATGCAGACCTGAGCATGATGCTGATTCTGGCCGCCAGCCGCAGAGCTGCGGAATATTTCACCCTCGTCAAAACCGGCTGGACCCGCCCACTGGGGCTGGGTGACATGCTGGGCCACCGGGTTACGGGCAAACGGCTTGGTATTGTCGGCATGGGGCGGATCGGTCAGGCCGTAGCCAGGCGCGCGCGTGGTTTTGATATGGAGATTCTCTACCATAACCGCAGCCGCCTGCCGCCCGAACACGAAGCAGGCGCCACCTACTACGCGCAACTGGAAGACATGCTGCCGCAATGCGACATCCTGACCCTGCATGCCCCGGCCCAAAGCTCGGGCGCACCGCTTATGGATGAACGCACCCTGTCCCTGCTGCCGCGTGGCGCTGTGCTGGTCAACGCCGCGCGCGGCAAACTGGTGGACGAAAGCGCTTTGATGAATGCTTTGCGTTCAGGCCATCTGGCCGGGGCCGGTCTTGATGTTTACCAGACCGAACCCAACCCCAACCCTGAACTGGTGGCCATGCCCAATGTTTTCACCACTCCGCATACAGGGAGTGCTACGGTTGAAACCCGCACCGCCATGTGCATGCTGGCGCTGGATAACGTGGCGGCCCTTGCCGCAGGGCGCCCCCTGCCCTCGCGCGTAACGCCCTGAAGGAGAAGCCCGCATGACCATGCGCCTGTTCTGCGTGATTGGTATCGGCCTATGCGCTGCCGTCACATTTCTGGCCCCACCCTATGAAGGGGTGGCTGAAATTCTGGGGGTTTCCTTTTTAGGACTGGCAACCATCACAACCCTGCTGGGTCAGGCCTGACACAAAGCTGAATGAGCGGCTTAAAGCCGCTCATCCTTGGGCTGTCCACTCAGGGTATCGCGCATGGCCAGCGCCGTATCCCGCACAACGGGGCCGTGCTCACGCTCAAGCCTGCGAATGGTAAAATGAGCATGAGCCAGCGCACGATAATGGTTAAGAAACGCCGTGTTCAGCGATGCACCGCATAGCGCGCCCGCTACCGGCATAAGCTGGAGCGAAAGCTTATGCCCCAATGCCAGACCGTAATGCGAGGCCACCTCGGAAATCAGCATTACTACGGGGCGGCCACGCAGCACCGCACGGGCCGAGAAATAGCCAAGCTCGCTTTCCTCACCATTCCGCCGGTTGGGGAATGCCCTGAGCGCGAACACTTCCAGACAGGCACGGCGGGCATCCGGGTCGTTCAGGTCTTCCCCTTCCTCGCGGGCGATGCGGGCAATCTCGCGCATGATGGTCAGGGTCGTAAAGCCGATATCCGGCCCCAGGCCTGCCAGCCCCGCAAACCCGCCGACAGCCCCGGATACGGCCACCGCAGCCTGCATGGCGGGCACACGCCAGCGCGGTGTTTCTTCCATCGGGGCATCGGCGGTGCCACGCAAGCCCAGCACGGCAACATCAAACGCACGCGTAACCGCTGTTTCGACAAGGCCGTGCAGTTTTTCCTCGAAGTTCGGGGCCATACCGATACCCCGTAGCCCAAGCCGGGCTGCATGCCCGACCGCGCCCCCCATGATATCCGCCAGACGAACAAGCACGCCTCGACCCGACTCCACCTCAGCCAGAGCGGTTTCGAGTTCGTGCAGTTCCGGCCCGCTCAGCACCAGCGTGGTCAGCGCACCACCAAGAGGGTTAGCCGTTGCCCCGGTGCCCTGATTTTCCTTTGTGCTCATCTGTGCTCTTCCCACCCTTCCGCGCCGGCCACAAGTGCCCGGCCAAACAAGTAAAAACCAGCATATCAGTCATGCCGCCCGAAAAACAGCGCAGGGCACACAACACCCGCCTGCATGGGCGAACAGCGTTGTCTCCCACGCCGCAAGCCCTTACACACCAGTAAGGGAGACTCTGGCGCATGCCTGTCTCCCGTCCCGCGCTTTCAAGGAGTTGCCGTGATGGTTGGCCGTCCCCCCCGTTCCGCCCCTTTCTCATTCAAGGCAGGCACCCTTGCCAGCGTCATGCTGCGGGGCGCCCCCCTGCTGGCCATGCTGCTGACCCTGAGCGGTTGCGCCAACCCTGCGCGCAAGGCCTACCGGGTAGCGCTGGCCGATGCCCGCAACGACCCCAGCCTGTGTCAGACTGCAAACTTTGGGCCCATAGGCATCTACCAGCCCCTGATCGCTCAGGCATGGCAAAAGGCGCACTCCACAGACGGAGCCAACGCCCAGAACAACTCCCAACCCGCAAGAGAAACCCCCACCGTCACGGTGTCCGACCTGTCCAGCGCACCGGAAGTGTACATTCCGCCGTATTCACAGCGCGCCTGCCACATGACGGCAAGTGTGCCGGGACAGCCTGCGGAAAGCGGCTTCCTGTCCGTGGTGTATTATACGCATGACGGCCATGTCAGTTCATCCCTCGCCCGGTGGGATTCAGACACCAGCATTTCGAAATACTATGATGCGCTCAAGGAAAAGCTGCGCAACGGTGTGGATATGAACAACCCCACCCTGAAAAGCTGCCTGAAGCATTACCCGGCCATCGACCACAAAACCCTTGATCCTTCCATGCAGGAAGCCGCTGTAAGCCTGCGCGCCATGCTGGTACGCCGCTGCATGGCCAATCACGCCGCTTTGCAGGATCTCTATCAGGACATGTATTTCATTCACCGCTAGAACGTGGAGCTGCCGCCCGTCCTGCGGGTGGCAGCAGCGCTCCGGTTTTCCATTAATTAGGATATTCAGGCATGACCATTCGCCAGTTGACCGCTGACTTTGTCGTCTCTCCCCAAATTTCCGTGCAAGATATCGCGGCCATCCGTGATGCGGGGTTCAAGACCATTATCTGCAACCGCCCCGATGCCGAAGAACCCGGCCAGCCTTCTGCCCAGAGCATTGGCGAAGCTGCGGCCGCAGCCGGTCTGTCCTTTATCGCCATTCCGGTTGCATCGGGTCAGGCGCCCTCTTCCGACGCCATTATTGAAACGCAGGAAGCACTCAACACGCTGCCGGGGCCGATTTTCGCCTATTGCCGCAGCGGCAACCGTTCAGCCCAGCTATGGGGCGCTGCCACACAGGGCTGAACCTGTCACATTAAAGTGATACCACCCCCGGCCCGTGTGCCGGGGGCTGGCTCAAGCTGGTTCGACCCAGCCACCCAGACGGCATAGATAAGCCCAGTGTTCAGCCGAAACCGGGCAGACAGACAAACGAGACTGCCTGACCAACGCCAGCTCGGCCAGAGCCGGGTCCGCCTTGATCTGAGCAAGACTTACAGGCTCGGGCATGGGGCCTACAGTCCGCACATCCACACAGACCCATGCACCTTCGGTCGCTGTGGGGTCCGGGTAAGCTTCCCGAACAATCTCAACTACCCCCACAATCGCGCGCTGCACGTTGGAATGGTAGAAAAACGCCCGGTCTCCCGCTTTCATGGCAGCCAGATTTTTGCGGGCCTGATAGTTGCGCACCCCTGTCCAGGGTTCTACGCCATTGGCCACCTGCTCATCCCAGCTAAAGGCGTCCGGCTCACTTTTTATCAGCCAGAAAGACATGCCTAATCCGCCTGCCTGCCATCTTTAAAGACTGTGCGCAAAGGCCGGATAACCACGCTTTCAAACAGGTTCACGCCCATATACGGGTCTGCTGCGGCAAAGCCTTCCGCGGCTTCGCGGTCTGGCACATCAAGCAGGATCAGACTGCCGCAGGCATTGCCCTGCGGATCAAGCTGCGGCCCCGCAAACTGGAGGGACGCACGGTATGTTTCCAGAAAAGCCAGATGCTGCGCACGGGTAACGGCCCGCAGTTCCTGAAGACCCGGGCGATCCGTACAGATGATGGCAAACAGCATCGCATTATCCTTCCGTTGTGTTGCTGGGGCAGAACGCCCATGAACACCCGTATCGTGTCAAGAGCCGTTTAATGCTGTAAAGGCAAGCTGAGCGGTCTCCTTTGTTCGCCCCTTTCCCCCGGCGCGCGGATATGGAAAGGAGAACGACCCAAGCGCAACCAGACACACGGAGCTGACCCCTTTTGAGCGCCTCACCCACCCTTGTCGCGCGCACCGGCAGTTTCTTTCACCGTTACGCCAACCCCGGCCGGTTCCTGAAACTGGGCGCGCGCCTACAGCCATGGCTGACATGGCCCGCCATTATCCTGACCCTGACCGGACTGGGCTGGGGGCTGTTTTTCTCTCCGGCTGACTGGCAGCAGGGGGATTCCGTACGGATCATGTATATCCACGTACCCGCCGCCATGCTGGCGTCTGGCGGATATGCCGGGCTGGCGGTCTGTGCCGTACTGTCTCTTGTGTGGCGGCACCCGCTGGCTGATCTGGCCGCGGTTGAAATCGGGCCGGTGGGGGCCTGCATTACCGCGCTGTGTCTGGCAACAGGTTCGCTCTGGGGTAAACCCATGTGGGGAACATGGTGGGTATGGGATGCCCGGCTAACCTCCGTGCTGGTGCTGTTTTTTCTCTATCTCGGCCATATCACGCTCATCCGCGCGTTTGACGACCCGCAGCGCGGCTACCGTGCCGCCGCCATTCTGGCCCTTGCCGGAGCGGTTGATCTGCCCATTATCAAGTTTAGCGTGCAATGGTGGAATACCCTGCACCAGCCCGACAGCATTACCCTGACCGGCGCCCCCACCATGTCCAGTTCCATGCTGTGGCCGCTGGCGCTGTCCACTCTGGGTATTTCCCTTGGCTTTGCCGCACTGGTGCTCGCACGCACCCGCGCCGCCGTGATGGAAAGCCGTATTCAGGCGCTGCTTTCCTCACCTCGCCGTAATCAGGGGACTGCCGCATGACACACCTGCCCTATATTGCCGCCAGTTACGGGCTTGGCCTTGTGCTGACCCTTGCTCTGTCCCTCAACGCCGCATGGCGGCTGAAAACGGCGCGTGCGCGTCTGGCGACACTGGAGCGCAGTAGCCTGCGCGCCGTCCAGCCCGCCGCCAGCAGCATGGATACCCCCTCATCATGACCCGCAAGACCCGCCGCCTGTGGCTTGTAATTGCCTGCGTGGCCTGTCTTGGCACCGCCGCAACTCTGGTGCTGCGGGCGTTTTCATCCGACATCGTATTTTTTGTCACCCCGTCACAGGTTGCGGCCTCGCCGCCGCCGAAGGATCGCACCGTCAAGCTCGGCGGCATGGTGGTGGCTGGCTCCGTCCACCGCGAACGCCACGGCGAAACCCCCGTGGCCACGTTTGATGTAACGGACGGTCAGGCTGCGGTCAGCGTGCATTACGAGGGTATCCTGCCCGACCTGTTCCGTGAGGGGCAGAGCGTTGTCGCCATTGGCACCGCCAATTCCGCGCATGATTTCACCGCATCGGAAGTGCTGGCCAAGCATGATGAAACCTACATGCCCAAGGAAGTAGCCGAAGCCCTGAAAAAAAGCGGCAAATGGGACCCGCGCTTCGGCCCGCCCCCCAGTGCGGCAAGCTGGAACAGCATGACCGTGCAGGATGCCCGCAAGGATATGACTGCCCCCGCCGCAGCTCCGGCTCCGGCGCAAACCACTACACAGCCAGCCCCCTGAAGCTGTTTTTTACCTAAGCCCCTCTTTTCCTCACCGCTACCGGCGCGCGCCGCCGGTTCCGCAGACCTGACGCAGGACAGACGAACTTTCCCATGCTGAGCCCCGAACTCGGACACTACGCCCTTGCCCTCGCCTGCGTTCTGGCCGCCGTGCAGGGCATACTCCCCCTTATTGGCGCACACCGGCGCGACCCGCGCCTGATGGCGCTTGCCCCCGGTCTGGCCATAGGTCAGCTTATCGGGCTGGTTACGGCCTTTGCCTGCCTGATCCATGCCGCCGTCACGGATGATTTTTCAGTCCAGAACGTGGCCGCCAACAGTGCTGTTTCCAAACCGCTGCTGTACAAAATTACCGGCGTGTGGGGGAACCACGAAGGCTCTATCCTGCTCTGGGCGCTTATTCTGGGGCTGTGCGGGGCGGCCGTAGCCGCCTTCGGGCGCAACCTGCCTTCTGCCCTGCGGGCGCGGGTTATCGCCATTCTGGGCCTTGTCGCCACCGGGTTTGAACTCTTCTGCCTCACCACATCAGACCCGTTCGCGCGCGTATGGCCCGCCCCCATGGAGGGGCAGGGCATGAATCCGCTGTTGCAGGACCCCGGTCTGGCCTTCCATCCGCCCATTCTCTACACCGGCTATGTTGGTTTTGCCGTGCCGTTTGCCTTTGCCATCGCCGCCCTGATCGAAGGACGGGTTGATGCCGCATGGGGCCGCTGGGTACGCCCATGGGCCGTGGCCGCATGGTGCTTTCTGACCTGCGGGATCGCCATGGGGTCATGGTGGTCTTACTACGTGCTGGGCTGGGGTGGTTACTGGTTCTGGGACCCGGTTGAAAACGCCTCGCTTATTCCGTGGCTGACCGGCACCGCCCTTATTCATTCCGCCATTGTGGTGGAAAAGCGCGAAGCACTGAAAATCTGGACCGTGCTGCTGGCCATCGGCACGTTTTCCTTCTCGCTTTCAGGCACATTCCTTGTGCGTTCGGGCATTCTCAATTCCGTGCATGCTTTTGCCAATGATCCTGCGCGCGGCATTTTCATTCTCGGGCTTTTGGGGCTGGTTATTGGTGGCTCTCTGGCCCTGTTTGCCTATCGCGCACCTTCGCTGACGGCGGGGGGACTATTTGCCCCGCTCTCGCGCGAAGGCGCTCTGGTGCTGAACAACATCCTGCTGTGTTCGCTCTGCGCCGTGGTGCTAACAGGCACCATGTATCCGCCTTTCATGTCGCTGCTGTTCGACCGCACGATTTCAGTCGGCAAGCCATTTTTTGACGCGACCACCATTCCGCTTGCCCTGCCGCTGTTCATCTTCATGGGGTTTGGCCCCATGCTACCCTGGAAGCGCGCACAGCTCTGGCCCGTGCTCAACCGCCTGTGGCTGGCAGCGGGCCTGACAGTTGTGGCCGCCCTTGTCGCCACCCGCCAGCTTTCGGGCGTGCTGCCGGTGCTGTGCGCTGCCGCCGCGATCTGGATCATGGTCAGTTGCGCCACCGACATCGCAACGCGCATTCAGCTTTTCCGGGTTTCTCTGGCTACCAGCCTGCACCGTCTGCGCGGATTGCCACGCGCCATTATCGGCACGGCCATTGCCCATACGGGTGTGGCCATTACCGTACTGGGGCTTGCTGGCATGTCGCAGGCGCAGCACCGGATTGTGGAGGTACCAACAGGCTCCACCCAGACCCTCGCGGGGTATGAGTGGACGCTGACGGACGTACATAGCGAACCCGGCCCCAACTATACGGCGATGGTCGCCACGATTGAAATCCGCCGCAACGGGCAACTGGTAACGGTGCTGCGCCCGTCAAAGCGTAGTTTCAACACCCAGAACCAGACCACAACCGATGTCGCCATCCATACCAACCTGCTTTCGGATCTGTACGGCGTGCTGGGCGACAGCCACGGCACGGAAGGCCACATGACCTATGTGCTGCGCCTGCATTACAACCCGCTGGCACCGTGGATGTGGCTGGGTGCATTGGTGATGGCCTTTGGTGGCGCCCTGTCGCTGTCAGACAGGCGGGTGCGTGTGGGCGCACCCCGCCGCGCTGCTTCTTCCGTACAGCCTGCCTCCACACAGGGTAACAACGCATGAACACCTCCGGTTCCACCACCCGCCGCCGCCTTCTCATGGCCCTGCCTCTGGCCGGAGCCGGAGCCGTGGGCGTGGCGTTCTGGAAGATGCTCTCGGGCATGCAGCACGGATCATTCAACCCGCATGACATCAATGCCCCGGTGCTTGACCGCCCTGTGCCAGACTTCAATCTGCCGGGGCTGCCTCCTGCCGAAGGCTTTGGCACCGCCGAACTGAAAGCCCTTACGGCCCCTGTTCTGGTCAATTTTTTTGCCTCGTGGTGCATTCCCTGCGTTGCGGAAATGCCCACACTCATGGCGTTCAAAGATCAGTTGCCAATATGGGGCGTGGCCTACAAGGACAAGCCGGACAATGCAGCGGCCTTCCTGCGCCACTCGGGCAATCCGTTCGCCCGTCTGGGCAATGACCCGCAGGGCCGCGCAGGCATGGACTGGGGTTTGTCCGGCGTGCCGGAAACCTTCCTGATCGGGCCGGGTGGCGTTATTCGCTGGCATACGGCCACCCCGCTGAGCGAAGACATTATTCGCGGCACCATTCTGCCGCTGGCCGCACGGCTTAAAACCCCATGAGCGCCCCTTCCCCCACCCCCATTCGGCGGTTGTTCAGCCGCCTTGCCTCTGGCCTGCTAGCCGCAAGCCTGCTGCTGGCGGTGCCGCTCTATGGCCTTGCGGTAGATGATCCATCCGAAATGCTGCCCGACCCGCATGCGGAAGCCCGGGCCGAGGCTATCGGTGCGCAATTACGCTGTCTTGTCTGCCAAAATGAGTCGATTGAAGACAGCAGCGCCGGACTGGCCCGCGATCTGCGCCGCGTCGTGCGTGAGCATGTGGCACAGGGCGAAAGCAACCAGCAGATCATGCAATGGATGGTTAGCCGGTATGGCAATTTTATCCGGCTGAAGCCCGCCCTGTCTCTTGGCACCATCATGCTCTGGAGCATGCCGGTTCTGGCCCTGCTCTTAGGCTGCGGCGCTGCATTTTTCTTTTATCGCCGCCATGCGGCCGCACCGCCACCACCGCCCCTGAGCGACGATGAAAAAAACCGGCTCGCCCAACTGACCGGAAAGGACGACAGGACATGATCTGGCTTTCCATTGCGCTGCTCAGCCTCATTGCGCTGGCCCCTGCGGCCACGGCCCTATGGCGGCGCACCCGCTCCATCCGCGATGAGCGCAGCACCGCACTCGCCCTGCACGATGCCCAGTTGGCCGAACTCGACCGCGATCTGACAGTTGGCCTGATTGCCTCGGGCGAGCACAGTATTGCAGTATTGGAAATCCAGCGCCGCATTCTGGCCGCCGACATGGCCCCGTCCTCCGCACGGGAACGGAGTGCGGCATGGCCGGGCTGGCTGGCTCTCGGGCTGGCTCCGGTGCTGGCTGTCGCCCTGTATCTGACCAACGGTGCACCCATGCTGCCAGCCCAGCCACTTGGCCCCCGGCTGGTAGAACAGCATCAGCACGATGTGCGCGATGATGCCGTTATCGCCCAGTTACGCTCTGCCATTACGGCACTCCCCGCAACCGACCCCAACCGTAGACAGGGCTACCTGCTGCTCGGACAGGCCGAAGCCGGGCGTGACCATTACGAGCAAGCCGCTCAGGCATGGGGGCAGGCGCTGGATATGGGCTTTGATGCCGAACTGGCCGCCCGCACAGGTGAGGCGCTGACCCGCGCACACCATCACGTAACCCCCGATGCGCTGGCCCTGTTCCGCAAGGCGCTGGATGCCGCCCCGCAGGGTGCGCCATGGCGTGAAGCCGCACAGGCCCGCGTAGCGCAGGGCGAACATGATCAGGAAAATCCGTAAACACCCGTAAAGGGCACCCGGTCAGGCTCCTAGCCTGACCGGGTACAGGCGAATGCCTGCTTTAAAAGCCGTTTCCGCTCCGCACAAAAACGGGCCGCAGATGGGTTTGTTTACGTGTCTGCCGCCATGGAGAGGGCGGCTGGCAGGAAATAAAATACAGCCCCATGGCAAAAACAACGCTGCCACAGGCATCCGGCCAGACAATCATGGCGAAAATCATGGGAGCGCTCACGGCTTCATAAAGCTTGTAGGCCATGAAGCCGATGGACAGCACCCGCAGGCTGAGCAGCATATAACGTAAAGGATTGGCCTGCCCGACCTTGACCAGCGCTCGCATGCGCGCCGTCCCGATAAAAAAGGTCAGATACAGAACCCAGCCCAGAACGTTATACAGCATGTCTGAAATGGCGGTCATGCCAGACATGAAGAACACACCCGCAATGACAACCGCCGTCATGAGAATGGAGCCAAGCTGAAGGCTCATGCCCACATCAAACGGGCTTAACCGGTCTGGCAGGCGATCAGCCAGAGGCTGAAAGACCTTGTCCAGCAGCCAGGCATCCATGCTGGTAATACGCTCGCCCAATGTCATGGCGTGTCTATGCTCCTGCTTGCCGCCCCGTTCAGGCCGGCTTATCCCCTGCGGGGGGCAGAACCCCGTCTGGCGTTTTGCCATCGACAGCGGCGGGCAGGCAATGCGCCAGCGCCGTCAGCACACCATCGGCGGGCAGGCCGGTTTTCTGCACCATGTCATGCACGACATCGCTCCCCAGAATCGTACGAATTTCATCCGGCGTTACCGGCAGGTTGCTGTTCTGGCTCACCCACGAGCGCACCTTATCGCCCAGACCGGCCTGTTCCGCACGGTCAACCAGCGCCTGAATGGACTGCGGCTGCAAAAGCGACTGCACCTGCTGCTGGACGAATGTCTGCACATCCACCCCCAGAGCACTGCCGACCTTACCCACAATATTCTGAAAGAAATCAGACATTTCGGCTTTCCTTCCCTGCCCGGCACATCATGCGGGGCTGCCTGTGGCGGCTCTCTTGCGCACCTTTGCCGCCAGTATGGCAGACTGAGACGCGGGCATAAATTTTTTTTACTAGACCGGCCGCAACATTCTCCTGTCCGCCGATAGCTGATATGCGTTTGAACCTACAAGGAAAAACCGGACAGACGCGCTAGGCTTGCCGGCACAGTTCCCTGTGATTGTTTTCCGCGCCGCAAAACACAAAGTAGCCGCCGTGTTCAGTCTTTCATCTCTAGTGCTTGCCCGGATCGGCTCATTACGCACCCTGCGCCCGCTTGGTCGCCCCGGCAGCCAGAGCAAACTGCCGCTCGCCTGGCTGCTGGCGCCCACGCCTGCGGCGTTCGGGTTTGCCGTTTGCAGTACGATCGCCGCCCTGCTCTCGCTCGTCATCGCCCTGTGGATGGAGCTGGACGACCCGCAATGGGCGCCCATGACGGTGTGGATCGTCGCACAGGGCTCACGCGGGGAAAGTCTTTCCAAGGCGCGGTGGCGTCTTGTCGGTACCGGCGTGGGGGTGGTGATGTCCATCACCCTTATTTCCGCCTTCAACCAGCATGCGTGGCTTTTCTTCCCCGCCCTCGCACTCTGGCTTGGCGGGTGCTGCACACTGGCAACCCTTGTCCGCAACTTTCGGTCCTACGCTCTGGTGCTGGCCGGTTATACGACCTGCATTATCGCTCTAGGCGCTATCCCCGACCCTGAAAACGTGTTCATGACCGCCATGTCCCGCGCGACCTACATCGTGCTGGGGATTGTCTGTGAAAGCACGGTGGCGGGGCTATTCGCCCACAATCTCGCCCAGACCGCACGGCGCAACATGCGCGACAAGCTGCGTACGGCACTCAACAACGTCTCATCTTCGGTTTCCAGCCTGCTTTCGGGCGACAAGGAAGCCATGATCCGCTCCCGCACGCTCTTTGGCCCCATCCTCACCATCAACGACCAGATCGAGTTTTCCGAGGTTGAAATGGGCCCCCACGGGCGCGAGGGGGATCATGCGCGTGCGGCTCTTTCGGCTGTATCCGTGCTGCTATCGCGCGGGCTGGGCATGGCGGTGCGCCTGCAATATGTCCAGACCGACCAGCCAGCTTTCCGCGCCACGTCCACCCGTGTAAGCGAATTTCTGGCGAGCCTGCCCGCACGCCTGAACGGCGATGAGCCTATCCGCCTGCTCCTGCGTGACCTGCAACTGCTACGCGCTGAATGCCACCAGCAGATCGTGGATGCCCTGACCCACGAAATCGGTAGCGTATTCGATCCGTCAGATGATCACTCGCAGCTAACCGCCCTGCTTGATGGCCGCATCCTGCACAACGCGCTGGATGAACTGCTGGGCGAGCTTGAGCAGGGGCTACGCGAATATGACGCCAGCCAGCACTTTATCAAAGGCGATCAGTTTCATTTCCGCCTGCCCACACACATGGACAAGCGCGAAGCCCTGTACAACGGCGTGCGGGCTGCTGTGGCCATTACCGCCGCCGGGCTGATCTGGGAATGCACAGCCTGGGATATGGGGCTGGGCTTCATTACCTTTGTCGCCATTGTCTGCGGTCTGTTCGCCACGCGTGAAAACCCGGTGGTGGCCACCACGCAGTTCATGGTCGGCAGTTTGTGGGCGGCCTTTGTGTCGTTCTTTCTGGTGTTTTTCATCCTGCCCACGCAGGCCAATTATGAAATGCTGGTGGCGACCCTCGCCCTCCCCATGATCGCAGGGGGGCTTGCCGCCCGCAACGCCGGCACAGCTCTGCACTCGGCAGCTTATACACTGCTGCTGCCCAATTTCGTGCACCCGCTCAACCAAGGCCGCGAAAACGAGGTAGCATGGTTCAACTCCACGTTGGCCGTGTTGCTGGGGGTATGTTTTGCGGTGCTGATTTTCCGTGCCGTGCTGCCGTTTAACAATGCGGCGGAACGCTGGCGCATGCGCCGGGCTATCCTGCGCGATCTGCGCGTGCTGGCTTCAAGCGACCCCCTGCCCGAAACGCGCGAATGGATCGGGCGTAATATCGACCGTTTCTCCCGCCTCATCCGCCATGCGGGGCCAACGCCTTCCCCCACGATCGAAGGGTGCCTGCAAGGCACGCTGGCGGCCATGACCATCGGGCTGAATATCATCCGCCTGCGTGCGCTGCTCAAGCGTAACCAGATCCCACCTGCCGCGCGCCGGGCCATTGAAATTGTCATGAAACGCATGAGCAATTTTACGGGGCTTTACGGCCATACCGCCCGCGCCGCGCGGGAGGCCACCATTGCCCTGCGGACGATGGAAACCACCGAGCCGAACATCGCCAAGCGTATCGAACTCACGCGCGCGATTGCCTATCTGATCGTGGTATCGCACGAGCTGGAGGTCAACGCTGTGTTTCTGGATGCCTCCAAACCCTACAAGGCAGTCTGATCCCCCTTCGGCTTTAAGCAAAGGGGCATATCAAACCGCATACGGGCGTAGGGTTCAGGGGCTGGGAGTTTCGTCCGTAAAGGGATGGAGCGTTACCCCACCAGCCGCACGCGCCCATGCGTTGGCATCATCGGGTGTGGTGGTGCGGATGGAATCCGCCGCCCCCGCAACACCCGCCGCCAGCGTGCTGGACAGATGGCTGGCAGCCCCACCCTGTGCCGCGGCACTCTGGGCGGCGCGTGACCACAGGGCCTGCGCCTTGTCCTTCTGCCCCACGGCATCGGCACTACGGGCAGCCAGAGCCAAAGCCCGCGCCATATCATGGTAATTCCCGCCCTCACGCCGCAAGCTCGCGGCATCTTCGGCCGCACTCATGGCCTGAGCCGGGTTTGTCCGCCGGGCGACAAGAGCCTGTATCTCGCGCTGGTCAGCTTTTAAGGCGGTAGCCTGTGCGACCGACAGCGCCGCGACCACATGCGGGTTCACGGTGCTGATCATGCCGGGTACCTGCGCCAGAGCCGCCGTATCATCCTGCTGATCCGCTGCCAGCGCATAAACCAGTGCAGCACGTGTGCTTAGCAACACCGCCGAGGCATGACCCGCGGCATCAGACGCCGTTGCCCCGCTAACAGCCTGCGCGGCCTTGAGCGCAAGGTCACGCGCCTGCTCGTACAAACCCAGCCGGTAACAGGCGGCTGCATCTACGAGATCGAGATAGGGCATGGCATGGCCACCACGCAGGGCCACGGCACGCCGTGTCTTATCCGCCGTGGCGCGCGCCAGCGCCGGTTCTTCCGCCGCTAGTTGCGCCACAGCCAGATCGTACCCGCTTTCAGCAATTTCCGGCGCACTATCGCGTAGCAGAGCAAGTGACGCGGCTTTGCGATACTGGGTTTCCGCTACCGTGTAGCGCCCGAGCATGAACGAATCCCGCCCGGCGGACAGGAACTGCTGCAAAGCGACATCATACTGTTCCGCCGCAGGCTCTGGCTGAGCACCGCCACACCCGGCCAGCGGCAGCAGGGCGACCAGAGGCAGAACCGTACGCAACAGGAGGTTCGGCTGTCTTACGCATCCGCCCTTGGTAACGGGCTGAGGGCCAGTATTTCTCATGGCTGCACATGCTCCGGGTCCAGACGGTTATGCCGCGAAACCTTGTGGCCACCCAGCAGCCATGCCCCCCTGAGCTGGTCTGTCAGCTTTTCCAGCCCATACAGGGTGGTTTGCGCCTGTGCGAGCAGAGCGGGCAGATCGGCCATGCTTTCATCCAGATTGCCCGCGATATTCTTGACATGCGGCGTGGCTGCCTTGAGGTCGCCAGAGGCCGACTGCACATTGGCCATCGTCGCATCGGTCTTTTTCATAACCCCGGAAATCTGCTGCTCTATCGGCCGCAGGCGTGTGATAACCTCATCGAGCGAGGCAATGGTCGCTTCAGCCTGACGGATAAGCTGATCATTGGTCATCAGCCGCCCCACCGTGCCCTTGCCCGCGTGCATATCGGTCATGGTGGAATCAAGCTCGGCCATCATGTGTCGTGCACTGGCCAGTGCGGGCATGATCTGGCCCTGAATGCTCTCGAAGGTAGCGGTAATCTGATCCGCCGGATTGGGGGCCGGTGTGGCCTTGATAACCGCGTAGCTCCAGTCCATCGGCTCGCCCGCACCACGGCTGAGATCGAGATAGGATGCCCCGGTAACAATAAGCTGCTTGCGGATAAGAGCCGTGCTGTCCCGCCGGATAAAGGGTTTAACCTGCGGATCAAGGTCTACATTGGCATACATACTGCCAGACGGGTTGAGCTTGATGGAGCGGATAGTACCCGCATGTGCGCCCATAAGCTGCACATCGCCACCCACTGTCAGCCCACCCACCCCTGAGTCAGGCAACACCACACGCAAGCGGGCCGGTGGGGTCAGCCAGTCGCGCAGGATACCCGCCTCGATCACGGAACCCGCGAAAATGACAAGACTGAGAAGAACAAGAAAGCCCACCCATTCATCCGCATAGCGGATGGAAACAAGAGGTTTGACTTTCTGCCTTAGGCGGAGCTGGAACATTATCCCATCCGTACTGCTACGAGACCGTCATCGGCAAGCCGCCAGGTCGCTGTGACACCCGTGCGGTAACGCTGCCATACAGCAGCATTCCGCACGAGCCATATAATACCGGCCCCCCGGTCACGGGCTTCTGTCAGGGCCTCAAGGAACGGGTTCGCCAGTTCCTGCGGCCCCCCTTCCAGAGGGTCTTCGAGCAGAAGCAGGTGGGGTCGGCCCAGAAAAGCCCGCACACAGCCTGCCCGGCACAGATCGGCATCGGACATTCTGTCCGGTGCCTGTGTGGGCAGGCCCGGCAGGCCAAAAGATGCAGCCAGACGCGCGGCCTCGGCCAACAGATCATCCTGCGTGCGGGTGGTATGATGCAACTGCTGCAACATGATCGCAAGGTGCATGGGCACGAAACCGGGCCAGCTTGGCCGCCGGGCAATCCGCCCGATCCGCCCGCGCAGGGCGTTAAGCTGGCGGTCTTTCATTTCCGTCCAGTCCAGCCCCATAAAACTGACCTGCCCGGCATCAAGCGGCACCAGCCCGCTGCACATATCCGCAAACATGGTTGCACGCTGGGGGTCGCGTTCTTCCACCACAAAGCAGTCACCCGCCATCAGGCGCAGGCTCATCGGACGGGGCGGCAGACCGCTTTCTTCAAAGGACGGAACAGCCTTGTTCAGTTCCAGCAGCGGGCCTGCGGTATAGGTATCCATGCTCTACAGATCCAGACTGAACAGCACGCTGACCACCATCACGATCAGCATCCCGCGTGAAAAACCACGCGGCAGCAGGGAGCGTAGGGTGTCGTGCCGGGTGGCGGTCAGCCCGGTCAGACAACCGCCCAAGCCCACAACAAAGCCCACCGTAATGAACTTGAGCGGGATAATAGCATAATCCATTCCCGACATGGCCGTGACAACGCTATCCAGAAACGTCCAGACCGGGCTGCTGATAACCCCTGTCAGGCGGCTCATGACATAGCCCGTCACCAGAGAGGCGAACGAGAACAGGATACCCAGCGTAAAACCCGCCACGGTAAAAGCCAGCGTACGCGGCATAACCAGCAGCAGGAAGGGATCAACCCCAACCGCCTGCATGGAGCGCACCTCGCCCCCGATCGTCAGCAGGCCCAGTTCCGTGGTGGACAGCATGCCGTTACGCCCCAGCAGCAGCATACCGACCAGAATAGGGGCGATTTCGCGCACCACCACATTGATCAGGATGGAGCCGGTCATGGTGGCAAGCCCCGTCAGACCCAGCCAGTAGATAACCTGCGACACCGCAGCCACCCCGGTCAGCACCCCGGCAAACAGGGTAGCGACAAACCCGCCCCGGATAATGTCGTTCATGGTGCTGATAAACTCATACCGCACCGTACGCCGCCATGAATGTGCACGCAGGCTTTCGTAGATAACCCCCCACGATGCGCCGAGCATGATCAGCAGAAACCGAGCCTGCCGCCGTGTCAGCCAGCCAATCCAGCCCAGCCGGTTGCAGCTCCAGCCCAGCAGGGAGTCGAACCGCCCATGCGAAACTCCCGGCCGCCCTGCCAGAATGGGGTCGTTAGGGTCTTGCATATCCTCAGTGGAGGACAGTTCGGCCTGCGGAGTTTCTGGCTTTTCCGTCATCGGCTGGCCGCCAGCGTATAAGCCCGGCCCAGACCCAGATGCGGGGTAAAGAACGTGCCACGGCTGCGGAACAGGTAGCGATCACGCAGGGCGGCGTAAACGCGCTCCGTCACCTGAATGACACCGGGATCGGACGCGCCTTCGGACATCAGCTCCGCCAGCGAGACAGTCTGCCCCCACAGGTTGAAAACCTGTGGCGCCTGCCCCACCAGTCCCCCAAAGGCCGGGCCATAATCCATGCCCATAGAGAAAACAGGCTCCAGATCAACCGCTGCCAACGCGCCCATGAAGGTCTCACGCATTTTCAGCGCGGCATCGGCCAGTCTGGTCAGTGCTGTGGGGTCTTCCTCCGCCCCGCAACCCGCCATGCAGATCATGCGATGCCCTGCCACTTCCACGGCAAACAGCTGGTGTTCCAGTGCGATGCTCTGCACATGGGTTGCAAGCTGGTCGATCAGCGAAATCAGGGCTTCGGTTTCCTGCGCACCTTCCACCTCGGGGTCGGAGAAGGAAATAATCAGCACGGCCACGGCATTGTAAACATTGGCCCCGCTCAGCCCGTCCATGCCCGGCGTGTGCATGAGCATATTGTCGGTCAGCAAGGGCGGCAGCACTTTATGGGGCTGTGTCGCCAGCGGGTTTTTCTGCTGCGATGGGTCTTTTTCGCCAACACGCATAGCGGCAAAGCGCATCCCTGCGATAGCAGCCACGATGTCCACAAAATACTGCTGTTGCGCGAGCAGTCTCGGGTTTTCGAGCGCGACCATCCCTTCAATACCGCGCGGCCCATGCACCGGAAACACCGCCAGCATGGAGGTGCCGATTTCGCGCATGACCAAACGCTCAAAGCGCCCCGTCCGCTCATCGGCCGCAGCATTGATAACGGTAAAGCACGCCCCTTCATCAATCGCGCTGAAAAAGCTGCCCAACTCGGCCCGGCCCATTTCAAACCCGCCGGTATGGGTGTCCTGCTGGTGGTCGTAGGAATCCTCGCACACCATGGCCGCGCCATCGTGCAGAAAACGCCACAGGCTGGCGCGGCGGCTATCCGTCACGACAGCAAGCTGTTCGGTCAGTACCAGCGGTTCGATCGTAGGGTCGAACAGGCCGGGTGACACCGCCACCTGACGGGCCGCGGCACTTTCCTGCTCCACCTGCTGGTTCTGCTGCGACAAAGCCCGGGCACCGCGGTCCGTCCGGCGTACCTGACGGATGAACAGCCCCCCCAGCAATGTGGAAAATACAATGATAATCCCGGCAAACTGAAGGCTCTGGCGGCTGCTCTGGTGGGCAAAGCTGGCCATGTCCTTTTCTGGCACGGCAATCAGCAGTACCCATCCCTGCGAATACCGAGGCAGAGCCGAAGCCATGACAATATAGCGCCGGCTGTTCCATGTAACGCTGTGCACGCCAAAGCCCCGCACGCGGTAATGGTCATAACCAAGGGCGAAAACGGGTTCATCCTTGGGGTCTATACGCATGTTGTCGGGGTTCCAGTTGGCCGCGCGGGCTTTCTGGTCAAGGTTGCGCCCGGCCATGATCCGGCCCTGTGAATCCACAATCATGGCGCTGCCGGTCTGGCCGATCTTGATGCGGTCCAGATAGCTGCTCAGTTCATTGAGCGAAATATTGGTGGCAAAAACCAGTTCGTTGCCATCAGCTCCCTTGAAGCGCAGGGAACTGGTCATGACAAACTGCTTGCTATCCGAGAACAGGTAAGGCTGCGTCCATTTTATATCGCTGCTGCCCTTGGTGCTGGTAAACCATGGCCGAACACGCAGGTTATAAGCGCCTGCATCTTCATCATATTCAGAAACCTTCTGGCCTTTCTGATTGTACAGCGCATGGTGGAAATACTGATGCCCGTTTTTGACAATCAGCACTTCATGATCCAGCAGATCTGGGTCGGATGAGCGCGTAACCAGCCGCAGGATGCCGTCTTCTCCCCCCAGATAAAAAGACTGAAGCTGCGGAATTTTGCGCAGCATGGTGCTCGCATAGGAGTAGAACACCTTGTCCTGCACCTGCACGGGGGCGTGCTCTATCATGCCGCTGGCAATCAGGTTCCCGGCTGCGGCGGGCATGATGTAATCAGCCACTTCCTGCACGATATAGCTCTGCACCGCCTCGACCAGTTCCTGCGTCAGACGGGCAACACCTTCGCGCGTTGTGCGGTATGAACTCAGGCCAACCCAGGCAATGGCCCCCACGGCCAGAATGGTCAGGCCAAAAGGTAGGGCCAGATGCAGCAGCGCCTTGCGCATGCCGGCTTGGTTCTGGGCGGTCGGGTCAATAATTTCTTCAGAAGACACGCAACGGTTTCCACTGCCTGTTGCCGGTGACACGCACCAACCCGGCCGGATGTCACAGGTGGCACAGCCCGCAAACGTCGCCCTTCAGGGCGCCAAACGCGGTATCGTTCGGGTAATGTGCCTGCCCAGGCGTGGGTTGTCCACCCCTTGAGCAGCATGGCACGGGCCTTGCCAGCCCGGTCCATGCTGGATTTTCAGTGGGCGAGATCGAGTGCGAAGCGGGTAGGTGCACCCAGCGCCTGCCCCAGACGCTCCAGCCCACGACGGACACTTTCGCCTTTAACCGCAACCCGTGCCGAGGTGAGCGTCAGCACCAGCTCACCATCCTGCCAGGCGAGTGCTGTACCTTCGAGCAAGGATTCCGCCCCGCCCGAGAGCGAATATGCCAGACGCAAGGCCAGCCCAAGCGCCACGGCCTCGTTCCATTGCCCTTCGCTCAGCAGTTGGCGCGAGGTCGAAAGGAAAGGCATGTTTACGTCCGCCGCGTAGCGCATGGCCAACGCCAACGCCAGCCATGCACGCGACAGATGATCGAACCCAGCCCCCTGTAAGCGTAGCACTCGCCAGTATGTCTGCTCCGCCCGGTATTCGGGATGGTCGTGACTGCCGATATCCGACAGGTAGCAGGCAATATGGCGCAGGCGGCAGGTTGTCTCGCTTTCCTCTGGCAGCACACCCTGTGTCCAGTTCAACAGCACAGAAGGCAGGGTATTGCTGCGCCCGAAGCGCTCGCACATCGTGCGGGCCACGACTTCCATCGGGTCCTGTGCCAGCAGTTCCGAGGCGACATTGAGCATGTACCAGCCCTCGCGCAGCCCATCGACGCAGAACACCACCTTTTCAGGCATGACCTTGCGCATGAGCCGCCGCAGAACTGTTGCGGCAAAGGGAATATCATCCAGCCGCTTACGGGGCGCACCGGGCAGACGTTCAAGACTGCGACGGGAGCTGTTTTGCAGCCAGCCAGTCATTTCGCGGGCTTCCTGCGTATCCAGCGCGTAATAATGCACGATGTTGAGCGGATACTGCGTGCGCGCAATATGCAGCCGCGCCAGCGCACGAAAAGCGCCCCCGACAAGATAGAGCGTGCCGCCCTGTCGGCCAGACAGCCATTTGACACCATCAATATCGGTATCGGCCAGCTGGCGGGCTTTTTCGAGATCACCTCCGGCTCTGTCCGCCAGCCGGATCATACCCAGCGGCAGGGTTGTGGCATGGTGGCGACCGTCAGCCGTAAGGTTGATCAGCTCAAGAGAGCCACCGCCCACATCCGCCACCAGACCGGAGGCACCCGGAATACCGCACATGACCCCGATAGCGGAGTGATCGGCCTCTTCCTCGCCCGACAGAATCCTGATGGATACACCGGGCATGCTGTTGCGCAGCATTTCGACAAAAGCCGGGCCATTCGAGGCATCACGCACCGCAGCCGTGGCCAGAATTTCAAACGGATCAGCCTGCATGGCGCGGGCAATGGCGTAAAACCGGCTGACAACGCCCTGCGCCATGGCAACGCCATCTTCATTCAGCCGCCCTGTTTCCGTCAGGCCACGACCAAGGCGCAACACGGCTTTTTCGTTGAAAATCGGCATCGGATTACGCGATGCCCCTTCAAACACGACAAGCCGGACCGAATTGGACCCAAGGTCCACAACCGCTGAGCGACGCTGCATAAAGTCTCCCCTCACCCGAAGCGGCATGACAGAAAAGCACCCCGTGCGGCAAGCCCCAACCGCACGGGATATGTACCCCAACCCCGCATCGGATCAGACATCAATCAGCAGTTCCTGCCCCGGCGGCAGGCCCGCAGGCGGGTGCAGCGGCCGTTCATGAGCTGCCGAACCCCGGCCCGAAAGCGAAGGATGCGTCATAAACCAGTCATGCGCCGAAAACGGCCGGTTGCCCGGCGTCAGGCGCCGCCACACACCGTTCTGCTCCAGTATCCACGACTGAAGATTATCGCGGAGATTGGCCATCATGATCTGGTCAAGCACCTGTGCATGCACAGTGGCGTTGGTAATGGGCACCATGCTTTCCACCCGCCAGTCCATGTTGCGGGTCATCCAGTCAGCAGAGGAAATATATACCCGCGCTTGACGCGACGGCAGGCGGTGGCCGTTACCGAACACGAACACCCGCGCATGCTCCAGAAAACGCCCCACCACCGATTTGATGCGGATGGTCTCTGACAGCCCCGGAACGCCGGGCCGCAGGCAGCAGATGCCGCGTATGACCCCCACAATCTTCACCCCCGCGCGGGAGGCACGGTACAGGCAGTCGATCAGTTCGGGGTCAACCAGCGCATTCATTTTCAGCCAGATCGTGCCGGGACGGCCCGCACGCACATGCTCGATCTCATCCTCGATCAACTGCATCAGCGTCTTGCGGATAGTCATGGGGGCGAATGACAGCTCTTCCATCTGCGCGGGCATGGCGTAGCCGGTCACGTAATTGAACAGCCGGGCAGAATCCCGAGCAAAGGCCGGATTGCAGGTAAAAAAGGACAGGTCGGTATAAATACGCGCGGTAATGGGGTGATAATTCCCCGTGCCAAAATGGGCATAGGAGCGCACCTGCGCCCCTTCGCGCCGCACCACCAGGCTGAGCTTGGCGTGAGTCTTGAGTTCGGCAAAACCGAACACGACCTGCACGCCCGCCGCCTCAAGCGCACGGGCAAGGCGGATATTCGCCTCCTCATCAAAACGCGCCCGCAGTTCCACCATGGCGGTAACGGATTTGCCCGCCTCGGCCGCCTCGATCAGCGCCTTGACGATGGGGGAATCCCGCGAGGTGCGATAAAGCGTCTGCTTGATGGCAATCACGTTGGGATCGAGTGCTGCCTGCCGCAGGAACTGCACCACCACATCGAAACTCTCGAACGGATGGTGCACCAGCAGATCCTTGGCGCGAATGGCGGCAAAACAGTCACCATTGAAATCAATGATACGCTCGGGAAAGCGCGGCGTATAAGGTGCAAACAACAGGTCGGGCCTGTCATCCACAATCATCTGCCGCAGATCGACAACGCCGATCATGCCCGAATGCACGGCAATTTCCTCGGCGGGCAGATCAAGGTCGGAGGCAATGGCCGCCGCCAACTCGGCGGGCATGCGCTTTTCCATGTCGAGATGGATCACAACCCCCCGACGCCGCTGCTTGAGCGCGGTTTCGTAGGAACGCACCAGATCCTCGGCTTCGTCCTCGAACTCCACATCCGTATCCCGCACAACGCGCAGCACACCGCTCTCGCCCACGCTCAGCCCGGCAAACAGCCGGTCTATGAACAGGGTGATCAGGTCTTCCAGCCGGATAAAGCGGATGGCAGGCGCTTCGCCCGCTGGCTGCACGGTAGAGACCGGCAGGCGGATAAAGCGCTCTATCTGGGCAGGCAGCAGGATAAGGGCGTTCATGGCGAACAGGCCCGTTTCCGCGTACAGTAGCCGCAGACCCAGCGCCAAACCCATATTGGGGATGAAAGGCAGAGGGTGTGCGGGATCAACCGCCAGCGGTGTCAGAACCGGAAAAACCCGGTCGGTGAAGGTTTTTTCCAGCCATTCGCGATCTGCTTCGCTCAGATCCGCCGTCTCGCACAGGGTCACCCCGGCCCCGGCCAGAAGCTGGCGTAGCTCTGTCCATATTCTCTGCTGTTCGCGCAGCAGGCGCGCTGTGCGTTCGCGCACGGCCTCAAGCTGCTGGGCGGGTGTGCGGCCATCGGGCGAGGTCGCTGTCAGCCCTTCGCGCAGTTGCCCCACCAGCCCCGCCACGCGAACGGAATAAAACTCATCAAGATTGCTGGCGCTGATGGACAGAAAGCGCAGGCGCTCCAGCAGCGGGTTGCGGGCATTGTCAGCCTCATCCACCACGCGCTGGTTGAAGTCCAGCCAGGACAGTTCGCGGTTGATGAACCGCTCGGGCGAATCCATGTCGATATGCCGCTCTGCCGTCTTACGGCTGCGCGTGGCGGGCACGCGGGGTGTTTTTTCCCCCTCGGCCGTCGCCGCCTGTGCGGCCGCACTGCGCCGCGTTGTAGCCCCACGCGCCGTAGCACGGGCAGGACTGCGGCTTTTGGTCGAAGTCTTGGAAGGCGTGGCCCTGACGCTCCGTTGCGGCTTTTCGTCCTGCGTCGTCATTTAAGCTCTTCTCCCTTCCTTCTGCCGCATGGGCGGGCTTGGTGGCGCATAGCGCCCCGACCCGTCCTGCCAGCATGCTCAACATCTACCTGCGAAGCATAACGCAATCGCGCAGGGGCGGGGAAGTTCACCAGATCGGCATAAAGCTGTAATGTCATGAAACTGCAATTAATGCCCACGCGTCAGACTTACGGCTTACTCGCCCCCTTCTTCCTCCCGGTGCAGCAGCTTTTCCAGTGCAGCGGCGGCCAGTGCGCGGGTAATCCGCCCCCCTGAAACCATCACCGCCTCATCAAGCAGGGCCACATAGTCGCGCACGGCGCTGGCCCGTCTGGGCAGGCGGCGGAGCAGCCAGTCCGTTACCTGCGGCCCCATGACAAGCTGGCGCTCGGCCACAAGCCGCAAAAGCAGGCGGTGCAGCAGGTCTTCCTCCGCCTCGCCCATAGGCACCGAGGCCGTGGCACGTAGGCGGCTCAGCAGGTCAGGCAGCAGAAACGGCCAGCGCGATGGCGGTTGCCGCGCCACCATCAGCAGCGACATGCGCCGCTCACGCGCCAGATTGACAAGGTGGAGCAGATCCTGCTCACGGGTAATGGCATCGGCATTATCCAGTGCCACGGCCCGGAACCCACCATCGTGGAAAAGATCCACCACGGCGGCTTCATTCAGCCGCGCCCCCTGCATGACCGGTGCGCCATAGCGCCCCGCCCAGACCGACAGCAGATGCGTCTTGCCCGTGCCACCCGCCCCCCAAAGGGCCATGCGCCCCTCCGGCCAACGGGTAACGGCCTCCGTATCCAGCACCCAGGCCCGCGCCGCAGCATTGGAGGGAGCCGCCACAAAATCCGTTCGACCGAATCGGGGGCGGTGGGCAAACGGCAGGGCAAACTGCCCGCCAGATGTGCTCTCAGCCCCTAATTCCGCATCATTCGGGGCGGGTAAGGCCCTGTTTGTTTCATCAATCGGTGTCATGCCGCTTTGCGCGCCGCGTCTCCTGCCGTAAAGACTGTTCGCGGGAATCCTAACTCACCACGGTTCCAACATCGACCCCATATTCATTCAGACCAAGAGCGTAACCGTCATGACGTCTTCTCCTCGCCCCCCTTCCTCCGGACTTACCTACCGTGATTCCGGCGTGGACATTGAAGCAGGCGAAGCGCTTGTGGACGCCATCCGCCCTGCGGCCAAGGCCACGGATCGGCCCGGCACCATGGGAGGGCTGGGCGGTTTCGGCGCGCTGTTCGACCTCAAGGCCGCAGGCTTTCAGGACCCGGTGCTGGTGTCATGCACGGATGGTGTCGGCACCAAGCTGACCCTCGCCATCGATAACGACCTGCATGAAACGGTCGGGATCGACCTCGTCGCCATGTGCGTGAACGATCTGATCGTGCAGGGGGCTGAGCCGCTCTTCTTCCTCGACTACTTCGCTACGGGGCGCCTGTCCGTCGCCAGCGCAGCCAAGGTGGTCAAAGGCATTGCACAGGGCTGCGCACTGTCGGGCTGTGCGCTCGTCGGTGGTGAAACCGCCGAAATGCCGGGCATGTATGCCGATGGCCATTACGATCTGGCCGGTTTCTCCGTTGGTGCGGCGGAGCGTGGCGCTCTGCTGCCCACAGCCATTGCCGCAGGCGATACGCTCATCGCCCTGTCCTCCTCCGGTGTGCATTCCAACGGCTTCTCGCTGGTGCGCCGGATCGTGACGGACGCACATCTTGCCTGGACTGACCCCGCAGCCTTCGCGCCCGGCCAGACACTGGGCGAGGCATTCCTTGAACCCACGCGTCTGTACGTCAAACAGGTTCTGGCCCTGCACCGCGCTGGCCTGCTGCATGGCGCGGCCCATATCACTGGCGGTGGCCTGCCGGGCAACCTGCCCCGCGTCCTGCCCGATGGCCTGAACGCCGTCATTGATCAGGAATGGCCCATTCCGCCCGTGTTCCGCTGGCTGGCCCGCACCGGCAACGTGCAGGGCGATGAAATGCTGCGCGTGTTCAACTGTGGTGTGGGCATGGTGCTGATCACCCCCGAGCCGGAAAAGGTGCTCGAAATCCTGCGCGAAATGGGGGAAACCCCGAGCGTGATCGGCCATGTCGCAGCCGCGGCGGACCCGGCCGCCAAGCCCGACCTGATCATGCAGGCCACCCCGGATTTCCGCGCGGCATGACCACGGCGAAACTCCCTGTCGCCATTCTGCTCAGCGGCCGGGGCAGCAATGCCACGGCCCTGATACAAGCGGCGCAGGACCCGGACTTTCCAGCCCGGATCTGCCTTGTGCTGAGCAACAACCCCGATGCGCCGGGCCTGGACATGGCCCGCGCGGCAGGGCTGGCGGTCAAGGCTGTGGATCACCGTCCTTTCGGGCGCGACCGCGAGGCGCATGAGCGTGTCGTGCACGATGCCCTGCTTGAAGCAGGGGCGCAGACTGTGTGCCTTGCAGGCTATATGCGCCTGCTTACCCCGTATCTGACCCATTGCTGGGCAGGGCGTATGCTCAACATCCACCCCAGCCTGCTGCCCTCCTTTGCGGGGCTGCACACGCATGAACGCGCCTTGCAGGCCGGTATCCGCATTCATGGCTGTACGGTGCATATCGTGACCGAAGGCATGGATGAAGGCCCAGTGCTGGGTCAGGCCGCCGTGCCCGTGCTACAGGACGATACCGCCGACACACTGGCCGCGCGCGTCCTGGAGCAGGAACACGCCCTTTACCCGCGGGTTCTGCGTCATTTCCTGACGGGCGCCATACCCGCCCCCACCGGCGTGCACGCCCTTGTTGTGGGCTGACCACCGCCCGCTCCTATGCGGCGGCCCTGCCGCATTTCACCCCCCGTTCTGCCGCGCGCTTTTGCATGGGCGCGCCCCGCTTACAGCCACGGTTTGAGTTTCCATGACATCCTCCCCCCGCCCCACACGCTCCCGTCCACGGGGCAAACGCCCCATGCCCACCCCGGCGGCAGACCCCACGCGCGATGTCGCTTTCGATATCCTGTGCGGCGTGGTGGAGCATCGCCGCATGCTCGAAACCAGTCTGGCACGCTCGGCACAGACCCATGAAGCCGAACCGCGCGACCGTGCAGCGGCACACCGTCTGGCCGCCGCGACCCTGCGCCATATGGGCACATTGCGCGCCGTGCTGGAGCCGTTCCTGCGTAAGGAACCACCCGAGCCTGTCCGCGCCGCACTCATGCTGGGGGCTGCCCAGCTCCTGTTCCTTGAAACGCCCCCCCATGCTGCCGTAGGCACCACGGTTGATCTGCTCCGCAGGCGTGGGCTTGCCCCTTTTGCCGGGCTGGCCAATGCCGTGCTGCGCAAGATTGCGACCAATGGGGCCACCGTGCTGGACGGCCTTGATCAACCCCGGCTCGATATTCCCGCATGGCTGTGGAGTGCATGGTCGGGTCTGGGCGCGGGTGTACCGCGCGCCATTGCACGGGGCATCAGCACCGAAGCCCCGCTGGACATCACCCTGCGCCCCGGTGCGACACCGCCTGAAGGCGGCGTGCTGCTCCCCAATGGCTCATGGCGCTTTCCCGCTGGCACCCGCGTAGTTGATCTGGCCGGGTACGAACAGGGCGCTTTCTGGGTGCAGGATGCTGCTGCCACCCTGCCCGCCCGCCTGCTGGCCGTGCGTGAGGGCGAACAGGTGGCAGACCTGTGCGCAGCCCCCGGCGGCAAAACCGCACAGCTTGCCGTAACAGGCGCGCAGGTAACCGCCGTTGAAAACAACCCCGCGCGCATGGCACGCCTGCAGGAAAACATGGAACGGCTGGGGCTGGCCGTACACATCGTGCAGGCCGATGCCTGCGCATGGCGCCCCGATGCCCCGCTGGACGCCATTCTGCTCGATGCCCCCTGCTCGGCCACTGGCACGGCGCGGCGGCACCCCGATGTGCTATGGGTTAAACGCCCGCGAGACCTCACCGCCCTGACGGCCGCACAGGATCGCCTGCTGGCCGCAGCACGTGACATGCTGCGCCCCGGTGGCCGACTGGTTTACGCCGTCTGCTCCTTGCAGGAAGAAGAAGGCCCAGCCCGCGCCCGCGCCGCACAGGCAATGGGGCTGGTACCAGACCCTTTCACCCCGGATGAACTGGCCATGCTACCCGAAGCCCTGACCCCCGAAGGCTGGTTGCGCACGCATCCGGGACTTTGGCCGGAACTGGGTGGCATGGACGGCTTTTTTGCCGCCCGGTTCACGCGCCCGGCCTAAAGTCACACACCCCGCCCCTATACCCTGCGCCACCCTGTAGGATTACGGAACGATATAAACCATGACACCTGCGCCCCGCCCCCTGATTGCCCCCAGCCTGCTGGCGGCTGACTTTACCCGCCTGGGTGAAGAAACACGCGCCGTGGCAGCCGCCGGGGCCGACTGGCTGCATCTTGATGTCATGGACGGGCATTTCGTGCCGAATATTTCCTTCGGCCCGGCGGTGGTTAAAGCCCTGCGCCCCTGCACGGACATCCCTTTCGATGTGCATCTGATGATCGCACCGGTTGATCCGTATCTGGAAGCCTTTGCACAGGCCGGGGCCGACCAGATCCTGATCCATATCGAGGCGGGGCCGCATACGCACCGCTCGCTCCAGCGCATACGCGCCCTTGGTGCGAAACCCGGCATTGTGCTGTGCCCGGCCACCCCCGCCAGCGCCATTGCCGAGGTGATGGATCTGGTGGATGTCATTCTGGTCATGACCGTAAACCCCGGCTTTGGTGGCCAGAAATTTCTGGCCAGCCAGTTGCCCAAAATCACGCAGTTGCGCGACATGATTACGCAAAGCGGACGCGCCATCCATCTGGCCGTCGATGGAGGCATAGACCCCGGCACAGCCCCGCTGGCCATACAGGCCGGAGCCGATGTGCTGATCGCAGGCAGCGCCGTTTACGGCAAGCCGGATTACACCGCTGCCATTTCAGCACTCAAAGGCGTGTAAAATCCCTGTCATAATCCGGGCTAGCCAAAACGGCTTACTGCATTGTAATCTTTGACCGGGCCCGACTGAAATGGCTCGCCCGGACGAGCCGCACCCCGCCGCCCGCCTTCAGGAGTGCTGATCCGCCCATGTCGCTGCGCCGATGGACACAAGGAACACGCCTTTCCTACGCGCTGCGCAACCCCCGCAGCGGGTTCGGGCGTGTGCCCGATGCGCCCGCCATGATGCTGCGTGACCTGTGGCCTGGCGATGCTCTTGCAGGAGAAAGGCTGGTTCGCAACCAGACCAGCCATGACGGCATTTCCCGTCAGCTTCAACCCGGCCAGTGGGATGCGCCAGACTGGTCGCAGGCTTATTGCCGCTGGCTACAGGGCTTTACATGGCTGCGAGACCTGCGCGAACTGGGGGCTGAATCCGCACGTATCCGCGCACGCACGCTGGTTTCGCACTGGATGCGTATCCCCCCGATGGAGCGCCCCCTGTCAGACCCCGCCATAACCGGCATGCGTCTGGCATCATGGCTTGGCTGTTATGAGTTTTTCGCCGCCAGTGCGGATGACAGGTTCCGCCAGAACCTGATGACGGCCCTGATCATGGAAGCCCGCTCCATCGCCGCCCTGATGCCCGAAGCCCTGTCAGACTGGCGCGCTTTGTCCGCGCTCAAAGGTTTGCTGGCCGTGGGCGTGGTAATGCCGGATTACCCGGAGTTTCTCGAACGTTTCCTGCGCCTGCTGGATGGCGTGCTGGCCGGGCAGTTTCACCCTGATGGCAGCCATGTCAGCCGTAGCCCGGAGGTGCAGTTCCAGAGCGTGCGTGAACTGGCTGAAATGCTGTCTATTTTCCAGACAGCACGCCACCCCCAGCCCACTGCCCTGCTGGATGCCGCCAACCGCGCGGCCCCCGTGCTACGCGCCATGCGCCATGGCGATGGCCGTCTGGCGCTGTTTAATGGCAGTCTGGAGCGCGACGCCAACTTTATGGAACTCGTGCTCAACCGCGCATGCCGCACCCGCGTTGTGGCCGCCAGTGTGTACGATAGCGGCTTTACCCGCATGACCAGCGGGCGCGCGATGCTGCTGGCCGACAGCGCCGCCCCACCGCCCCAGTCTGAAACCGCGCATGCGGGTATGCTGTCGTTTGAGTTTTCTTCCGGCAAGCAGCGACTGATCGTCAATTGTGGCTCCAGCACCCGTGCGGGCTGGGAGCTGGCCCTGCGTTACCCGGCGGCTCACTCCGTGCTGGAAGCACCGGGCCTGAAACCGCTGACATTCGAGCGCGATGGCACGCTCAGCCATCTGCCACAGGTCAACCGCACACATGTTACGCATGAAGGCGCACACTGGCTTGATATGTCGCATGATGGTTATGCCCATCAGGGCGGCGGGGTTTACAGCCGCAAGCTCTATCTGGGGCGCGAAGGCCACACCCTGCGGGGCGAGGAACATTTTGGCCCCTGCGAAAAACCAACCCCAAGCCTGATCCGCTTTCATCTCCATCCTTCTGTCACGCTGGAAGAAACGCCGGAGGGGCTGCACCTGAACACGGCAGAAGAAGTCTGGCTATTCCAGTCCGATGCCGAGATCACGGTGGAAGAAAGTGTCTATCTGGGCCGGGGCGCGCCAGAGCCGTCACGCCAGATCGTACTCACCGCCCGCACGCGGCCTGCTGCGACAGAAACGACACCCCCAACTGCTGATAACGATAGCGATAGCACCGAAGGGACAGTCGCCCCTGCCCCCCTGCCGGACACCCCGGACGAGGCCTATGGGCAGGCACCCAGCGCAACCCTGACAGAGAATGCTGATCTGGCGACCGCCCCCGTTGAAACAGCGGGTGAACAGCCCGAGCCAGCCAGCAAGGCGGAAGCACCTTCAACCGACATTCCCCAACGTCCGAAGCTGGCACATACGCCCGCAGCACCCGACGTCTCGACCACACAGCGGCTCATTCACTGGGGGCTGACGCTGATCGAAACCTGACGACAGGACGAAGGGAAGCCCCTTTCAGGAAGGGGTTTTGGCGTCCGTGGTGGTTTTGTTTGCTTTGGGTTTGACAAAATGGATGCTCAACCGCGAGGGCGATGCTGCCAGACGCCCACCTGAGCGGTTTTCTTGCAGGCGGATGCGCACGCCATCGTTGTTTTCCATCAGTGAACCTGACAGACCCTGCCCGATCGTGGCCTCGCCGGAAAGCGCCCAGTAGGTACCTTCAAAATCCTCAAGCCGTTGCAGGTTATAGACCTTGCCAACGCTATCACCCGAGGAAAAACCTATAGCCGCAGCCGAAGCCCCGCTAACCTCGAACGGATACTGTTTGCCGTCATAGATCAGAACACCTTTGCCCCAGGTGTAGCCCACCCCGAGATCGGCCGAATGCGAGATAAACTTTACCTCACCCGAAACAGGCCCCAGCACCTTCTCCGCCATGGCGGGCGCGATGGTCGCACTGCACAGGGCCACGGCCACAACGGAACGCAAGTATGCTGAACGCATTAGATTAAGCCCCCTGTCCTGCGCCGGATCTTACGATCACGGCTTTGACGCCCGCGCCATGCACAGTCTTTGCGGCATACGCCACCAGTTCGTACAAATAACGGAACAATCTTGTATTTTTATTTATCGGCCTGTCGAGCATGGCATAGCCGCCATGCCCTGCAAAGCCTTTTTCAGAAACAGCAGGCCCGACCACGTGACCAGAACCGGAGCACCGGCACACAAACTGCCGTTCAGCTATTCCAGACAGGCTCTTTCAGTTTTCCAACAAAGGCTTCGTGCAAGGCCAGTTCTTCGGGAGTGGGACAAATACGGATGCTCCGCCGTTCCACAGGGGCCGCATACTGCACGCTCGGAGCCTCGCCACCGCTGGCGGTCAGGCCAAGCCCATGCTGCCGCCCCCCCATAAGCTCGACATACACCTCAGCCAGCAGCTTGCAGTCCAGCAGGGCGTTATGGGTCGTTCGGGCAGACAGATCGACGCCAAAACGGCGACACAGCGCATCAAGGCTGTTGGGCATGCCCGGAAAGCGCTCGCGCGCCATATCCAGCGTATCGACCATGCGGGCCATGTCCAGCGGCGGAAGGCCCGCGCGCTTGAGTTCCGCATTCAGAAACCCAAAGTCAAACCGTGCATTATGGGCAATGAGCGGGTCCTGGCCGATAAACTCTAAAAACTCCGCTGCCTTATCCGCGAACAGCGGCTTGCCGCGCAGATCGTCGATCGTAAAGCCATGCACGCGCGAGGCTTCCTCTGGCACGTCACGCTGCGGGTCGAGCAGAACATGGAAGGCCCGGCCTGTCGGCAGGTCACCCACCAGTTCCAGCGCTGCAATTTCTATCACGCGGTCGCCCGTGGCCGGGTCCAGCCCGGTGGTTTCCGTATCGAACAGCACTGAACGCTTCATACGCGCAACATCCTGATAAAACGGCGCACCTGACGCCGTGTTTCCTTCATGGAGCGGCCCGTGCGTAGCACCGTATCGGCACCACGCACCCGCAGGGCATCGGGGGTCTGGCGCGCCATCAGCGCCCGTGCCTCGGCCTGTTTCATGCCCCGCCGTGCCGCCACCCTACGGGCTTGCACCCAGCGCGGCGCGGACACCACCAATACATGGTCACACTGACGCTGCATGCCAGTCTCGAACAGTAGCGGAATATCCAGCACTACCCACGCAGCCCCCCGCGCCCGCCAGAACGCCAGAAACCGCGCCCGCGCCCGACGCACATAAGGGTGAATGAGCGCCTCAAGCCGGGGCAGCAGGGCGGGCTGCGCCATAACCGCCCGCCGCAGGGCTGCACGATCAAGCATACCGTTGCTGACAGCCCCCGGCACCGCGGCCTGTATGCCGTCCAGCACCGGCCCCGGCGTTGATTGCAGGCGGCGCACTTCGGCATCGGCATCGAACACCGGCAACCCTGCCTTACACAGCAGGGCGGCAACCGTGCTTTTACCCATACCCATGCCGCCGGTCAGCCCGAGAACTTTCATGCGCGCCACACGACAGCCCTCCGCTCAGCCGGAGAAACCCGCCAGCACATAGGCTTCGGTCTGGGCATCCACCTGTGGTTCAACCCCGAACCATGCCTGAAAACCGAGCCGCGCCTGATGCAGCAGCATGCCCAGCCCGCCCACGGTACGCAGGCCGCGCCGCTGTGCTTCGGCCATAAGCGGCGTTACCTGCGGCACATACACAATATCAGCAACCACCAGCCCGGCTGAAGCCTGCTGCAACGAGGGGCAGAAACCGGGTTCCGGCCCACCGTCCATACCCAGCGAGGTAGTGTTGACCAGCAGCGCGTAGTCACCCAGCGTGCTTTCCCACTCCTCCCACGGGCAGACAGACAGGCCCGGCAGGCTGGCGGCCAGTTCATCCGCCCGTGCGCGGGTGCGATTGGTCAGGCACACCTGCATACCCGCCGCCGCCAGAGAAACCGCAACAGAGCGCGCGGCCCCACCCGCCCCTAGCAGCAGCACGCGCCCAGCGGCCGCACCCTGTCCGGCACCGGGCAGGTCAAACCCGGCGGCGCGCAGGCTGGCGACAAAGCCATCACCATCGGTGGACAGACCACGGATTGTGCCATCATCCTGAAAAACCAGCGTATTGACCGACCCCGTGGCGCGGGCGGAGTCGTCCAGCACATCAGCCAGCCGGAACGCGGCCTCCTTATGCGGGATGGTGACATTCGCCCCCCGGAAGCCCGCTGCCTGAAGCCCCCGCACCGCAGCCTCGAACCCTTCGGGGCGTACGGGCAGCGGCACATAGGCGCCATCCACCTCATAACGGCGCAGCCAGTAATTATGCAGAAGCGGCGAGCGCGAATGGCCGACCGGCCAGCCCAGCACCCCGGCCAGACGCGCCTTGCCGGTAATGCGCTGCGCGGGCAGAGCCTGCGGATCGGTGGCGGCAGTCATGAGGCATCTCCGTAGCGTTCGCAAAAAATCCGCCATGCGGCAGGCAGCAGCCGCGCAAGGCGTGCCGCCCACTCCGCCTGCCCGATGGTGGAGGCAATCAGGTCCTGCCGGATTTCGATCTCGATATAAGGCAGGCCACGCCGTTCCGCGTGTTCGGGCACAGTGTAGTCGGATGTATCGGTCAGGGCATAAGGCTCATTATCCCCCACGCACAGGCCTTCATCGCGCAGCAGGTCGAGCATGATCCTCGCCAGCCGGGAGTCCCGATTATGCAGGATACCCGCATGCCACGGTCGGGCATAACCGCGCATGACGGGGGTAAAGCTGTGCAGCGCAATCAGGCAGGTGGGCTGAGCACGGGCCGCACGGGCGTCGAGTTCCGCCCGGATACGCGCATGATAGGGGTGCAGGATGGTCTGTTCACGCCAGCCGCTCTGTGTTTCGCACAGGCTCTGGTTGCCCGGCACCGCTGTGCCGTCACTCTCACGCACGATAGAGGTCGGGTGCCCCGGTGCGCGGTTGCAATCGATCACCAACCGGGAAAACACCTGCTCGATCAGCACCGCAGGCAGCGCCTCGGCCAGACCGCGTCCTACGCCGTCTATCCCGATATCCCACCCGATATGCCGCGCGCGTTCCGTAGCTGAAACACCCAGATCACCCAACGTGTCGGGAATGGCCTGCCCCGCATGGTCACTGACCAGCAGAAAAGGCCCCCCTCCGTCACGCCCGTATACGCTAAAGCTTTCCACGCTCAGGCCTGTCCCGTTTTCAGCGTTGGGTTACGACAACAATCGCCGCGAGCGGCGCTGTGGCCCGCACGGTGCCAGCATCCTCGCCACCCAGTCCTTCGGCATCCAGCCCGCTGCCATCAAGCGCGTAAACCAGATAGGCCTGATCCGCGCCATCGAGCGAGTCCTCGCTGCCTTCTTCATACTGGCGGGCGGCGGCATAATCCGGGCCTCGCATTTTTTCTTCCATCCGGCGCACGGCCTCAATGGGGCTGGCCGCGCGGATAACCTCAAGCAGCACATTCGTGCCGGGGTCGATTACGCCAAGGGTCTGAAGGGTTGCGCCTGCTGTCATGGTTCCAGAACTCCATTCGGTTTGACACGCTACCGTTTAAGCAGAGAAACCCCGCCCGGCACAGCCCCTCGCGCATGGGGGGGGCCGCATGCCTGCACCGCCGCGGCCATAAAACCACCACGAACACCGCCTGCTTCTGGCAGAATGCCACGCCGTGCCGTGCGCCCTGCCTGCGCACAACATCTGTGGCATTTGCGCAGCCCGCCCGCCCCCGGTAGGGTAAGAGGCTTTGCATTCGCACCGCGACGGTTGTAAGTCCGGGGCAGCTTGTGTCACGCGTTAAAGACGGATTTTGGCCAGAATGTCACTGAACAGCCCCCAGAGCGATACAACAACGAAGAGCGAAAGCGCCAATGTGCAGTGGGGTGGGCGGTTTGCCGGTGGCCCTTCGGACATCATGATGGCCATCAACGCCTCCATCGGTTTTGACAAGGCGCTGTGGCGGCAGGACATCCGTGGCTCGCTCGCCCACGCCGCCATGCTGGCCCATGTCGGGATCATCACCCCCGAGGACGAAGCCACCATCCGCGCGGGGCTGAACGAAATCGGGCAGGAAATCGAAGCAGGCCGGTTCGAGTTTTCCGAAGCCCTTGAAGACATTCACATGAATATCGAAGCCCGCCTGTCCGACCGGATTGGCGAGGCTGGCAAGCGCCTGCACACCGCGCGCTCGCGCAATGATCAGGTCGCGACCGACTTCCGCCTGTGGGTGCGTGACGCCATCGATGGGCTTGACCAGCAGGCGGCCTCGCTCATGCGCGCCCTTGCCCGCAGGGCCAGCGAACACGCAGCCGACCCCATGCCCGGCTTTACCCACCTGCAAACCGCCCAGCCCGTCACATTCGGCCACCACCTGATGGCTTATGTGGAAATGCTTGCGCGCGACCGGGGCCGTCTGGCCGATACACGCCGCCGCCTGAACGAATGCCCGCTGGGTTCGGCCGCACTGGCTGGCACGTCTTTTCCCATCGACCGCCGCATGACTGCCGAGGCTCTGGCGTTCGACCGGCCCACGGCCAATTCGCTCGATGCGGTTTCTGACCGGGATTTCGCGCTCGAATATCTTTCGGCCCTGTCCATCATGGCCATGCACCTCTCCCGCTTTGCGGAAGAGATCGTTATCTGGTGCTCCTCGCCCTTCTCGTTCATCCGCCTGTCGGACGCCTTCACCACCGGCTCGTCCATCATGCCACAGAAGCGTAACCCCGATGCCGCCGAGCTGGTGCGCGCCAAGACAGGCCGTATCACCGGCAGCCTTGTCGGGCTGCTGACGGTCATGAAAGGTCTGCCGCTGGCCTATGCCAAGGACATGCAGGAAGACAAGGAGCCCGTTTTTGCCGCCACGGACGCCGCCGCCCTGTCGCTTGCAGCATGCGATGGCATGGTGCGTGACATGACCGCCAACACCACGCAGATGCGCGCTCTGGCAGGCTCGGGTTATTCCACCGCCACCGATATTGCAGACTGGCTGGTGCGGGTGCTGCGCGTGCCTTTCCGCACAGCCCATCATGTAACCGGGCGTCTGGTGGCCAAGGCCGAAGAAAAAGGGATCGGTCTGGCCGAACTCAGCCTTGCGGACATGCAGGCCGAGGAACCCGGCATTACCGATGACATCTACACCGTTCTGAGTGTCGATGCCTCAATTGCCTCGCGCACCAGCGAAGGCGGCACGGCGGGCGACAACGTGCGCGCGCAGGCTGCTCGCTGGCTTGCGACACTGGGTGAAACCTCCACGCAGGACAGCCGCCCATGACCCTGCGTCTGCTCATTGGCCTTGCCCTGAGCACGGCCCTGTTCCTGCCTCTGGCCGCCTGCGGCAAAAAAGGCCCGCCCCACCAGCCCGGCCCTGCGGACAAAATCACCTATCCGCGCGTCTATCCCGCGCCCGATTAAACCGGGCGCGCACACCGCCTGCCCTTTGCTACCCATCCTATAATCCAAGGCCCGCACGCCTCATGGCTGACCTTTCCGCCCCTACCGGCTCAGACCCCACCCTGCCGGAACTGCTTCGTACCCACCCGCAGCTCAGCATGACGCCCACCAGCGGGCTGATGTTTGAAGGTGTTGCCCTGAACGCCATAGCCGATGCCGTTGGCACGCCCTGCTGGGTTATGGGGGCTGGCACTTTCAAGCACCGCCTGCGCCGCATGGATCAGGCCATGCGCGATGCGGGGCTGGATGTAGCGCTGCATTACGCCGTAAAGGCCAACGACCATCTGGCCCTGCTTTCCCTTGTCGGGCGTGAGGGACACGGAGCGGATATTGTCAGCGGTGGCGAACTGGCCCGCACGCAAAAAGCGGGCATACCCGCAGCGCGCGTGGTATTTTCAGGCGTTGGCAAAACCGATGCGGAGCTGGAACAGGCCATTGCGCTGGATGTTGGCCAGATCAATGTGGAAAGCGCTGAAGAACTCGACATCATCAGCGCAATTGCTACCCGCCTTGGCCGCACCGCGCGTGTGACCCTGCGCGTCAACCCCGATGTGGATGCGAAAACCCACGCAAAAATCACGACCGGGCTGGCCGCAAACAAATTCGGCATTGCCTTTGACGATGCCGCAGCCCTGTACGCCCGCGCCGCCAGCCTGCCCGGAATCGAGGCTCGGGGTTTTGCCACCCATATCGGTAGCCAGATCCTGTCCACCGGCCCGTACCGCGCTGCCTATGCCCGCGTTGCGGAACTGGTGCGCTTCGTACGTGCGGCAGGACAGCGTGTGACCCATGTCGATTGTGGCGGCGGTCTGGGCATTGCCTACCGGACCGAAGCCGAAGGCCAGCCCGAAGCCCTTGCCGCGGCCATCCGTGCCGAGCTGGGTGATCTGGAAGTTAAACTGGCCATAGAACCGGGCCGCTGGCTGGCCGGACCTTCTGGGGTTCTGCTCAGTAGCGTGATCCTGCGCAAGGAACACGGTATGCAGACCCCCTTCGTGGTGACAGACGCCGCCATGAACGATCTGCTGCGCCCGAGCATGTACGATGCGTGGCATGGTATCCTGCCCCTTGCGCCGCACAGTCTGGCCCAGCCCTGCGCCCCAACCCATGTTGTCGGCCCGGTCTGCGAAAGTGGAGACACCTTTGCACGTGACCGCGCACTGCCCCCATTGCCACGGGGCGCGCGCATCGCCATTCTGGACACCGGGGCTTACGGTGCGGTGATGAGTTCAACCTATAACAGCCGCCCTCTGGCGTCCGAAGTTCTGGTTGAAGACGGAGAATGGACGGTGATACGCCGCAGGCAGACCGTGGAAGAACTCTGGCAGGATGAAACCGTGCCAACCTTTACGGGCGGAACCATGTAAGCATGGGCGGCTCGCATGACAGCCTGACCGCCCGGAACCCCGACACCGGGCCGCTTTCTGCCCGTCTGGCCTCCGTGCGCCGTCATGCGGCCTTTGTCCTTCATGTTGAACGGGTTCGGCCTGTCGCGCTGCCTGTTCTGGCCGTGTTGGGGCTTTATGTGCTGGCTGGACTGTGCCGCCTGCCGCAGCACCTGCCTGATCTGGCGCGGTGGCTGCTCCTGCTTGGCGGGGCGGGTCTGTGTTATGGTCTGCTGCGCACGCGCCTGCGCTCCCTGCCTGCCATACCGCTCTGGGCCATAGACCGGCGGATAGAGCAGGCCTCAAACCTGCCCAACCAGCCGCTGGCCGTGCTGGAGGATCGCCCGGCCTCCCTCGCGGTTGATGATGAACGCACACAGGCTTTGTGGCTGGCGCATCAGGCCCGCACGCTGGCGGCCCTCAAACACCTGCGGGCGGGCTGGCCTTCCCTGCTGCCCGCGACCTTACCCGGCCGTGCCGCCATGGGGGGGCTGCTTGCCTGCCTGTTCATTGCAGGCCTGCTGGCGGGTTCGGCTGCTCCGGGGCGTATTCTGGCCGCGTTCATTCCCGGTCGGGACGACCCGGATGTACCTCTGCCGCATGTCGAAGCCTGGATTACACCCCCTTCTTACGCCCCGGATGCTCCGGTTTTTCTGGGCACGAACCAGAACCCCGCCCACCCGCCCCAAATTGCCCAATCCGCCCGGCTGAGCGTGATTGTTTCGGGCATGGCTTCCGCCCCAACCCTGCGCGGTCTGCATGGCGCGGTACTGAGCGGCCAGACCGTTCAAACCCTTGATACCCATAGCTGGAAACTGGGGGCCACCATTGAACAGGGCGGTGTTATCAGCCTGCGCGGGCGCGGACGTACACTGGCCCTGTGGCCACTGACCGTTCTGCCCGATGCCAAACCCAAAGTGGAATGGGGCGATGCCCCCGGCGCACTGGCAGGCGGATGGCGCACCCGCCTGCCCTATCAGGCCAGCCACGCCTATGGCCTGTCTGAACTCACGGTTGTCCTGCACGCCGCCCATCCGGCCAGAGGGGCCGATACCTCCCGCACGCTTACCCTGCCCGTACCCCTGACAGGACACCCACGCAGCGTCCGTGGCGCCCTGACCCCCGATCTGTCAGAAGACCCTTGGGCTGGTACCGAAGTGGCAGGCCAACTTGTCGCACACTCGCTCAGTAACCAGACGGGTGAAAGCCGCACCGTTACTTTCAAGCTCGGGGCGCGCGTCTTCCGCTCGCCTCTGGCCCGCTCTGTGCTGGATGTGCGCAGACGTCTGGCTCTTGGGCAGGAAACTACCGCTGATGCCGCCAACGACCTTGATGCTCTGGCAGGCACGCCCGGCCCCCTACAGGACAGCACAGCACTTTCGCTGAACCTTGCCGCCATTGTTGCCCTACTGGACAACCCGCATGAAGAGGCGGCCACCGCACGCGAGAGCGCCACCAATCTTTTATGGGATCTGGCGCTGGACGTGGAAGACCGCCGCACTGGAGATGCCGCCAGTGCGCAGGCCTCGCTGGATGTGCGGGCAGCACAAGCGGCCGTGGCGCAGCAACTCGCCCGCCAGCACGCCCCCCAACCCGCCAACCCGCAGAATGGCACACAGAACAACACGCAAAACAATGATGGACAGGCCGAACTGGAAGAGCGGCTTAAAACCCTCTCCGATGCCATCAGCCGCAAAATGCAGGCACTGGCCGACAACGCCCTGCGCACCCATACCGCCATACCCGACCTGCCCGGCCTGACGGCTGCGGGCAACAAGGCGTTCTCTCACCTGATGCAGCAGTTGCAATCCGATGCCGCCAACGGCCATGCCGAAGATGCCATGAAGCGCCTACAGGACATGGAAGACGCCACCGAGCGCATGCGCAACGCTACCCCGCAGGATCTCGCCTCCATGGCCCGCCAGATGGTGGCACGCCAGCAGGCACGTGAGCAAATGGCCGCACTCAAGGATGTCACCAGCCGTCAGCTTTCCCTGCTAGACCACGTGCAGGCCCGGCTGGATAAGCCCAAAACCCCCACCACCGCCCCTCAGGACGCCGATGCCGATGCGGATGACGATGGGGCACCACTCGACCTCGCTCATATGCCAACCTCGGAACTCATGCGCCGTCTGGGTCTGCCCGCCCCGCCCGGAGCAGAGGATAACCGCCCCGATACAGTCACTCCGCCCGAACGCGCCTCCGCCAGCACGCCACCAGACCCGGCTGTAGCCGAAGCGCAGGCAGCTGCCCGCCGGACAGAGCGTGGCACACAGCACGCTCTGGAACGCGCGGTCGAGGAATTGCAGAACGAAGTGCATGACCTGACCAGCAAAAGCCCCGAAGCGCTGGGCGAAGCCCGCAAGCAGATGCGGGCGGCACGCAAGGCTCTGGCCGATGGGAACGATGCTGATGCCGCAGGAGCCGAGCAGAAAGCGCTCGATGCGCTGCGTCAGGGCCGCCAGCAGATGCAGGATGCCATGAAAGGCAGCCAAAGCAACAGTTCGCCCAGTTTTCTGCCTTCTTTTGGCGGGCAGTCGGAAGGGGGCAGCCCCGGCCAGCAGGGCCAGAGCGCGCGCGGCGAAAACGGCGAAGGCACCCCGACAGATGCCGACGATGGTGGGGATGATCAGGACAACGCCAACGACCAGCGCGACCCGCTGGGCCGCAAACTGGGCGAAGGTCAGGATCAGGCCCCCGATGACGGCAGCACCCATGTGCCCGACACCGTGACACGGCAGCGCGCGCGCGAAATCGAACAGGAGCTGCGCCGCCGCGATTCCGACAGGACCCGCCCGCCTCAGGAACTTGAATATCTCGACCGGTTGCTCAAACCGTTCTGATCACAGGCCAGACGGCCTTACAATTGCAAAAACAAGAGGAATTTCATGGCACGTTTTCTAGTTACCGGCGGCGCTGGGTATGTCGGCAGTCATGTCGTGCTGGCCCTGCTGGACGATGGTCATGACGTAACCGTACTGGACAACCTGCGCACGGGCCACCGGCAGGCTGTACCGTCAGAAGCCACATTCGTGCTGGGAGACCTTGCCGACACCGCCTGCCTTGACCGCGTACTGTCCGCTGGCCCATGGGATGCGGTGCTGCATTTCGCCGCCCTGTCGCTGGTGGGCGAAAGCATGCAAAACCCGCTACTTTACATGCAGGCCAATGCAGGCTGCGGCTTTGCGCTGATTGATGCGTGCGTACGCCACGGCGTGAAACGCTTTGTATTTTCCTCCACCGCCAACCTGTTTGGCACGGCGGGCGATGCCCCCATTGATGAAGAAACCCCCATTGAGCCCGGCTCTCCTTACGGCGAGAGCAAATACATGGTGGAACGCGCCCTACACTGGGCGGACAGGATTCATGGCCTGAAAAGCGCCTGCCTGCGCTACTTCAACGCCGCCGGGGCCGACCCCGCAGGCCGTGCGGGTGAAGACCACAAGCCGGAAACCCACCTGATCCCCCTCACGATTGATGCGGCACTGGGCCGCCGCCCGGCGCTAAGCCTGTTTGGCACCGACTACCCCACGCCCGATGGCACCTGCATACGCGACTATGTGCATGTAACAGATCTGGCCCGCGCGCATCTGGCGGTTCTGCCGCTTCTGAATGAGCGCAGCGTGGTGTTTAATGTAGGCACCGGCCATGGCAACTCCAACCGCGAGATTATTGAAACCGTAGGGCGTGTCAGCGGACACCCCGTACCATGGCAGGCCGCACCACGCCGCGAGGGCGATCCGGCAAGTCTTGTCGCCAGCCCCGCGCGGCTGATGGCGGCAACAGGCTGGGCACCGGAGTTCACGCGGATTGAACAGATTGTGGAAACCGCCTTCCTGTGGCGCCAGGCCCACCCGGATGGCTACACCGATCAGTAAACCTGGCCAGGAGGTTTCGCCATGTTCGCCATGCGCCTGCACGCCCACCACACTCCGCTTGTGTGGGAGGAACTCCCCGACCCCATGCCGAGCACGGGTGAAATTCGGGTAAAGGTGCTGGCCTGTGGTGTCTGTCGCACAGACCTGCATGTTGTCGATGGCGAATTGCCCCACCCGACCCTGCCCATTATTCCGGGGCATGAAATCATCGGTCGGATCGACAAGCTTGGCCCCGGCGTGGAGGGGCTTTCCCTCGGGCAACGTGTCGGTATTCCGTGGTTGGGCCATACCTGCGGCCATTGCCCCTACTGCGCCAGCCATCACGAAAACCTGTGCGATACCCCTGAATTTACCGGCTTCACCCGCAACGGTGGTTACGCAACACTGGCTGTGGCCGATGCCCGTTTTGCTTTCCCACTCGGGGAAAATGGTTCGGATGTAGAACTCGCCCCCTTGCTCTGCGCCGGGCTGATCGGCTGGCGCGCTCTGGGCAAGGCAGGCGATGCCAGAACCATCGGGCTGTATGGCTTTGGCGCAGCCGCTCATATTCTGGCGCAAGTGCTGAACTGGCAGAAGCGACCGTTTTACGCGTTCACCCGTCCGGGCGATACGAAAACACAGGCTTTTGCCCGCTCTCTCGGGGCGCAATGGGCTGGCGGTTCAGACGAACTCCCTCCAACACCTTTGGATGCCGCCATTCTTTTCGCCCCGGATGGCGGGCTGGTACCCGCAGCCCTCAAGGCCATCCGCAAGGGCGGGCGCGTGGTATGCGCAGGCATTCACATGAGTACCATTCCCGCCTTTTCCTACGATATCCTGTGGGAAGAACGCGAGATTGTCTCTGTTGCCAATCTGACGCGAGAAGATGGGCTGGAGTTTCTCTCGCTCGCCCCGCAAATCGGCATTCGCGCAACCACAACGCCTTATGCTCTCAAAGACGCCAACACCGCACTGGACGATCTGCGGCATGGCCGCTTTGATGGTGCAGCCGTGCTCGTACCCTAAAATAACCGCCTAGGCAGGCTGCGTGGCTACGAAGGGGTTCAACTCTGCCTCGTCATCACGGTTTTCCACAGCGCAGGCCGCGAGAATAGCTGCCAGCAAACCGGGAAAACGACTATCAAGCTCTGGCTCACGCAGGCTGTTCATGTGGGTTACGCCCACAACCTCCGTACGCAGCACACCGGCCGCACGCAGCACCGCAAAATGATGCGAAACCGAGGATTTCGGCCGCCCGGCCTGCAACGGTGCGCAGGGCTGAGGCTGCAAGACAGCCAGACGCCTGACAATAGACAGACGGAACGGGTCTGACAGGGCGTGCAGAATCTGCGTGACGGTAAAATCCGCAGCGCAGGGGTGATCATACTGTTTCATCTATGGGCCTATCGTTTATGCGCTTGCCTAATCTAATAGTTCCACTATTATCGAACTATTGGCCCCGCACGGCCTGATCCTGGAGAAATCCCTCATGTCTACTCTGTTCGACTCCTTCTCACTCAAAGGTAGCACACTCCGTAACCGGATTGCAGTCGGCCCCATGTGCCAGTACACCGCACAGGACGGCGTACCCAATGACTGGCACAGCACGCATTACACGTCACTTGCCCGTGGGGGCGCTGGGCTGGTGACGATCGAAGCCACCGCCGTCTCCCCCGAAGGGCGTATCACCCCGAACTGCCTCGGCCTTTGGAACGACACGCAGGCCGAAGCTTTCGCCCCCATTATTGCTGGCATGCACAAGGCCGGAGCCGCACCGGGTATCCAGCTCGCCCATGCCGGACGCAAAGCCAGCGCCAACGTGCCGTGGGAAGGGGATAACCACATTCCCGCCAGCGATCCGCGCGGCTGGCAGCCCATCGGCCCATCCGCCATCGCTTTTGGCGCGCATCTCGACCGGACGCCGCAGGCCATGACGCTGGAAGACATTGCCCGTGTGCAGGCCGACTTTGTCCGCGCTGCCGAGCGGGCGCGTGACCTTGGCATTGGCTGGCTGATGCTCCATTTCGCGCATGGCTATCTGGCACAAAGCTTCTGGTCTGCTCACTCCAACCAGCGTACCGATGCTTATGGCGGTAGCGTTGCCAATCGTGGCCGCTTCCTGCTTGAAACCCTGCGGGCGGTGCGCGCCGTATGGCCCGAAGACCGTCCGCTTAGCGTGCGTTTCGGCGTGATCGAATTTGACGGGCAGGATGAAGAAACCCTGAGCAACTCGCTCGACCTCGTGCGACAGATGAAAGCCGAAGGACTGGACTTCATTGATGTCAGCATCGGGTTTTCCACCCCGGACGCCAATATTCCGTGGGGGCCTGCCTTCATGGCGCCGTATGCCCACCGCACCCGGCAGGAAACCGGCCTGCCTGTCAGCACATCATGGTATATCAGCGAAGGCCGTCAGGCGGATGCCCTGATCCGTAATGATATTCTGGATGTTGCGACACTGGGCCGCCCGTTCCTGGCAAACCCGCACTGGCCACACGAAGCGGCGCGCGCACTGCACGCCAAGAACGCGGGGGCGGTTCTGCCACCTTCCTATGCTTACTGGCTGAGCCGCTATCAGTAAGCTCGTGGTTCTGGCACGCTTTTGAGTATCATGACGGCGCGGCACTCTGCCGCGCCGTTTCTCTTTGTATAGCCTTGGTTTATGCCTTGCCGGCCCCCTGTTCCACCGGCATGCCAACGCACTCCTTGGCAGTAGGGAACGTGCGGGCCCGCACAGCCTGCGCGTAGTCCGCCGCAGCGCGCTCTATATCCGTGCCCAGAGAGGCAAAGGTTTTAACAAAACGTGGCGGTGTTGCGGTAATGCCCAGCATGTCGTCCACCACCAGCACCTGCCCATCGCACGCAGGCGATGCCCCGATACCGATGGTGGGGATGGAGAGTTTTTCCGTAATCGCGCGGGACAGAGGCTCCAGCGTACTTTCGATCACGACTGAGAACGCCCCGGCCTGCTCCACCGCCAGCGCATCGTGTAGCACCTGATCGGCCTCATCGCCCCGCCCTACAGTGCGGAAGCCACCATGCGCATGCACGGCCTGCGGCTTAAGCCCGATATGCCCCATGACCGGAATGCCCCTTTGCACCAGAAAGGCAATGGTTTCGGCCATTTCCTGCCCGCCTTCGAGCTTGACGCACCCGGCCCCCGTGCGCGCCATAATCTCGGCTGCGGAGCGGAACGCCTGCTGCGGGCTTTCCTGATAGCTGCCAAAAGGCAGATCCACCACCACGCAGGCCTTCTGGCTCCCACGCACGACCGCTTGCCCATGCGCCACCATCATGTCCAGCGAGACGCTCAGGGTGGAGTCCATGCCATAAACCACCATACCCAGTGAATCACCCACCAGAAGCATGTCGCAATGGGTATCCAACAGGCGGGCCATGGACGCGGTATAGGCTGTCAGCACCACAATGGGCGCATCCAGCGCGGCGATGGAGCGTGGTGTATGTCGCCTGACTGTCTGCTGCTTGCTCAACGGTCGATCATCCCCTGTTATATCATCCATCAACAACCAGCCGCAGCTTTTGCCCGAAGCTATGCCCCTGTCCACCCCGACAGGGCCAAAAAACCGTGTGCCCTGCCCCGGAACACCTGCGCAAGCTCCTTAAATCGTAGGAAATTAAAACAATGCGTCATACGGCATTGACAAGGCCCCGCTCAGGCTTTAGGTCAGTCTCCACACGATGGAGGGGTGCCCGAGTGGCTAAAGGGGGCGGACTGTAAATCCGCTGGCGTACGCCTACGTTGGTTCGAATCCAACCCCCTCCACCATGTTTTTCTGACAATTTACAATGGTATTGATTGTATCAATCAATCTTTATGGCACACCATTATTGGTGCATCATTGAAAATTGACTATTAGAAAATACCCTATATGCCCTGATTAATCCCCCCATAAAAATAAAAGCCCCCATATACTCTCAAGGGTCTTCTTCGCATGAAATTGCCAAAAAAAATAATCAATACTCCATTAGATTTTTTCAAGAAAATACCATCTTCAATACCACTCGCTTCCGGCATGATATTACTGGCATGCTTATTAGCTGGCCCCATATTTACAATACCGTATCATATTCCCCTCAACTATAATGAGGGATGGAATGCATATCAGGCTGCACGCGCAATAAAAGCGGATACGACATTGCCGCTTTACCCCCAGCCCGGCAGCATGATTTTTAACAACTACCCTCCCCTTTCCTTTCTTTTTGTCGGTTTTATCGGCCATCTCAGCGGCGACATCATCGCAAGCGGTCGGGCCATTGGCCTATTTTCGCAAATGACGTGCGCACTACTGGTTTTCTGCTGTGTCCTGCGCATGGGCGGCACAAAAACAGGAGCCGCAGCCGCTGGGTTGCTGGCGGCCTTATACTCAACCGTCTCGTTTCATGATTACGTGGCGATCAATGATCCGCAATGGCTCGCCAATATGGTCATGCTGGCCGGACTGACGGTACTGCTCCCCACACCTTCCCCCCGCCGCGTCATCTGCGCCGCGCTGCTGGTCGTGATGGGCGGCTTTATAAAACACAATCTGCTCGCATTACCCTTATCAATCTCCTTATGGCTGGCATGGAGAGACAGACAAGCCTTTCTGATCTGGTGCGCAACGGGAGCCGTAGCTGTAGCGGGAGGCTTTTTGCTCTCCACCACCTTGTATGGGCCAGCCTTTCTTGTCGATTTACTCCATCACCCACGCACATATTCGCCACAGGGACTGGCGCGGGGCCTTGGTAAACTTGTTGAACTGACAGGCCTGCTCATCGCGGCCTATCTGATCTGGAGCTACCCGGCCTCTTCTCCACAACAGCGGAGTGCGCGTATTTTTGCCACGCTGTTTCTCTCGATAGCCTTCGCCACCGGCCTCTTTCAGCGTCTGGGGGCTGGCGTAACCTATAACGCCCACTTTGAAACCCTGCTGGCTGCATGTCTGGCAACCGGGCTCGTACTCTCACGCCCCTCGCGCGTTGCTTTTATTGCCTTGAGCCTGTCTGTAATCCCGTTACTGGTACTAGCTCCGTTCCAGATGGCGCGGGAAGTCCGATCCATCCGCACGCTGCAAACCAATGCCGTGCAATGGCAAGAGGTCATCACGCGCATACGCGCAACGCCCGGGCCTGTCGCCTGCGAAACACTTGCTCTTTGTTACTGGGCCGGAAAAGAGGAAACCGTCGATTTCTTCAATCTTACTCAGGCCATCCTTGCGCAGAAGGAAGCCTATCCTTTTGCCAAAATCGTGCAGGAGCATGGTTTCCGTCTGGTGCAAATCGACCACGTAACCCGCCGCCAGGATGAACTGTCTCCCGTAACTGGCCGCGATCCGCTCATCAGCGCTCTCGATGCCGCAGGGTACACACCCGCCTTCAATGGCCCCAATGGTATCGTTATTTTTGCTCCACCAACACAATAAACAGGTGGGCGACTAACCCACCTCTCCCGCTCATTGCTCTGGGGCGTTATTCTGGATCAGGCTTTCCACATGAAAGCGCGGCCTTTTTTTGACTTCCAGATAAATCTTGCCAATGTATTCGCCAATAACTCCCAGAGAGAGCATCTGCACGCCTCCCATGAAAAAAATGGATAAAACAATAGAAGGCCAGCCGCTTGCGGTATTCCCGGAAAATTTTCTCCACAAAACATAAGCTGTCGCAAAAAATGCGAGGACACAGATACAAAACCCCATGCCAGCAATCAGCCTCAGCGGCATAATGGTCATGGAGGTAATGCCCTCCACAGCCAACGCCAGCATTTTACGCAGTGGATATTTGGATTCACCGGCAGCACGCACGGCACGTGTGTAATAGACTTCCGTAGAACCAAACCCCACCATCGGTACAAGACCACGGATATAGGCGTTGCATTCGGAATAACGGAGCAGGGCATCAAGCGCTCTGCGGCTCAGCAGGCGAAAATCAGCATGGTTGCTGACCTGCCTTATCCCCATGCTGGCCATAAGCCGGTAAAAAACCTCAGCGGACGTCCGCTTAAACCATGTGTCGGTCTCGCGGTTTTCACGCACACCATACACCACGTCATACCCGGCCCGATACGCCTCAACCATCCGACGGATCGCGTTGACATCATCCTGCAGATCCGCATCGATACTGACGATAACCTCAACCGTTTCATCCACCGCCGCAAGGCCCGCCATCAGAGCGGACTGGTGCCCTTCATTCCGCGAAAGCTGGAGACCACGCACACAACGGTTGGCCGCCACGGCATCGCCAATCAGCTTCCATGTCGTATCCCGGCTGCCATCGTTGACAAAAAGAACGAAGCTGTCCGCTTTTATCAGGCCATCCCCTGCCATCGTGCCCAGAAGCCCCTTAAGCTCCCGCAGGCAGTAAGGGAAAACCTCTTCCTCATTATAACAGGGCACCACAATAGCAAGCAGAGGTGCGGCACGAAGCTGTTCAGACATTGAAAAACAGTTCCCAATCAAACACGGGCATAAAATTCGTTAAGCGTTCTGCTATCATTTTTATACACAAGGGGCGATAGTTTCTTCAAACGGGTTGTAAACAGGAAATCACAAAGCCGGAATGACCTTTCCCCCTTTTATCCGCCTCCAGATCAGGCATGCCCATTATTAACGCAGCATGCTCAGGCCCATCATTAAAGCTTTCCGTGTCCGGCGCATCCTGCATGGCATTCATAGGGTAGAACCGTTATAGACTGCCTATCTTCGTGTTGCCTTCCCGCCTGACAATAAAATATAAAGCCTCCCAGCATGCTCCAGCATGCGACAACAGAGTGCGCTTTCAGGAGTGTATCCCCCTCCCTGTTTCGTACGGTCTGCGTTCACAAGACCCTAGTGCCGGAACACTGATCTGCTCCATGCCCACCATTCCCTGTCATGCTGCCCACTCAGAACCGCTCGGGATGCTGTTCACTCAATGCAGCACTGTGCATCTGACATGCAGCCAAACCCGGCTGACTTGTGTCGCGCACGTGCTCAAAACCCCCGCCCCTATTCAGAATAGGCAGGCAGCCATGTCGCTCTTGATCCGGCCCGTCCAATGAACCCTCATCAGCCCTCATCTGTAACCGCTCGTCCCATCCGCGTTCTGCATGTCGTGGTCGCTGGCGATATAGGAGGCGCTGAACGGCTGCTGATCGACCTTGCCACCCGACCGGAGCAAACCGGGGCCACGCATGCCCTTGCCCTGTTTACCCCCAATCCACAGTTACGCGCCAAGTTCCGGGATGCCGGACTAAAAATATACGACCACGGGCCATCCGCCCTGCATCCGCTAGCTTATCTGTGGCGCTCCTTCGGGCCTGTTGACATCCGCTGGATTGCCAACGCTATCAGAACCGAGCAAGCGGACATCGTGCATGTTCACACGTATGCCTCGCATATTCCGGGCGTACGCGCGGCCAAGCTCTGCGGTGTACCGGTTCTGCGGACAGAGCACGGGCTTCATCATTACACGGATCCAAGCTGTGCGCTGTTCCGCCGCTGGGCGCTCCGCAATACCGATCTGGTCGTGTGCGTAAGCGATTACGTGCGCCGCTTTGTCGCGGCACACGATCCCATCATGATCCCGCGCCTGCGCGTTGCACGCAACGGCGTGGACACACATTATTTCTCTCCCGTGCCTTTCCCGTCTGATAGCCCTTTTACCTTCGGCATCACCTGCCGCCTTGAAGCCTGGAAACAGGTTGATCTGGTCATCCACGCCATGACGCACTTACCAGACTGCCATCTTGTCGTTACTGGCGATGGGAGCCAGCGGGCAGGACTGGAGCAGCTAACGCGCACACTCGGGCTGACAGACCGGGTCCGCTTCCTTGGCTATCAATCTGACCCCAGAGTAGCGGCAACACTGACCCATGCCAGTGTCAGCGCCTCGCGTGATGAACCACTCGGCCTGACCATTCTTGAAGCCATGGCGATGGGCCGCCCGGTTGTGGCGTTTGCTAGCGGGGGTGTTCCCGAAATCGTGCTGCCGGGCGTTACTGGCTGGCTCGCCCCCCCTCAGAACAAAAACGGGCTGGTAACTGCCATGCGTGAAGCCAGCCGCTCTCTTGCCACAGCACATGACATGGGCCAGCAGGCCCGCGCCTTCGTAGACCATTCATGCTCCATCGAAACCATGTGCCGAGAATACGCCGATGCCTATGCCGCGCTCAGCAACCCTGATCGTGAGCCATAAGCTTTTTATGCGCCCCCGGTCCCTTATAAAAACCATGAGCTACGCGAGAGAAATAAAGAATAATATTTCTGCACGATAAATATAAACATTATATTATATAATAAAAGCAACAGACAATATTTCTATACACCCTGCCATAGCAAGGCAGGCATTGCCCATTGTGCCGCATACCATACCCAGGATTACATCACTGGTGCGAGAAAGACCCCATAACCCATTCCTTCATCTTCCCAAAAATGTTTCGATCAGCACCATATTACCGCCTCTCACTCAGCAGAATGGAAAGGGGTATGGGTACGTTGCCTCCACAACAGAGAGCCGCCATACACACAGAAACAAGACATTGAAACATTCATATTCACCCGGCTGTCCGGTTTAATGGAATAAGGCAATTACTGTGATTACAAGACGACAATCCCTCGCCATGCTCGCAGCCCCCTCCCTACTGGCCCTTTCTGGCTGCTCTCAGGGGAATGCTCGAAGCAACTGGCAGTTTTTTAAGGGCAATCCGGTTATCGGGGGAGAATATGGCACATGCTTTGATCCCTATGTACTGCTCGATAACGGCAAATTTCGCATGTGGTTTTCATGGCGGCCCCAACACAGTATAGCCTACTGCGAAAGCCATGATGGTGTGAGCTGGTCGGCACCACAGGTTGTTCTTGGCCTTGACCCGGAACAGAATGGACAGACAGAAGTCAATCGCTGCACCGTTATCCAGCGTGATGGTGTTTATCATATGTGGTTTACTGGTCAGACCCAAACCACATCAAGCATCTACTACGCCACCAGCCCCGATGGGCTGAAATGGACCCGCACCCAATCCACCCCCGTGCTCTGGCCCAGTGAGCCTTGGGAAAAAACATCTGTCATGTGCCCGGATATCATTATTGATGAACAAACGGGCCTGTGGCGCATGTACTATTCCGCAGGCGAGCAATACGAACCCGATGGCATTGGATTAGCAACCAGCGCTGACGGAAAAACATGGCAGAAACACCCCACCCCGATTTTCACATCCGCTGCTGAACATCCCTGGGAAAAGGCTAAAGTAACGGCCTGTAACGTCCATTATGTCGATGGATGGTATTATATGTTTTATATTGGTTTTGCAGATACCAACCACGCCGCGATCTGCCTAGCCCGCTCACGCAACGGTATCGACCAATGGGAACGACACCCCAGCAACCCGATCCTGCAGGCTCCGTCCGGCCTGCTGAACTTTTTTGAATGGGATCGGGATGCCATTTACAAGCCTGCCGCTGTTTTGACGGATAAAGGTTGGGTCATGTTCTTCAATGCACGACGCCGTCATACAGAACAGATCGGCATGGCGACACATGAAGGACAATCGCTCGGCTTTCCCGCAGAATCCTGATAGCGACCACCGCAGCCCTGCAAATCAGGGCTGCACCTCCCGCCTGAAAATCATTATTTTACCGACAGAATTCTCCAGCGTATCCTGTAGCTGATAGCCAGATGCGGCACTTTTCATACACGGCAGTAGCAAAGAATCCGGCTGCACAACCACCAGCTCTGGCCCATTTGAGCGGATTTTCTCGCAGTACTGTTCGCCATTGCTTATTACAAAAAAATGAGCACTTCTGAAGGTAATGTTTTTCCACCACCCAAGAAAAACCTGCTGTGTATTTGCTGAATGTGGAAAATGATACCGTTCTTCACCTAATAGCCAATGTGCCTTCATATCATCGGGAAACAGAAAGCTCGGCCTCGAGTTAACATAATTTTTTTGCAGATAATCACGAAACAAATCTTCTTTCCAGTTATACGAGGTCGATTTCCAGAAAGCCGTATCTTCATTTTTAATGTTTTCTGCAATAGCCGCTTCTTTTTTCAAATCAAATAACACAAAAATACAAAATAGTGCCAAGAATACACGATACAAAAACTGCATCCGTATTTTTTCAATTTTTGAAAATGGAATACGTAGCCCATTCGGGGCCTGCACAAGAGACAACACAGAAAGAACACAAATGCAGTAATTGGCGAAAAAAAGCTGTATGTAATGCCACCAATAATGGTTTGATATTATATAGATCCCCATAGCCAATGCTGAAAACATGGAAATCCAAAATATCTTATATTCATTGCTTTCTTTCTTACAAAAAAACACAAATATAATCATAAAAATCCATGAACCCCATAAAAGGATATCAGGAAATTTTCTCATACGGTCAAAAAAGTCATGCACGGCTGAAAGCGGATTGATATGGCTACCCAGCATTAAAAGACCATCATGAAAGGCGGATATCTGCCCTGTCAGAGCGTACGGCAGAATATTTAAAACCCCACCCCATACACCAATAGCCGCTCCCCATATCGATATTTTTAGACATTTCCGTAAAGTAAATAGCCTTTCACCTGCCTGACTATTCCCTTGGGAAAACACTATCGAGCCAACGAGTGTTACCCCAAGACTAGCAATATAATACGGCCTGATAGAGACCGCCATTGCACCCAAGCCGGAAGCAAAAAACAATACCAAGCTTCTATCTACAATGGTTCTTATTTTATTGTAAAAATTATCATACAAAATCAACAGAAACGAAGTGCCATAAAAACTAACTGCTATACAGTTTATCGTTGTTATCGAATCATAAGAAAAATAGAGCAAAAGGAAAAACATAAGAGCAGAAAACAATATTCCCTCATTGCTTCTACCTTTTTTTGTAAAAATTTTATTTGAAACGGCACATAGAGAAAAAGAGAAAATACATATTGAAAAAATGGATATTATTTTAAATACGAAGACACTTTTAAAATAAGCTGGAACCAAAAAAATAAGCGCCACAAACGGCAATTTATCATGAAACTCTTTTGTCCAGAGAAGTTCTCCGCTCAACAAACGAGAGCCAAAATACATTTCATGATCAAGATCCCAGTTATAAATAGGCCTCAAAAACGATGCAATCAGTGTAATAATAAATATTACCGCATAAAACACATAGTTTACGTTTTTCATTGCAAAAATTGCCGTCAACTCTTGATCAAACTAGCCGCCAGCTTACGCCCTTCACGAATGGCATAATTTGTACCACGGTCTTCAGGATAAATCTGGGCCATTGAACACAGGAAAAAGCCAGACTGCGGCCCATTCACCGGAGGAATAAGCGCAGAATAGTGCTTTTCCACCACAGGCTGCGACCAGCGAGCCTTCCAGACATCATATTTACGCACCCATGACAGGTCGAACTCAGGAAACATTTTTTGAATATACGGCAAGGCAAAATCCAAAACCTCTTTAGCCGTCATCTTGTACAGGGCATCAGTATGCGGCAGGTATTTGGACAGATAAACAATATGATTGCCTCCATAACTGGATGCTTTTTCAAAATTGGTATGCTCAATAACCCCCACAAATGGAAAACTGGGATCATTGACGTTCAGCCAGTATGTTGAAGAAAGCGAACGATCAAGCTGCAGCACAAGGCAGACATTGGCCAGATAATCGATACGGCGCAGGCTTGCCACGTAGTCTGGCGTTGCCCAGTCTTCCACCATATCCGCTATCAGGGGGAGTGCAGTGGTTGCGATCACCTTGTCGCTTTCAACACTGCCCCACGCTCCTGAAACCTGCCAGCGCCCATTTTCCAAAGGCTTTATACTGCTAACAGCCGCATTACAGACAACCCGCCCTCCTGCTTTTTCAATACCGTCAGCCGTAGCTTCCGCCAATTTGGCAAAGCTACCTTTCATATAAACCAGACGCTCTTCTCCGCCCTTTCCACGACTGCCGCCACGCAGCTTCAACTTGTTCCAGAACCAGACGGCGGAAATTTTTTCTGCATAAGGGCCGAATTTACCCGCAAGCAAGGGCTCCCACACCACACGGAAAACGTTTTTCCCGCCTAGCTTACGCAACCAGTCAGCAGCAGTTTCATTCTCAAGAGAGCGCCAGTCCTTTACGTGGCGCGCCCGCAAGGTCAACACACCCAGACGGATACGGTCGATAAAAGGCAGAGCCTTGAATTTAAGCAGATCAAGGGGTGTGGAAAGTTTGAAAAAATTACCGGCATAATACATGCCAGTCTTTGTCGGCTGCACAACAATCTCGTCCGTCAGACCGACGTCACGAACCAGCCCCATGACTTCCAGATCGTTCGTAAACCAATGATGGTAAAAACGATCCAGCCTTTCCCCGCCTGTATCAAACGCGCCAGCAAGCCCGCCAACATGGGCATCTGCCTCAAGCAGCGTGACCTGATGCCCTGCGCGCGCAAGGTCATAGGCTGCACTCAAGCCGGAAAAACCACCACCAACAATGGTGAAGGACGAAAGGATTTTCGACATTTCAGAATTCGCTGTTTGCAGAATGGGAAGGAAAAGCACTGGAACGTTTGATTGTCCAATAAACAAAACACAAGGCGCCGCAAAGCGTAACCGGCAACCATAGAACCAGATGGATCAGAATAGCGAACGCGGTCGAGGCATCAGGGCTATTGCCCAAAGCGCGGGCGGCAACAGTAACAAAATAATGAAACGTGCCAACATAACCGGGGCTAGAGGGCAATGCCGTTGAAAGTGTACCCACCGGCATTGCCAGCCAGCCTGCGGCAGGATTAACCATATTGGGAATGGCACACGCCACCATATAAAACGTATAGGCCTCAAAAAGCCACGACAGAATAGTATACCCCAGAAGCAGCAACATCAGGGGCCTGTGCACTATAACTGTAAGTGTGCGAAATATTCTATCTATAAACGGGCGTATTTTTGATTCAAGCTTGGGCACAAAATACTTGATAACCGCCATAAACCATTCAACGGGCGAGCGAAGCAGCATGGGAAAAAACAGAAAACCGGCGATCAGAACAGCACCCAGAATCAGAAACAGTGCTGTCGAATGCTGTAATGCCAGCTCCCGGCTTTCCTGCGCGTGGAACAGAAACAATGCGCCACCAAAAAAGCCGATGATCACCAGAAGATCCATCAGGCGTTCAAGCATCATGACAGCAAGAATACTGGCTGTGGAAACTCCCAGCCATGGCGAGAAATTTATGGCCCGCAGAATATCTCCGACCCGAAATGGCAAAACATTATTCGCTGCGATCGACACCATATAGGGAACAGCGCTTCGGCCGAAAGTAATGTTGGGGTTAACGGCCACCAACATGATCTGGGAACGCTTTATACGCAGCACATAAGCGATAACCAGCAGCACAATACTGACTGCCAAGGTATCAAGCTTTGCGCCACCAAGAGATTCTGCCAGATTTTCAAATGACACTGAACGAAGCACTAGAGCAATAAAAAAAATAGATGTGAAAATACCTATTGCAAACTTTATAATGCGCTTATAGTTCATTTACCATCACCTGAAATCAAAACAATATTCCGAAAATTGTTAATGATGCGCTCTTTTAAACGATCTACAGCACGAAGAAAAGTAACATACTCTCAGAAACATGACGCCTCGTACTATATTACCATTCATGAACAATGAGGGAACGTGCCTTACCATTGCTTTCAATGCTGCGCACGCTGAATTTTCAAATATTCATCCGTGGAAATCTGATGTGTAATATAATACTGCCTATACACATCAGAAACACGTGGATGAAGGCCAACATAGAGCGCCCACGCATCAAAAACAAACAGACCCAAGGCAAGTAGTAATTTCACAACAACCACCCACTATTACTATACCAGATAAAGCTCGCGGCAATACGCATGATAGCCAACCCACCCAGAATACCCATTCTTACAGGGGGGCGTTGTGAAAGCGCGATATATGCCAGAAACTCGATAACCAGTGGATTACCGAAAAAATATCGTTCTATAGACACCAGACCAGCAGATATGGAAAGAATAGCCGTAACGCCAGCGAGCAATAAATTCAGACTCCAGCCCGGCCTATACATTTTCCACACAGTAAATATGATCGCAATACAATATATGGAGCTTAAATGCCCTTTAAGGGTAAACGAGTGAATAATATTATATACAAAAAAATGAAACTCCTTACCCCATGCAACCTCAACATGAGCAAAGGCCAAACCATCACCCATGGTATGAAACAGATACAGCACATATACAGAAAGCCCGGCTCCACTACTTGCCAGAATGAGCAGGCTGTTCGTAACCCTCTCCCGAACAGAAAGACCGTTCAGGACAAGGGAGTTTTCTGCTTTGTGAAACAGCCACCAGACAGCAATACAGGCCCCCATAATAAAACCTGTGGGTCTGGCGATAGCCAAAAACGCACACAGCAGCGCCGTGATATCCGGCCTGTTCTTTCTGAGAAAAACGATAGCTGCCATCAGAAGGGTTCCGTAAAGAGCCTCTGAATATTGTGCGTAGTACCAAATATTAAATGGGTATATAATAAAAAAGAGAGCAAAATAAATCTTGTTGACCTCTATTTTCCTCAGAAAAAGATCAGTCCAGCACAAAACAATCAGCACTGGCCACAGCAGGATATTGATCAGCAAGGCTGAAGCCGTGCCATCAAGATGCAAGAGCTTTTGCGTGAAAATGGTCAAAAGTGGGTATAATGGAAAAAATGCCCAACTGGCTTGAGCAGGTCTGAAATCATCATACAAACGTGGCAGGACAGGATAGCCATTCTGCACGATGTCCTGATACCAAAAACAATCCCACCGACATGATGCTGCCACCATCCCCCCCCATGGCAGGGAGATAATGGCCTGAACTGCAAGCGATAGCCCACACATCAGCACCAAAGCACAAAAAAAATGCAGATTGGATTTTTGAGCCTTCCCAAAGAAATCCTGCATTTTTTTTATTTTCATATGAAACATCGCTTTTGTTTTTGACTCCCGCCCTGCACAGGGCAACAAAAACGGCAGGTTTTACACCTGCCGTTTCGTACTCAGGCCATTCTGTGGGGGTTAGCTTACAAAACCCGACCGGCTACGGTTTTGAGTTTGGCAATCAGTTCCGGATCACGCTTTTCGGGGGCGGTAATCACTGCATATTCCAGCGCGCGGTCACAGCCTGCGTGGCAATGCGGGCGAGCGCTCCCACCAAGAGCCGGAATAACGGCCTTGACCAGAGCCTTGGCCTTGGCGGAGTTCGCCTGCATGATCTTGACCACGCTATCCACGCTCACATTGTCATGCTCGGTGTGCCAGCAGTCATAATCCGTTACCATCGCAACGGTCGCGTAGCAGATCTCGGCTTCACGAGCGAGGCTGGCTTCGGGCATGTTGGTCATACCAATAACGGAGCAACCCCATGTGCGGTACAGTTCGCTTTCCGCACGGGTAGAAAATTGCGGGCCTTCCATCACCAGATACGTGCCGCCACGGGCCACATCAATACCCAGTGCACGGGCCTGCGCTTCCAGCGTGTCGCCCACGCGGTTGCACAGCGGGTCAGCCATGGAAACATGGGCCACGCAACCGGTATCGAAAAAGCTTTTCTCACGCGCGATCGTGCGGTCGATAAACTGGTCGATCACGACAAAAGTGCCCGGCGGCAGTTCTTCCTTCAAAGACCCCACCGCGGACAGCGAGACAATATCCGTCACGCCGGAAATCTTCATCGCGGCGATATTGGCCTTGTAATTCAGCTTTGTGGGCGGAATGGGGTGGCCCCGGCCGTGGCGGGGCAGAAACACACACCGCACGCCATCAAGCCGACCGAACAGCAACTGGTCGGAAGGACTGCCCCACGGGGTTTCCACCGTACGCCATTCCTTGTCCTGCAGGCCGTCAATATCATACAGACCCGAACCACCGATCAGGCCGATGACGGGTTCCACGGTTTCATTTTCTGACATGTGACCAGATTCTCCGGGTAAGGATCATAAACAGGGCCGCAAGAAAGCACAGATACAGCCCCGCGCCCACTCCCAGCCTGCGCCGCTCATCCTGATGAGGGGCTGAAATCCACGCTAAAAAGGTGGTGACATCACGCGCCTGCTGCGTAGCCGTGGGGGCTGTACCATCCGCATACTGCACCCCGCCATCATGCAGCGGCGGCGGCATGGCAGTAAAATTGTTGATGCCATAAGGGTTTCTAAAGCCCCTATCATCCTGCCACTGCGCATTTGGGGCGTAGCCTGTCAGCAGACTGTAAATGCGCGAAGCCCCGCCGGGGCGTACCATGACAATACGTGACAGATCAGGCGGAACCACACCACCATTGGCTGCACGGGCCGCCGCCGGGCTGACATAAGGCGACAGAATCCTGTCATCCGGGCGCGCGGGACGACGCTGCACCCGGCCTTGCGCATCCAGCCCATCTGCAATCTGGCGTGCGGCGGACAGCGCCTGAATATCTTCGACTTTCAACCCCATGCCTGCGAGGTCGGAAAAATGCACCTGCTCCAACCCATGACAGGCCGAACACACCGCCGCATACACCGCATACCCGCGCTGGACGGATTCCAGATCGAAATGCCCCAACGGGCCATTAAACGACCATGCAGGAGGCGCCCCCGGCTTGCTATCCGCAGCCGCCAGACCGGGCGCTGCCAGCAACAACACTCCGGCCAGAACCAGCCTGACCCCACGCACAGAACGGGCTGCCGCGCAGGCCACCATAAACCGGCTCATGCGCGGGCCTCCTTTTCATCATCATCCTGCGCATCGGGCAGGCCAGCCCCACCCAGCCAGGGCAGAAACAGCAGAAAATAGGCGTAATACACCGCTATGGCCACGCGCCCCGCCAGCAACCACACACCCTGCGCATGGTGCCGCCCCGCACTGGCCGCCATAACAGCGGCCACAACCATCAACGCCAGAGCCAGCAGACGCACAATCGGGTGCTCTCCAGCCCGCCCGCCCCTATCCAGCCAAGGCACGGCAAACAGCACGGCCACGGCCCCTCCGGCCAGCAGCACACCGCCAAGCTGATACGGCACAACCTGCATCATGCCGTAAAACGGCAGAAAGTACCATTCAGGCTCAATATCAACGGGCGTATGCAATGGATTAGCTGGGCGGTAGTTGGCGGGTTCGGCAATCAGCTCCGGCCACAGCCCCATAACCAGCACAAAGGCCAGCGCCACCAGCACAACCGCCAGCATATCCCTCACGGTAAAATACGGATGAAATGGCAGCATCCGATCCCGCGCCGATACCAAACGCCCCGAAGGGCTGGAACTGCCCCGCCTGTGCAGCACCATGACATGCAGCGCAATGCCACCGATAATGACAAATGCCAGAGCAAAATGCAGCACGAACATCCGGTGCAGCGTGGCCGTTCCGGGGTTTTCTCCACCCAGCACCATGCGCCCAAGCCAGCCACCAACCAGTGGTAGCGTTGCTACGGCCCGGCCAGCCACATCGGCCCCCCAGTAAGACATCTGCCCCCATGGCAGCACATACCCGGCAAAGGCGGTTACCATCAGCATGGCCATCAAAGCGCAGCCACTCCCCCACACCGCACGGCGCGGGGGCAGGTAAGAGCGGTAATAAAGCCCGCGCAGGATATGCACATACAGTGCCGCCATGCAGAAAGACGCGCCGGTCATGTGCATGGCCCGCAGCAGCCAGCCATAAGGAACGCGGCGCTCGATACTCTCGACACTGGAGAATGCCAGCCCTGCATCGGGCGTGTAGGTCAGCGCCAGAAAAAGTCCGGTCGCCAGCATCAGCCCCAGCACCGCCACCAGCACCGCGCCGAATGTCCACCACCAGTTCAGGGTGGCGGGTAATGGTAGCCCGGCATAGGCGCGCGCAAAGGCCACAGGCCCGGTATCACCCTGCGGGGTGCCCGTATTCCCGTGCTGGCAAGATGGCGTTTTATCGCCCATGCGGCTCTACTCCCTGCATCCGGCCACGCCTTGGCTGACGGGCTTTGGGTATTAACGGCGAATTGAGCAGTCTTGCAATGACCCGCCGGGAAGGGCACCCCTACACACACTTGCCGGCGCGCGAGTCCGCCACCGGCCCCACAGGACACACAACGGAAGAACGATACGCCATGACAGCCGTCCAACCTGCCTCCGTGCCGTCGCATGACCTGCTGAGGGATCCTGCGCGCGCATGGTTTGAAACCCTGCGTGACCGGATCTGCGCCGCGTTTGAGCAGATTGAGGATGAAGCGGCAGCACAGTCCAGCCCCACCCTGCCGGGCTACGAAGCCGCAGGCCGTTTTGAACGACAGGCATGGCAGCGCCCGACCGAGGATGGCACCCACGGTGGAGGTGGCGTCATGAGCGTGATGCGTGGGCGGGTGTTTGAAAAGGTGGGGGTCAATGTCTCGACCGTGCAGGGTACGTTTTCACCCGAATTCGCGGCCACCATTCCCGGCGCATCGGATAATCCGCATTTTTTTGCAACGGGGATCAGTCTTGTGGCGCATCTGTGCAATCCGCTGGTGCCGGCTGCGCATTTCAACACCCGCATGATCATTACCACGCAGGGCTGGTTTGGCGGCGGGGGCGATATTACGCCCATGTTCCCCGCCAGCGAAGCCGCACAGGACGATGCCGCCCAGTTTCATGCGGCGTTCGCCAAGGCCTGTAACGCCCATAACCCGGAATACTATCCGCGCTTCAAAGCCTGGTGCGACAAGTATTTCTACCTGCCCCACCGCGATGAGCCACGCGGCCTGGGCGGTATTTTCTATGACCGTCTGGACAGCGGCAACGCCGAGATGGACTTTGCTTTCACCCGTGATGTGGGGCTGGCTTTTCTGGAATCCTATCCGGCCATTATCCGCAATCGCATGATGGAAAGCTGGACGCCCGAACAGCGCGAGGCCCAGCTTGTCCGCCGTGGCCGTTATGTGGAGTTTAACCTGCTGCATGACCGTGGCACGCTGTTCGGCCTGAAAACCGGCGGCAATACCGAGGCCATTCTGATGAGCATGCCCCCGGCGGTAAAATGGCCCTGAGCAGGCAGGCCTGAAACCACACACCACCATACCCGACGGGCTCCCTCCTTCTGCCCAAAAAAGCGCCTGCACGATCACGGTGGATAAATCTGCCGTGATTCTGCCGCCAATCTGGCCTAGAATGGGTCAGGTTGTCAGAAAAGGATCGTAAACGCTTGCCCTTGCCCGATGGAACCCGCTGCTTTTTCTCTCCCGGTAGAAAGGCGGCCCCCTCTTTGTCCCGTCGCCTTTTCCTTGGTGGTCTGGCAGGTGGCGCTGGGGTGAGCCTGCTTGCGCCCAGCCTCTCGGGCAATGTGGCACGGGCGGAAAACAGCCTGAACGACTCCCTGCCCCCCCAGACAAGATCGCTGACACAACTGATCGTGGCGGGCACCCCGGAAACACCCAGCGGTCGGTGGGCCTCGCTGCTGACACCTCTGCTGGAAGAAAACCTGCAACGCCCCAGCCCGTTCACCCTCAGCCATGCTCTGGGATGGGATGGCGTAACCGGGGCCAACCTGTTTGACGCCCAGCAACAGGCACCCGATGCCCCCAGCGCCCTTATGGCACCGGGCACGGTCATGCTGGCCGCCATGCTGGGCGATGCGCGGGTACATTACGATTATGAACGCTGGCTACCAGTTTTCATGGCCTGCCAGCCCACCGTTACCATCGGGCATGTGTCGCTGCATCTCTCTCTGGGGGCGCTGCTGGGCAACCGCAAGGCGCGGGTGGCGGTCTCTCGCCCTACAGGGCCGGAACTGCCCACGCTCCTCGCCCTTGATCTGCTCGGCCTGCGCCCCCTGCCCGTAAGCGGCTATGCAACGCCTGAAAGCGCTATGGACGCCCTGTACGCAGGCACTGTGGATGTCATTCAGATCCCGCTCGACAGGGAATACGAAGCGCGCATCGCCACGCTGGGCAAGCAGGGCTTTGTACCGCTGTTTATTAACACCCCCAATGCCCTGCCTGTTTCAGAACCCGCTCTGCCACCCGGTTTCATGACCGTGCTGCAACACGAGCGGCGCAAGATCGCGCAAACACCTCTGGCCAGCGCATGGCAGGCACTGGCCACGGCCGCCAGTATCAAAACGGCCCTGCTGCTACCCCTGCTGACACCCCCTGCCGCCGTTGCCCGCTGGCGCCACGCGGCGGAAATCAGCGCAACGCGCCCGACTATCAGCAATGCTGCGGCAGAAAATCGCGAAAGTATCAAAACCGGCCCCACCTGCATGGCGCTCTATAACGACACCATGCCCGATGTCAGCCTGATTATGACAATCCGCCGCTGGTTAGCACTCAACCTGCCCCGCTGGCGCGACCCCACACATCCCGGCTGATTTTTTCAGTCCCCAGCACAGCTCCGAAATACTTAAGAACCAGCTTTAGGGCCGGTTTTCCTGCACCTGAGCAAAACCCGCACAGACCCCTTGTTGCCAACATGCGGATAGGCCAACCCCAGAATTCTGGAGCGAATTTCCGGGCGTTCAAGCCACATGGGCAATTCACGCCGCAGAACACCCCCCTCCTGCCCTGAACCCAGTCCGGTAATGATTTCGACACAGCGCGCCCCACGGCGGGTCGCGACATCCAGAAACTCCATCAACCGGCGAAAAGCATCCTGCGCCACCATCCCGTGCAGATCGAGCCGCAGGTCAGCCCGCATCCCGCCTTGCGAAAAACGCCGCCAGTTATAGTCATCCACACCGGGCTGGCGCTGGCCGATCTTCTCGGCGGAGGCCGGCACCAGCGCCACCCGCACGGATGGCCCCGGCACACCAGAAAACCCCATGGACAGAAGCTGCTCCATGGACAGGGCCGCCGCTCTGTCCTCCCCACCCGTGCCTTCCGCCCGCAGGGGGTGCACCGCACGGTTTATGAGCGATGGCCCGCCCTCATGCTGAGGTGGTCTGTCCCGGCCCGGTTCGGCCTGTCGCGTATCCGCACCGGGTGGCAGGCGGCGCGCAGAACGCAGGGGCGCCACATCCCGCGCCACCAGCGCCCAGAGCGCCCGCTCATCCTCTCTCAAGCTCCTGCGTCGTCCCGCCACGTTATCTCCACCCCGGCTCCGGGCCGGTTCGTGTGCCAAATGATCCGGGCGCGACACAAACAAAAAAAGCCCGGACAGCCAGTGTATCACCCGCCGCCGAGCCGTTTTTCAAGACCAAAGGGCCGGAAGAGTGTCTTCCGGCCCTCAACATCGCCTTATCAGGGCTTCATATCAGCCAGTGACTGCCCATCGTAACGCCCGGTCAGGGTTTTGAGGAACGCCACAATATCCGCCACATCCTGATCGGACGGGTTGGTGTCCGGCGTCTGGTAACGCGCCATCTTGCGCACGGCCTCCTCCAGTGTGTTCACACTGCCGTCATGGAAATACGGCGCGGTCTGGTCGATGTTACGCAGGTTAGGCACCACGAAGCGAGAACGGTCGCCCTCCTCGTGTGTTACGGCGTAACGCCCTTCATCCGCATCAGTCACCGGGCCACCACGATCCTTGAAGTAATCACCTTCCAGACCCATGGCTTCATAGGCGCCACCACCCAGCCCGATACCGCTATGGCAGCCGGAGCAACCAATAGCCTTGAAGCGCTCATACCCACGGATAGCCTGCGGGCTGATCGCGTCTTTCTTGCCCTTCAGATAATCATCGAACGGGCTATCGGGCGTGATCAGGGTTTTTTCAAACTCTGCAATGGCGGTGGTGATGCTCTGCTGGTCGATAACCACTGAAGGCCCGAAAGCAGCCTTGAACAGATCAGCATATGCGGGATCGCCGTTCAGCTTGTCTGCGACCGCACCCCAATCATGCGAGCCCATTTCAACCGGGTTCATGACAGGGCCTGCGGCCTGCGCGACCAGATCAGGCGCACGACCGTTCCAGAACTGGGCAATCTTGAAGTAGGCGTCATAAACGCTGGGGACGTTAATCGGCCCTTTCTGTCCACCAATGCCGGTTGCGGTTTTCAGGCGATCGACACCGCCCCGGTTCAGATCATGGCAGCTTGCGCAGCTCGAAGCGTTATCACCGGACAGCTTGGTATCGAAAAACAGTTTGCGGCCCAACGCAACCTGCGCGTCGTTTACGGCCACCTGCTCCGGCACAGGCCGCACCGGCTCACCCGTAAAGGCCGGAGCCGCACCCGTATTGGCATAGTAACGCGCACGGGTATCACGCACCCATGTCAGAACGGCCTGCCTGTCTGCATTGGACAGGTGGGCGTGCCAGTGCATCAGCAGGTACAGCGTGGGTGGCATACGGTTCTGGACAATCACTTCCTCGATCCGCGACAGTTGTTCCTCACTCGGAGGCACACCTTTCTCGAAGTCTTCCAGAACCGGTTCAATACGGAAATGCCTGCGGCCCTGCACCAGATCTTTTTCCATCAACTGATTGGCAACCGGCAGATGGAAGTAGAACGGCAGTTCCCGCCCTGTTGTGTGGCAGTAATCGCACCGCGCATCGCTCAGGACATTAAAAGCCGCCAGCGCTACGGGGTCTTTGTTCGTGGGCGATACCGCCGTGAGACGCGGGGCTGTCTCATGATCGAAATGCTGCAGAAAGGCGACAACCCCGCCATAGGCCACAACCCCCGCTCCGACCAGACCAACAATTATCCGTTTCAAAACCCGCGCTCCCTCGTCTATTCCAGCGGCCTGAAAAACCGCTGTCCCCGGCGTGCTTAATGCCGCCCGTGCTTGCATGGCGGACTGTGCTGACCGCCGAATGAAATGTCAAAACGATTATCTTGGTCATAATCATTGAACAATTCGATAATAGCCGCTCGACCTTATTTTCGCCACCACTTCAACACATGTCGCATAATATTAACACAGCGTTGACATAAAAGTATTCGAGGCTGATGCGCACGCTATCCAGCCGCCAAAGCACTCAAAACAAATACTTTGCCAGTAAGTAATGTGGCCAACGAAAGAAACCCACAGAGCACAACACCCTAGACAGCTCGGGATATTTGAGTAAAAAGCCCCAACCACCAGACAGGGCCGCCAGAATACACTGGCACGACTCTCGTCCACCCAGTTTCTGCCCATTCCACCCCCATTATCCTGATGGGGGAACCATCACTTTTATCCGTCGTACACGCCTAAACCAAGGAACCACATCGCATGTTGAAATCATTGCCGGGCGGATGGGCAGACGCAAAATCGACCCTGTCCGCCATTGAACGTTCATTTGCGATTGTTGAGTTCGACCCACAGGGTAAAATCCTGACGGCCAACGAAAATTTCTGCGCCGCCACCGGCTACCGGCTGGAAGAAATCCGTGGGCGGCACCACAGCATGTTTGTCGATCCTGAATATACCAAAACCGCCGAATACGCGGCGTTCTGGAACAAGCTGGCCAGCGGTATGTTCGATGCGCAGGAATATGTCCGCATCGGCAAGGGGGGGCAGGAAATCTGGCTACAGGCCTCCTACAACCCGGTAAGCGATGTGCTGGGCAGGGTGTACAAGGTGGTCAAGGTTGCGGCGGTTACCACGGATGCCGCGCGCCGGGCTGCGGAAACACGCGGTAAGCTAACCGCCATTTCACGCGCGCAGGCCATGATAGAATTCACGCCCGAAGGCCAGATTCTGGATGCCAATGACCGGTTTCTAGAAACCATGTCCTATGACCGCAGCGAAATCATAGGCAAACACCACCGCCTGTTTGTCGCCCCCGGCGAGGCGGATACTGCGGACTACGCGCTTTTCTGGCAAAAAATTCGAGCGGGTGAGTTTATTTCCGATGAGTTCAAGCGGATTAGCAAAAACGGCAAGGTTGTCTGGCTTCAGGCTTCCTACAACCCGATTTTCGATCACAAAAACCGGGTTATCAAAGTCGTCAAATTCGCAAACGATGTCACCCCACGCACCCGCACCATTGCCGATATTGGCAGTGGTCTGGACAAGCTGGCGCACTGCTCTCTCTCCCACCGGCTCGATAATGCCGCCGATCCCGCCTATCAAACGCTTTGCACCGATTTCAATGCGGCCATTGAAAATCTGGAGCAGACCATCACCACAATCTCGAACTCTATCGATTCGGTTGGTAACGGGGCGCATGAAATCGCCGCGGCCTCCAACGACCTCGCGCGCCGTACCGAGATACAGGCCGCCAGTCTGGAAGAAACCGCCTCAACCCTGAACCAGATCACCACAACCGTAACCCACAGCGCCGAAAGCGCACGGCACGCGGCACAGGCGGCCTCCACCGTGCGGGCCAGCGCGGCACAGGCGGCAGATGTGGTGAACAACGCCATAAACGCCATGGCACAGATCAAGGAAACATCGAGAAAAATTTCCCAGATCACAGGCATGATCGAACAGATTGCACTCCAGACCAACATGCTGGCACTCAATGCCGGGGTGGAAGCCGCCCGCGCGGGCGAGGCAGGCAAAGGTTTTGCTGTTGTGGCGGCGGAAGTGCGCACACTGGCCCAGCGCTCGGAAACGGCTTCAAAAGACATCCGCACTCTGATTTCCAATTCCGCTGCCCAAATTGATCAGGGCGCTACGCTGGTTGGTTCAACCGGGGAGGCCTTGCACACCATTGCAGAACAGGTGGTGCAGATCGACACACTGGTTTCAGAAATTGCCGGTGGCGCCAACGAACAGGCTACCGGTCTGGCGCAGATCAATAAAACGGTCAGCCAGCTTGATCAGGTTACCCAGCAGAATGCCGCCATGGTGGAGCAGGCTACGGCCTCAGCCAACAGTCTGGGCACGGAAGCCGAAAACCTTATGGCTCTGATTGGACAGTTCCATACAGGAAGCCAGACACTCTCCACACTGGCTCCAGCTCTGGTGGGTGCCGCCGAGTAGCCTTACCTCGTCAGGGCTGTCGTTACGCCCCGGCCTTGCGGCTTTCCCGCAGTCGGGCGCGGGCTACGGCCACGTACTGGGGGTCAAGCTCGATCCCCGTTCCCTGACAGTCCAGCTTCTGGGCTGCCAGCAGGGTTGTACCCGTACCCATGAACGGGTCGAGCACGACTGCGTTGGGTTGCCCATGCAGCAGGATGCACTGCTCGGGCAGGGCTATGGGAAATGTGCCGGGATGATCAAATTTTTCCGCCCGGCCCCTGACTGTCTCATAAGGAATAAACCACGCATCCCCCCGACAGCGGCGATCCTGACTATGCCCGCGCCGGGTAATGTTGGATTTGTCCTTATAGGGTACGCCAGCCGCTAGCCGGTCGAGCATAACCTCACCATCGCGCGTGAAATGGAAGATATGTTCATGCCCACGATGCAGGTAACGCTGGCTGTTCATGGGCTTGAAATGGCCGAAACTATCCTGCCCGACCGAAATGGATTTAACCCACGAAATATGGTTTTGCAGCGCGAACAGGTCACGCAGGCGTACCGCCAGTTCAAACGGTAGCCATGGCTGGGTGGATGAGCCGGAAATATTGAGAAAAAAAGACCCGTTCGGCTTCAGAACACGGCGAAGCTGGGCTGCTACCGCCACCATCCAGTCCAGATAGTCTTCCTCGCCCCGCTGGTCTTCGTAACTGCGGTAAGACAGCCCGATATTATACGGGGGCGAGGTCACGATAACATCGACCGATCCCTCCGCCATACGGCGGAGTACGCGCAGGCAGTCGCCCAGTACAATCTGCTGCTGCCCAACCCGGTAACGCCTGACGCGTGCGGGAGCCTCAGCCTGTGCGTTACTGGCCCGTATATCAGCCTTCACGCACTGCGTGCCGCCGCAAGGCGCCAGCCATTGCTGCTCTCACCCATAACCCGTTCAAACGTCCACAGATCCGAAAACTCGGTCACGGCATCGGTACCGGTTACAGGCTGGCCTTCGCGATCCAGCACAAGGCTGATCTGGTCAGACACGATACGCACATCAACCATTGCCGTGCTGACACCCTCGCGGGTGTTCAGCCGCACATCCTCAATAGCGAGAGAGCGCAGGCTCTTGATTTCAGTACGCTGCTTTTCACCGGCTTCATCACGCGCCTTGATGGCGTTATCGAAAATTTCATAGACAGCCGGAACCAGATAGGTCTGCAGGACACTGCGGTTTCCGTCCGCATAAGCCATGACAACCTGCGGGAAAACCGTGCTCACATTGGCAAGGAACGGCTGGGGGGAAAAGCTTGCATCCTGCTGGGTCAGCGCTTGCAACAACTGGCCAACCCGCGTGCCCGGCCCAGGAACTTCACACGCAACCGAGGCGGGCTCGGGCGCTTCAACCGGCGCATCCACCACACGGGCCAGCATGTCCGGCCGGGGCACAATCGGCAAAGGGGGAGCCTGCAGGCCTACCTTCTTGCCCAGCACACTCCGCAGGCGCAGTACCAGAAAAGCCGCAACCAACGCCAGAAGCACCAGATCCACCGGGAAATGACCGGAAGTAAAAAACATCTGTCTCGTGTCCACCATCATCTCTGGAACGGGGCACCGCCACTTCAACCCTGCGGTATTGCCGCGGCCCATCCCTATCACATAGTCACACTGTGGAGCGGAGACAATGCCGCCCACACCGCCAGCATGCCCCACCATACCTGACAACCCGTGCCACGCAACCACAGAGCGCCCGTATCCGGACACCTAGCCTGCCGCCCCACCTCCCCCGCAGACACGCAATACTCTGGCCCGGTTGGCGAAGGCGCGCAGGCGTGCTACCGCAGAAGAGTCAAAAGCCGACAGCAGGAAAATCGATAGATCATGTCTGAATCAGCACAGCCCACGCCGCCCGCACTGCCGCTTTCCATCAACCTGCAGTACACGCGCGACCTGTCCTTCGAGGTTCCCGCAGGCGCTGAAATTTTCGCCACCCTGCGCAACCAGCCCCAGATTGGCGTCAATATCGACGTGCAGGCCAACCGCCTGCAGGACGACCAGATGATTTACGAGGTTATCCTGAGCATCAAGACAGAAGCCAAGGAAAGCCCCGAAACCGAAGGTGGCGCACCCGGCCGCACCGTTTTCATTGCCGAACTGGTTTATGCCGCCGTTGTAACCCTGACCAACCCGCCGCAGGAACTGATCGAGCCGATCCTGCTGGTGGAAGTCCCGCGCTTGATCTTCCCCTATGCCCGCAACATCATCAGCGATGTCACGCGCGATGGCGGTTTCCCGCCTATCGTGCTGCAGCCCATCGACTTTGTGGCACTCTGGCAGGCACGCCGCGCCGAGTTCCCGCAGGCTGCCGGTCACGCCTGATCCCGCACTGGGTCGCACGGAACGAAAAAACCCTCCCCCTTACCGGGGAGGGTTTTTTTATGGCCCGCAGCCCAGAGCGGTTAAAGCGGCACCTGCTCCAGTGCCGCCAGCATGGACGCCGCATCTGGCCGGGCCGCCACAACTACCGGCCCCTGCCAGCCCAGTGAGCGTACCCCCTGTTCAATAGCAGGAGACAGCACCAGTGCGACCGTTCTGACAGCCGCCGCACGCAACGCCGCATCGCGCAGGCCATCAAACCAGCTTCTGGCACTCTGGGCCGAAAAAAACGCGATAACTGCAATCCGTCCCTCATGCAGCGCGCCTGCCACCTCGGCGGGCAGGCCAGAGGCCGAGCGGGTTTCATACGCAACCCTACGCACAACCCGAAAACCATCGCTCCGCAAAGCGGCCGCCAATGCCCCCCCCTGCCCGGCACCACAGGCCAGCAGCAATGGCCCGGCCTTGGGCGACAAGCGCTGGCGCAGCAGGCCCACCAAAGCCAGAGCATCGCCATCTGCACTGTAAACCTGCGTAAATCCGGCGGCACGGGCGCGTTCAGCCGTGCGTCCGCCAACGGCAAAAACAGGCAGGTTAAAGCTGATACCCATAGGCAGAGCCTGCGCCACCGCCGCCACGGCCTGCCCGCTTGTCAGCAGCAGAGCGGCAACAGGGTGCCTGCGCCCCCGTGCCTCGCCAGACGCCATAACGCGGCTGCGCACAACAAGCGCGGGTGAGGCATATCCCCGCCACCCGGCTTGTTCCACCGCCGCCAGTGTCTCACCCAGACCGGGTTCCGGTCGGGTAATGACAATGCCCCGGCTCACCCTGCCCGGCAGGAAAAAACCGGATAGCCGCTCATGCTCAGAGCGTTTCCTCGAAAATATCATCCGGGCTGTCACGCCGCAGGCTACGACCCAACTCGTGTCCGAGACGCGCCGCATCTTCCGGCGCACCGCTAATGGCACGCTTGAGCAGGAACGAGCCATCCTCCCGCGCCACAAGTCCGGTCAGGTGCAGCTCAGGCGCACCGCCCGCCACAACAGGAATAAGCTGGGCATAGCCCCCGATAGGTGTGCGGCACGAACCATCAAGCTCGGCCAGCAGGGCACGCTCGGCCGTGGCTACGGCGCGGGCCTCGTAATCCTCGATGGCGGAAAGCAGTTCGCGCAGTTCGATATCGTCCTCACGCACGGTCACGCCCACGATCCCCTGCCCTGCGGCCGGCACCATCATGGTCGGAGCCAGCACCACACTGGCCCGATCCGCCATGCCCAGACGCTTGAGGCCAGCAAGGGCCAGCAGGGTGGCATCGCACTGGCGGGCGGCCAGCTTGTCCAGCCGGGTCTGCACATTACCGCGCAGCAGGCCGAACTGGAGGTCGGGCCGCACATGCAGCATCTGCGCCTGACGCCGCACGGAAGCGCAGCCAACCATCGCCCCGTGAGGCAGCGCGGAATACGGGTCATCCGGGTCGGTCGGGGCCAGACTGGGGCCGAGAATCAGCGCATCACGCGCATCCTCACGCTTGAGCGTGCAGGCCAGCACAAGGCCCGGCGGCAGCGTGGTTTCAAGGTCTTTGAGACTATGCACCGCAAAGTCGATCCGGCCATCAGCCAGCGCTTCGTGAATTTCCTTGGCGAAGAGGCCTTTGCCTCCGATTTCCGCCAGCCTCCGGTTCTGCACCTGATCACCTGTGGTGTTGATCTGGTGCTCCTGAAAGGCGCCCATATCCCGCAGGACAGGGCAGAATTTCGTCAGCGTTGTCAGGAAGGCGCGTGTCTGCACCAGTGCGAGCGGCGAACCGCGCGTACCAACCCTGAGGGGCAGCGAGTGACGGCCTGAATGACCACCTGCCTTTTTCTGGCGGGCGGCGGCTTCTGCCGCAATCTCCTGCAAAGCGGGAGACAGGACGGCGGGAGAGGGGTGGGCTGAATCCATAAGATGTGTCTATTTACCGGGACGAACGAAAGGACAAGACGCAATGAAGCCCGGCTGGTTTGTAACGCCTGCGCGACCAGAAAAGCATTCCGCCCCTCTCAACCTGTTGCATGGGTGGCACAATACAGGCTTTTCGGGGGGGCGTCCATGAACGTCTCCACCGCATGCGCCTTGGTACCCGGCCCCGTGCTGGCGATCGAGTCTTCCTGTGACGAAACTGCCTGTGCCATTCTTGCACCAGAGGGAACCATACTGGCGCAACGGGTCATTTCGCAGGACGGCCATGCAGATTTCGGTGGTGTGGTGCCTGAAATCGCGGCACGCGCCCATCTAAGCCTGCTGCCTGAACTGGTACGCGCCACCCTGAAGGACGCCGCCCTGCCAGCTTCAGCACTGGGGATGGTGGCCGCCAGCACCGGGCCGGGGCTGATTGGCGGGCTGATCGTAGGCAGCGGCTTTGCCAAAGGGCTGGCGCTGGCGCTCAACCGTCCTTTTGTCGCGGTCAACCATGTCGAAGCCCATGCCCTGACAGCCCGCCTGCCCGGTCTGGTGGAGGGTGGCGCCCCCTTCCCTTACCTTCTGCTGCTGGTCTCAGGCGGGCATTGCCAGTGCATTGCCGTGGAGGGAATCGGCCAATACCGCAAGCTCGGCGGTACGATTGACGATGCCGCGGGGGAAGCCTTCGATAAAGTTGCCAAAATGCTCGGTCTGGGCTGGCCGGGTGGCCCGGCACTGGAACAGCTCGCACGTGAGGGCAAGCCCGATGCCATCGCCCTGCCCCGCCCGCTGATCCGCCGTCCCGGTTGCGATTTTTCCTTTTCAGGCCTGAAAACCGCCATTGCCCAGAAACTGGCCCCTTATGGGCGCACGCCCCTGCCCCGGCCTTTCGCGGCTGATCTGGCCGCCTCTTTCCAGCAGGCCGTGGCCGATGTGGTGGCCGACCGGATCAACCATGCGCTGGACATGATGCCCGCCGCCCGCCTGCTGGTGGCCGCTGGCGGTGTGGCCGCCAACTCGGTACTGCGCGCCCAGCTGGAACAAACCGCCCAAAGCCGGGGCTGCCGCTTTGCCGCCCCGCCCCTGCGCCTATGCACGGACAATGCCGTGATGGTTGGCTGGGCCGCGCTGGAAACATGGGCAGAAGCCGCTCGGCGCGGGCAGACACCCTTTACCGACATCACCCTACGCCCTCGCCCACGCTGGCCGCTTGAAGAAATGGCCAGCCGTTTTACGCCCCCTCACAACCAGTCAGCCGCCGGGTCTTTGTCATGAACTACCGCCACGCCTACCACGCAGGCAATTTCGCCGACTGCATGAAACACGCCCTGCTGGTCAGCCTGCTCGGCACATTCCTGCGTAAACCCACACCATTCATGGTGCTGGACACCCATGCGGGCATAGGCCGTTACGACCTGCAAGGCCCGGAGGCGGAAAAAACCGGCGAGTGGAAAGACGGGATCGGTCGTCTTGAACACGAAAGCCCGGACAGCCCGCTCGCCCCTTGGCTGGAGCTGGTGCGCCGGGCGGGTGGCCCGCATTTTTATCCCGGCTCCCCCCTACTGGCCTCGCTCATGCTGCGCCCGCAGGATCAGTTGATCTGCTGCGAAAAGCACCCCGAGGACAAGCGCGCACTCTACCGCGTATTCGCCCGCACACCCAATGTGCAGGTACATGAACGCGATGCCTATGAAAGCCTGCGCGCCCTGCTGCCCCCCGCACAGGCCCGCCGTGGGCTGGTGCTGATGGACCCGCCTTTTGAGGAACCCAACGAGTTCGAGCGGCTGGCCAAGGGCCTGCACACCATTCACACACGCTTTGCCCCCGCTGTCATCGCGCTGTGGTACCCTATCAAACACCGCGCACCCGTACGCGCTTTTGAAGAAACCCTGAAAGAGACAGGCATGCGCGATGTGCTGAAGGCTGAACTGCTGATGCGCCCGCCCCATGACCCCGAACGGCTGAATGGCTCAGGGCTGATGGTGATCAAGCCCCCTTATGGTTTTGCACAGGACGCACAGGCTCTGCTGGCCCGGTTGCAAACCGTTCTGGGCGCACATGAAAGCAGTGTCAGCACCCTTATTCCAGAATAAACCACGTGGCTCCTGCCCCATACCGGGCGGAGCCTCAGCCCCGCGCGGCTGAAACGCTCCGGCTCATATGCTGCCAGATATCGAGCGCGAAGCCCTGTATCCCTGCGGCCATAATCTGCACACCAATACACAGCAGCACCAGCGCAGCCAGACGGCTGACAATGCGCGTACCGGTTACCCCGAGCATGGTCACCAGCTTTTCCGCGCTGGAATAGGCCACCCAGACCAGCAGCACCACACCGACAGCCCCAAGACTGATCCCCACCCCATATGCCCATGGCGAGGAATCAACCGGGTTGGTTGAACCCAGCGCAATCGCCACCGCAATGGTGCCCGGCCCAACGGTAAAGGGCATGGCCAGCGGAAAAAACGCGCTGTCCGACCAATTGGGTGTCTGCACGGTGCGGCCATCCTGCAAGGCCTGCCGCTCCTTACGCGCCTCGTTGCTTTCAGGCCGCTGCAACAGCTCCCATGCGCTCACAGCCACAACCAGCCCGCCCGCGACCCGCAAGGCACTGACCGTAATGCCGAAAAACGCCAGCACCGCCCCGCCAAACCAGAGCGAGACAATCAGCAGCATGAAGGAATAAAAGGAGACCAGACGCGCCAGCGCCTGAATTTCCGTCTGCGAACGCCCTTCGGTAGCCTGCGCGAAAATCAGCGCCGCACCAAACGGGTTGACGATGGAAAACAGGGCCGGAAATGCCAGCAGAAAGGCCGATGTGGTCGTATGAACCGCCGCCGAAGAAAACACGCCCAGAACGCTCATTGACCGCCGCGGCCTCCCATGCCGAATGCCGCCTGACCTGACGTAAAAATCAGGAAGAAGGATGCGCTCTCTCGGCCTTACCCTGCTCCCGGTAAAGCCGGGCATGCTGTGAGGCCACCCCAATATCCGCCGGAGGATAACAGAAACTTAACCCGCTTTCATCCCCTACTGGCCAGATGCTCAGACCAATATCGTCATAAATCCGCAGAAACGGCTCGCCCACACACCAGAAGGCAGGCTTCAGCCCCTGTTGCAGCGCCAGATCGCGCAGCCGCCAGATAGCCGAAATGCTGTCTACCTCATCCCCCGCAGGATCACCCAGACCGACGAGAAAGCCCCCTAATACCCGCAGCGGGATCATCGCCTCACCCGCCTCGCCCATCACATAGCCTTCGGGCTGAAACGCCGTCATGTCAGCCAGCGCATGAGGCAGGGCGTGGTAGCGTTGCAGCGCATCATCCCCCCAGGGCGAAACGGCAACACGGGCAGGCCAGAGCAGCCGCCCCACAATCACCAGCGCCAGCAGCACGGCCAGCGCTACCGTCCAGCGGGCAGAACCCCGCATGGACGACGCAAAAACCATCTGCCACCAGCTTGCCGAAAGGTCATCCCGCGTGGCCAGCGCCACCACGCAGCCCAGTAACAGCAGCAGCGACAGCAAGGTGCTGGTTGAAAGCGGCTCGCTCAGCAGACGGGCATGGCGATAATAACAGGCGCGATACGGCGCGATGAACAGTGTGGACAGCCCCAGCACGACAGGCACGAACACCATGTTGCCACGCAGGAATGTCAGCACCGTAGCCAGTAACAGCAGCGCCAGCGCGCCCCGCCAGGCCAGCGTCACCCGCTGCGAAAGCCCTATGGCCATGCTGATGAGCGCAACCCCCAGCAGCGAGAGCAGATACGTGCCACCCAGATGCAGCACACCAGCCAGACTATCGGGTAGCATGGACTGCCCCGGCGCATGGTCAAACAGGACAAGGCCGATCAGCAGCACCCCACAGAGCGAAACCGTGCCGGTTGCCACAGCCACCGAGAATGTCGCCTCGCTCTCGCGCACAACCTGACTGGGCCTGCGCGTAACAGCCGCCGAGCCAGACAGATCGGCATTGTTCTTACGCGCCAAGGCGGCATCACCCCGCAGGAACAGCTCATGCCCTGCGAACATAAGCCCGGCCACAAACAGCGGTATAATGTAGTAAAACAGGCGAAAAATAAGAATAACGCCCAGAATGCGCGGCGCGGCCATATACGGCCCGAGCGCCAGCAGCATAACGCCGTCAAAAACCCCAAGCCCACCCGGCACACTGGCCACCAGCCCCGCCGTGTAAGCCGCGATATAGATCGCCAGAAAAGACCCGAAATCCACCCCTGCATCCGCAGGCAGCAGAACATAGGCAATGCTGGCGGTGGCCGCGACTTCTGCCGTGGCGACAAGCGTTTGCAGCAGGGCCATGCGCGGCGAAGGCAGGTTAACCCGCCACTGCCGCACGCACACGCTGGGCAGACGGAAAGCCAGCCCGATATACAGCCCCACCATTACCCACAACCCGCCACCAATCACCGCCAGAAGCCCTGACGGCAGGCGCCCGCCAATGCCGGGCAGCATGGACGGCTCCCAGATCAGCACCGCGCCGATAAGGGCTGCCGCCCCCAGCAGATAGGTGGCTGAGCAGAAGGCAATAATCTGGGTTATGGCGAAGGAATCCACCCCCCAGTTGCGATACAGGCGGTAACGCACCGCAGCGCCGGATACGGCCGAAAAGCCGAGATTATGAGACAGGACGTAAGAACAGAACGCCGCAAACGCCGCGCGGCGAAAAGGCAGATGCCCATAGCCCACCTGAATGAGGGCCAGCCTGTCGTAAAAAGACAGCACAAAATACGAAAGCAGCGTGCAGGCAGCCGCCAGAATCATCTGCCATGTCGGGATACCCGCCATGGCCTGACGGATATCGGACATGTGCAGGTGCCGCACCTCGTGCCACACCACCCCGATAGCCGCCACCATCAGCACCAGCCCCAACAGGGCGGGCAGGTGCCTGAGCCACCGACGGACACCCCCAGCCTCGCAGTGCAGGTCTGGCGGGGTGTTCCGGTCCATATCCTGCTGCTCTGGTGGCAATGGCGCGCGCTGGATCATGCAGAGGCGGCCCCGTTCAGTCCTGCCGGTCGCGCAGGAGGGCCGCTTCGATCAGGGCGATGGTTTCACGCACCCCATACAGGGCGACAAACCCACCGAACCGCGGCCCTTCCTTCTGCCCCAGCAGCACTTCATACAGGCAGCCAAACCAGCTTCGCAGGGGTTCGAAAGCATGGCGCTTGCCTACCTCGAACACCGCGTTCTGCAAGGTTGTGGCATCGGCCGCTTCGGCCTCGTACCCCCGCAGCACGTCCGCCAGATCGACAAGGGCTGCGCGTTCCTGCTCGCTCGGGGCGCGGAAGGTTTTGGCGGGCCTGACAAAATCCGCATAATACGCCACCGCATAGCGCACCATGGCCGCCAGCATGGGGTGGGTTTCGGGCGAAACCGCCGCATCATACCGGCGGATAAAGCCCCACAGCACCTCGGGTGTTTCCGCATTGGCCACACTGGCAAGGTTGAGCAGCATGCCAAACGGCACCGGGCTTGCGGCCTCGGTTCCCACCTGCCCGCGCAGGATAAACCATGCCGGGTTGGCCCGCAGTTCCGCACCTGCGGGGTTCTCGGCCTGTAGGCTCAGAGCCTTATCCACATGGGCCAGATATTCATCCGCCGTTTTGGGAATGACATCGAAATACAACCGCTTGGCACGCTGCGGCTGGTTGAACATGAACTGGCCAAGACTTTCGGGCGGGGCATAGCGCAGCCATTCCTCAACCGACAGACCATTGCCCTTGGACTTGGAAATTTTCTGGCCCTGTTCATCCAAAAACAGCTCGTAGGTCAGCCCTGCAGGCGGCGTACCACCCAGAATTTTGCAGATCCGCCCCGACAACCGCACGCTGTCGATCAGATCCTTGCCCGACATTTCATAATCCACACCCAGCGCGTACCAGCGCATGGCCCAGTCGGCCTTCCACTGCATCTTGGCGTGGCCACCGGTTACGGGGGTTTCGAACACTTCGCCCGTGCTGGGGTCGGTCCAGCGCACGGTGCCTGCCACGGGGTCCATGGCATCCATCTTCACCTGCATGACCTCACCCGTGCGCGGGTGCAGAGGCAGCACAGGCGAATAGGTGGCGCGGCGCTCGGCCCCCAGCGTGGGCAGGATCACGTCCAGAATTTCCTCATGCACTTCCAGCACGCGCTTGAGGGCGGCATCGAACCGGCCCGAGGCGTAATAGGCGGTGGAGGAAGCGAACTCGTATTCGAATCCGAAACTATCAAGAAACGCGCATAGCCGTGCGTTGTTATGGGCAGCAAACGACTCGTGCGTGCCAAACGGATCAGGCACGCGCGAGAGCGGCTGGCCGATGAATTTTTCCAGCATGTCGCGCTGGGGCACGTTGTCGGGCACCTTGCGCAGGGCGTCCATGTCATCCGAGAAGGCCAGCAGGCGCGAAGGGCGGCCTGTCAGCGCCGTATAGGCCTGACGCACCCATGATGTGCGCGCTACCTCGCCAAATGTGCCGATATGCGGCAGCCCTGAGGGGCCATAGCCGGTTTCCAGCAGGGCGGGCCGTGCATCATCTCCACCACTGGCGTTGCCGCGTGTGGACACATGTTCGGCCAGTTTACGCGCTTCCTCGAAAGGCCATGCACGCGGGAGATCGGAAAGGGGGGCTGTACGACTGTCTGACATGGGCGGAAGCTATGAACTGCTCCGCGCCCGGTCAATGCAAAAACACACCCCCTACGGGGCATGGCGCATTTTTTCCTCCCCATTGACCACCCGCGCCAGCCGTTTATCCTCGCCCAACCCGGACAGCCCACTGCAAAGGATCCCGCCTGCCCATGCGCCGTACATCTGCCCTGATCCTGATCGGCAACGAAATCCTGTCCGGCCGCACGCGCGACGACAACATCCAGTTTCTGGCCCTGAGGCTAGGCGAACTGGGGATTCCGCTGCGCGAAATCCGGGTTATTCCCGACATCCGTGAAACCATTATCCGCACGGTCAGCGAGCTGCGCGCGGCTTATGACGAGGTCTTCACGACCGGCGGCATCGGCCCCACCCATGACGATATAACCGCCCCCTGTGTGGCCGAGGCGTTTGGTGTGCCGTGGGAAATCCACCCACCCACCTTTGCGCTACTGAGCGATTATTTCAGCCATACCGATTTCAACGCGGCCCGCCAGCGCATGGCGCATCTGCCACGTGGGGCCGTACCGATTGCCAACCCCATTTCTCACGCTCCCGGCTTTACAATCGGCAACGTGCATGTGCTGGCGGGCGTACCCCGCATCATGCGCGCGATGTTTGATGAACTGGCCCCGACACTCCAGCGTGGTGCTCCGGTCTTCTCGCGCACATGGCACAGCACATCACTCTACGAGGGCACGCTGGCCGAGGGGCTGGAAGCCATACAGACCCGCCACCCGGATCTGGATATCGGCTCGTACCCCTTCCACCGCGAAGACGGCTACCGGGGCGTGGCTCTGGTAGCCAAAGGACAGGATGAAAATGATGTCCGACAGGCTGCGCAGGAAATTCACGACCTGATCAGTGCCAAGGGCGGCACACCCATAGAGGGTGAACCGCTGCGTCAATAAGGATAGAGGCTGTTACTGGCCGCCATAGAGCGGCCGGGCCTGACTAGCCCCGACTGGAATAAGCGCGCGTCTTTATCAACGCGGGCCTATCCAATCGGGATTAAACAGTCAGTGCAGGGCTTCGCGGCCCATGGCGAGAAACTTCTCGCGGCGCAGTTCACGCAGACGTTCGGGAGCCAGCGGCTGGAGTTCCTGCAACGCTTCGCCCAGAACCTTGCCAACCGACGCCATAGCCGCTGCGGGATCGCGCTGGGCGCCGCCAATCGGTTCTGGAATAATCTGGTCAATCAACCCAAGGCGCTTGAGATCCTGCGCTGTCAGCCGCAGCGTTTCCGCCGCTGTACTGGCCTGCTTGGGATCACGCCACAGGATGGAGGCACAGGCCTCGGGCGAAATCACGGAATAGATGGCATGTTCCAGCATGAACACCTTATCCCCCGCGCCCAGCGCCACGGCCCCACCAGACCCGCCTTCACCAATAACGGTGGCAATCAGCGGTACGGGAGCATCGAAACAGGTCGCGATGGAACTGGCGATCGCCTCTGCCTGCCCACGCTGCTCCGCATCAATACCGGGCCATGCGCCTGCGGTGTCGATAAAGGTGAGAATCGGCAGGCCAAAACGTCCGGCGAGCTGCATAAGGCGCTGGGCCTTGCGATAGCCTTCAGGCCGGGCCATGCCGAAGTTATGGGCAAGACGGGTTTCAAGGTCCGAGCCACGCTCGGTGCCAATCACCATCACCGGCGTGCCGCCAAAGCGCCCCATCCCGCCGATAATGGCCTTGTCATCAGCAAACAGCCGATCACCAGCCAGCGGGGTGAAGTCGCTCACCAGCGCATTGATGTAGTCCTGCGTGTGCGGACGCTGCGCATGGCGGGCAACCTGCACTTTCTGCCAAGGCGTAAGCTTGGCGTAGATCGTGCGCAGGTGCTTTTCCGCCTTATCTGAAAGGCGGGCCGTTTCTTCTTCAATGTTGACCCCTTCGGGGTCAGCCATCTGCCGCAGTTCGTCGATCTTGTTCTCAAGTTCGGCGACGGGCTTTTCAAAATCCAGGAACTGACGCATGCCACAGCCGATAGCACAATGCCGCCGAAAACCAAGCCTCTATCATGCACAGGCATGCGTTTTTAACGCTCCCTACGGCACATTCTACCCGGCAGGTGGCGGTTTTCCGCCCTCTACCCCGTCCTCCCCGCCTGACTGGGCCAGCGGGTGGCATGCCGTCACGGCCTGACGCAGGCGCTCTGTCTGCACATGGGTATAAATCTGGGTGGTGGCGATGTCGGCATGGCCCAGCAACATCTGCAACGCCCGTAAATCCGCCCCATGGGCCAGCAGGTGAGTCGCAAAGGAATGACGCAGCACATGAGGAGAAAGCCGCGCGGGGTCCAGCCCGGCTTTCAGTCCCACATCATGCAGAATCCGGTCAAAAGCCTGACGCGTCATGGCCTGCATGGGGTTGCGGCCGGGAAACAGAAACGGGCTCCCCAGCGTCTTGTCTGTTTCCATCAAGGCTCTGACAGCCTCACGCGCACTATCAGATAAAGGCACAAGCCGCTCGCGCCCGCCTTTACCGCGTACCATCAGGGTCTGCCCCTCCCCCGCCAGAGCCACACGGGTAAGGGATAGCAACTCGGAAATACGCAAGCCTGAGGCGTAAAGCAGTTCCAGTGCCGCCAGCGCCACCTGCCCGCGCCGTATGCGGGCGGCCGAGGCGCCCTCCGGGGCGGGGCAGGCCTCCAGCAGCGCGAATACGTCCGACTCGGATAAAAAACCGGGCAGGGAGCGTTCCGGGCGGGGCGTATCCAGATTGGCGGCGGGGTTATCCGTGCGCAGCCCTTCACGCAGCAGAAACAGATAGAACTGGCGGATACAGGACAGCCGCCGCGCAACGCTGCGCCGGGCCTGCCCTTCCGCCGCCAGATCAGCCAGCCAGTTCCGCAGACCTTCCGCCGTGGCGTCCCTCAGCGCTTCCCCCTGTCCGGCCAAGCTTTGGGCGCAGGACAGCAGATCAGCCTCATAGGCGGCAAGCGTATTAGGAGCGGCCGCCCGTTCGGCGGCCAGCATTTCCAAAAACAGATCCATGCCGGACAGATCGGGTCTCATCCCACAGTGCCATCATGGCTACGCAGCGCGGTCAGGCCGGGCATGGTTACTCGGCGGACGGGTCTGCTGACTGCGCGGGGGCCGAGCTGGACACGTTCGGCGCAACCGCAGGGCCAGTGGGCACGACCGGAACAAGTGCCGCAGCGGGGGCTGGCGCTTCCTGCTGAGGCAGCGGGAGTGTCCGATGCACAGCCTGCTGCTCAGGCGCGTGGGCATTAAGGCCCAGCACCACCACGCCCCCCAGAACGCCCAGGAAAACAACCGCGACAATAGCCAGAATACCGCGCCCCATTACCAGCTCCCAGAAACAGACATCATGACAGACAGCGTCACGACAGATACCGTAGGTGTGTTCCCCCTGCTCTATGTTAAGCTAAGCCCCATGTCATCACGTATCTCCATTCCCCAACCTGAAACAACGGATCCGCCGCCCGTTCCGCTCAACCTTGAGCGTATTGTCCGCACCCATGGCCCCGGCCTGCTCCAGACTGGCCGCAGCATCGTGCTGGTTGGCCTGATGGGAGCTGGCAAAACCACCATTGGCCGCATGCTGGCAGCACGCCTTGGCCTGCCCTTCGTGGATGCCGATACAGAAATAGAGCGCGCTGCAGGCTGCTCCATTGCCGATGTCTTTCGCCTGTATGGCGAGGCCGCCTTCCGCGATGGAGAGCGCCGGGTCATTCGCCGCCTGCTTGAAGGCCCGCCCATGGTGCTGGCCACGGGGGGTGGGGCTTTCATGGCTGCTGACACCCGCACGCTGGTGCGCGAACACGCTATTTCGGTTTGGCTGCGCTGCCCGCTGCCCGTGCTGCTGCGCCGCGTTGCCGGGCGCACGCACCGCCCCTTGCTGAATGCCGCATCCCCCCGGGATGTGCTGGAAAAACTGATTGCCATCCGCCACCCGGTCTATGCCGAAGCCGATGTGACGGTCGATTGTGGAGACAATAACGTGGAGCATACAACAACACGCGTCATGGAAGCGCTGGCCCTGTCGCGTCGCCCGTTGCGCCTGCCCGTTGTACTGGAAAAAAGCCGCTACGATGTGGTGATCGGCGCTGACCTCATCAGCCGTGCTGGTGCTCTGCTGGCGCCACTACTGCCGCGCCGGAACGTGATCGTCATTACCGACGAGACCGTAAACCCGCTCTACCTGCCCCGGCTGCTCGCCTCGTTCGAGGAAACCGGAATCGAGGCCCGCACCATCACGGTTACCCCCGGTGAGCAGACCAAATGCTGGGCCACATATCAAAACGTGGTGGACACCATTCTGGAAGAAGGTGTGGAGCGCCGCACCGCCATTATCGCACTGGGCGGTGGGGTTGTGGGTGATCTGGCAGGTTTTGTGGCCGCCACCACGCTGCGTGGCCTGCCGTTTGTCCAGATTCCCACCACGCTGCTCTCGCAGGTCGATTCCTCCGTTGGCGGCAAAACGGGAATTAACTCGCGCTGGGGCAAGAACCTCATAGGAGCCTTTCACCAGCCGCTTGCCGTGCTGGCTGATGTTTCCTCCCTCGCCACCCTGCCGCGCCGCGAACTGGTGGCCGGTTATGCCGAAATTGTGAAGTCGGGCCTGATCGGACAGGAATCCCTTTTCGCATGGTGCGAAAAACATGGCGCTGCCGTACTCTCACGCGACCCCGAAGCGCTGGCCGAAGCCGTGCGTCAGGCCTGCGCTTTCAAGGCGGATGTGGTCGCGGCTGATGAGCGGGAGGAACAGAAAAGCAATGGCCGCGCCCTGCTTAATCTAGGCCATACGTTCGGTCACGCACTGGAAGCCGAACTTGGATACGATGGTCGCCTGCTGCATGGCGAGGCCGTGTCCATCGGTCTGACACTGGCCTTCTCCCTCTCTGTCAGGCTTGGATTCTGCCCACGCGAGGATCTGATTCGCGTTACGAATCATCTCGAAAGCCTGAACATGCCCGCACATATCAGTGATCTGCCCTATCGTTTCCGCATGCCGGATCTGATGGCCCACATGCAGCGCGACAAGAAAATGCAGGACGGACGCCTGTCCTTTGTGCTGGCGCACGGAATCGGCAAGGCTTTCACCACGCGCGATGTGCCCGCCGAGGCTGTACAGGACGTGCTGCTGGCGGATGGTGCAACCCCTTAAAATTACATGAAATCCGCCAGCTTTTTCCGGGATCGCGGCAAAAATGTCACCCTGCCGCAATTCTGCCTTAAAGGAACACGAGAGAGGGGCGGAACAGTTGCGTTTGCAATATGTTAATGAATACCCACGATATTGATGCCGCACGGCTATGCAACAGGGACATATTCAGCCAACGAAATGAACTGTTGCAGATAAACCACGCTGATGACTTGTAGTGTCAAACAGTAGGGGCCGCCGGGTTCCTCTTTTGGAACCAATGGTTCTATACCGTTTTAAGGCATCTAGCTGGGCCTGTCCGCCGAATGGTTGGCGGGCAAGTCGAAACAGATGATATATTGAGGACGAAAAGAATGCGTCTCCGCACGGCGTTACTTGCAACGACACTGATGGCAGCGGCACCGGCTGTTGCCTCGGCCACCACCATTACTGGTCCGTATGTCGATCTGGGCGGCGGTTATGACCTGACCCAGACCCAGCACGCCCATGTCGGCCCCACGGGCAGCTCCCAGTCCATCAGCCACAAGACCGGCTGGACGGGCTACGCCTCCTTCGGCTGGGGCTTCGGCAACGGCCTGCGCGCTGAAGTTGAAGGCACCTACCTGCGTTCCAACGTTGGCGGTGGCACGATCGGTGAGGCTCCCTCAACGAACGCGTCTGGCAACGGCAAGGACTCCTCCTACGGCGGCTTCGTCAACGTCCTGTATGACATTGACCTGAAGCAGTTCGGTATCGATGTTCCCGTCACGCCGTTCGTCGGTGTTGGTGCCGGTTACCTGTGGACGCACGAACAGGTCAGCTACGCATCGTCCGTCCGTTCGGGCAACATCAGCGGCACGACTGGCGGCTTCGCCTATCAGGGCATCGTCGGTGCGGCATTTGACACGGGCATCCCCGGCTTCCAGGTCACGGCTCAGTACCGCATGATCGGCCAGCCCGGCACGTTCCGTAACGGTGCGTTCAGCGACAGCAATGGCGGCAACGTCGGCGTTGATCATCGCTTCAACCACCTGTTCATGGTTGGCCTGCGCTACGCTTTCGATACGGCTCCCCCGCCCCCGCCGCCGGCTCCGGCTGTGGTTGCGGCTCCGGCTCCGCTGCCCGCACGCTCCTACCTGGTGTTCTTCGATTGGGACAAGGCTGACCTGACCGCCCGTGCGCGCCAGATCGTGGCTGAAGCTGCTCAGGCTTCCACCCACGTTCAGACGACCCGCATCGAAGTTAACGGTTACACCGATAACTCCTCCGCTCACCCCGGCCCCCGCGGCGAAAAGTACAACCTGGGCCTGTCCCTGCGTCGTGCTAACAGCGTGAAGGCTGAACTGGTGCGCGATGGCGTTCCGGCAACCGCGATCGACATCCACGGTTACGGCGAAGCCCACCCGCTGGTGCCGACCGGCCCCAACACCCGCGAACCCCAGAACCGTCGCGTGGAAATCATCCTCCACTGATTGGTTCGCTTTCCGGTCTAACCGGAAATCGCGGAAAGAGGCGCCTTCGGGCGCCTCTTTTTTTTATCCGCCTTTTCTGGTTCGGGCTTTCACGCCATACTTGGCCTTACCATGCGCTCTCTTTTTTCCAGCCTGAGAGGACAGGGCCGCTTCGCGCCGCTGTTCAAGTTCGGGGTTATCGGCTCTCTCGGATTCGTCTGGGACAACACGGTTGTTTATACGCTGCGCCCACTGATCGGGCTGACAGCCGCCACCCTTCTTGCCTATTTTGTCGCGGCCACCCTTAACTGGCTGCTCAACCGCCTGTGGACATTCCGCGGACACGGACTGCACCACCACCCATTCATGCAATGGCTACGCTTTCTGTGGGCCAACAGTCTGGGATTTTTCCTGAACCGCGGGGTCGTTTTCTCGCTGTTCTTCCTATTCCCGTTCTGCGCGCGCCATCCGGTGGTTGCTCTGGCGGCCGGCACGTTGGCGGGGCTTCTCTCTAATTTCAAACTCAGCCAGAAGCTGGTCTTCCACGACCGTAAACCCTCCCCCCCCGCAGGCAGCGCATCCGGGCAGTCATAATGCTGCCTCTTTCGGAGAAAGCGCGGCTGCGCTACAGCTAGGGCAGATATTCGACCATCACAGGTTCCGTCAGGGCACGGAGGCCTGCCGTCCCGTTTTTGGCATCCCGCCTTGCACCAACCCGTTTCAGGACTTCCAGCCCCACGCCATGCTGACAACAAACGAAATCCGCACCGCTTTCCTGGAATATTTTGCCAGCAAAGAACACCAGATCGTCGCCTCGTCCTCTCTCGTGCCGCGAAACGACCCGACGCTGCTGTTCACCAATGCGGGCATGGTGCAGTTCAAGAACGTTTTCACCGGACAGGAAACCCGCCCTTACTCTCGCGCAACCACTGCGCAGAAAGTGGTACGCGCCGGTGGCAAGCATAACGATCTGGACAATGTCGGTTACACAGCCCGGCACCACACGTTTTTTGAAATGATGGGCAACTTCTCCTTTGGCGACTACTTCAAGGCCGAAGCGATTGAACTGGCCTGGACACTGGTCACCAAGGGGTTTGGCCTGCCCAAGGAAAAACTGCTGGTCACGGTTTTTGCCGAGGATGAGGAAGCCGCAGCTCTGTGGCGGAGCATTGCCGGGCTGGATGACAGCCGGATTATCCGCATTGCCACCTCCGATAACTTCTGGCGCATGGGCGACACGGGGCCGTGCGGCCCCTGCTCGGAAATCTTTTACGATCACGGCCCGGATGTTCCGGGTGGCCCCCCCGGCTCCCCGGATGAAGACGGCGACAGGTTTGTTGAAATCTGGAACCTCGTGTTCATGCAGTATTTCGAAGACCCGCCGGGCGTACGCTCCCCCCTGCCCCGCCCGTCCATCGACACCGGGTTGGGTCTGGAACGCTTTGCCGCCATTCTGCAGGGCAAGCGCGACAACTACGATACTGATACCTTTGTCGCCCTCACGCAGGCTTCTGCCGACCTGACGCACGAAGCCGTGGACGGCAAGTTCAAATCCAGCCACCGGGTTGTGGCCGACCACCTACGTTCGACCGCGTTCCTTATTGCTGATGGCGTACTGCCTTCCAAGGACGGACGGGGTTACGTGCTGCGCCGCATCATGCGCCGCGCCATGCGCCACCTGCACATGATGGGGACTAAAGACCCGGTTTTCTTCAAGCTGCTGCCGACGCTTATCCAGCAGATGGGCACCGCCTATCCCGAACTGGTGCATGGCGAAGCCCTGATCCGCGAAACCATGCGGGGCGAGGAAGAACGCTTCAAAGCCATGCTGGAACGTGGCCTGCACCTGCTGGACGAAGAAAAATCCCGTCTGGTGCCCGGCGCAGCCCTGCCCGGCGATGTAGCTTTCCGCCTGTATGACACATTCGGCTTCCCGCTTGATCTGACACAGGACGCCCTGCGCGGTAGCGGCCATGATGTGGATGTGAGCGGATTTGAGGAAGCCATGACCATCCAGCGCCAGCGCGCCCGCGCCGCGTGGTCAGGCTCGGGGGATGCTGCGGTTGAAACCATCTGGTTTGAAGCGCGCGACCGTTTTGGCGCCTCCGAATTCCTTGGCTATTCGACCGAGCTGGCAGATGGCGAAGTGCAGGCCATTATCGCAGGCAATGCTTTCGTACCGGAAGCCACGGTAGGGGCGGAAGTCGCCATTCTGCTCAACCAGACGCCTTTCTATGGCGAAAGCGGTGGTCAGGCTGGTGATACCGGCACCCTGCGCGCCGCTGGTCTGGAAATCGCCGTCACCGATACGCAGAAAAAAGCAGGCGATCTGATCGTGCATTACGGCACCATCATACAGGGCACGCTGCGCCCCGGTATGGCGGTGACAGCCGATGTCAACCACACGCGCCGGTCTGCCATTCGCGCACACCACTCGGCCACACATCTGCTGCATGAAGCCCTGCGCCGCCACCTTGGCGCGCATGTGGCGCAGAAAGGCAGCCTGAACACGCCTGACCGCCTGCGGTTCGACATCAGCCAGCCCCGCCCGATCACGGCTGAGGAACTGGCGCTTGTGGAAGCCGAGGTGAATGAACGTATTCGCGAGAATGCCAGCGTCGTCACCCGTTCGATGACCCCGGATGAAGCCGTGGAAGAAGGGGCAACAGCCCTGTTCGGCGAAAAATACGGCGATGAAGTGCGCGTGGTCTCCATGGGTGCGGGCGATGAAAACCGCAACGCATGGTCGATGGAACTGTGCGGCGGCACCCATGTTGAGCGTACGGGTGATATTGGCCAGTTCAAGATCGTGGCGGAAAGCGGTGTATCCGCTGGCGTGCGCCGCATTGAAGCCGTTGCAGGCAAAGCGGCCGAAAGCCTTGCCGTTGCCAATGAGCAGCGCCTGAGCCAGATGGCCGCCATGATGAAGGTAGGCGTGAACGAAGCGCCCGAGCGCCTTGCCAGCCTGCTGGAAGAGCGCCGTGCAATGGAACGCCAGATTGCCCATCTGCAGCGCCAGCTTGCCACAGGCAGCGTAGCCGCCGCAGGCGTGGAGCAGATTGGGGCATTCCGTCTGGCAACCCGCAATGTGGGCGAAACACCCGCGCGTGAACTCAAGGGACTGGCTGAAACCATTCTCAAGCAGGGCGAGGCCGATGTGGTGGTGCTGATTTCCACCGCTGATGGCAAAGGCAGCGTTGTCGCAGCGGTAGCCCCCGCAGCCGAAAAAGCCGATGCCGTAGCTCTGGTGCGTGCCGCCAGTGTTGCCATGGGCGGCAAGGGCGGTGGCGGGCGGCGCGACATGGCACAGGCCGGTGGCCCCGATGGCGAAGCGGCGGATGCCGCCTTTGCCGCCGTGCGCGAAGCCCTGAAGGAACTGGCCTGATCCGCGTGATCAGGTAAGGAGAGCGTTATGTCCCTGTTATCATCTCTGAAGCTTGTCGTATCCCGTCCGCACCCTGAGGCTAAGCCGTTCCTGCTGGCTTCGGGCGTAGCAACGACACTGGCTTACTTGGCGGGCGCCCGCCTGCGCTGCCCGATGCTGCGCCGCGCAGGCCATGCGGGCCTCGGCTTTTTTGGCTTCTGCCTGTATTTCTTCCGCGACCCCGAGCGCGTAACTCCCGCCCGCAGCGATGTGGCCGTAGCTCCGGCAGATGGGCATATTGTCTCGATCGAGAAAGTGGCCCCCCCCAAGGAACTGGACATGGGCACAGCCCCGGTCTGGCGGATTGCCACCTTCCTGTCCGTGCTGGATGTGCATGTAAACCGCATGCCCGCCGCTGGCACCGTAACCCGCATTGCCTATCATCCCGGCCTGTTCCTGAACGCCAGTCTGGACAAGGCTTCCGAACAGAACGAGCGTAATGCCCTGAGCCTGACCCTGCCCGATGGCCGGATGCTGGCCGTGGTGCAGATTGCCGGGCTGATCGCGCGCCGGATTGTCTGCTCCGTCAAGGAAGGCGACAGGCTGGAAGCCGGTGAACGCTTCGGGCTGATCCGCTTTGGCTCCCGCACAGACCTGTATCTGCCGCCGGGTGTCGAGCCGCTGGTGGCCGTTGGCCAGACCATGGTCGGCGGTGAAACGGTTATGGCGCGTCTCTGATCGCTCACATGACGACACAGCCCCCACGCCCCGATCCTGTGCCAGCCCTTGCTGGCCAGCCCCCTGCCACCCCTCGCCCGGACCACCGGCGCAAGCGGCGTAAACGCAGGCAAATCAGGGGCCCTTCCTTCAATCGGCTTATCCCCAACATTCTCACCATGCTGGGGCTGTGCGCCGGGCTGAACGGCATGCGCTTTGCCGTGGATGGCCGCTTTCAGGCTGCGGCAGCGGCCCTGCTGATTGCCGCTTTTATAGATGGGCTGGATGGCCGTATCGCCCGCATGCTGCGCGGTTCCACCCGCTTTGGCGCAGAGTTCGACAGCCTCTCGGATTTTGTCTGTTTCGGCGTTGCCCCGTCTTTTCTGCTGTATTTCTGGGCGCTAAAAGACGGCAACCGCTACGCTTTCCTGCCCTGCATGCTGTTTACCGTGTGCATGGCGCTGCGGCTGGCGCGATTTAACGCCAATCTGGATGGCGAGGACGATACACCCAAATACGCCAGCAACTTCTTTACCGGGGTACCTGCGCCCGCCGGAGCGGGTCTTGCGCTATTCCCGCTGTTTCTGGGTCTTGAAGCACAGAAACTGAACATAGACTGGCTGTACGCCCTTACACGCATGCCGTGGTTGCCCAGCCTGACACTGGCAGGCACAGCCATTCTGCTGGTCTCGACCCTGCCTGTCTGGTCTTTCAAGAACTTCAAGGTGCCGGTGCAGTATGTCCTACCCCTGATGCTGGGTACGGGTATTTACGTGATCGTGCTGATTGCCGATCCGTGGGGTGCGCTGGCTGCAGCCGGGATCATCTATATGGTGCTGCTCCCACTCAGCCGCCGTAGCTTCCAAAAGCTCAAACGTGCGGCGGAATCCCTGCGTGATGAAGAGCCTGAACACGCAGGCTCCTAAAACAGCAGATCACAGACTCCCCCCGGTATCAGACCGGGGCATGCTTTCCTGAACACCACCCCCGAGCAGGCTCGCCAGCCCCGCCAGCACATCCGCCGGTGTGGGTGGGCAGCCCGGCAGGCGCAGGTCTATCGTCACATGGCGTTCGAGACCGCCTAGCGTTGCATAATTCTCGCCAAATACGCCACCATCCAGCGCACAATCGCCCAGGCAGATAATCCCTTTCGGGTCGGGCATAGCCTCCCATGCAGCCTGTAACACAGGTGCCATCATGCGAGTGAGCGGGCCGCTGACCAATAACATATCAGCCCCCGCTGGCGTGCCTGCCAGCCCGAAACCGGCCCCTCCCAGATCATATGGTGCGCTGGCGAGAGCTCGCAGCTCCATACCGCACCCCCCGCAGCCACCCGTTTCAATATGAAACAGCATCAGCGGCCCACCACGCCCTGCCGGTTTCATGGTGGTCATGCTCTGGCGAAAGGCGACACTCAGTACAGCCCGGATCAACCTCATACCACGGCTCCTGTTCCTGCCATGCCAGCCCTATGGGCCACCTGTCGCCCGCGCTCAACCATCCAGCGCCGCAGCATTCACGCCTAGCGAACAGGCCAGAAGCGGCAGGTCTTCAACCGGCTGGCCCTTGATGGCTTCCTCAAACACCAGCAGAGCAGCTGCCGCAGGGTTGTGGCAGAACACCTGCGCCAGACGCCCCTGATGCAGCCACACCCAGTACGCTACGCGCCCCCACGGCCCTTCCACCATCGCCATGCCCTCGGCATCCGGCAGGCTCAGGGTTTCCCGACCGGGTGCTGCATCGCCCAGATGCACTGCCAGTTTGGCCAGCAGGGTCAGGCTTTCCGCAATCTCATCAAGCAGCAACTGGGCACGGTCGGCCGCACTACCATTCTGCCGGCCTGCCGTGTAACGCCACAGGCCGTCATACAGGCCCAGCAGGCGACGGGTATCGCAGTCCTGCCCGGCCGCACGGGCTACCGGGCCTTCAAGCCCCACGCGCGCCAGATCTTCAGTTCGTGTTACACCCAACCCTGTCAACCGCGCGGCAAGGCCGGGAAAACTGTCCCACAGTTCCTGCAAGGCAGGATGACCCGCCAGCCCCATACGGGCCAGGCTGTCACACAAAGCTCCCATCTGTTCGGCCTGAGGCAGATGCACGCCACCGGGGCGACAGCAATCCATCAGCAGGCGCGAACCAGTTACGGGGCTGATCTGCTCCAGCATGGTCTCACGCAGCATCATGCAATGCGCTGCCACCAAAGGAGCCTGTGCTCGTTCGGCCATATCCGCCAGTGTGTAGAGGTGATGGAGCACGCGCTCCATTTCCAGCAATGCCACACGCGCCTGAGACGCCTTCTCCCCCACGACATGGCCGCAGGCGTTTTCCACCGCCATGCATAGCGCAGTCTGATGCGCAACCGATTGCCCGGCGACCAGCCGCCCGCTCAGGCGGCAGGCCTCCTCCGCCCGGCTCCCTCGCCAGCGCAGGGCCAAGCCCCTATGGGCATAGCCGCTCTGGCTCTCTGCCAGCCCGATCACCCCACCTGACTGGGTAAACGCCACATGCCACGGTGGCGCCACGCCTCCCGAGGCTGGCCCCCATCCATCGACCGGCCCGGTTGCCGCCACGAATTTTTCCGATGGCTGGAACGCCACCAACCCCGTGCGGGCCTCGCTGACACCGGGCTGCCCAGCCAGAGGGGTGGAACACGGCCAAACCTCGTGATCCAGCAAGGGCCGCACATCACGCGCCCACATAGCTTCTGCCCCATACAGATCATACGCGGCCCGCTCATACAGGGTAGAAACCTCCCGCGCAGGAGAAAGTGCGGGGTAGCGCCCATCTTCCAGCACCAGCGTTACCGCCAGAGGCGCATCACGCAGGATAAACAGGGCGTGCATGTCTGCGCCATCGCACCACAGGCCACAAAAAGGCAGCGGGTCAGTCCGCAGCGCCTCCACGAGGTCGCGCCATGCCAGTTCATGTAACCGGAAACGCCAGGCTGACGGGGTTGGCTCTCCCGCGCGGATCAGGTCTACCGCTCCCATCAGAAAGCCCCGAGCATCATGGCCAGCGGCACCAGAAAGCCCATCCCGGCCAGCACCACAAAAGCCAGACGCCCCGCACGGTCATCCGGCCAGATATCCCCAAAGCCCAAGCCCTGCTCCCCCATGCCAAGCATCGTGTGGGCAGAGGTATCGGGCCATGCACGGGCTATACCCAGCAACACTCCTGCGATTGCCAGCAAGGCCAGTTCCCACGACCAGTCCACCAGAACAGACAGCATAAGCAGGCACCCGACAAAAGGCGCACCGGGCGGAAAACAGGCCAGTGCACGCGCCGCCCAGCCCTGCCCGGCCCGGCTACCTCCCGCCAGACACCAGCCGCATAACAGCAGCAGGGCCGCGACATCTGCCCCCACGCCCACCGCCATCAATGCCAACGCCACAGGAAAACCCCGAAAAGCCCGGCCCCTGTCTTCTGGCGTGCGGGCCTTACCGGGCAGGCAGGCGGTCGTCCAGACCGAAACCAGCCCAGCCACCACCAGCGCCATCTCAAACCCACCACCACCATAGGCCCGCAGCCGCATGGCCAGCAGCAGGGCGGCACCTGCAAAAGGCACCAGCAGCAACGCACCAACACCGTCTCGCGCAGGGATACAAAACGGGGGCAGCCCGGTCATGATAACCAGCCCGCAGGCCAGAACCAGCCCGGTTGTCAGCCCGTGTGGGGGCAGCGTCAGTCCGGCAAGCGCCAGAAACAGCCCGACACCCGCCGTACGGCCTATCTGCCAGCCTGCCAGCGCCTGCCCCGCCGGGCGCATGAACACGAACACACCCCACGCCATCGCCAGAAACAGGATGCCAAGACCAATCGCGGCCTGAGCCGCCACACACCCCAAACCCGCCAGAGCGGTAGAAACATGCGGAACGCTCCGCAGTAGTTTTTCGCGGAACACACCCTGTTCAAGCACCGTCACCCACAGGCCCAGCGCCAGCATGACACGCCCGGCCCGTTGCACGGGGTCATCCTCCCAACCGGCTGAAGCGCCCCCTGTCGCGGGAAAAACGAAAACCGCCACGGCAAGGGCGCAGCCCAGACCAGCCATCCACAACGCCACATCGCGGCTACGCTCGGTCGGAGCCAGACAAACGCCCACCGCCCCCAGAAAAGGCCAGACAAAGGCCAGAGCCGCCAGAAAAACCGTGAAGTCCTCAAACCTCATTGCGCTTTTTTTCCTCTCGGCTGGCTACGCACCCGGCGCGGCAACACACGGTGTGCGCACAATGCCCCCAGCGCCAGCACCACCAGCCCGCCCAGCACCCCCGCAACAAAGGCCATAACCTGCTGCGCCATAACAGCAGATAGCAGCACCCCCTGTGCGCAGGTCAGCAGCCCCGCCCATTGCCAGACCATACCGCGCCTGCAGGCAACACTGACCAGCCCCGCCACCCCGATGCACAACCCAGCCGGAAACTGCCCCGCCTGTACCCGCGACCCAGCCAGCAGCAACAACACCATCAACCCCAGAGCCAGAAAGGGCGGTAGTGCAGCCTGCTGTCCCTCCGGGGTGGTATCCGCCTGATAACGAGAGAGAAAAAGGCTAGGTGCCACACCCAGCAGCACCGCCAGCACGGCCCCACCCTGTGCCAGTGGCGGCTGGCCGCTCACCAGCATGGCCAGAGCATCCACACACCCCATCGCAGGCAGAAAACCCACACCACGCGCCACAACGCCCAGAGCCAGAAGTGCCGCCAGAACAGCCGCGAGGGTCATGACAGTTCTCCATTTACCGCGCCCTGATCCTGTCTGGACTGCGGCTGTTCCACCGCAGGGGCCGCCGAGCCTTCATCCAGCACCACGGGCTGGGGGGCTGCTGCCCATGTCATTTGCCAAGCCAGCAGCCCGAACAGAAAAATAACCCCCAGCCGGACACGCGCACGCCTGCGGGCTGTCAGCACCACCAACCGGGAAAGCCCGAGCAGGACAGCCGCCGCCAGCACTTTGCCAATCCACAGCACAACGCCCAGCGCACAACCCGATAGCCAATCCTGCCCATCGCCCAGAGCGGGGCTGGCCAGACTGCCTGCCCAGGCCAGATCACCCGCGAGTGTCACCCAGCACAGGCTCAGGCAATCAGAGGCCAGCATCCATATGGCCCTGTCCGGGCCGGAAAGACCCGCCATGCGGAGTTCTGCCTCCGCGCCCCACGGAGCCAGCACCACCACCATGAAAACCGCGAACCCGGCCAGCACATAAGGAGCGCCATCCAGCATGGGCGATGCTCCATGCACGCCAGCCAGAAAAACCGGCAGGCTCCGGGTTGTTCCAGCTAGAAGAGCGACCGGCGCCAGAACCGGCAGCACAAGGCCATCGGCCAAAAGCTGCGCGCAGCCCCACCATGCTGCCACACCCCCTTGGAGGGTCTGTGGCAGATCAAGCAGCAACATACCCGCCACCAGCACGCAGCAAACCAGAAAAAGTCCCGGCGCGACAAAGCCAGGAGCCGACACGCTAAAAACCGGCACCAACGCACAGGATAGCACCCCCAGCACCAGTGCGGCCCGGCAGGCCATACCCGCAGCCTGCCCTACTGGCGTGCGCAGGCAGGGTCTGCCGCCATGATGGCGGATTTCACGCCAGCGGGCTGATACAGCCACAACGCTGCGCCCCTCAAACCGGGCGGCAACCCATTCCGTCAACCCGGCAAAGAAAGGAGCCGCCAGCACCAGAAGGGTAACCTGCACCAAAAGCGCCAGAGTGCAGCCAATAGCCCACCCCCATGTCAGCTCCCCATTCATGCGCCGAAAAACAGCCCCATCAACAACCCGGCTCCCAGCAACAGAACCAGCAAGACCATGCCGTGCCCCTCGCTCCACGCTACCGCCCGAAACAACCACCGCCGCCCATAACGCGACAGCACGGCAACACGCACAGGCATTGCTGAAAGCCGTGGCAGAGGCCATGCCCTACCGCCCCCATGCAGACCGCACAGCATGGCACCGGCCTGAGAAAACGGTAAAACCGGGGCCATGCGGCCCTGTTCTGCACTCTCCGGTGTGGGGGTATAAACCGGCGCTCCCTGCCGCCATGGCGGCACCACATGCCCCGCGCCATTGTGCAACGATACCCCTGCAAACCTTGCCACCAGTATCGTCAGCCCGGCCGCAGCAGCTAGCGCCAGCAGCAACAGGGCGGGCACCAATGTGCTTTCCCCCGCCGCAGGCCGCACCGTAAACAGCCCGCCCAACGACAGACCCGGCGCGCTATCCCCCACCACCAGCGTATCGGCAACAGACAGCCACAGACCCGGCACAACGGACAGCAGGCATGCCATACCCGCGCACAGGCTGGCTGGCAGGCCGCCATTAATCCAGCACCCGCCACGCATCAACGCCCCCGCACGAAGCAGGCCCGCTGCGCACAGCACCGCCATCATGATCTGGAAGCCAGCAAACACCACCATACCCAGTGCCGTAGCAGGCGAAGCGCCCTGCACGGAATAATCCGAAGCCACCAGCAGGCTCCACAAAACCGTAAACCCACCCAGTGGCGGCATAGCCGAAACAGGCAGCATCGTTCCCCACAGCGCCCAGCGCTCCCATGCCCGCCCGGTGCCAGAACCTGCGGTCTGCCAGACTGCCTCTCCCTGTGGGCCGTGCATGGAAACACTCAGCCATAACAAGCCCACCAGCCCCACAACGGGCGCCCCCATGGCCAGCCGCAGGGTTGCGCCAAAAGCATCGGCTCCATCCAGCGCGCAGGCCAGCGCCAGAACCAGCACCATGCAGGCCCCGCCATACCATGCCCCCGTCAGCCCAGAAGCCACGCGCCATGCCTGCTCCGCCCGCAAGGCCTGCATACTGCTCCGCCACGCCACCCAGCCTGCACAGACCAACATCAACGCCTGCTGCACAAAAGGCACGGTTCCTGTTTCCGCCAGCAGACGACCAAGCAGGAAAATACCCACAAAGGCTGGCACCACCGCCACGGGGCCTTTTTGCTCCCCCACGGCATGGCCTGTCTGCACAATGCTGAGTGCCAGCAGCGGCACCGACAAAATGCTGTCGGCTGGCACACAGGCAGGCAGCACAGCAAAAGGCAGACACAGCCCACGCCCGCCGCTACGGGCCAGCAAAGCCAGTGCAGTACCAGCCAGCAGGCAGAAAACCAGCGGGGACAGCGCCAGCAGGCCCAGAGCCGCGAGCACACAGACCAGCCCACGCCGCCCCACACCCACAATCCCTCCGGCAATGGACAGCACGCTCAACATGGGCAAAGCCGGGCCATCCACTCCGAAAAGGGGAAACCACGACAAAACCCCATTCACCCGCGCCACGGCACCCGCCAGCGCCATGCACCCTATGGCCGCCCACAGCCCCCCCCGCACAAGACCACGCCAGCGCAGGAACGCCCCCCCTCGGTGGCGGAAGGCTTCTTCCGGCACCACGTCGAGCAGGCCAGCCCCCAGCAGGCACAGCAACAGGCCACATATGAGCAAGGAGATGAAAATAACCGCGTTTCCCTTCCGCTTTTCAAAAACCGGCCTTACCGGAAACCCCTCAGGCCTGTCTGGCCCTACATCCTGCGCGCGGCACCGGGTTGCGGTACAACGGCCCGCGCCAGCCAGCGCCGCAGCCCCGTAACCGGCAGCGGGCGGGCGGAATAGAGGTCATGCACAGCCTCCACCAGCAACAGCCCGCCCGCACCGGGGCATAAAACCTTGCCCGCCACATCCATACGCCTCCCCCCCCGCACCGACCGACAGGCCAGCCAGGCAGGCATGAACAGCACTTCATCCCAGCGCTCGGCCCGCAGCATGGCGGACGCCAGCACCCGCCGCACGGCACGGCGTGTAAAGGCCCGATCCAGAGCGAATGGCGTGCCATGCAGGCGACTGCCCCCGAGCAGACGGCTCGGTACGGCCAGCAGCAACCGACCATCCTCACGCATAATTCTGGCGGCTTCACGCAGGGCAGGCAAAGGGTTATCGCGCCCGCGCAGGGCATGCACCAGCACCACCCGGTCGAACGCCCCGGTACGAAGTGGTGTGCCAGTGATCTCCGCCTGACAGGCCGGAACGCCATAAAGGCTCCCCATATGGGCCGCCAGTCGTGTGTCTGTCGCCCAGCTATTGAGGGCAACATACTCACCCCCACCTTCATCAAGCTGGGCCAGACACGGCCCCGCCCACCCCATGCCTGCAACCCGCAGACCATGAAGGTCAGGCCAGAGCCAGCGCATGCGCTCTCCCACCAGAGTCGCGCAGACATGGCCCTGCGGCGTGCCATAAAAACTTTCCGGCGACTGCGTGACGTACTGCATGCACCCTGCCTATCATAAGCCGCGCATGCAGCGCCATGCCCTGACGCCCTTCCCGATGGGAGACCTTTTGATGGCACAGCCCCAGCCGCAGGCTACCCTTTCCACGCAGCAAGGCCACGGCCTGAATATCAGTAGTATTCCTCTTTTTACGGATAACTACGCCTGGCTTCTGCAGGATCGGGCAACCGGCACCCTTGCCGTGGTAGACCCCGGCGACAGTGCGCCGGTGGAAGCAGCATTGGCCCCCTATGGCGGCAGGCTGGATCTTATTTTGTTAACCCACCACCATGCCGATCATATCGGCGGTGCGCAGGCGCTGCGTGAGCGCACGGGCGCCAGACTGGCTGGCCCCGCCGCCGAACAGCACCGCATGCCCCCGCTGGATATTGCCCTGACCGATGGCCAGAGCATTGCCGTAGGCGCCAGCACAGGCACCGTTCTGGCAACGCCGGGCCATACGCTGGGCCATATCTGCTATTTCTTTAACGACCCTGCGGCCCTGTTCTGCGGTGATACGCTGTTCAGCCTCGGCTGCGGTCGTCTGTTTGAAGGCACAGCCAGCCAGCTTTTCGATAGCCTGCGCCGTCTGTCCGCCCTGCCACCTGAAACACTCGTCTATTGCGGGCATGAATATACGCTGTCGAACTGCGCTTTTGCTCTTGCGGCAGAACCGGATAACCCCGCCCTGCTCCAGCGCATTGAAGAAGTACGCCACCTGCGGGCACAGACCCGGCCCACAGTGCCTTCGACCCTCGCTATGGAATGCGCCACCAACCCGTTCCTGCGCGCACCGGACAGCCAGACACTCGCCACACTCCGCGCGCGCAAGGATACGTTCTAGCCGGTCAAAAAAACGCAGTCCTCCGGCCATCCACGCAGGGAATGCACAAGGTTATCCACAGTCCGGAAAGGGCGTTGTCACCCTCCTGCACAGAAACTGCCATTTGCGCCAAACAACACACGACACGCCAGAGCGAGGCCGGATAAAGATGATATTCAAAAATTCTCTTTATTTAAAAGCAATAAATCAGAATGATAAAAATATTACAAACCCACTCATTCCAGAAAAACCCCTCACCTGACACAGTCTTGTCAAAAACCGCACTTTATGGGACTTGCCGCGCCTGAGATAATCCACAACCTCATCCACAGAAAACCCGGCGCTACCAGCGTTGTTTTTCCAGCCGCGATCGCTAAGGCCGCAACCCTCAGCCCTGTGCGTTCCAGCCTTTTTCCAGTTCGCGCCAGCCAGTTTCAATACGCGCCAGAAGTTCGGGCCTGCGGGCCACCTCAATCGCGGGGCCAATGGCCACATGCAACACGCCTGAACGTTTAAGAAACGCATTGCGCCCCCAGAACAGCCCGGAATTGGTGGCTACGGGAATAACCGGCAACCCCGTATGGCTGGACATGGCGGCAATGCCGGGTTTGAGCGCAACATGCTCGCCCGGCAGGGTGCGTGTGCCTTCAGGGAAAATAACAATCTGCCGTCCGGCTTTTACCGCCTTGTCGGTTTCCGCCAGCAAAAGCCGCATGGCCTTGGCCCCTGCCGCACGCTCGATCGGCATCATGCCTGTCAGCACCAGCATAGGCCCCAGCAGCGGAATACGCCGCAACTCGCCTTTCATGACATAGCAGGGCCGGGACAGCAGCAGCATCCAGATAAGCGTATCGAAAGCCGACTGGTGCTGCGAGGCAATGAGTGCCGCCCCCGATGAGGGCACATGCTCAAGCCCGCTGACACGCACCGTAACCCCGCAAACCCGGCGGAACAGCCACAACACCAGCCGCGCCCACAACCGCGCATAACCCAGCGCCCAACCATGGGCGAACCAGCGTATGGGCAACGCTCCAACCCCCATCAGCAGGGTCAGCCCGATAGACAGGACATTGAACAGGACGGAACGGAACACAACCATATGCAGCAAACCCGGTATGACCAGAAAAGACAGTCCGACTGGCAGAAACCCGCATGGAATGCGCGCCATGTCTGTTTGAAGGGCAGAAAAAACATCATACCAGACCCCGATGCAAGGGGATTGCCCGCTCTCCTACGCCTCTTGCATCTGGCCTCAGCCCCGCACAGTCTGTATAGCAAAGCTACACGCAGTTCAGGAAGACAGGACAAAATGGCTGATTACAAGGTAAAAGACCTCTCGCTTGCTGAGTGGGGCCGCAAGGAAATCTCGATCGCCGAAGGTGAAATGCCCGGCCTGATGGCTCTGCGCGAAGAATACGGCGCAAGCCAGCCGCTCAAGGGCGCGCGCATTGTCGGCTGTCTGCACATGACCATCCAGACCGCCGTGCTGATTGAGACGCTGACGGCTCTTGGCGCTACGGTTCGCTGGTCTTCTTGCAACATTTTCTCCACGCAGGATCATGCCGCCGCTGCCATTGCTGCCGCCGGTATCCCGGTCTTTGCCTGGAAGGGCCTGTCCGAGGAAGAGTTCTGGTGGTGCATTGAGCAGACCATCACCGGCCCCGATGGCTGGACACCCAACATGATTCTGGACGACGGCGGCGACCTGACCGTGCTCATGCACGACAAGTACCCCGAACTGCTGGCCAACGTGCGTGGCCTGTCCGAAGAAACCACAACCGGTGTGCACCGTCTGTGGGAAATGCAGAAGAAGGGCACGCTGAAGGTTCCCGCTATCAACGTGAACGACAGCGTCACCAAGTCCAAGTTCGATAACCTGTATGGTTGCCGCGAAAGCCTGGTGGACGCTATCCGCCGTGGCACCGACGTGATGATGGCTGGCAAGGTTGCCGTCGTTGCCGGTTATGGCGATGTGGGCAAGGGTTCCGCCGCCTCCCTGCGCAACGCGGGTTGCCGCGTTCTGGTAACCGAAGCCGATCCGATCTGCGCCCTGCAGGCCGCGATGGAAGGCTATGAGGTTGTCACGATGGAAGACGCAGCCCCGCGCGGCGATATCTTCGTGACGGCCACCGGCAACGTGGACGTGATCACCATCGACCACATGCGCGCCATGAAAAACCGCGCCATCGTGTGCAACATCGGGCATTTCGACTCTGAAATCCAGATTGACGCGCTGCGTAACCTGACATGGGACAACGTGAAGCCGCAGGTGGATGAGGTTGTCTTCCCCGATGGCAAGCGCCTGATCATCCTGTCCGAAGGCCGTCTGGTGAACCTTGGTAACGCCACGGGCCACCCCTCCTTCGTCATGTCCGCGTCCTTCACCAACCAGACGCTGGCACAGATCGAACTGTGGACTGCCCCCGAAGGCAAATACGCGGTTCAGGTCTATACCCTGCCCAAGAAGCTGGATGAAAAAGTGGCCGCCCTACACCTGGCCAAGGTTGGCGCACAGCTGACCGCCCTGAGCCAGAAGCAGGCCGACTACATCGGCGTTCCGGTGCATGGCCCGTTCAAGCACGAAGAATACCGCTACTGATACGCACCTGCCCGGCCCCGCGCCGGGCAGACCCTGCGCTTACGCAAACCGGCGCGGCCCCCAACAGGGCCGCGCCGGTTTTGTTTGTACACACATGATCAGCCGCAACGCCGCAGGATACAGCCTATGGCTCAGCCCGATGCGGGCTTATGGGCCATGCCGTCTTTTAGCGCGGCTGTTTTACCAGCCTCTTTGGGTGGGGCCGTATCCACCACCACCACCGTTACGCCCGCCACCACGGAGGGGTCTCGGTCAGGGCGCAGCAACGCCTTGAAACGGGCATCATCCAATGCCTTGTGCTCATAGGCGGCGTCCAGCAGGCCATGCCTGTCGAGAAAGACATTGAGTGTCGAAGGAATACGGATACACCCCGCCGAAGCCGTGCGGCCCAACCGCTGCTCCAGATAAACCGGATCGGTTGCGTGCATCTCAAGCCGGATCGGGCCTTTTTCCCGACTGGGTAGCCAGCCTTTTTCCGCTACCTGCCAGCCAAAATCCCAGACCCGCATCCCTTTGACACCAATCCCCATGATGCCATTTTCATTCTTGGTACCTAAAGCACGGTAACCCAACCTGTCCGCCGTGTTGATGAAAACACCTGTAGGCGTAATGTAGTAATGCTTGCGGCCAACCGTGCCGGTAGAAACACGAGCGCTCCCTATAAGCGGCCAGTCATCCCCTCCGGGGCCATCGGGCATAGCCAGAAACAGCGCCAGACGCTGCACCGCAGGATTACGATCCACCACAACCATTGTCTGCGGTCTGCTGATAACATAACCCGCCTGTTCAAGCTGCTGGCGGGCCAGTTGTTCCATCAGCGTCTTGCGCTCTGGGGAAAGCGGCAGGGCGGCGGGCACCTCGCGTTTGAAAACAGCGGCAAGCTGTACGGCTTCCTCACGCGCCTGCTCCTCCGTTTCCGCAAAAGCCTGCAAGCCTGCAAAGGGATCTTCCGCCACCGCCGGTGTTCCCGCGATGGCCGGATTGGCTGGTGTAGCCTGCACCGTAGCACCGGAGGCAGACTCCGCCGGAGCCTCACGCCCTTCATCTGCGGCAGCAGCCCCCGCAAAAGGCGATAGCTCCGGGGCTTTACGCTCGGTAGAGGGGGGTAATGTAGCGCTACCCGGAGCAGGCGATGTTGCCAGAGCCTGTCGGGCAACAGGGGCCATCGCGTGGCTGGGCGCTGCATGCTGTACAGGCTGTGTTTTCTGTGACGTTTTTTTAGGTGTGGGCCATGCGGCCCCTACATCACCATCAGGGAAAAACACCTGTGGTCTGGTATGGCTGGCTCTTTCTTCCGCTGCGGCCTCACTGGCCAGAAAACTGTCCAGATCCTGCTGCTCCACCGGCACAGGAGCCGCTGCGCGGGACACATCCGCACGATCTGACGCTTCCTGCGCCGCCGCCAGCGCCGTAGACAGGGTTAAAACCCCCATGCCCAGAACGGTGCAGCCTGCGGCCGTCAGAAGCCGCATTCTCAGAGAGCCTGCCAGATCCATGCCATACTCTTTTCTCGCCTTCATACGACAGGGAAGAGTATGGCATTTATCCTAACAAGAAGAAAATAATCAGATATTGATTGCTCGGCCATCAGCACCCAGTGCGGCTTCTTTCACCGCCTCGCTCAGGGTCGGATGGGCATGGCAGACCCGGCCGATGTCTTCAGCCGAAGCACCGAACTCGATAGCCATGGTGGCTTCGGCAATCAGTTCGCCCGCTGCCGGGCCAATGATATGAACACCCAGCACGCGGTCGGTCTGCTTTTCGGCCAGAACCTTGACGAAACCATCCGTCATGCCCAGCGCGCGCGCACGGCCATTGGCAAGGAACGGGAACTTGCCAACCTTATAGCCCACGCCCTTGTCCTTGAGTTGCTCTTCCGTAAAGCCAACGGAAGCCACTTCCGGCCAGGTGTAGATTACACCCGGAATGGCGTCGTAATTGACATGACCCGCCTGCCCCGCCAGCAGTTCGGCCAGAGCCACACCTTCTTCCTCGGCCTTGTGGGCCAGCATCGGGCCAGCAATGACATCGCCAATCGCGTAAACGCCGGGCACATTGGTGGCAAAATGCGCATCCACCACAACGCGACCACGGTTATCAAGCGCAATCCCCGCCTCTTCCAGCCCCATGTTCTTGCTGGCTGCCGTGCGGCCAACCGCGACCAGAACTACATCGGCCTCAAGGGTTTCCACCGCACCACCAGCGGAAGGCTCGATGCTCAGCACCACACCTTTCTTGGTTTTTTCGGCTTTGGTCACCTTATGGCCGAGCTTCATGGCAAAGCCCTGCTTGACCAGCAGCTTCTGGAACTGGGCGGCAATTTCGTTATCCGTGCCGGGCACCAGACGGTCGAGGAACTCCACAACCGTGACTTCCGCCCCGAGGCGATGCCACACGCTGCCCAGTTCCAGCCCGATCACGCCACCACCAATCACCACAAGGCGCTTGGGCACAGCAGAAAGTTCCAGCGCACCGGTGGAGGTGACAATAACTTTCTCATCCACCTCAATACCCGGCAGATTGGCGCTATCGCTCCCGCTGGCGATAATGATGTGCTTGGCCGTAACAGGCTTGCCATCAACACTCAGGCGGCCCGTTCCTTCAACCTTGCCGTGACCCTTGAGCCAGGTAATGCCGTTTTTCTTGAACAGGAACTCAACACCCTTGACGTTGGCGCCAACGATCTCGGCCTTACGGGCCTGCATCCGCTCCAGATCAAGCTTAACGCTGTCAATCAGCACGCCATGGGCAGCAAAATCATGCCCTGCCGCATGGTAGTTTTCAGAAGACTGCAACAGCGCCTTTGAGGGAATGCACCCGACATTGAGGCAGGTGCCACCCAGTGTCGCACGCTTTTCAACGCAGGCCACCTTAAAGCCAAGCTGGGCTGCGCGAATGGCGCACACATACCCACCCGGCCCGGCCCCGATCACCACCACATCATAATCGGTTTCGGCCGGAGCGGCGGCAGCGGGAGCAGCAGCCGGAGCCGCTGCGGGTGTTTCAGCCTTGGGGGCCAGAGCTGCGGCCGGGGCAGCACCAGCAGCACCGGCTTCCAGCACGGCCAGCACGGCACCAACCTCAACCTCATCACCTTCCTTCACGGCATGACTGCCAAGGCGGCCACTCGCCGGAGCAGGCACTTCCACGCTCACCTTGTCGGTTTCGAGTTCGACAAGCGGCTCGTCTTTATTAACCGCATCGCCCGGCTGCTTCAGCCACTTTCCAACCGTGGCGGTTGTCACACTTTCCCCAAGGGTTGGCACTTTGATTTCGGTTGACATCAATCTGGTCTCGCTCACGTTGGAATTTGGCAGAAGCGTGCGGTTGCGGGGGCAGCATACCGCCCCCGCAACGGCTCAGGCTTCGATCAGCAGACGGCGCGGGTCTTCCACGTTCTGCTTGACGCGCACCAGGAAGCTGACAGCCTCCTTGCCATCCACAATACGGTGGTCATACGACAGGGCCACATACATCATCGGGCGGATAACAACCTGCCCGTTCACGGCCACAGGGCGTTCCTGAATGGAATGCATGCCCAGAATACCGGACTGCGGCGCATTCAGGATCGGTGTGGACAGGAGCGAACCGTAAATCCCGCCATTGGTGATGGAGAAGGTGCCACCCGAGAGTTCATCAAGCTTGAGCGTACCTTCACGCGCGGCCTTGCCGAAACCGGCGATCTTCTTTTCGATCTGCGCGAAATTGAGCTGATCGGCATCGCGGATAACCGGCACCACCAGCCCGTTGGGGCCACCCACGGCAATGCCGAGGTTGACGAAATCGCGGTAGATAATGTCCTCACCGTCAATTTCAGCATTGATGGCAGGGAATTCCTGCAACGCCGCGACAACCGCACGAGAGAAAATGGACATGAAGCCTAGCTTCACGCCATGCTTCTTCACAAAGCTGTCCTGATATTCCGCCCGCAGCGCCATGACACCGGACATGTCGATTTCGTTGAAGGTGGTCAGCATGGCCGCCGTGTCCTGCGCCTCTTTCAGGCGGCGGGCCACCGTGCGGCGCAGGCGGGTCATCTTCACACGTTCTTCACGCGGGTCGTCCTTACGGGGCGGCTTGGGGGCCGCTGCCGGAGCGGCAGCGCGCGGCTGCGCCAGAAAGCCCAGCACATCGCCTTTGGTAATACGCCCACCAAGGCCCGTACCCTGACCCAGCGTGTCGGCATTCAGGCCATTTTCAGCCATGAGTTTGCGCGCGGCTGGCAGAGCCTGTGCGGCATCGGCCACACTGGCGGCGGGCGCACTCTCGGCCTTGGGGGCCGGAGCGGGCGCTGCCTGCTTGGCTTCCGGGGCAGCGGCCTTGGCCGCAGGGGCCGGAGCTGCGCCAGCCTTGCCCGCTTCAAGCGTGGTCAGCAGGGCGCCCACTTCAACTTCGTCGCCTTCCTTGGCAGCCTGCGGGCCAATAACACCAGCCTTGGGCGCGGAAACCTCGACACTCACCTTATCGGTTTCAAGTTCGACAATCGGCTCGTCTTCCTTAACCGCCTCGCCGGGCTGCTTCAGCCACTTGGCCACCGTCGCGGTCGTCACGCTTTCACCCAGTGTCGGCACCTTGATCTCGACTGACATCCTGTTCCCCATTTCTTTTCAGAAATTCCCGGTATGGCCTGCTGCTCCCGTGGCCATACCGGTCTTCATGTCCATACAGTGGACGGCTTGATTAAATAAAAACGACCCTGCTGCGCGGGGCGGCCATTCAGCCGCCTGTTTTCAGGCCCAGCGCCCTTTGCACCAGATCAGCCTGCTCTGCGGCGTGGATACGGGCAAGGCCCGTTGCCGGGCTGGCCGCTGCGGCGCGGCCGACATAACGGGGCCGCCCTGCCTTGTGACCAGCTTTTTCCAGCGCCTTTTCAATCCGCCTATCCACAAAGTGCCATGCACCGCCATTTTCCGTCTCTTCCTGACACCAGACGATATCCGCTTCAGGATAGCGCTTGAGTTCAGCCGCGAGAGGTGCCTGAGGGAAGGGGTAGAGTTGTTCCAGACGCAGGATGGCGACATCCTTGATGTCTTTCTCGCGCCGCTCGGCCAGCAGGTCGTAATAGACCTTGCCCGAGCAGAGCACGACCCGGCGGATGCTCTTGTCAGCCGCCAGTGCATCCACTTCCGGCAGCACAGGCTGGAAGCGCGTACCTTTACCGAACTCTGCCAGCGTGGACACCGCCAGCTTGTGCCGCAGGAGCGACTTGGGCTCCATCAGGATCAGCGGCTTGCGGTAGTCCAGCTTGAGCTGGCGGCGCAGGGCATGGAAGTAGTTGGCGGGCGTGGTGATGTTGCAGACAAACATGTTGTCTTCAGCACAGAGCTGGAGATAACGCTCAAGCCGCGCGGAGGAATGTTCCGGCCCCTGCCCTTCGTAACCATGCGGCAGCAGCATGACCAGACCGGACATACGCAGCCACTTAGTTTCACCCGAAGCAATGAACTGGTCGATAATCACCTGCGCACAGTTGGCGAAATCGCCAAACTGGGCTTCCCACAGCACCAGCGTGTTGGGGTTACGGACAGAATAGCCGTATTCAAACCCGAGCACGCCGTATTCGGACAGGAAGGAATTCCAGATCTCGATCGGAGCCTGCCCGTCCTGCACATGGTTGAGGGGGGTGAACTGCGTCTGGTTGACCTGATCTGTCCATGTTGCATGGCGCTGGCTGAACGTGCCGCGCTGGCAGTCCTCGCCCGACAGACGCACACGATGGCCTTCAACCAGCAGCGAGCCAAAGCCCAGCGCCTCGCCCGTAGCCCAGTCAAAGCCTTCGCCCGAGCTGAACATGGCGGCCTTGGCCTTGAGCTGGCGCGCAATCTTGGAGTTGAGATTGAAATCAGCCGGAGAGGTCGTGATGGCATCACCGATTTTTTGCAGAACCGCTTCATCCACACCAGTTTCAGGCCATGCTTCCTCGGGCTTGGCACCCGGTGCGGTCAGGCCTTTCCAGTCACCATCCAGCCAGTCGGCCTTGTTGACCTTGTAGGACTGCGCGGCCTTGTAGTCTTCCTCCAGCCGATCCTGAAACGCATCCCACAGGCTCTGCACTTCTGCATCGCTCATCGCACCCGTCTGCACCACTTTTTTAGCGTACAGCGTGTGCGGCGTCTCGTGGCTGGCAATGGCCTTGTACATCACGGGCTGGGTAAAGACCGGCTCATCGCTCTCGTTATGGCCGTGGCGGCGGTAGCACACGATGTCCAGCACGATGTCAGAGGCAAAAGCCAGGCGATAATCAGCCGCCAGACGCGAGGCATAGATCACGGCCTCGGCGTCATCCCCGTTCACATGCAGAACCGGCGCGTTGATGGATTTGGCAATATCCGTGCCGTAAACACCCGAATGGCCCTGCTCGGGGTTGGTGGTAAAGCCAACCTGATTGTTCACCACCATATGGATGCTGCCACCCGTACGGTAGCCGGGCAGTTTGGACATGGAGAAGGTTTCGTAAACGATACCCTGACCGGCAAACGCCGCATCCCCATGAATGACAACGGCCATAGCGGTTTTACGCCCGGCGTCCCCATAATCATCCTGAATGGCGCGCACCTTGCCGCACACCACAGGATCGACCGCCTCAAGATGTGAGGGGTTGGGCTGAAGCGAAATATGCACCGGCTTACCGCCCACCTCGACATCGGTGGATGAACCCAGATGGTATTTGACGTCGCCCGAGCCTTCAACATTGTCGGGCTTGAACGAACCCCCGGCAAATTCGTTGAAGATCGCGACATACGGCTTGCGCACGATGTTCACCAGCGTGTTCAGCCGCCCACGATGCGCCATGCCGATCGCCACCGACTGCACACCCTGCACGGCCGACTGGTCGATGATGGCATGCAGCGCGGGAATGGAGATTTCGCCCCCTTCAAGGCCGAAACGCTTCGCACCCACGTAACGCTTCTGGCAGAACGCCTCGAACCCTTCGGCTTCCGTCAGGTTACGCAGGATGCTCTTGCGCTCTTCAACCGACACGTTGGCCTGCCAGTTATCGCCCTCAAGGCGGCTGCGGAACCATTCACGCTGCTCGGCCGTAGAGGTCTGCATGTATTCCGCACCAAGGCTTGCGCAATATACGGCGCGCAGGGCGGCAATCACGTCCTTGACCTTGCCGGTGGTTTTGCCTTTGAGCAGCGGCTCAAGCAGCGAGCCAAAGAAAACTTCGCGATCCAGATCCTTGGGGCCAAAACCATAGGTGGCGGGGTCCAGCTCCACGCGGGGAGCAGGCACTTTCAGGCCCAGCGGATCGAGCGTTGCTTCTAGATGTCCGTATTCACGGTAGGCACGCACCAGACGGGCAATAGCCAGACTGTCCTGCGCGGCCAGACCGCCTGCGGGGCCACCCTTGGCGGGGGGCGGCGCCTCTTCACCCGTGATGATGGACGGGCGCGGCGCCCATGAAGCCCCGAGCGCGTCATGCAGGACGGCGGCTTCATCATCACCCAGAGAGCCAAAAAGAATATCGAAGGAAGGATCAACACTTTTCGGATCCTTGACCCACTGGGCATACAGATCCGCAAGGTAAGCGATATTGGCACCGTTCAGCGCGGTTGCCAGCATATCCGTGACCGCCATCTTACATTCCTCCCCGATGCGGGATTTTTCCGCGCTGCTGACCAGCAAACGTGTCGCATTTCAGCGTAAGGCAGACCATTTTTCCACCACTCCGCAGCATGGCACGGAGCGCCCTTCAGAAATTCCTGAGCCGGGGCCAATGTGGCCCGGCCGTTCTTTTCAAAGAGCTAGACCGCCCCTGAGGCGGGAACAAGATCAACCCCTGTCACGCTCTAGAGAGGCTATGCGCCGCCTGCGCCGCCTGTGCCCCATGTTCCAGCCAGCTTTCGCTTCCCATTTCAGCAAGACGTGATGCGGTGCGGGCGAACGCATCCGATCCCTCGCCCTGCGTGAACAGCTTGTCCGGCGGGGCTTCAGCCGAGGCAAAAAGCAGGTTTCCGTTGTCGTACAAGGCATCAATCAAAGTAATGAAGCGCCGCGCGAGGTTGGCTTCATCCATGCCCATGCTCGGAATATTGTCGATCACAACAACCGGAAAATGCCGTGCCAGCGCCAGATAATCGTTAGGGCCAAGCGGTCTGCCACACAAAGAGTTGAAATCAAACCGGCAGACCGGGCCTGCCGCCTGATCCACCTCAAACGCCCGGCCACTGAACTCCAGCCGCACGGGGCGGGGTGTTTCGCTCCCGGCATACCGGCTGAAAATCTGCCGCAACCGTGCGCGGGCGGCTTCATCAGCGGGTACCAGCCATGTTTCCTGATCCTGCTCACGCCCGCGCCGGTAATCACGTGGCGAATCCAGTTCTACCGTATCCAGCTCACGGCGGATGATCGCAATAAAAGGCTTGAACGCATCAGCGCCCGGCCTGTTCTGGAACAATTGCCCCGGCTCGGTATTGGATGTGGCCACAATCACCACCCCTGCCGCGAACAACGCCTCGAACAGACGCCCCAGAATCATGGCATCCGCAATGTCGTTCACCTGAAATTCGTCAAAGCACAGAAGCTGCGCCTGTGCCGCAATGGCATGCGCCAGCGGCGGAATAGGGTCCGCCATGCCGGGGTTGGCTTTTTTAAGAGCGTAGAGCTTCTGGTGTACATCCTGCATGAAACGCAGGAAATGCACGCGCTCCTTTTTTGCCACCGGTGCGCAGGCATAAAACAGGTCCATGACCATGGTTTTGCCGCGCCCAACACGCCCGACAATATAAAGCCCGCGCGGCCGCGCAACCGGAGAGGCCGCTGCGGGAGCCTGCAAAAACCGACGCGCCAAGCCGGAAAGTCGGCCCAGAGCCCCGGCTTCGGCCCGCTGGGGGGCCGAAGCCGGGCGAGCGGGCAGAGTGGCCAGTTCACGCCACAGCGTGTCCAGCCGCTCGACCACGCGGGCCTGATCGGCATCTCCATTCAGCTCTCCGGCTGCTACACGCTGCCGATAAACTGCCAGTGGCCCCTGCCGCATCGCGGCCGTAGGCCCGTTCTCGTGTCTGTCTGTCATACTCGCCCGATACCGGCTGAACACCGTCTTGGGCAAGCATCGTCACCTCTCCTAACCGTGTCGTGACAACACGGGGGGAAGACGCGCTAGGCTACGCGGGTTCTGACCCTGTTTTTCATGACAGCAACCGCAGGAAAACAACACCATGACCGACTGGAACGCCTACCGCGCCAATCTGACCAAAAACGTCAAGACACTGGCCAGCCTGACCCCCAACACCCTGAGCGGACTCCAGACGCTTGAAACCCCCCTGCCCGAAACAAAACATCTGGATGCCAAAACCCGCGAACTGATCGCGCTGGCCGTAGCCGTTACCACCCGGTGCGATGGCTGTATTGCCGTGCATACCGCTGCCGCCCACAAGGTCGGGGCCAGCAAGGAAGAAATTGCCGAAGCCCTTGGCGTGGCCGTGGCGCTAAACGCCGGTGCGGCACTGGTTTATTCCAGCCGGGTCATGGAAGCGTTTGAAAGCGTGGCGGACTGAAAAACCAGCCCGGATGCCCGGTGGGCAGCCCGTCCTCGCTCCGCGCCAGCGGCAGCAGCGGCAGGCCGTGACCGCCGGGGTTTAAAACCCACGGTCGCGCACCGCTCCATTGCCTGTCCGACACCACGCGCACCCGGCCTGACGCCAGATACATGGCCTGAGCACCTTCAAGCCGCGCCTGCGCCCGATCCACCCGGACAGGCACCCCCTCGCACAGATGCCCAAGCCCACCCGTGCTGACCACGCCATCCATACCCGCACACAGCGTACCCATCCGCGCCTGCCCCTCCGCTATGGACAGGCCTGCGGGGAATGGCGCGGGTATGAGCAGCAGCGTGCGCCCCGCACGCTGGAACACACAAACCCCCGCTACACCATCCTGCCCGCAGACAAGGCCACCATCGGGCGTCTGCCCCTCATGTTCGGGGTTAAAAACCCGTATGGGCAGGGCCAGTGCGCGCGCCCATTCGCGCTCAATCGCCGCCTGCTCCACCGAATGACCCAGCACCAGCACGCTGTTCGGCATGCGAATACCAATCAGCCCGCCATCCGGGCTGAGCAGAATATCCGGTTGGCTGACAAACCACGGAGACAGCAGCCCCACCCCGAACACGACCACACCGGCCAGCCGCCACGCCCTGCGCCACAGGCATAGCCACGCCAGCCCCAGCAGCGCCATGCACAGCCCCCAGCCCGGCATGGCAGGCACCGCAAACCGTGCGCCCGGCAGGCTGGCCACCCCATGCGCAAGCCATAAAACAGGCCGCAGACCAAGCCCCATGAGCCACAGCCCCGGTGCAGCAAGCCCGAACGGCATACCCAGCAGCGCCAGCAGGCCCATGGGCATGATCCACACCGCCATAAGCGGCACCGCCACCAGATTGGCCAATACGAAATACGGCTCGATCACCCCCAGATGCGCCATAACAACCGGGAGTGTAGCCAACCCCGCCAGCAGACTGGCCAGTGCGAGTTCAGCCAGATGCCCGAGCAGGAAACCACCAGCTCGCCCCATGCGCCCCTCCTGCGCGGCACACCAGCCCTGCAAGCGCGGATGCACACTTTCGTACCCCGCCACCAGCGCCATGACAGCAGCCATCGACATCTGAAAAGCCATGTCAGCCACCACCTGCGGCCAAAGCAGCAGCAACAACGTGGCGGCAAACGCCAGCCCGCGCATGGAAACCGCCCGCCGCCCCGCAACCAGCCCCAGCACCACCACCCCTGCCATCAGCCAGCCGCGCAAGGCGGGCAGGTGCGCGCCTGTCAGCAGCACATACGCCCCTCCCGCCCCCCATGCTGCAAGCGCCGACAACGCCTTGCAGGGCCAGCGCAGGGCCGCATATTCCCATGCCGCCAGCCCAAGGCGACACACCGCCATGACCACACCCATGACAATGCCCAGATGCAACCCCGCCACGGCGAGAAGATGCGCCAGACCCGACGCCGCAAAATCATCCCGCACGGAATCGGGAATGGCTTCGCCCCGCCCATCGAGCAACACGGACGCCACGGCCCCCACAGCACCCGGCAGGCTGGTGCGAATCCGCTCATCCATAGCGCTCCGCAGGATTTCCAGCCGTTGCCGCCACAGAGCTGTGTACCCTGTGCGCTCCACGCCCGTTGCCACCTCTGCTTCAAAGGCGGCTGGTTCCTGCCCGGCCAGGTCAGGTTCGTCCTGCCCCTCTACCGCAGGGAGGTGGGGCGCATCGGGCCTGGCAGGCACCGCTTCATGCACGGAAAGCGCCGTGCCACTCCCGGCCCGGCCTGCAAACCATGCCTCAAACTGCCAGTCGCGGCCGCCGGGCAGAGCGGCAAAACCCGGTGGGTGCAGCACCGCGCGCAATGCCACGGCGCCTCCCTCCGTCAGGGCGGCTGTGTCATCCGCCCTAAGCCTGACTGTCAGGCTGCGAACCAGAGGGGGTGCGGTTTCGGTCAACGGCATATGCAGGCGCACATCCACCAGATCGACCCGGCGGACCGGGCGTTGCCCCGCGCCGCGCGGGGGCAGGTCATGCACGGCACGCACCACACCGGATAGCGCCACCCCCCGGCGCGGCAGCTCAGGCATGGGCGGTTGCCTGTGGGTGCCAACCCAGGCCATCAACCCGCCCAGTGCCAGCGTGGCGCACAGCCCGGCCACGCAGCGCACCAGCAGGCTATGCCGCCAGACCACCCCTGCCCCCACAGCCGTCACCGTCAGCAACAGGGGCATGACCACGCCCCCTATGGCCGTGGGTTCAGCCCGCAAGCCGTAAAAATAGAACGCCGCCCCCAGCGCCAGCCCCACCGGCACCCACAGTACCAGCCGCCGCTGTTCCGCCACCAGCAGGGCTGTCAGCCCCTCAAAACACCTGAACAGAACAGAGGCCATTCCCGTCATCGTGCGCATATGGCTCCGCGCGCCCGTGCGTGATAAGGATGCTGCCCATGAGCATCCGTACACGTTTCGCCCCGAGTCCGACCGGCCTGCTGCATATCGGCAACGCCCGCGCCGCCCTGTTCAACTTCCTCTTTGCGCGTCACCATGGCGGCAAGTTCCTCCTGCGTATCGAGGATACCGACCGTGAACGCTCCACCCAACAGGCGGTGGACGTTATTTTCGCGGGGCTGGAATGGATGGGCATCACCCCGGATGAAGAACCGGTGTTCCAGTCCACCCGTGCCGACCGCCACCGCGAAGTCGCACTCGAACTGCTCGAACGCGGTCTGGCCTATAAGTGCTACTGCACGCCCGAAGAACTGGCCCAGATGCGCGAAGACGCCATGAAAAATGGCCTGCCCCCGCGCTATAACGGCCTATGGCGCGACCGCGACCCGGCAGAAGCCCCCGCAGGCGCCCCTTTTGCCGTGCGTATCAAAGCCCCGCGCGATGGCGAGACCGTCATTAACGATCTGGTGCAGGGCGAGGTACGAGTCGCCAATGCCGAGATGGATGACATGATCATCCTGCGCTCGGACGGCTCCCCCACCTACCAGCACGCCGTGGTGGTGGATGACCACGACATGGCCATTACCCACGTTATCCGGGGTGATGACCACCTGACCAACACCTTCCGTCAGGCCATGATTTACCGCGCCATGGGCTGGGATCTGCCCCGCTTTGGCCATCTGCCGCTGATTCACGGCCCGGATGGCGCCAAACTGTCCAAACGGCATGGCGCACAGTCCGTGGTGGAGTTCCGCGATCAGGGCTACCTGCCCGAAGCCCTGTGCAACTACCTGCTGCGTCTGGGCTGGGGGCATGGCGATGCCGAAATCCTCTCGCGCGAAGAGCAGATCCGCCTGTTCGACATCGACGGCGTGGGCCGCGCGCCCTCACGTATGGATTACGCCAAGCTTGAACACATCAACGCCGTGTGGCTGCGTCAGGCCGATGACACGCGCCTGACCGACGATGTGATGGAGCGCCTGAAGGCCGTAGACGGCGTGGAAGTGGATGAAACCACCCGTGCGCGCGTTCTCGCCCTTATGCCCGGCCTGAAAGACCGCGCCCGCACGTTGGTGGAACTGACGGACAATGCCGCCTTCCTTGGCCGCCGCGTGCCGCTGCCTTTCAACGCCAAGGCGGAAAAGCTGCTCACCCCCGAAGCCCGCACGCTGCTGGCCGAGCTTGCGCGTGATCTGGCGGTAGTCAGCCCCTTCACGGCGGAAAACATTGATGCGGCCCTGCGCCGCTTTGCCGAAACCGGTGGCCACAAACTGGGCAGCGTTGCCCAGCCCGTGCGTGCGGCGGTCACGGGGTCTAACTCCTCTCCGGGGATTGACGCGACACTCCACGCGCTGGGGCGCGACGAGGTGCTGGCCCGTATCGGGGCCGTGCTGCATGGCTGACGCGCCCTCCACCACGGCCACGGCCGGGTCGGGCCGTAACGCCCGGCACCTGCTGGGGCTGGAAGGCATGACCCCGGATCAGATCGAGCCGCTGCTCGATCTGGCCGAGAGCTACGCCCTGCTTAACCGTTCCCGCAAGGTGCCGCGTGACGTGCTGCGCGGGCGCACGCTCATCAACCTGTTCTTTGAGGACAGCACGCGCACACGCACCTCGTTCGAACTGGCGGGGCGCAGGCTCGGGGCTGATGTCATCAACATGTCGGTGGCGCAGTCCTCGGTCAACAAGGGTGAAACCCTGCTGGATACAGCGGCAACGCTCAACGCCATGCAGACAGACCTGCTCGTGGTGCGCCACTCGCAGTCCGGTGCGCCCGCCCTGCTGGCCCGCAAGGTCGATGCCTGCGTGGTCAATGCGGGTGACGGCATGCACGAACACCCCACACAGGCCCTGCTGGACGCCCTGACCATCCGCCGCCATATCGGCACGCTGGGTGGGCTGACCGTGGCAATCTGTGGCGATGTGGCGCATTCGCGCGTGGCACGCTCGAACATCCACCTACTGACCACCATGGGCAGCAGCGTGCGGCTGGTCGGGCCTTCCACGCTGGTGCCATCAGCCCTTGGGCGGCTGGGTGTGGATATCCACCACAATATGGAAGATGGCCTGCGCGGTGTGGATGTGGTGATGATGCTGCGCCTGCAACGTGAGCGCATGTCTTCGGGGCTTGTGCCCAGTGCGCGCGAATATTTCCGTTTTTTCGGGCTGGATCGCAGGCGGCTTGATCTGGCCCGCCCGAATGCGCTGGTCATGCATCCCGGCCCGATGAACCGGGGCGTGGAAATTGAAAGCAGCGTGGCCGATTCGAGCCAGAGCGTCATTCAGGAACAGGTTGAAATGGGTGTGGCCGTCCGCATGGCCGTGCTGGATCGCCTGACCCGCAACAGGCGTGCCGCATGAACACCATTCTTTTTGAAAATATCCGCATTATCGACCCCGCGAACGGTATCGACCAGCCCGGTCGCCTACTGGTGCGCGAGGGAAAAATAGCCGGAACCGACACCGCCGGAGCGGAAGGCCGCCCCGAGGGCGCACAGGTTATCGACGGTAACGGGGCTGTTCTCAGCCCCGGCCTTGTGGATATGCGCGTGGAAATCGGTGAGCCGGGGTTTGAATACCGCGAGACCATCGCCTCTGCCGCACGCGCGGCCTCTGCGGGTGGCATCACCACCATTGCCGTGCTGCCCACCAGCAAACCCGCTATCGACAACCCTGCTCTGGTGCGGATGCTCCGCACCCGTGGCGAGGAAAGCGGGGCCATTACCATCCTGCCTTATGGTGCGCTGACCAAAGGCTGCGAAGGGCGCGAACTGGCCGAAATCGGCATGCTGCACGAAGCCGGAGCCGTTGCCTTTACGGATGGCAACCGCGCGGTTGACCCTGCCCGGCTCATGCGCCTTGCCCTGTCCTATGCCAGCGGTTTCGGGGCGATGGTTGTCCAGCACCCCGAAGACCCCTCTCTGGCTGGCTCCGGCTGCGCCACGGCGGGGGCCCTTGCTACACGCCTGGGGCTTGCTGGCATTCCCGCTGCTGCCGAATCCATTATGATCGCACGCGACATCCGTCTGGCGGAACTGACCGGCGGACGGCTGCATTTCGGTCATGTCTCCACCGGCGAGGGCATTGACCTGATCCGCAAGGCACGGGGGCGCGGGCTTGCGGTAACATGCGACACCGCCCCGCCCTATTTCGACCTGAACGAAAACGCGATCGGGGATTTCCGCACCTTCGCAAAGTTCTCCCCGCCCCTGCGGAGCGAGGAAGACCGGCTGGCCGTATGCGCCGCGCTGGCCGATGGCACGATTGACGCCATTGCCTCCGACCACCTCCCGCGTGATGCCGATGACAAACGCCTGCCCTTCGCGCAGGCGGCAACGGGCGGTACCGGCATGGTCACGCTGCTGGGGGTCACGCTGGCCCGCGTGCATGACGGCACGCTGACACTGCCACAGGCCATTGCCCTGCTGACACACCGCCCGGCGGCCCTGCTGGGCAGCACGGCAGGCACGCTCAGCGTAGGAGCCGAGGCCGATCTGTGCCTGTTCGCCCCTGAACAGAGCTGGCTCGTACGCGCAGGGCAGTTGCCCGGCCGGGCGCAGAACACGCCCTTTGACCGTCGCCCGCTCGAAGGCCGCGTGCTGGGAACATGGAAAGCCGGGCGCAGAGTGTATGAAGCAGGCGCGACAGCCGGGGCCGGAGCATGACAGACTCCCTGCCGACTTATGCTCTCTGGCTGATCGGGGCCATGGCCTTTCTGGGCTATGTGCTGGGTAGCGTGCCTTTTGGCCTGTTGCTGACCAATTTTGCCGGAGCAGGCGATCTGCGCAAGATCGGCTCGGGCAATATCGGGGCCACCAATGTGCTGCGCACGGGCCGCAAGGACCTTGCCGCCGCCACTCTGGTGCTGGATGCAGCCAAAGGGGTACTGGCCGTGCTGACGGCCTGGATCATGACCCCACCCGATTTTTCCGACCGGGCGGCTGCCGTTGCGGCACTGGCCGCTGTAGTGGGCCATTGTTACCCGATTTTTCTCGGCTTTCGGGGGGGCAAGGGCGTGGCTACAGGGCTTGGGGTCATGCTCGCCCTTTCCCCGCTGACAGGGCTGGCAGGCTGCGCACTCTGGCTTGGCATGGCGCGGCTGACACGCATTTCTTCCGCCGGGGCGCTATCAGCCTTTGTGGTCATGCCGTTTATCTGCTTCGCCCTGTATGATTTTTCACTCCATGCTTCGCCCAAGCCGATGGCCACGCTGCTGATCTGCCTGCTGGTGCTGGCCCGGCACCATGAAAATATCAGCCGCATACTCCGTGGGGTCGAACCCCGAATCGGTGATGGCAAACGCTAACTGACCTCTCCCCGCCTGTCCGGCCCGTGACAGTGCGGGGGCTTGTTTTTTTACGGGTGAGTAAGCCATGAGCGCATCACCCTTTCCCGCACAGCTTCCCTTTGCCACCCTTGTTGCCTGCCTGCGCCTGACCCGTACCGAACAGGTTGGCCCACGCCAGTGGCACCGGCTGATGGCGCTCTACGCCACGCCCGAAAACGCGGTTGAAGCCCTGCGCACCAAACGAGGTGCGCCGACTGGCCGCAGCGGCAAGGTGCTTACCCTTGCACCTGAAGACGATATCTTACGCGAAATCGACGCAACACTGGCCCTCGGTGGCCAGTTCCTGACCCTGCTGGACTCGGGCTACCCCGCCCCTTTGCGCCACGTACCCGACGCACCCGTGGTACTCAGCGCACTAGGCGATACCACCTGCCTACACCAAGCGGGTATTGGCATTGTGGGGGCACGCAATGCCTCCGCCGCCGGACTGCGACTGGCTGAAAGCCTGTCAACCGAACTGGTGGAAGCCGGGCTGGTGGTCATATCCGGGCTGGCGCGTGGGATCGACACCGCCGCGCACCGGGGCGCTCTACACCGGCGGGGATTGACCGTAGCCGCCATTGCCGGAGGGCTGGACCGCCCTTACCCGCCCGAAAATACGGCCCTTCAGGCCCGTATTGCCGAACAGGGAGCTGTGATTACCGAAGCCCCTCTGGGTACAGCGCCACTGGGGCGGCATTTTCCGCGCCGCAACCGACTTATTGCCGGGTTGGCACTAGGCTGCGTGGTGGTGGAGGCTGCCCCGCATTCCGGCACGCTCATTACGGCGCGTATGGCGGGCGAATACGGGCGCGAACTGTTTGCCGTACCCGGCTCTCCGCTTGATCCGCGCTGTCGGGGCAGTAACAATCTGATCCGCAATGGCGCGGTGCTGACGGAAAGTGCTGCCGATATCCTGCCCCATATCGCCAGCCTGCGCGCAGGGCTGCCTCCCGTATGGCAGGACACGCTCCCCCTGCTCCGTGCACCTGCGGCCACACCAGTTCCCATGCCGCACTCCCATGTGCCGCAAGCACCACCACCCGGCCCGCACCCCCAGAAACTGCCTACAGGGCTGGCACACAGGGCAGCCCCATCTCCCCCGGCAGACATGCTGCCAGACGCCCCTCCGCCCCCTCGCGCAACGCTGGAACGGACACAAAAAACAGACGTGAATGTGCCTCAGCACATACTTGATCTTCTGTCCTTTACGCCCATAGCTGTTGACGATCTGATACGGCGCTGCCAGTTCTCGGCTTCCGTCGTGTTGATTGCGCTGACCGAACTGGAACTTTCGGGGCGTATCATCACCTCTGCCAGTGGATATGTGGCGCTGGCAGGCGGACAGGCGGAAACAAGAGGTTAAACGCTGCCTCCGGGCAGGTCGGAGAGAGTATGACTAACGTTGTCGTTGTCGAATCGCCCGCCAAGGCGAAAACGATCAACAAATATCTTGGAGACGGTTACACCGTTCTGGCGTCGTTCGGCCATGTGCGCGATCTGCCGCCCAAGGACGGCTCCGTGCTGCCCGATGAAGGATTCGCCATGTCGTGGCAGTCCGATGAACGGGGCATGAAGCAGGTTTCCGCCATTGCCAAGGCGCTCAAGGGTGCCAGTCATCTCTATCTCGCCACTGACCCTGACCGCGAGGGAGAGGCCATTTCGTGGCATGTCCGGGCCATGCTGGAGGAACGCAAGGCCCTCAAGGGCGTGGATGTCCAGCGTGTTACCTTCAACGAAATTACCAAAAGCGCCATTCTGCACGCCATGGCGCACCCGCGTGAACTCGACTTCCCGCTGATCGAGGCCTATCTGGCCCGCCGTGCGCTGGATTATCTGGTCGGATTTACCCTATCGCCCGTGCTGTGGCGCAAGCTGCCCGGCTCGCGGAGTGCGGGGCGCGTGCAATCCGTGGCGCTGCGTCTGGTCTGTGAGCGCGAAGCCGAGATCGAGGTTTTCAAGCCGCGCGAATACTGGAGTGTCACCGCCGCCCTGCTAACCCCGCAGGGTGCGCCCTTTACCGCACGCCTGACGCACCTCAACGGCACCAAGCTCGACCAGTTTGATCTGTCCAATGCCGAGCTGGCTGAAGCCGCACGCCGCGCGGTGGAGGCCGAAGCCCTTGCCGTTCGCAGCATCGAACGCCGCAAGGTGCGCCGCAACCCGCAGCCCCCCTTCACCACCTCCACGCTCCAGCAGGAAGCCTCGCGCAAGCTGGGCATGAGTGCGCAAACCACCATGCGCACCGCCCAGCAGCTTTACGAAGGCATAGACCTCGGCGGCGAAACGGTGGGTCTGATCACCTATATGCGAACCGATGGCGTCACCATGGCGCAGGAAGCCGTACAGGCCATCCGCACGCATATCGGCAAGCGGATTGGCGCGGCTTATGTGCCGGAAAAGCCACGCCTTTACACCTCCAAGGCCAAAAATGCGCAGGAAGCGCATGAAGCCGTGCGCCCGACCGATATTTCCCGCACGCCTGATCAAATGGCAGGACACCTCAACCACGACCAGCGCCGCCTGTACGAGCTGATCTGGAAACGTGCTGTGGCCAGCCAGATGGAATCCGCCTCGCTCGATCAAGTGGCGGTGGATATTGCCGGGCCTTCAAACCAGACCGTGCTGCGGGCCAACGGTTCGATCATCACCTTCGATGGTTTTCTCAAGCTCTACCGCGAAGGGCGTGACGATACCGACAAGGCGGCGGACGACGAATCGCGCATGCTGCCGCCCATGAGCGAAAAAGACCCGCTCACGCGTGAAAACGTGGAGGCCGAACAGCACTTCACCCAGCCACCGCCCCGCTACTCCGAGGCCTCGCTGGTCAAGAAAATGGAAGAGCTGGGGATCGGCCGCCCCTCCACCTATGCCTCAGTGCTGAGCGTGCTGCAGGATCGCAGCTATGTGCGGCTGGAAAGCCGCCGCTTCATACCCGAAGCCCGTGGCAGGCTGGTAACGGCCTTCCTTGTCTCGTTCTTTGAACGCTACGTGGATACGGGCTTTACCGCGAGCCTCGAAGAACTGCTTGATGATATTTCCGGTGGGCGCGCTCAGTGGAAAGAAGTGCTTGCCTCGTTCTGGCGCGACTTCTCCCACGCGGTGGCCGATACCAAGGAACTGACGATTACCGATGTGCTGAACGCACTCGATAAGGATCTGGGGCCGTTCTTCTTCCCCCCGCATGAGGATGGCTCCGATCCGCGCCACTGCACCTCGTGCGGCACAGGGCGTCTGGGCCTCAAGCTTGGGCGTTACGGGGCGTTTATCGGCTGTTCCAACTACCCTGAATGCCAGTACACGCGCCGTCTGGTTTCTGACAGCGCGGAAGAGGGCGAAGGGGCCGCCACGCTCAAGGACGGCATGCGCCTGCTGGGCCAGCACCCTGACACCAGCGAAGATATTACCGTGCGCCAAGGCCCCTACGGGCTTTACGTGCAGCAGGGCGAACCCGACCCGGCAGACAAAAAGGCCCGGCCTCGCCGCGCCTCGCTACCCAAAGGCGTCAGTGGCGAAACCATAACGCTTGAACAGGCACTGGGCCTTCTGTCCCTGCCCCGTCTGGTCGGGCTGCACCCGGAAACGGGTGAGCCAATCGAAGCCGGTCTGGGCCGGTTCGGGCCTTATGTGAAAATGGGCGCCGTTTATGGCTCGCTGGACAAGGATGACGATGTTCTGACCGTGGGCCTGAACCGCGCAGTGGATGCACTGGCCAAAAAGCTGGCCTCCATCCGCACGCTCGGCACCCACCCCAAGGACGCAGAGCCCGTTATGGTGCGCAAGGGCCGCTTCGGGCCTTACGTGCAGCATGGCCAGATCGTGGCCACCCTGCCGCGCGGCACGGACATGGATACCGTGACGCTGGATGAGGCCGTGGCCCTGCTGGTGGAAAAAGGCAAACCCCTCAAAGCCAAAGGCGGCAAGGCCGGGGCTAAAAAAACCACCGCCAAAAAGACCACCACCAAAGCTGCGACAGCCAAAACAACGGCAACAAAAGCAACCACAGCCAAGGCAACCACCAAAAAGGCGGCGGCCCCTAAAAAGACCGCCACAGCCAAAAGTGCGGCCTCTGACGAGGCAGCACCCGCCAAGGCTCCCCGCAAAGCCGCAGCACCCCGGAAAAAGAAAACCGATTGAGGCACACCGCCTCCGCGCCTGACTGTCTTCCGTGCATGGAGGACATTCAGGCGGTGCTGGCACAGGACACACGGCCTCTCGGGCTGATGGACATCCTGCGTGCCCTGCGCCTGCCGGTACAGCACAAGGCGTCGCTTAAAGCGCATCTGCACGATATGGCAGTAGCGGGTGCTCTCCTGCACCTGCCTGCCGGACGAATAAAAGCCTCTGTGGGCCTGCCGGATGTTGTGCGGGTACGGATCATAGGGGTTCACCCTGCTGATGACGGCACCAACACCGGGTCATTGCTAATCCGTGGGCAGGCAGAAGCCGCCCGCGGCTCCGGCGCAGCGGACAGGCCGCTCCGTCTATCCACCCCACCGGTAGAGACGGCACGCGGTATCCTGCCCCTGCTGCCTGACGATACCGTGCTGGCCCGCCTGCGTCCGGCTCTGGCCGGGCAGGCGCGCACAGGCCGAATCCTGCGCGTGCTTTCCCGCACATCCCGCAGCAGCCTGCCCATGATGGACTGCCCGCCGCACCGGAACGAATCCACGCAGGGGTCTGTCCCCACCGATCCGGCTTTGCTCTGGTCGTGCGATCCGCGCCTGACGGTACCCTTCCACCTGCCTGCATCAGCCCGCTCAGCCACCGACTGGCCCTTAAAAGACAGGGCTGACACCCAGCCGGGCACCATCCTGCTGGCAGCCCTGCCTGCCGGGCTGGATGCTTTGGCTGATGAGCCTGCGGAGCGTGCCTACACCGCACAGCCATCGGGCGTCATGGGGTGCGCCACGGAGCCGGGCATGGCCGCGCGGCTGAGCCTGCTGACCCATGCCGTGCCAGAAGTCTTCAGCCCCGAAGCTCTGGCCGAGGCCGAATCCGCCGCCCATGCGGTCGCGGCCCTGCACGGCCAGCCCACCCCAACCGACCGCGAAGACCTGCGCGCCCTCCCCCTCGTCACGATTGATGATGAAAACGCGCATGACTTTGATGACGCCCTGTGGGCCGAAGCAACCGACACAGGCTGGCGGCTGGTGGTCGCGATAGCGGATGTCAGCGCCTGTGTAAGCCCGGACACGGCGCTGGACAGACAGGCCCGCCTGCGCGGCACATCGCTTTACCTATCAGACAGGGTTGTACCGATGCTGCCGCCTGCCCTGTCTGAAAACGCCTGCTCGCTCCTACCGGGGCAGGATCGGCCCTGCCTGTTCATGGAGCTCTCCATAACCCCGCAGGGTACCCTTGGCCCAACACGACTAGGCCGGGGGCTCATGCGCAGCGCTGCCCGCCTGAGCTACACGCAGGCGCAAGCACTTCTGGCCCCGACCGAACACAATACCGCCCCTTCAGGTCAGGCTCTATCGCAGTCAATCCCCCCCGACCCGATGGTGCTCGAAAGCCTGCATGCCCTGTGGCACGCGGCTCAAGCACTACAGGCGGAAGCCCTGCGGCGCGGCGTCGCACCCCAGCATGACGATTCATGGATCGTGACCCATGATCCACAGGGCCGGGCTGTGTCGTTTACGCCACGCACGACCCTGCCCACGCATGAAATGGTGGCTGCGTGCATGATTGCCGCCAACACGCAGGCGGCCCTGTTTTTGCACCAGAACAGCCTGCCCGGCCTGTTCCGTATCCATGCCGCTCCGGCCCCCGGCCAACCACGCGCCATGGCCCGTTACAGTGCGGAGCCCGCCCCCCATGCGGGGCTGAAGCTTGCATATTATACGCATTTTACCAGCCCGATCCGACGTTATGCCGACCTTGTCACACATCGGACACTGGCGGATTTTCTGGCTCAAGCACCCTTGTCCACCACCCTAACCACACACGCCGCGCCCGCAGCGCCACCCCGCCCGCGCAATGCAGAACTGGAGACGCTGGCGGGCCATCTGAACCGGACAGAACGCCGTGCCACGGATGTCGCGCAGGCCTGCCTGAACCGGCTTGCCGCACAGATGCTCGCCCCCCTAAAAGGCCAGCACGTGACGTTCCATGCCCTCACATCAACACGGCATGGCCTTCGGGTGAGATTGACGAAAACCGGAACTCCGTCTTTCCTTCCATGGTCGGCATTCCCTTCTGGCACAGGGGCCTGCGACACCTTGCTGCATGACGGCGTCGCGTCGCGTCGTTCTGACTTCACTGAGCCGCCAACCGGAAACCTGAACCGGGGCGGGCGCGTATTTTCAGCAGTCCTGACCGCAACCTGCCCGTCGCGGGGCACCGTAACTCTGGCTTCTCCCGTTCATGCGTGCTGACCTGTCCCTCCCTTATGCCTGCGTCATGCGTGGCCTGCCTGTTGTCATTCTGGCAGTGCTGCTGTGCCAGCCAGCACCCGTGCGCGCGCAGGACAGGGCGGGTAACCAGACCCTGCCGCCCCCACCCCTGACCCCGCGCCAGAGCGCCACGGCCAGCCCCGCTGCCGCAACGCAAGCACCCGCACAGGCACAGGCACAGGCACAGGCCGAACAGCCTGTCGTAGCCCAAGCCCAGACAGCAACACCCGCACCAACGCAGGCTACGCCCGCCCCGGCCAGCCCGACCGCTGTGGAGAATGCCCCCCCCGCCCCCCCTCCTCAGCCCGCGGCGCACGATGCCCCCGCGCAGCCTGAGCAGGCGGCGCCAGCTTCCTCCGCTGCAACCGCCCAGAGCGCGGCCCCCGAAACACCGCCCCCTCCCGCTATAGACATGACGCTGATCCATTCCGTCATTGCCACGGCGCTGCAGTTTCTGGCGCCACGCACGCTGGAGCCGCACAGCAGCCGTGACTTTACGCTCTGGGGGCTGGGTAGCGTCACCGCCCTTGATCCCTCGCTGGCGTTTGACGCCCGTGGAGCGGATATCCGCCTATTACTGGGCCAGACACCGATTCTATCCCGCGTAGCCCCACCAGCGGACGATTCTGAACAATGGGCGCAGCTCGCCACGGATTTTCTGGATTCAGCACGCCAGCATTCCTCCGCCGTGGCCAGCGCCAGCCGCGAGGAACTGCTACAGGCGTTCTTTGACGAGCTGTTCAACCATCTCGACCCGTATTCGCGCTATATCGGCCCATCCTCCGCCACCACCGACCGTCAGGCCCGCGTGGGTGGAGAGGCAGACGCCGGGCTGACCCTGACACAAAGTGGCCCGCATATTGTCATTGCCTCCATCAACGCCAATGGCCCGGCATGGGCCGCACCGCTGGATACGGGCGAGCGGCTTATTGCCGTTAATAAACGTCCAACCGCAGGCCAGAGCGCCGAAACCGTGCGTGAATGGCTGCGCGGCGCGCCCGACAGCCTGCTGTCCCTGCGCCTGCAGGCACCGGGCAAACGCACCATCCGCACAGTAACCCTGCGCCGCGCCAAGGTTCCGCCTGAAACCGTATTTGCCTTTGCCAGCGGTTCCATCGTTGTACTGCGGATCACCTCTTTTTCGGCCGATACGGCGGAAGAACTCAGCCAGTATCTGGATCAGGCCGTGCAGGACAAACATCTGCGCGGGCTAATCATAGACTTACGCGGCAACCGGGGCGGTGTGCTGCAACAGGCCATGACCGCCGCCGCCCTGCTGCTGGACCGGGGCGTGGCCGCCATTACCAGCGGACGCGACCCGCAGGCCAACCATATCTGGGCAGTGGAAGGCGGCGACATGACCAACGGCCTGCCCATTGCCGTTCTGGTAGACGGACGCTCGGCCAGTGCGGCTGAAATTCTGGCTGCTGCTCTGGCCGACCACCGCCGCGCGGTAGTGATCGGCAGCGCGACGCTGGGCAAAGGTCTTGTGCAGACCGTGGCGCAGCTTCCCGATGAGGGCGAACTGTTTGTCACATGGAGCCGTGTCATTGCCCCGCTGCAATGGCCGCTTCAGGGGCTTGGCGTCATGCCCCAGATCTGCACCAGCCTTGGCGCACTGGAAACCGGCCGCGCCATGCGCGATCTGGCGGCGGGCCAGTTGGACAACCAGCCCGCCGTTGCCGCCTCACGCGCGGCGCGTTACCCGGTGCCAGTCTCGCGCATCATGGCCATCCGCCGGGCCTGCCCCGCCGCCCTTGGCACGGATACCGACCTGAGCGTTGCGCGCGATGTGCTGGAGCACGATGCGTGGTACAAAACCGCACTGGCCGCCATACCGGATGAGGCCGCCCCGCTCGCACCTGCCCCCACCAATGCGGCCCCGGCCATTCCTGATGTCCTGCCCGCCTCTTTACCGGCTGCGGCCCTGCCAGCTGCCCCCTCTCAGCCTGCCCAGAGCGCACCATGAGTACGGAGCCTCGCCTTAAGAGCGATCTTCTCGCCCGTGCCCTTGTGCGCGAATCCGCACGCGATGGCCGCTCGGCCATGGTGCTGCGTAAAGGCGATTCCGATGCAGGCGGGATTCTGGTTGTGCTGCTCAACCGTGCAGGCGAAAGCATGGTGCTGAGCCAGACCCGTACACCAGATGGTGATCGGGCCTGGATACGCAGCTCAGGCCCAACGCCGCTGAACGCACAGGACACACAGGCCTACATTGACCGGCAGGTAAAATACGACCCCGACCTGTGGGTGCTGGAAATGGAAAGCGATGATTTCAGCCCCCCGTTTCAAGCAATGCTGCTGTGAAACAAATAGTTAAAACCGTGACATCCGTCACACGCCTGCAACATTTATTGCAGCGAAAAAGACCCCACGGGGGAAAACTCACCCTCATGCCTGTTGCGCCTCAGGCCAGTTTCCAGCAAAGACAACAAGCATGTACCTCTTTGCATCCCGTGTCACAGTTGATGTACCACACCGCCACAGCGGGGAGAATTCCATGACGCCACGTAAGGCCCTGTTTGTGCGGACCGCGCTTTCCGTGCCTCTGGCCGCCGGGCTGCTCCTTGCCGCGGGCAGTGTATCGGCTCAACCCGTACAGGGGCTGTATGTCAGGGGTGAAGGTGGCGCCACCTTCAACCAGGATCAGTCCGTGCGGCTCTCCAACTCCTTCCCGCTGGGCCGCGACAGATGGCACGCGGGTGGTGTAGGTGTTGGTGCCGTTGGTTGGGGACTGGGCAACGGTTTTCGCGTGGAAGTCGAAGGCGACTACCGCTCCATGGCCTACAAGCAGTTTGCCAATAACAGCCTGACCTCCACACAGGCAGGCGGACGCAGGCAGACCTATGGCTTCATGGCCAATGCCCTGTTTGACCTCGATATCGGCCAGCCCTGGCTGTTCCCCTATTTTGGGGCCGGTATCGGCTATGGCTGGACGGCCATGCGCACGTCTATTCTGGCCACCAAGGGGAATGACACCGCCAATGAAACCATTGGTGGCACCTTTGGCAACTTCGACTATCAGGGTATTTTCGGCCTGTCCTTCCCCCTGCCGGGGGCTGTCGGGCTGTCCGCCACGGCAGAATACCGCTTCTGGACCATGCTTGGGCCGCAGTCGCATAATGTTGTCTCGACCGGCACGCTGGGCGGCACTGACCCCACCCATGCGTACGGCACCATCAGCGGCCATCACGACACGCAGACAGACTTTAACCATTCGCTGATGCTCGGCCTGCGTTACGAGTTCAATCCCGCACCGCCGCCCCCGCCGCCCGCACCAGTACCCTCCGTGCCTGCGCCGCAGGCGGCACGCAGCTATCTGGTCTTTTTCGACTGGGATAAGGCAAGCCTGACAGACAGGGCGCGCGCCATTGTCAACGAAGCAGCACAGGCTTCGTCCCATGTGGCGCTGACGCGGATTATCGTCTCAGGCTATACAGACAACTCCTCGGCCCATCCCGGACAGGAAAGCGGCAAGGCTTACAACCTCAAGCTGTCCCTGCGCCGTGCGGAAATCGTCAAGGCTGAACTGATGCGTGATGGCGTGGCAGGCACCACAATTGACGTGCATGGCTACGGCGAGGCCAATCCGCTTGTCAAAACCGGCCCCAACACCAAAGAACCCCAGAACCGCCGGGTGGAAATTCTGTTCCGCTAACGCCCTGCCCGCCATCGTGCGGGCACGGATACTCCCGCTCCTTACAGGCCGAACGGGCAGATTGCTCTACCGTCCGGCCATCTGAGGCTTTACAGCCCCGTAAACAGCGATGTGGACAGATAGCGCTCGGCAAAGGACGGCGCGATCACAACAATGGTTTTACCCTTGTAGCGATCTTCCACCGCCAGACGTAGCCCTGCATGCAGCGCAGCCCCCGAAGAAATACCAATCGGAATCCCTTCCAGGCGGGCGCAACGCCGGGCCGCAGCGATAGCCTCGCGTTCTGATACGGTCAGAACACCATCAAGCTGCGTGGTATCGAGCGTAGCGGGGCAAAAGCCCGGACCAATACCCTGAATACCATGCGGGCCGGGTTCATCCCCATTCAGAATGGCGCTTTCCGCCGGTTCCACCCCAAAAACCTCCACGCCCTTACGGCGTGCCTTCAGCGCGGTAGCAATACCCGTTGCGGTGCCGCCGGTGCCGACACCCGCCACAACCACATCAATATCTCCTGCCGTGTCCTGCCAGATTTCTTCTGCCGTGGTGGCGGCATGTACAGCAGGGTTAGCCTGATTATCGAACTGGTCAGGCATCCACGCATCGGGGGTTTCGTTCAGGATTTCGTTTGCACGGGCAATGGCTCCGGCCATCCCGAGGCGGGCGGGCGTCAGTTCCACCTGTGCGTCCATCAGTCGCAGCATGCGCCGCCGTTCGATGGATGCCCCTTCGGGCATGGTCACAACCAGCCTGTAACCGCGCGATGCCGCCACAAATGCCAGTGAAATACCTGTATTGCCCGATGTGGGTTCCACCAGCAGGGTGCGTCCGGGGGTAATCAGCCCACGACGCTCTGCATCCAGCACCATCGCGGCGCCAATCCTGTCCTTGACTGAACCAAGCGGATTAAAAAACTCAAGCTTAAGGAGCAGGCGGGCCTTGAGGCCATCATCCTGCATAAGATGGGGCAACGCCACCAGCGGCGTACCCCCCACCAGATTCACAACCGAATCGTAAACACGCCCACGCGGCGCCGCAAAACCATACCCTTCTGCTTTTTGCGTCTTCGTCGTCATTCCTAGCCCCGGCTGCACTGTTTACAAAACACACCCGCTTATAATACGAAATAACAACGTAGATAAACAGGCGTCCCCCTGCTATACCGTAATTCTGAACAGGAAAACAGCGGGCCATGATCGGCCTGACAACAACAACCGGAAGGATGTTTTCATGATTCTCCGACGCGACAGGGCAATGACAGCCGTACTTATCATGCTGGATGTTGCTTTTTATGCTGGCCGCGCCGGCACTGTCAGCGCCGCTGATATCGCGGAGCGATCTGGCCTTGTGCGGCGTGGAATCGAGCCGTTGCTTCAGGCTCTGTCACGTTCCGGCCTGCTGGAAAGCATTCGCGGCCCACGCGGCGGCTATAAGCTGGGGCGCCCACGGCGTGATATTTCTCTTGTCAGCATCATCAGCGCGGTTGCGGGCGATGATCAGGCCGAAGACGGCGCAGCCCCCGGCCCCCTGCTTCAGCGGGTGATCGAACCGTGCTGGGCGGAATATGAAGAATCCCTGACAGAAAAAATGGAGCAGACCACGCTGGATGATCTGGTGCGCCGCGCCGAGAAATCCGGCCTCAAGCGCCCGCTGAGCGAGCCTATTACGTTTTCTATCTGACATGTGAAGGGCCGCACGCGGGTGCGGCTCTGACTGCCCATAAAAAAAACGGCGTCTGAATAATCAGACGCCGTTTTTCATGGTCATACGGCTTTACGCCGCACGCCCTCAGTGCTTGCTTTTGGCTGCGGAAGCCGCGCGATGCACGCTGGCTTTTTTCTTGCCTTTGCTTGCGGGTTCCGCCGCTGGCGCAGGGCCGGTCACAGCAGGGTGCGGCACGTAAACGCCCGTTGCATCCACCTGCGCCGTTACGGTCAGCTTAGTGCGCTGCTGGCCGGGGCCGGGCACCAGAATAACCGTAAACGTATCCTGCCCGGCATAAGCCAGCGTGGGCGTATAGCTTACATGCGTATCGTTATCGAGCGAATACATGAACGCCTTGCCGTGTTCAGGCACCGGCGCGACTCCGAAAGACGCATAGGGCTTGCCATCAGGCTGGGAGATCAGCAGTTCGCACAGCCCGTCATCCGAGCGGACGGTCATGGTGGTGGACAACTGGCCATCAGCACCCTTGACCACGGGCGTGGTTTTACACACCGCTGATTTTTTCATGTAACCAAACGGATTGGGAGATCCGACATGAACCGGCCCGCTGGTTGTTGCACAGCCAGCCAGCATGCCACCGGCCATAACCAGCCCGGCAATTCCTCTTAAGCGCACTCCACAGCTCCGCTTCATTTCTGTTGAACTTGTTGTTTTCGCGGCCCGCCATCATCCGAACGGACGCGCAGCGCCGCGAGACACGATAGAGATCGTTTTTTTCTTTAAAACATCCCGCGGCAGGAAGAAAGAGGCCCCACACCAACGTGCCGCCCCTTCGCAGCAGAACTGATGTGTCCAAGCATTGTTTTACCGGGCGGATAGCCCTAAAACAGCCTGTCTTTCCCGCCGTCATTCCCTGTGGCACCGGCCCCGCGCCAGAGTGATGCCACAAGGAGTAACGAAGCGGCAGAAAGGCATGCTATTTTCGGTTTTGTTCTGGCCCCAATACGCACCGCCCGGTCTGTGGTTGTGTGGAAGCGCATCTGTCGGAGGTTACCGCATGTCCCTTTCCCGTCTTCTTGCCGCCGGTATTTTTGCCGCGGGCGTGGCGCATGGCTCCGTGTCATTCGCCGCAAGCCCCTGCGGCCATTCTCCCGCGCATGAGGCTTTTGATGTACAGGGCCTGAAAAGCGAGCTGATGGTTACCGCGCTCAAATGCTCGGCCCAAGATCGCTATAACGATTTCGTGGCGAAGTTCCGCCCCGAACTGCTGGCTGCCGAATCCAAGCTGAACGGCTATTTCCGCTCCGTTTACGGCCGCAAGGGCCAGCAGGAATTCGACAACTACATCACCCAGCTCGGCCTTGTGCAGGAAGATGCGGGCCTGCAGTCCGGCACGCTGTTCTGTCAGCAGCGCGTTTCCATGTTTGACGAGGTCAAGGCTCTGGAAAGCGCCGAGGATCTGGCCAACTATGCTGAAGGCAAGGATGTGTCACAGCCCTCCACGTTCGAGGCCTGCGCTGCTCCCAGCACCGCCCACCCCACGGCCCCCACGCGCCGCCGCACCACCCGCAAGGCCTGAACCTGCGCAAGGGGCGCGCTGGTCGCGCCCACTGCTTGACGAATCAGCCTTAACGCGGGACAGACTCTGCGCATGAGTGATCTGTTTTCCGCACCGTCCGTTCCCGGTGGCTCCGGCCCGTCTTCCGCGCGCGCGAAGAATACGGAACCTCAGGCCTATGACGCCAGCTCCATTGAGGTGCTGGAAGGGCTTGAGCCCGTCCGCCGCAGGCCGGGCATGTATATTGGTGGCACCGATGAGGCCGCCCTGCACCATCTGGCGGCGGAAATTCTTGATAACGCCATGGATGAAGCGGTGGCGGGCCACGCCACCACGATTGATGTCCGGCTGGATACGGAAAACCGCCTGACCATCCGCGATAACGGACGCGGCATTCCTGTTGACCCGCATCCGCGCTTTCCTGACCGCTCAGCCCTTGAGGTTATCCTGACCACGCTGCATGCGGGCGGCAAGTTCTCGGGCAAAGCTTACGCCACATCGGGCGGTCTGCACGGGGTTGGCTCCTCGGTTGTGAACGCCCTGTCCTCTCACATGGAAGTGGAAATCGCGCGTGAGCGGATTTTGTGGCGGCAGTCCTATGCGCGCGGCAAACCTGTCAGCACGCTGGAACAGGTGGGGGCAGCCCCCAACCGGCGCGGCACGCAGATCAGCTTTCAGCCCGACCCGGAAATTTTCGGCACCCAGCTTTTTGCCCCCGCCCGCCTGTACAGGCTCTGCCGCTCCAAGGCTTTCCTGTTCCGTGGCGTAACCATCCGCTGGTCGTGCGATCCTGCGCTGATCCGCACGGGCGAAGAAACCCCCGCTGAAGCCGTACTGCACTTCCCCGGTGGGCTGGCCGACAGTCTGGCGGATGAACTGGGCACCAACCCGCCTTTGCTCACCCCCTTCTGGGCGGGTGAAGCGCCGCTCCCGGCTGCGGCAGACGGTTCGGAAAACGGTAAGGTAGAATGGGCTGTCGCCTTTTTGGAAAGCGGTGCGGCCTCGCTGGTTTCTTACTGCAACACCATTCCCACCCCGCAGGGCGGCACGCATGAAACCGGGCTGCGCAATGCGCTGGTTAAAGGGCTGCGCGCATGGGGTGACCAGCGCTCGGTCAAAAAAGCTTCGGCCATTACCGCCGAGGATGTACTGGGCATGGGGGCTATCCGGCTTTCAGTCTTTATCCGCGACCCCCATTTTCAGGGGCAGACCAAGGAAAAGCTGACCACGGCCGAAGCCTCGCGCCTGGTGGAAACCGCCCTGCGTGACCGCTTCGACCACTGGCTGGCGCAAAACCCGCCACAGGCGGATTCCCTTCTGGCTTTTGCGGTTGAACGGGCGGAAGAACGCCTGCGCCGCCGCGAGCAGAAGGATACGCCCCGCAAAAGCGCAACCCGCCGCCTGCGGCTGCCCGGCAAGCTAACAGACTGCACGCGCGAACAGGCATCCGACACCGAAATCTTTCTGGTCGAAGGCGATTCCGCCGGTGGCTCGGCCAAGCAGGCCCGCAACCGCGAAACACAAGCCGTGCTGCCACTACGCGGAAAAATTTTGAATGTCGCCAGCGCCACATTGGAAAAACTACGCGCCAATCAGGAACTACGTGATCTGATTGAGGCACTGGGCTGTGGGTCGGGCGAGTCTTTCGACCTTAGCCGCCTGCGCTACGGGCGTGTGATTATCATGACCGACGCAGATGTAGACGGTGCCCATATCGCCTCGCTGCTGATGACATTTTTCTACCGCGAACTGCCCGAACTGGTGCGCAACGGCCACCTTTACCTTGCCCAGCCGCCCCTTTACCGGCTGACGCAGGGAGCCAAGAGCGTGTACGCGATGGACGATGCCGACCGTGACCGCAAAATGAAGAGCGAATTCAAGACACGCGGCAAAATTGATGTCTCACGCTTTAAAGGCTTGGGCGAAATGCCGCCCGCCGATTTGAAAGAGACGACAATGGACCCCAAGCGCCGCACGCTGCTGCGCGTTGTCACCCCGCCCGAAGACCGCATGACCACCCGCCAGCGGGTGGAAAGCCTGATGGGCCGCAAGCCCGAACTGCGCTTTGCCTTTATTCAGGAACATGCCCGCTCGGTGGACGAACTGCTCGATATCTGACCCCTGCAAAAAAACACCCGCCGGTATGCCCGGCGGGTGAATAAAACAGATAGCCCATGCCTGCAGCCACAACACAGAGCCTTATGACATGGCTCTGTGTCCGCTAAGCGTAGCTGACCCCTGTTAGCGGCTGGCCAGATGTACGACGCCCTGCACCGCACCCCCATGTGCCGCACCAGCACTCAGCCCACTGGCCATATGCCCGTGGACAGCCTGCATAACCACCGGATCAAACAGACGGGTAAAGGTTGACGGGTGAACGCCCATCCACAGGGTAACAATCGCAAGCGGCACCAGAACAGCCATTTCACCCGCTGTCAGGTCACGCAGTAGCCCGACTGTTCCCTTGACCGTGCCAAACAGCACCCTGCGATACAGCGAGAGCATATACACCGCCCCCAGAATCATGGTGCTACCAGCCAGCAGGGCGACCCATAGCGAGACATGCACCGCCCCCATCAGCACCAGCAGTTCACCCACAAAAGCGCCGGTACCCGGCAGGCCGACATTGGCCATGGTAAACAGCATGACCAGCAACGCGAGAATGGGCATCTGCCGGGCAACGCCCCCCAGCGCATCAATGTCGCGGGTTTCCGCCCGCCATGCCACAGCGGCCACACAGAAGAACAGGGCCGCAATAACCACACCATGCGAGAGCATCTGAAAAATCGCGCCGTCTATCCCTTCCGCCGTCAGGGTAAACAGCCCGACCGCAATCATGCCCATATGGGAAAAGGAAGAATACGCCACCATCCTTTTTATATCGGACTGGGCATAAGCCACAATGGCCGCATACAGGATGGCCGCCACACCGAGTGCGAGAATGTAAGGAGCAAAAACCCGCGCGGCATCAGGGAACATCAGCACCCCAAAACGCAGCAGGCCATATGCCCCGGTTTTGGACAGCACGCCAGACATCATGGCGGTCGCGGGTGTGGGTGCCTCGGTATAGGCATCGGGCAACCAGGCATGGAGCGGGAACAAGGGCAGTTTGACGCCAAAGGCGAGCACAAAAGCCAGTAACAGCCACCCCTGCAAGGGCTGCGAAAAACCGGTTTCCATCAGGGTGGGAATGTCGGTCGTGCCGGTCTTGAGCCACATGGTAATCAGCCCGACCAGCATGAACAGCGAACCCGCAAAGGTAAACAGAAAGAACTGGAGCGACGCCCAGACCCGTTTCTGCCCACCCCATATCCCGATCATGAGAGAGCCGGGAATAAGCGTTGCCTCGTAAAAAACATAGAACAGGACAAGATCCTGCGCAGAGAACAACCCAAACAGCGCGGTTTCGAGCATGAGCAGCATGGCCACGAAATCGCGCCCCTGTGTCTGCACGCTGCGCCAGCCCGCAAGAAGGGAAAGTGGGGTCAGGAACGCGGTCAGCAGCACAAACACGAGGCTGATGCCATCAACCCCCGTGTGGTACGTAATGCCGTATTCACCCAGCCAGTTCAGCCGTGTTTCATACTGCAAGCCGGGCTGGGCCGGATCAAATCCGACCCATAGCAGAACACTCAGGCCGAGTGTGACAAGCGTTGTCCACAGACCAAGCCACCGCGCGGCACGATCCCGCTCCTGAGAGCCACCGGGGCACAAAAAGGCCACCAGCGCACCTGCCAGCGGAAGATAGGTTATCAGCGAGAGGAGGATCGGCTGCACGACTTCACCGCCTTATGGGTTTGTTTCGTAATGCCCCATACTGCGCCTTTTCACCCTGCTATGCCAGCACGCCACCGTTCACGTTCTGCCGAACTGCACGCAATAAAAGCACCGTCTCAGCGGCGTCCGAACAGGCGTTCCAGATCGCCCCGGCTCAGTTTCAGCCACGTGGGGCGCCCATGTGAGCAGGTGCCTGCCAGCGGTGTTGCCTCCATCTGGCGCAGCAGGGCGTTCATTTCCTCGGCACTCAGGCGGCGCCCCGCCCGTATGCTGCCGTGGCAGGCCATACGCGCAATCACCGCATCCAGCCGCCCGTCGAGTGCAGCCATTTCATCGGGCGCACCGTGCTCATCCCGCTCCAGCTCATCCGCCAGATCCCGCAACAGCCCTACGGCGTCAGTCGCCCCAAGCATGGCAGGCAACGCGCGGATCAGCACCGACTGGCCACCAAAACCCTCGATTTCAACACCGAGTCTTTCCAATAGCGGCGTGGCATTCAGCAGGCTTTCCACCTGTGCGGGCGGCAGATCAATGACATCTGGCACCAAAAGGCGCTGCGCCTGCACCCGCCCGGACAGAAACTGCTGGCGCAGGCGCTGGTGGGTCAGCCGCTCATGGGCTGCATGCTGATCCACCAGAATAAGGCTGCCATCCGCCGCCACAGCCAGAATATAGGTATCCAGCACCTGTGCCACAGCCGCCCCAAGCGGATACTGCACCACGGGTGGGGCAAGGGTTTCGTTACCCTCAGGCTCAGGGCAAGCCGTTTCCGGTAATGGCTGTTTCGAATCCGAAGGCATGGCGGACTGAATGGTGCGCGCGGCGGGCGGGGCATCAAAATCGAGACGCTTTTCCGCAAAACCTGTCAGCGGCACCACCCCATCAGCCAGAGGGCGCGGTGCGGTGGCACCCGGATAAGCCGGTGCCTGTTCAGGCGTATTTTCCGGAGGATACCAGATGCGTGCCTGCCGGCCGATAGCCGAAGACAGAACGGGCCGCACCCCCGCTACCCCGGCCCCATGTTCCAACGCACGCTGGATGGAACCAATCACCAGTGAGCGCACTGCCGCTTCATCTGCAAAGCGCAGTTCGGTTTTGGCGGGGTGGACGTTCACATCCACCATCTGCTGCGGCACACTCAGCGACAATGCCACCACGGGATGACGCCCCGGCTCAATAACCCGCCGATACGCTACCCGCACCGCCGTACGCAGCAGCGGGTCCACCACCGGGCGACCATTGACCAGCATGAACTGCCCCGCAGCCGTAGCCCTGTGTACTGATGGCGGGCAGATAAAACCCGACAGCACCATGCCATCGCGCTCGCCACTGACACTGACAAGACCATTGGCCTCCGCCGCATCCAGCAAAGCAGCCGCACGGGCCTGAAGGGTCTGGGCAGGCAGATCGAAAACCAGCCGACCATCAAGCATAAGACGGAACGCAGTATCGAAAGCAGCCAAGGCCAAACGTCGCACCACGCTTTCGGCATGGCGGCCTTCCACCCGTGCGCTTTTAAGGAATTTACGCCGGGCCGGGGTGGCAAAAAACAGGTCTTCCACCACAACGCTGGTACCCGGCGCACCAGACGCCGGATGGGGCGGTGTAACCCGCCCACCTTCCACCCTGATACGCCATGCCCCGCTCTCATCCCGTGGGCGGGAGGTAATGCTCAACCGCGCGGCCGCCCCGATGGAAGGCAGCGCCTCCCCCCGGAAACCCAGTGTGGTGATCTGCACCAGAGTATCGTCACGCAGTTTGGAGGTGCAGTGCCGTTCCACCGCCAGCGCCAGATCGGCTGCATTCATGCCGCAACCATCATCGGTCACGATCATGCGGTCTATCCCGCCGCCTTCAAGGGCTATGTCCACACGGCGAGCACCGGAATCAATGGCGTTTTCGACCAGTTCCTTCAGCGCCGCCGCCGGACGTTCGATAACCTCGCCCGCCGCAATCCGGTTAACAACAACCTCGGACAGACGCCGGACAATGCCCTGCCCCTCGGCAGGAGGAGCAGGAGATAGCGGGAGGGAGGACAGATCGTCAGCAGACATCAAAACAGATGAGCCTTTCAGAACCGGCTCCGTGTCACGACCCTGACTTGCTGGCCTTCTGGGTCGGGGTTACGCCCTGTGTGGGCGCATTGCCCAGAGCCGCATTGGTTTTCAGACGGCGGTTTTCCGCGCTGGAATCCACCACGGACCCGGCATTATGGCCTTTCCAGAACATAAGCTGTTCAATAAAGCCTGCTCCGGCCGCGCCCAGTTCGCCCTGATCCGGCACATCGGATGCAGCGGTGGCCGCATTCACCAGAATGGTCTGGCCTTCGCTCGTATCACCGCTGGAGCCACGCAGCGCCACATCGGGCGAGAGGGTTTCAAGCGCCTGCAGGCGCTCGCTTTCGTCCTGCCTGCGCTCATCGCCCTTTGTGGTGGGCTTGGTCAGTTCATCGGACGGCGGCATGGACAGCGGTGCACGGGTTGTAACCGTGTACTCGTCAGGCATGCTGCGCTCCAGTCCAAAGGCCCGCGCGGCCTCATTGCCGGAGCAGCCGCTCAGCATCAGGCAGCTACCAAGCAGCAGCACCGGAGAAATCAGGGTTGAAACACGCCGCACCATCATCTGCCTTCTACTCATCCTGAAAAGCCCCGACACTGCGCGGGCTGGCTGTATTTCACGGTGTCTTGCCCGCTTGACTGGATGCACCCCCCGCAAGGGAGTTCTGCACCAGCAGCACACAGACAGAGCACACTATAGCGGAATCAGCGACGTTGAACACATACCATGACCAGCCAAAAGCATGAGCATGCAGAAAATCAACCACCGCCCCATACCGAACCCGGTCAATAACGTTGCCTACGGCCCCACCGGCAATGGCTCCTACGCAGGCGGCCGTAAGCTTGCTGGGCGTGCGGAGTATCCACACTGCCAGCAGCACCACAACCGCAAGCGCAATAGCCGAGAACACGATACGCCCCGCCCCACCAAGCCCTGAAAACATGCCAAATGTCACGGCATGATTCCAGACCATGGTAAAATTCAGGAACGGCAGAACCCGCACCGAACCCCGCGCGGGCAGGTCAAACCCGTAGAGAATCCAGAATTTGCTGAGCTGATCGGCTGACAGCACCAGCATCAGCACCAGCAGCCCAATCCCTGCCGGGCGCAGTATGAAAGGACGCCCGCTCACGCGCGCGCCTGCCCCTGAGCACCCGACACAACGCTGGCGCAGCGCAGGCACAGGCCCGGATGCGCTGCATCAGACCCGGTTTCAGGCAGGACTTTCCAGCACCGCACGCATTTCTCGCCCGATGCCACGCGCACGACAGGTGCGCCATGCAGCGCACCGCCTTCCTCCGCATCCACATAAACCGAAGCACTGGTGGGGTCGATCAGGACATCCACATGCGAGACAATGGCCAGTTCGGCCCAGTCCACCCCGGCAAACAGGGTCGCCTCCTCCTGCGAAAGCGTGAGTTCCACCTGTGCTTGCAACGAGGAGCCAATCTGCCCGGAACGGCGCGCCCCTTCGATTTCAGTGGTGATAACCCGGCGCACGGCCCGCAGGCGCGTCCAGCGTTCTTCCAATGCCGGGTCGTTCCATTCAACCGGCATATCCATGAACGCCTGCTCATGCACGCTGCTTTCACGCCCGAAGCGCGCACACCATGCCTCTTCCGCTGTAAAGACCAGCACCGGAGCCAGCCATGTGCTCAGGCAGCGGTGCAGGATATCAAGCACCGTCCTTACGGCACGCCGCGTGGGCGTGTCCGGGCCATCGCAATACAGGCTGTCCTTGCGGATATCGAAATAGAAGGCCGAAAGATCCGTGGTGCAGAAACCATGCAGCGCGGGATATACGCCCACCCATTCATGCGTTTCCACCGCGCGGGCCACAAGGCCGCCCAGCTCGGACAGGCGGTGCAGCACCCAGCGCTCCAGTTCGGGAAGCTGCTCATAAGGCAGGCTTTCCGCCTCGGCAAAGCCATCCAGCCCACCCAGCAGCCAGCGCAGCGTATTGCGCAGGCGGCGGTACAGCTCGCCCTGCTGCTTGAGAATTTCCTTACCGATGCGCAGGTCGTCATTGGTATCGGAATTCATCACCCACAGGCGCAGCACATCAGCGCCCAGCGAGTCATTTACATCCTGCGGGGCCACCACATTGCCGAGCGACTTGGACATCTTGCGGCCCTGCTCGTCCAGCACGAAGCCATTTGTCACCAGAGCACGGAACGGGGCGATACCGCGTGTGCCAACGCTTTCCAGCAAAGAGGACTGGAACCAGCCACGATGCTGATCCGAGCCTTCCAGATACAGATCAGCCGGGAAGCTCAGGCCCGGACGCCCCAGCACGAAGGCATGGGTGGAGCCGCTTTCGAACCAGACATCGACAATATCGAAAACCTGTTCGTAATCCTCGGGATTGCGCCCCTCACCCAGAAAACGCTCCGGCGGGGCGCTGTACCACGCATCCGCCCCTTCGGAACGGAACGCCTCGACAACGCGGTTCATCACCTCTGCATCGCGCAGGACTTCGCCCGTGCGCTTTTCCACAAAAACGGCAATCGGCACGCCCCATGCACGCTGGCGGCTGATGCACCAGTCAGGCCGGGTCCGCACCATGGACGTCAGGCGGTTGCGTGCCTGTGCAGGCACGAACGTCACATCATCCAGCGCATTCAGCGCCTTTTCACGCAGAGCCCCTTCACCATCCATGCGGATGAACCACTGCGGCGTGGCCCGATAGATGATCGGCGCGCGTGAACGCCATGAATGCGGATAGGAATGGACAATCTGCCCGCGCCCCACCAGACCGCTGGGCGCCGCCCCCGTGCTATTGGCCCGCTCCATGACGCCAGCCAGAGCTTCGCACACGACATCGGCCGCCTTGAACACATGCACGCCAGCAAAGACCGGCACCCACGGTGCGTAGGTGCCATCAGCCAGCACCACTTCAGGCACTTCAATCCCGTATGAGCGGCAGAGCTGGAAATCGTCCTCACCATGGGCGGGAGCCTGATGCACAAGCCCTGTACCTGCCTCGGTGGTTACGAACGCGCCGGGCAGCATCGGCACGTCAAAATCATACCCCGCACCACGCAGCGGATGGGCGCACACGGCCCCCTCCAGTGCGCTGCCGGGCAGAGTGTAGACGATATGATGCGCCTCGACCTTTGCCTCGCGACAGAAAGACTCCACCAGCGCTTCGGCCACCAGCACCTTGGCGCCGGGAGCCAGTGTGGCGCCCTCGCCCGTTTCATCCACCCGCAGCACCACGTAGGTAATATCAGGCCCAAAAGCCAGCGCACGGTTGCCCGGAATGGTCCACGGTGTGGTTGTCCAGATAACGACCGATACATCGGCCAGCGCATGCAGGGGCGTGGGGTCCTGAATAACCGGGAACGCTACCAGAATCGTGGTGGACGTGTGATCGTGGTATTCAATTTCGGCTTCGGCCAGAGCGGTTTTTTCAACCGGACTCCACATGACCGGGCGCAGGCCACGATACAGCCCGCCATTGAGCAGAAACCGCCCGATTTCCTCGACAATCGCCGCCTCGGAGGAAAAATCCATGGTGGCGTAACGGTTCTGCCATTCCGCCTGCACACCCAGCCGCTTGAACTCTTCCATCTGCACGCCCAGCCAGTGGCCTGCATAGGCCCGGCACTCGGCCCGGAATTCGAGCACGGGCACTGTGTCCTTGTCGCGCTTGGCCTTGCGGTAGCCTTCTTCCACCTTCCATTCGATCGGCAGACCGTGGCAGTCCCAACCCGGCACATAGCGCACGGCGTAACCCGCCATGCGGTGTGCGCGGTTGATAACGTCCTTATTGATCTTGTTCAGGGCGTGGCCGATATGCAGGTTGCCATTGGCGTAGGGCGGGCCATCATGCAGCGTAAAGACCGGACGCCCCTGCGCCTGCTCCACCAGCCGTTTATCCAGCCCGCTTTCCTGCCAGTGCTTTAGCCATTCGGGCTCCTGCGTGGGCAGGCCACCGCGCATGGGAAAGGGTGTACGCGGCAGAAACACCGTATCACGATACTGTTCGGAAAGGTCTGTCTTGTCCGGGTCGCTGGCGGATTTGGTCATGAGCGGCAGGGGTCACTTCAGTTCAGGTTCAGGACGCGGGCGAAATGCCTGGCGCGGGAGCGGGGCACAGATTTACATATACCGACCAGCGCGCGCATTCCCTTATCAAAAAGGAAACCCGCAGGGTCAAGTGTGACAATCAGGAGAGCGTCGTCGCCAGCAGGTGGCGCGCCTGTTGCGCATCCCGTGCAATCTGGGCCTTGAGCGCGTCCAGACCGTCAAAACGCTGCTCGCCACGCAACAGTGCGTGCAGCGCCACAGACAGGGTCTGGCCGTAAAGATCGCCTTCGAAATCGAACAGATGCACTTCCAGCCGACTTTCCTGCCCATCGTTTATGGTGGGTCTGCGCCCGATATTGGCCACCCCGAAAACAGACTGCCCACCGGGCAGACGCACCGTTACGGCGTACACGCCACGGGCTGGCTCCAGATGCCGTCCCAGCGGGATATTGGCGGTAGGAAAACCCAGCAACCGCCCACGCTTGTCACCATGCTGGACTTCGCCACGGATAGCCCATGCCCGCCCAAGCTCTACTGCCGCGCGCTCGGGATAGCCATCCTGCAACAGCATCCGCACCCGGCTGGAAGAATACGGCCCCGTTGCATCAGCCAAAGCCGGAACCTGCGTGCAGCCCATACCGAGCGCCAGCGCCTGCTCGCCCAAAAACGCAACATTGCCACCGCGCCGATAGCCAAAAGCAAAATCAGGCCCGCAGCCCACATGCCGGAGCTGCAATGCTTCATGCAGCACCTCGCGCACGAACTGGGCAGCTGTCAGCTCCGCAAAGGCCGCATCAAAGGGAAGCTGAAAGACATGCCGCACGCCCAGCGCTTCAAGCGCTGCCAGGCGCTCATCAGACAGGGTGAGCCGGAAAGGCGGATCTTGCGGGCGGAACAGCTCGCGCGGATGCGGCTCGAATGTCACCACCGCACGCGGCAGGTCTGGCCGGGCTGCGTACACGGTATTGACCAGATGCGCGTGCCCCAGATGCACGCCGTCGAAATTGCCCAGAGCCGCCGCACAGCCATGCGCTTCAGCCGGGATATTACGCCAGTCCGTGTACAGGCGGGCCTTTGTCAGCACGAAGCGGCCCTTTCTCCCACGCCCTGCCCGTTGCCGGACAGGCCAAACCGCGCAAGAGCCTGTGCAATATCCGGGGCAACGGGGTGCCGCTGGCTTGGCACGGTCGCATCTTGTGCGCGGGCAATCTGGCACACCCGCAGGCCTGCTGTGGCTGCGGCATCCAATTCAGCCTCGACATCGGACAGGAATAGCACATCCGCCGCCTGCCAGCCGGTTTCAGCCAGAATGGCACGATAGCTCTGCGCCTCTTTTTTGCCGCCCACACGCAGGTCAAAAAACGCACTGAACAGGGCGGTTACATCCCCCTGCTCCGTATAGCCATAAATCAGACGCTGCGCTGGCTCGGAGCCGGAAGAATAGACGGCCAGCACTATACCCGCCTCATGTAATGTGCGCAGGCAGGGCACGACATCGGCGTACAGATCCGCCACAAGTTCTCCCTGCCGGTAGCCCACATCCCAGCATAGACCCTGAAGGGTTTTGAGCGGCTCTACCTTGGCATCCTCATCCATCCAGCGTGCAAGCTGTTCAGCCGGGGCCACACCGGGGGCGAGTTCGCCAATCTGCGCCACGGCCCGCACCACCGCCGGATCATCCGCACGCTCTGTCAGCAAGGCTGTCAGATGCTTGCGGGCATAAGGAAACAGCACGTTGTGCACAAAGGAAACCGGCAGGGTGGTGCCTTCGATATCCAGCAGCACCACGCGGGGCGGAACGGTCTGCTCAGGGGCCTGCAAAGTCATGATCTATGCTCGCTCAAGACGCGTAGGATGGGAACCGGCGGGCGATCTCATCGCCCGTATAGCGGGCCACCCAGCCTTCCTTGTGGGTAAAGATGCGCAGTGTCACCACATCGGGTTCCGGCCCGGCGTCAAACCAGTGCCGCGTGCCTTCGGGAACGGAGATCAGGTCTGTCTGGGTGCAGCCCACATCATAAATATGGCCAGCCACATGCAGCACGAAATGCCCGCCCCCATGCACGAAAAACCGCACCTCATCCTCGCTATGGATGTGCTCGGACAAAAAGCGCTCGCGCAGGGCCGCAAGGTTGGGGGTTTGGGTGTTCATCCGCAGCACATCGGCTGACCCGGCCCCGGTTTCGCCCATCAGCCGGTCAAGCCACGGGCGATAGGTATCGAGAATAACGTCCTCCGCCGCGTCTTTCGGCGGAATGGCCGGGCCTTCCCACCGCTCAAAACGCACACCCATAGGAGCCAGAAGATCGGCGATTTCCTGCGGATCGGATGTTTGCAGCACAGGGGCTCCGGGCTGCCCGTCCTTGTAAACGCTCAGGCTGCTCATGCCTTCAGCTTCCTTTTTTCCAGTTCGCAGGCCAGCAGGAACTCAAGCCCTTCCAGCCGGGCCAGCGCCATGCCCATGTCCCGACCCCAGACATAAACACCATGCCCACGGATGATGTAGCCTGCGGGCATATCCGCCACATGCGGCTCCACCTCACGGGCAAGGCGGGCAATATCCTGATCGTTGGGGAACAACGGCACAGGCACCGTGGCCTCGTGCGTATCCTGCCCGGCGAAGACCTTCTGCACTTCGTAATCGCTCAGCAAAATCCGGGGCGAAGCTTCGATCATCGACAGCACGGTGGAGGCAACGGAATGGCCGTGCAGCACCGCCCCGACATCGGGCAACAGCCGGTAGATCTGGCAATGCAGCAGGGTTTCGGCACTGGGGCGGTTGGCCGGATCGTGCGGCTGGCCCGCCAGATCGACGGTAATCACGTCCTGCTCGCTCAGAAAGCCCTTGTGGCAACCCGAGCGGGTAATGGCGATGCGCCCATCCGGCAGGCGGCGGCTGATATTACCCGCCGTTGCAGGCACCCAGCCACGGGCATCCAGCCTCTGGCCCGCTCGCACAATATCGCGCGCAGCCGCATCCAGATCGGGCGTGTTCTCACTCATCTCTGTTCCATATTCGCAGGTCGCGGAAAAAGCTTTGCGGGCATGGTGCCACCTCCAACCCGGAAGGCGGCATTATGCCACGGCAAGACCCAGTTCAGCGCGGGGTGGACTGATCGGCGGATGCGCGTGTTTCGGCAGAAGCGGCCACAGGCGGCGGCGCGATATGCCCGCCCGCATTGCGCGATGCTGCCTGCTCTTCAAGCGATTCGTCATCAGCCATATGCTTCTTGAAGGATTTGATGCCCTTGGCCACATCGCCCATCAGCGTCGTGATCTTGCCGCCACCACCAAACACAACCAGAACGACAACAAGCACAATCAGCCAGTGCCAGATGCTCAGACTACCCATTACACGCTCCCCTTGGCCCGATCAGCCCGCCTGTTTTACCCCACGGCGCAGCCACGCCAGAAAACTCCAGTGTTGTACATGAGGGCGAATGCCCGTTCATGCAAGCCCTTCCTTAATACCCCCTTACGAGCGGGGTTCAGTGCCGCCCGGCCAAGGTGGCTCTATAAACCCGTACGCCGGATAAACGGTTTTACCCAGCTTGCGTGAGGGCGCCCACCACACGCGCACGCGCGTCCAGTCATTGCTGGGGGAAACATCAACAACAGGGGCTGCGCGCGTCACACGCCCCGGCTCCCAGTTGGCGTGATCGACCAGCACCAACCGGCTGCTCCTGACCTGCCGCACCACAGAAACATGCCCCGAAGGCAAACGCCCTGTCGCACGGAACACCAGCACATCCCCCTCATGCGGGACGGATGAGCGGGTATAAATCCCGCGCGAGCGGTTCCACCACAAGGCCGCATCCCCCCGCAGGTTAACGGCTGAATGCTCCCGCGCGTAGGGCGCACACTGCACTGCCCCACTCCAGCTACCACTCACACGCCCCGAATTCCCGCCCGCACAGGCCGCAAGCATCAGCAGGGACAGCAGAGCGCCTAACCGCCCCAACACGGACACGTTTACGATTCGGCTTTCAGTCGTTCGAGCCATTCGTCCGCCTCCTCCCGCGTCATATCCAGCGCACGGGCCGCCGTATCACGCGCAAACCCCGCACGCGCCAGCACCCCCAGCGCCCGGCTGGCGCCCCCGGCCTGCCCACGCCGCCCGAGCCGCCCGGCCCGGCGGCGCGGATCCGCCTGAGTATCCTCATCCCAGTCGCCCGCGCTCCAGCCTTCCGATGGATCGGTGTCATCCATCTCCTCATCAACCGGGTTTTGTGAAGCAGGGGGCGCAAACGGGCCAAGGCGTCTTTTGCGGGCCAGAACCAGTGCCGCACACACTTCGCGCTCCGCCGCTGACAGACCTCTGGTAAAATTGGCCGCGTCCGTCCCCGGTACCTGCCCCTGTGCAGTGGCTTCATCGCCCCGCATGGCCTGCTCCCGAATGGGGGCAGCCACCCCCCTTGCTGCCAGATGTGCTTCTATAGCCCGGCTTGAGCGCCCCGTACGCACCAGCCTGCGCGCGCGGGCATGGGCAAAGGCCGCATCATCCACAGCACCCAGACACACCATATCCTGTGCAATTTCGGCGCAGACGGCCGCAAGCTGCTGCGCCTGCTCTGCCGCACTCTCCAGCCCTGCGGCCTGTGCGCGGGCGCGCCAACGGGCCACACGGCGGAGCAGAACCTGTTCCAGCCCATGCCGGGTGGTGCCAAAACGGGCCAGATGCGCCAGTGCGGCCTCTCGCAGGGCTGCGCGGTCTGGCGCTGGCGGCACAGCAGCAGCCCCGGCTGGTTCACCCTCGCCGGAAACTGCCTTGCGGCGGGCCTCCCGGCCCAAAGAGCGCGCACGCGTCATACCGCCCACCCTAACGCGGCCCGGCTGTCAGGCAAACACTCCAACGTGCTGAAACCACACGCAATCCAGCCCTGCCTTTCAGGCTCCCCCGCCTTTGACGCATGCCGCACATGCAGGAATTTTAAGCCAGATATTTGACTCATTGCTGTTGAAAGCGCCATGATACAAAAGTGTAACGGATCGCCCGCTCCATTTTCAGGCAGCGGGCGCTTTTCGTTTTGCATCATCGTTTCCATGGCCACCAACCGGGTTCAACACTCAACTCAAAGCAAAGACCAGTCTCATGATCTCTCCGCTCATGCCAACCTACAAACGCGCCGATCTCGCCTTCGAGCGGGGAGAGGGCGCATGGCTGTACGCATCGGACGGACGACGATTTCTGGACTTTGCCGCCGGTATTGCCACCAGCTCCATCGGTCATGCGCATCCGGCCCTGGTTAAAGCCATCAGTGAACAGGCGGGACAGGTTATCCATGTCTCCAACCTGTTCCGCATTCCACAGGGTGAAAAACTGGCAGCACGGCTTGTTGCCAATACCTTCGCGGACAGCGTGTTCTTCTGCAACTCCGGTGCGGAAGCCAATGAAGGCATGGTCAAGATGGCGCGCCGTGCCCAGTTTCTGGCGGGCCACCCTGAACGCACAGACATCATCTGCATGGACGGCGCGTTTCATGGTCGCACGCTGGCCATGCTGTCCGCTACCGGCAACCCCAAATACCTTGAAGGCTTTGGTACCCCTGTCAGCGGTTTCACGCATGTGCCGTTCAACGACATCGAGGCCGTACGTGCCGCGATAACACCCAACACGGCAGCCATCATGCTTGAACCCGTGCAGGGCGAAAGCGGTATCAAGGTAGCAGACCCGGCCTATCTGCGCGCCCTGCGGGCCCTGTGCGATGAAACCGGCGTGCTGCTGGCCCTTGATGAAGTGCAGACCGGCGTTGGCCGTACCGGCCGCCTGTTTGCCCACCAGTGGGCAGGCATTACCCCCGATGTCATGAGCACGGCCAAGGGGCTTGGCGGCGGCTTTCCCATCGGGGCCATTCTGGCCACGCAGGCGGTGGCCGCAGGCATGACACCGGGCACCCACGGCACCACGTTCGGGGGGAACCCTCTGGCCTGTGCCGCGGCCAATGCCGTGCTGGATGTCATTCTGGCTCCCGGCTTTCTGGATCAGGTCTGCGCGCGCGCGGCCCTGCTGGACACCCTGCTGGACGCCGTTGTGGCTGATGCACCGGACGTTTTCGACCAGCGCCGTGGCCTCGGCCTGCTACTGGGGCTGCGCTGCGTGCCGCCCGTGGGCGATGTGCAGGATGCCGCACAGGACGAAGGCCTGCTGTGTGTAACCGCAGGTGACAACGTGCTGCGGCTTGTGCCGCCCCTGACTGTAACCGAAACCGAATGCCGTGACGCCGTGGCGTGTCTGGCGCGCGCCATCGCCGCCCTCAAAGACAGGTCCACCGCCAAGACTGTTCTGGAGCCTACACCGTGAGCGCCGTCGCCTCGATTGTCCCCCCTTCCCTCAACTCCGTGCCGCTGCGCCATTTTCTTGACCTGAAGGATCTGGACACCGCGACCCTGCGCCAGATTATCGACACGGCGGCGGGCATGAAGCGTATGCAGCAGGGGCGGCGCTTTCCGCTGCACCCGCGCCAGCCACTGGCCGGGCGGCAACTCGGGCTGATCATGTCCAAGCCCTCCACCCGCACGCGGGTTTCCTTTGAGGTGGGCATGCGCCAGCTCGGGGGGGATGCCGTGGTGCTGTCGCCGCAGGAAATGCAGATCGGGCGGGGCGAAAGCATTGCCGATACCGCGCGCGTGCTGTCCCGCTTTGTGGATGCCATCGTACTGCGCACCGGCCACACGTCCAACCTGCATGATCTGGCCCGCTGGAGCAGCGTGCCGGTCATCAACGGGCTGACACCCGACTCTCATCCGGTACAGATCATGGCCGATGTCATGACTTTTGAAGAACATCGCGGCCCGGTTAAAGGGCGGACCTTCGCCTGGACAGGCGATGGCAACAATGTGCTGGTTTCGCTGATTGAAGGGGCCGTGCGCTTTGGCTTTACGCTGCGTGCTGCAACCCCTGCCAGCATGAAACCCCCGCAGGCCGTGCTGGACTGGGCGTTACGCGAAGGCGGCAAGGTGGAATGGACAGCCGACCCCCGTGCCGCTGTAATCGGTGCCGACTGCGTGGTGACGGACACATGGACAAGCATGTCCGACTCCGAGGCCGAAGCCAGCGTTCGCGCCGAGCGGCTTGAACCCTACCGTGTTACCACGGAGCTGATGGCGCTGGCCGACCCGCAGGCCCTGTTCATGCACTGTCTGCCTGCCCATATAGGGGAGGAAGTCACGCAGGACGTGTTTGAAAGCCGCCATTCCGTTGTGTTCGATGAGGCTGAAAACCGTCTGCACGCCCAGAAAGGTATCCTCGCCTGGGCGCTGGGTGGCCCGAACTGGACTTCTTTCGGCAAGGAACAAGCCTGATGAACGGTGTAGACAGACCCGCCTCCCCCACCACCACGGAAGACACGCCCAGCACCCCCGGCTGGGTGGAGGGCAGCCTTGACGCCATTCTGGCTGAACTGCCCGTAACCGCCGAAAAGCTCGCCGCTCCGCGTGCGCGCTATCTCGACTGTCTGGCGGGATGTGGCCGGGCTCAGGACCTCGACGCCGAGCACGATGCCTGCCGCAAGGCGTTTCTGGCCGAACTGTCGTCGGTTCTGCCCCTTTCCGCGCCTGATCAGCGCGCACTGGAACAGAAGCTCGAAAAACTGGAACTCGATATTTCCGCGAGCATCTGATCTCCCCGGCGGGGCTTTGCGGCCCTGCCGTTGCGCATTTTCTCCGTATTTATGCAGGGCCTAACGTTACTCCATGGAAAAACCGGCTTTTCTTGATCGCGACCGCCCCGATGTGCCTGACCTCGTGGTGCCCGGCGGCGTTACGCCGTTTTATCTGGCAGGGCAGCCGGTACGCGGCCGTCTGATCCGGCTTGGCATACTGGCGGATGCCCTGCTGACCCGGCATGACAACCCCGCCCCCGTAACGCAGCTTGCAGGCAAGGCGCTGGCTCTGGTGGCGGCTCTGGCCTCGGCCCTGAAGTTTCAGGGGTCGTTCTCGCTCCAGATCAAGGGCGATGGCCCGGTTTCCATGCTGGTGGCAGACTGCACCAACACCGGCGCCCTGCGCTTTTATGTCCGCACGAATGATGAGGCACTGGAAGCCCTGCTCGCCAGTACGCCCAACCCCACCGACCGCGCCCTGCTGGGCGATGGGTATCTGGCCCTGACCGTTGATCAGGGGGCGGATATGGAACGCCATCAGGGGATTGTAGGCATAACAGGCGATGACCTCGCCACCATGGCCACCCATTATTTCGACACCAGCGAGCAGCATGCCTGTCAGGTCATGCTGGCCTGCGCCATGACAGATGCAGGCTGGCGCGCGGGCGGTCTGGTGCTGGAGCGGATCGCGGGGGAAGGCGGCGCCCAGAACGAAGCCGAGACTGCTGCTGTGGTGGATGACGCCTCGGGCGAAAACCCGCTGCTGAGTGCGGATGATGCCAACTGGGAAACCGCCACCATTCTGGCGGCAACCCTGCGCGATCAGGAGGTGCTGGATGACGGGCTACCCTCCACGCATCTGCTCCACCGCCTGTTCCATGAACAGAACCTGCATGTCAGCCAACCGCGCGCCCTCGCCTTTGGTTGCCGCTGCTCACGCGCCCGGCTGATTGATGTGCTCGAACGCTTCCCTGAAGACGATCTGGACCACATGTGTCAGGACAACGGTACAATCGTCATGACCTGTGAGTTCTGTAACAAGGATTTCCATTTCCCGCGCCAGAGCATTGCAGTGGGGCGCTGACACGCCCCGTTGACCGCGCCCAACCCCTGTCGCACACTCTGCCCCACAAGAGAGCGACGCCAGACCGGGTCGGGCGTTGGTGGTTTATCTGTCCGTAATCCGGCTGTTGCAGAGTGTTTGAATCATGATGTCGTTTCCCCACCTGTTCCGTTCATCCGTGGCAGCCGCCGTTCTGCTTCCCGCCCTGCTGGCTGGCTGCGCCCAGAACAACGAACCGACACAGTTCGCCCCCCTGCGGTACGACTATCTGGGGCAGATGAACCTCAATGTTTCTTCACTCGCGATTGTTGACCGAACCGCCACCCACCCGGTGGAAGGCAATATCGGGCCGGAAGCCCCCACCCCGCCGCTACAGGCTGTCCGCCAGATGGCGCAGGACAGGCTGACCGCGCGCGGTACGGTTGATTCCCCCAACACAGCACGCTTCGTTATCGACCGGGCCTCCATCCTGCATCTGCCCGGCGGCACGCTGAAAGGGAATGTCGGGGTGCATCTCGATATTCTCGCCGCCGATGGCCACCGCGTGGCCTCCGCATCCGCACAGGCATCGCAGTCGCTGCATCCTGATCCATCAGGAGATGTAGAAAGCCGTGCCAATCTTTACGCCGTTACCCGCGACATGATGCAGACACTCAATGTGGAGTTCGAGTATCAGGTGCATCATTCACTGAGCAAATGGCTGGTGGATGCAGGCGGCACCCCGGTAGGCAGCGCCATTCAGACCCAGTCCCTCACCGGGCAGGATGATAGCGCAGCCCCCCTGCCAGCCCCCAGCGCCACCAAAACCGATACACAGACCCTGCCTGCCGCTCCGGCCAGTGCAACGCCCCCGGCCGCCTTCACAGAAACACTGGCGGCACCCGCCACGGCCCCGGCCCCGGCCACCAGTGCGCAGGACGCGGAACCCAACCCCATTTTCCCGAGCGGGGGGGACACCGCCCCGGCTACCAAACCCGCCAAGCCGCGCACCCTTTCCCCCAAGGCAAGCTTTCTGAGCCTGCCGGGTAAAAACACGGCCAGCGGTCAGTAAGCACATACGGCCAACACGGCCTAAAAAAACGGGCTGGAAGCAATGCAAACCTTCCGGCCCACCAGCTAGCGCCACGCAGACAGGCCCACACACCTCCGCCCCCTGACAGGCACATGCAGGCACGCCATTGCGCCCGCTACGGGTGCGCGCCATAACTGCGCTCATGCCTATCATGCCCCCCGCTTCTGACCCGTTCTCTATCGCGGAAGGCCTGCCCGTAAGGGAAATCCTACCCGCGCTCTACGCGCATCTGGCCACGGAGCCTGCGGGGGGGCAGTTTGCCAGCGCCGTTGTTGTGGCCCCTCCCGGTGCGGGCAAGACAACCTCCATTCCGCCGGTTCTGGCCTCAGCCCCCTGGCGGGGCGAAAACGAGCGTATCATCATGCTAGAGCCCCGGCGGCTGGCCGCCCGTGCCGCAGCCCAGCGCATTGCGGCACTCCGGGGTGAAAAAGTGGGCGGGTTTGCAGGCTACCGCACCCGGGTGGACAGCGCCGTATCAGAACACACCCGCATAGAAGTCCTGACAGAAGGGCTATTCCTGCGCCGCCTGCTGTCAGACCCCATGCTCGAAGGTGTGGCCTGCGTCATTCTGGACGAAATCCACGAGCGCTCACTGGATGCCGATCTGGCACTGGCGTTCTGCCTCGACCTGCAACGCAGCTTACGCCCAGACTTACGGCTGGTTGCCATGTCCGCCACAGCAGAAACCGAACGCCTGAGCACGCTTATGAATGCGCCTGTATTCACCAGTGCAGGGCGGATGCACACGCTGGATATCCACCACGCTACCAAGGATATCGCCACTCTGCGCGATATTCCCACGGTTACGGCTGCGGGCGTGCGCAAAGCGCTGGCGGAAACGCAGGGCGATATTCTGGTTTTCCTGCCCGGCACGGGAGAAATCAGGCGCACGGCGCAACTGCTGGCCGACTGCCCCGTAACCGTCCTGCCCCTGCATGGCGAGTTGCATCCTGCCGAACAGGCGCGCGTACTCCAGCCCGGCGCGGCTGGGGAGCGCCGGGTCATTCTGGCTACATCCATTGCCGAAACCTCGCTCACCGTACCGGGTGTGCGGGTTGTGGTGGATTGCGGCTACCGCCGCGCCCCACGGTTTGATGCCGGGGCAGGCCTGTCACGGCTGGAAACGCTTCGCATTTCAAAAGCCGCGGCCCGCCAGCGCACAGGCCGCGCCGGGCGTGAAGCCCCCGGCACCGCCTACTGTCTGTGGACACCCCATACCGAGCGCGCCATGCCCCAGCATGACCGCCCGGAAATCCTTGAGGCCGATCTGTCGGACTTTGTGCTGGCCACCAGCCTGTGGGCGGAAACACTTGGCCAATCGGATACCCCGCTCCCCTTACCCGACCAGCCGCCGGGGGCGGCACTAGCGGCTGCACGTGACCTGCTGGGCTTACTGGGTGCGCTGGATGACAGCCAGAACCTGACCCCACTGGGGCGGAACATGGCAGGGCTTGGCACACACCCCAGACTGGCCGCCATGCTGCTGGCCGCCACCACTCAGGAGGAAGCCGCCCTCGCGGCTGATCTGGCCGCCCTGCTGGAAGAACGTGACCCGCTACGCCCACGCATGGCCGCACGCGGTGGCCCGCCCCCCATCCCTCCGGCGGATATAAGCCTGCGCCTTGACCTGATCGCCGGTGGCGATGACCCGGATGCAGACCGGGCGGCACTCGCACGGATCCGGCAGGCTTCGGGGCGTTTTCGGGCGCGGCTGGGCCTACCCCACGGCCTGCCCGCACGCGGCAATGCCGCAGCCCTGCTGGCTGCGGGCTTTGTAGACAGGATTGCCCTGAGCCGGGGCGAAATCGGCAGCTTTCGCATGGCCAATGGCGGCAATGCCCGCCTGCGCCGCGACGATACGCTGGCCAGCGCACGACTGCTGGCCGTAGCGGGCCTGCACCTGCGCACCACGGCTGAAATCCGGCTGGCCGCCCCACTCGACCCCGATGCCCTGCCCCCCGCCGTACTCGCCCGCACGCGCGAACAGGTGGAAACCGCACTCGATCCGGCTAGCGGCGCCATTATGGCCCGTAGGCGCATGCGTATCGGCAACCTGGTGCTGCGCGACCGCACGGAAAAAGTCCGCCCTGAAGAAGCCGCCACCCTGCTGCTTGAGCACGCCCGCACCAACCTGAGTACCGCACTGGACTGGAGCGGGGCTGGCGGGCAGTTGCAGGCGCGTGTTGAGCTGGCGCGCGCCCTCTCCGCCCCCATGCCGTCAGACATGACCGACTGGCCGGACTTCTCCTTCCCTGCGCTGGCTGCCAGCACGGACACATGGCTGGCCCCGGCTCTGGCGGGCTGCACCTCTATTGCCGGGCTCAAAGCGCTGGATGTCGTCCCCCTGCTGCGTGGCTGGCTAGGTTATGCCCATACCGCGTGGCTGGATAAGGAACTGCCCACCGCCCTTAATTTTCCCGGCGGCAGGGCCGAGGTGGACTATACCCAACCCATTCCCGTGGCCTCGGCCCGCGCACAGGTATTTTTTGGCGCCAGCACCACGCCGCTTCTGGCGGGTGGGCGTATTCCGCTCCGTCTGGCGCTGCTCTCCCCCGCCGGGCGGCCGCAGGCCATCACGGCTGATCTGGGCGGGTTCTGGCAGGGAGGCTGGGCCGATATGCGGCGCGACATGCGCGGCCGCTACCCCCGGCATGAATGGCCCGAAAACCCGGCCCTTGCCCCGGCCACCAGAACCCGCCGCCCGTAGACTGCCTGAAAAGGCCGGGCTGCCTGTCACCACATCGGCACAACAGCATGAAAACATGGATAGAAACATGATCCCTGTTGCATGTGCCGGGCAAACGGGTTCAAAAATCAAGACCATGTCCAGTTTCTTGGCGCTTCGCGCATGACACAGGCTCCCCGCCTGCCCGCTTTGTCCACCCTGCCTCTGCCATGCAGGGCCAAGCCCCAGCCCCGCCATAGGGTGGTGCCGCAGGGCATGACCCGCAGGCTGGCACGCGGCATGGCCTGTGGTCTGGCATGGAGCCTGCTGGCCCAGAGCGGGGCGGCCAAGGCGGCAGACACACTCTCCACGGGCCAGACACCGGGCCATGCCGCTGGCATGGGTGAAGAACCGCCACCGGGGCAAACCCCTGTGCCGCTGGTCGAATCCCGCCCGCTCAGCTTTGCGCCGCTGGTACGCCGGATCGCCCCTACGGTGGTCAATATCGCCGTCACACGCGAATCGGAAACGCAGCACAAACTACCTTCGTCCGTGCGCGGCACGCCGCTTGAACATCGCTACCGCGAGCGCATGCGCCAGCACTGGAACGACCTGCTTGAAGCCGGGTCAGGCTTTATTATCGACCCGGATGGCAGCATCGTCACCAATGGGCATGTGGTGGCCGATGCGGATCGCATTACCGTCTCGCTCATGGATGGGCAGGAGTTTACCGCAACCCCGGTGGGCATAGACCCGCTGACCGATATTGCCGTGATCAAAATCAACACCGGCAAACCCATGCCCTATGCCCAGTGGGGTGATAGCCGCCTTGTGCAGGTAGGCGACTGGATACTCGCGGCGGGCAATCCGTTCGGCCTTGGCTCATCCGTCACCGCAGGCATTGTCTCGGCACGGGGGCGCGATATTGGCGCCAGCCCATTTGATGATTTCCTGCAACTCGATGCGCCCATAAACCCCGGCAACTCAGGGGGGCCGACCTTTAACATGGCTGGTCAGGTGGTTGCGCTGAATACGGCCATTGTCTCGCCCACTGGCGGTTCTGTGGGCTTGGGATTTTCCATTCCTTCCGAAATTGTGCGCCCGATTGTGGAAACGCTGCGCAAAACCGGCCACATGGACCGGGGCTGGCTGGGGGCTACCCTCAAGGACAGCACGAACCCGCTGGGGGCACAGGTTACGGAAGTGGATCGCGACAGCCCCGCCGCCCATGCCGGCCTGCGCCGGGGGGATATTGTCACCCGCCTGAATGATGAACGCGTAGAATCGGCCCGGTTCATGATTCGCGCCGTGGCCGCCGCCGCACCGGGCAAGACCGTAGCGCTGAGCATCACGCGCCATGCGCAGCCCCTTGAGCTTAAAGCCCTTGTCGGCCATCGCCCACTAACCGAAGACACCGACCCGCACTAAAAGCGTGCGACAGCCCGCACAGCAACGGGCTTATGCGCACCGTGCCAGTGCGCATAAGCCCGGACATAACCCGACTGCGGACACGCCGCCTTTCCCGCACAGAGGCGCGGCTGTTATAGAGGCAGGATGACACAGATCGGTTTTTACCACCTGACCCGCACCGGCACGACCGAAGCCCTGCCCCCGCTGCTGACACGCACGCTGGGTGCGGGCGAAAAGGCGGTGATCTGGTGTGCGGCCAAGCCGATGTTGCAGGAACTGGACAAGGCCTTGTGGCAGGTTGCAACCCCGCGCTGGCTCCCGCATGGCAGCGAAGGCGCGCTCTGCCCCGACCTACACCCGATCTGGCTGACAACAGGAGAAGACAGCCCGAACAAGGCCCGCTTTCTGTTTTTGCTGGAAAACCGCACTTGCACGGACTTTGCCGCGTTCAGCCGCGTGTTTGACCTGTTTGACGGGCAGGACCCCCAAGCGGTCGCTGCCGCTCGTGAACGCTGGACAGCCGCCCGTGCGGCGGGCCATAGCCCCACATACTGGAAACAGGAAGCACAGGGCTGGACGCGCGGCGGGTAACCCCCCTTACACCAGCCCCTGAAAACCACCCCACAGACGGGGCATAATCGCCGGGCCTGCACAATGGGCAGCCCCGGCTTGCGAACAGGATGTTATTTCTGTTCAAACCCCGTACGCACAAAACGATCAAGCAGGCGCACGCCAAAACCGCTGGCCCCCTTGGGCTGGCCGTTACGCGCCTTGCTATCCCATGCAACCCCGGCAATATCCAGATGCGCCCAGGGGGTTTCCCCCACAAAGCGCTTGAGGAACTGGGCTGCCGTAATGGAGCCACCAGCCCGGCCACCGCTGATGTTCTGCATATCCGCAATATCGGATTTCAGCAGCTTGTCGTAGGCCGTGCCCATAGGCATGCGCCACAGCTTTTCACCCGTGAAGGCCCCGGCATCAGCCAGACCAGAGGCCAGCGCCTCATCATTGGAGAATAGCCCTGCATATTCATGCCCGAGGCTGACAATGATGGCCCCTGTCAGGGTCGCCAGATCAACGATCAGACGGGGTGCGAAACGATCCCGCGCGTACCACAGCACATCGGCCAGAACCAGACGCCCTTCGGCATCGGTGTTCAGCACTTCGATCGTCTGCCCCGAAGCGCTGCGCACCACGTCACCCGGCCGCTGCGCCGTGCCGGACACCATGTTTTCCACCAGACCGACAAGGCCCACTGCATTCACTTCGGCCTTGCGCAGCGCCAGTGTGGCCATAAGCCCGGTTACGGCGGCGGCCCCGGCCATATCCCACTTCATGTCTTCCATACCCGCCGCAGGCTTGATGGAAATGCCGCCTGAATCGAACGTCACACCCTTGCCTACAAAGGCCAGCGGTGCGGCATCCGCCTTGCCACCGTTCCAGCGCATGACCACCATGCGCGGTTCGTTCGCACTCCCCTGCGCCACACCCAGCAATGCGCCAAAACCCAGCTTTTCCATGGCGGGGCGGTCAAGCACCTCAACCTCCAGCCCGTGGGCACGCAGGGTCTGGGCGCGTTCGGCGAACTCGACGGGGTTGAGCACATTGGCCGGTTCCGTCACCAGATCACGCGCCAGCACCACACCCCGCGCCACCGCCTGCAGAGACGGCCATGCGCTGTCTGCATCCGCCGCGTGGGCACTCAGCACGGACAGAGCCTGTAGCTTGTGGTTATCCAGCGCTTCGGGCGCACCGTGGTACAGGCCGAAATGATACGCACCCAGCGTAGCACCCAGCGCCACATGCGCCGCCAGCGCCCCGGACAGATCGCCCGTGGCGACAGCCGCCTTTTCCGCACGGCCCAGAAGCGAGGACGCAAGCCCGCCAGCCTTTTCGGCCACGAAAGCATCCACGGCCTCCGCCTTACCCAGCCCCACCAGCACAATGCGCTCGAACGCTGCTGAGGGTGCGAGCACGACACAGCTTGTGCCATCCTTGCCGCTAAAGCCCTCGGCCTTTGCCGCGCGGGACAGCGCACCGGACAGAGCGGTATCCAGCTCCGTAAAAACAGCCGGGCGGGTTTCGCCCTGCGGCACCAGAATGGCCAGACTGCCGCCTACGGGCCGTATGTCGGAGGAGAACGAAATCTGAAGCATGAATTCTACCGATCATTCCTGCAAAACGGGTTCCCTTCTGCGTAAGTCTCTGTCGCGGGCTTGGCAATAGCGTGACGGGACATGACGCCACGCTCAAGCTGGCGTATGGTGCCTGCATGAACGCCCATACAGAGTCCGAGCTTCTGGCCCTGGCCACCAGACTGGTGGAAGAAGCCGCAGATCTCATCCGCGCTATTCGCGCCAAGGGATTTGAAACCCAGACCAAAACCGATTCCTCCCCCGTAACGGAAGCGGACACCGCCGCCGAGGCGCATATCCTGCGCGGCCTGCGCTCTGCCACGCCGGATATTCCCGTTGTTGCGGAAGAAGAAGTGGCCGCCGGACTGCAAACCGCCGTAGCTCCAACCTACTGGCTTGTGGACCCGCTGGACGGCACGCGTGAATTTGCCGCCGGGCGGGATGATTTTACCGTCAATATCGGCCTTGTGCGCGATGGGCGGGCTTATCTGGGGGCGATGTCACTACCCGCTTACCACCAGACCTACTGGGGTGGCGTGGGGCTGGGCGCGTTCCGGCGCGACAGTCAGGGCGAACAGGCCATTCATGTCCGCAAGGCTCCGGCGGAAGGGCTGAGCGTTCTCGCCTCCCGCCATCATGCGGATGATGTGCGGCTGGCGGAATACCTCAATGGCCGCAAGGTGGCCACGCTGGGCAATATTGGCTCTGCCGTGAAGTTCGTGCGCGTGGCAGAAGGGCTGGTCGATCTCTACCCACGCCTTGGCCCCACCATGGAGTGGGACACCGCCGCCCCGCAGGCCATTGTGGAAGCAGCGGGCGGGCAGATCACGCTTCTGGATGGTTCGCCCCTCGTTTATGGTAAATCAGGCTGGAAAAATCCGCCGTTTGTCTGTACCGGATCGCTATGACCCACGCTGCTGCCGTATGGCCTGCCGCCTTTCCGCGGGAAGGGGCGCCATGCGGCCTGCTTGAGCGCAAGAGCCTGAAAGACTCATGACACTGCGTCTGGACAGCACCGAAACCGGCATTGCCACGGCTGCCCGCCTTCTACGTGAAGGCGGGCTTGTAGCTTTTGGCACCGAAACGGTTTACGGGCTGGGCGCGGATGCCACGCAGCCACAGGCGGTGGCGCGTATTTTCGAGGCCAAGAACAGGCCGCGTTTCAACCCGCTTATCAGTCATTTTGCCGAGGCCGAGGCCGCGTTTGAACAGGTGCAGGCCACCCCGCTGGCCCGCAGGCTGGCAGCGGCCTTCTGGCCCGGCCCGCTTACGCTGGTGCTGCCCCGTGCGGTGGGCAGCACAGTCAGCGACCTCGCGGCCGATGGCCTGTCCACTCTGGCGGTGCGCGTGCCGCGTGGAGAGATAACCGCCGCCCTGCTGCGCCAGACCGGCCGCCCCGTAGCCGCCCCCTCGGCCAACCGTTCAGGGCGGATCAGCCCATCCAGTGCGGCCCATGTGCTCGAAGAACTCGATGGCCGGATTGATGCCGTGCTGGAATGCGGGCCGTGCGCCATCGGGCTGGAAAGCACGGTGCTTGATCTGTCAGACCCTGACCGCCCCTGCCTGCTCAGACCCGGCGGCATAACGGCGGAAGCGCTCGAAGCCCTATGCGGCCCCCTGCACCGCCCCACCACGCAGGCCGATGCAGCCCCCCTCTCGCCCGGCCGTATGCTATCGCACTATGCCCCCGGACTGCCGGTGCGGCTGGATGTGCTCACCCCCCGCGCGGATGAAGCCCTGCTGGCCTTTGGCCCGCAAAGCAGCCCCTCTGCCGCAGCCATAAGCTGGAACCTGAGCGAAAGCGGTAGTCTTGAAGAAGCCGCATCCCGACTGTTTGCTGGCCTGCGCGCACTCGACCATGCGGGCCATGCCCGCAACCTGCGCGCGATAGCCGTGCAGCCTATTCCTACTCACGGACTGGGGCTGGCCATTCATGACCGGCTGACCCGTGCCGCCGCCCCCCGTCCCTTTTCCGCCAACCCGAAAGAAAACACCCTGCCATGAGCGAGCTGGATCCCAAGGAGGTCAAACTCCTTTCAGACATTCTGGCACTTGTTCTGGAGGAACAGCAGGGGCAGGCTGTCGCCGCACTGGAAACCCTGCGCCGCCGCGCACAGCGCAACAACACCACGGGTGGCGCGCTCAAAAATCTGTTTCAGGTGATCTCGGCCGATCCCTCCCGCGCCCAGCCAACCGACCGTCGCAGAAGCTCGACCACCCGCGCCCGTGCGGACAAGCAGGACATGCCGGATTCCTACCGCACCCAGTTGCGTGAAATGGCCGACAGCATCAACCGGCTGGACCGCGACCTGCGCTCCATTACCGCACAGAACGAATCCCTCAAGGCCCAGCTTTACCTGACCCAGCAATCCCGCGCTGAACTCCAGACCCATCTGGCCGCCATGCAGCTTTCTTCCACCCGCAACCCCAAACCGCTCATGATTGTGGCGGCCCTGCTGGCCGGGCTGCTGGCGGGCGTTGCGGGTACAGAGGTGTTCCATACCCTCAGGCCCACACCCCTGCCCTTTACCCATAGTGCGCCGCATACGTTTAACTGAGTGCGCAGCCCGCCCTTTTCCTGACCGAACCATCGGCCTCATACCCTGTCCACCCCGCTCTTTCCGCGGCCCTGCAAAGGAAGCGCCCTGCCATGTCCGGCACGCCTGAAACCTCCCTTCCCTCAACACTCCATCAGGCGCTCGCAGCCCTGCTCGGCCCTTCCGGCCTGCTGACGGACACAACAGACACCGCCGCTTTCTGCACGGACTGGCGCGCACTCTATCAAGGCCGCTGTGCTGCCGTACTCCGCCCCGCCAGCACCGAGGAATGCGCAAAGGCCGTGGCCCTATGCCATGCCCACGGCGTGCCTATGGTGCCGCAGGGTGGCAACACCAGCATGGTAGGCGGCGCCACGCCGGATGACAGTGGCCGGGCGGTTGTCATTTCCACCACGCGAATGAACCGCGTACACGCCATCGACCATGCCGACCTGACCATGACGGTCGATGCCGGGGTCACGCTCAAGGCCGCGCAGGATGCCGCCGCCGCCGAAGGGCTTTTCCTGCCCCTGTCGATTTCATCGGAAGGATCGGCTGATATTGGCGGGATTCTGGCCACCAATGCCGGGGGCAACAACACGGTGCGCTATGGCAATGCCCGTGAACTAGCACTTGGGCTTGAGGCCGTTCTGCCCGATGGCAACGTGCTCAACCTCATGCGCCGCCTGCGCAAGGACAACACCGGCTACGCCCTGCGGCAGTTGCTGATCGGGGCTGAAGGCACGCTGGGTATCATCACTCAGGCGGTTATCCAGCTCCAGCCTGCCCCGCGTGCGCGTGAAACCGCGCTGTGTGCTGTCGCCAGTGCCGCAGGTGCGCTGGATCTGTTTGCCGCGTTCCGCAAGCAGGACCCGGCCGCTGTGGTGGCGTTCGAGTTCATGTCCGGTACCAGCATGGGGCTGGTAAACCGCTTCATTGACGGCGCCGCCCTGCCACTATCCGAACCGGCCCCGGCCTACGCGCTGGTTGAGCTTTCCAGCCCCCGCGCGGGAGATGGCCTGCGTAGCCTGATGGAAGATGTGCTGGGCGAGGCTCTGGAAAGCGGGCTGGTCAGCGATGCGGTTCTGGCCGAAAGCGAAACCCAGCGTAACGCTCTGTGGATGCTGCGTGAAGAACATGCTGAAGCCCAGAAGCGGGCCGGGGCATCCGTCAAAAACGACGTATCCGTACCCCTTGCCGCCATTCCCACCCTGATTACGGAAGCCACCGCCGCGTGCGAAGCCCTGATACCGGGTATCCGGGTTGCTCCTTTCGGGCATATTGGCGATGGCAACATCCACTTCAATCTGGTGCAGCCTGAACAGATGGATGCGGCGGCTTTCAGCGCACGCGATCATGATATCATGGATACGGTGGCCGAGATCGTGCGCCACCTTGGCGGCTCCTTTTCCGCAGAGCACGGTGTAGGCCAGCTTAAAACCTACATGATGCCGTCATGGCGGGGTGGCGCTGAACTGGAAAGCATGCGCCGTATCAAAAACGCACTCGATCCTGATGGGCTGATGAACCCCGGCAAGATCTTTCCCGCCGCCTGAAACGGCTTGCTCCCGGCTTACCGCGCGCCTGCACGCCGCAGGCCGGGGTAACGCAGGGCGATGCATTGCAAAAGAAAGGCTGGTAGCAGCACAAGTGCCAGACTGCCGCCCTCCTGCCACGCCGCCAAGGCTGTCAGGCAGGGCGCCAGCCAGCTTTCAAAGCCGACAGCACGCCCCATCCGGCGGCTGGCCAGCACCGAACAGACAAGCGAGACAACCAGCGCCAGCACGACACAGCCTGCACGCAGGGCGTGAGCGCCCCCATCAGGCAGAAAACCCGCCTGCATGGCATGGAGTGTCTTCTGATCCGCCGACCAACCCGCCAGCCCCAGCAGAAAGCTGAACGGCAGCAGCAGAACGCCAAAAACATCCCGCAAGAGGGAAAGAAAGCCAACAATCAACAGCGGCACCAGCACAAAGCCAATGCCTGCTGCCAGATCAATGATCAGCACGACAAAACCAAGCATTGCCATGCGTGAGGCAGGCTGAGAGCTTTCGCTCATACCTGCACCCTGCCACAACACGGTACAGGCACCGTTTCAAAATCCGGCACGGACATCAGGTAAACAGCGCAGACAGAGGTGCTGCTCAGTCCTTCCACCATTTGACGGGCTGAGGCCCACCGTTTTCCGATTCCCCAACCGCGAGTTCATAACGCCGTGTCGCGGGGGCTGCGGCAGGCCGTCTTTCAACCCGCTGACGCAACAGAGTGACTTCGGCCTCCGTTACTTCCAGCTTTTCACGCAGGGTTTTGACCTCACGCACGGCACGAGCCAGATGCGTTTCACGTTCGGTCAGCTTTTCCTTGAGTTCACGCACCAGCACATCGGCATGTCCGGCACGGGTCATCAACCCACGCTGGCTGGCCTGTGTTTCGGCCAACTGACGCTCGGCTTCTTCCGCACGCAGTTTTTCTTCCGCCAGATGGCGGCGCAGGCGTGTCAGTTCGCCGTTATCCTCATCGGGAAAATGCACGGCGCGGGCATTGCCGTTACCGGGGCGGGGGTCTGCCAGCGTGCGAGGAGCCGCAGCGCGACCGAGGGTGTGTTTTTCAACCTGCACCTCGCCATCACGCACGAAGCGCCGCCGCTTGCCCGCAGACTCGGCAGGCTGCCGGTTTGCAGGACGTGTACGGGCAGACTGACCAAGGCGTTCAAGCGCATTAAGCATGCTGGCTTCTTCAAGCCCATCTTCATGCTGCTGGTCGGACGGAGAAGAAGAAAGAAAAGGAGAAGTATTCATCAATCCTAATGTCACGTTCTTATTTTATCACGTTACATGAAACAGAAATGCCCAACGTGTAGCCCGTTGCCATTTCCCGTACCAATTTGCAGTAGGGAATACATCAGACCGCGCCGGGTTTTTAGAAAACCGTTTGCCCTGCAATAGGGCCGGCTAACGATCTTTTAAAAGAAATGGTCAACAGAGAAATCAGCGCCAAGTAAGCATCTTTAACCTGTTGGTGTTAAATCCATATCACGCCCGGATGTGTTATCCAAGCGTAATATGCAGGTTTTCCGGGCAAAATAGCGCATTTATTCCGCTTTGGCTGATACTCTGGGTTGCCATAGCAGATCAGACTGCCCGTTCTGATTGAAATAACGGGCAAGAACGAAAAAGTAATCAGAGAGTCTGTTCAGTATTTTCAGTAATACGGGATTAATCGTTTCAAGCTGTGCAAGCGCCACAAGCTGCCGCTCGGCACGGCGGGTCTGGGTGCGGGCCATATGCGCCCAACAGGCGGCAAGGGAGCCACCGGGTAGCACAAATCCGCTCAACGGCTGCTGATCCGCGCGCATACGTTCGATCCAGCTTTCCAGCTCCAGCACCACCGTGTCTTCCACCGATTTCACCCGCTGGGCTTTTGGCCCTTCAGGCATGCAGAGCTCCGCCCCCATATCGAACAGGAGATTCTGCAGGGCTGCCAGTTCCCTTTCACTCTGTGTTTCAGGCTGTGCTGTGGCAGGCTTACTGGAATGGGCCGCATGGGCACGCACCAGCCCCAGCACCGCATTAAGCTCGTCAAGCGCACCCAGCACATCTATGCGCAGGCTGTCCTTGCCCACGCGTGAGCCATCTCCCAGCGATGTCTGTCCGCCATCACCGCCGCGCGTTACCACTCTGTCTATGCGAATGCTCATGCCATGCTGTCCTTTGTTCCGGCCTTTTTATAATCCAAACCAACATTCCTCGGGCGGCGGTAGAAAACAATACGGCCCCACAAAGACAACGCCCTTTGCCGTCCGCCGCCTGCGCGACTATAGAATGGCCGCATGACACACTCTGCCTTTCCTCCCCGCCTGTACCGCACAGGCGGCGCGCTGGTCGTCGCCTGTGGCGTGATCATGGGTGCGCTCACGGCACACCTGCCTGAAACCGCCTTTGCCACGGGGGGCCGCGTCATGGCGCGTGGCGCCATGGAAATGCAGATGTGGCAGGGCCTCGCCCTTGTCGCCCTCGGGCTTGGGGCAGACCGCCTGAGCACGCGCCTGCTACGCATTGGGGCCGCGGGCATTCTGCTCGGTACATTGCTGTTCTGCGGAGCGGTGTACTACACGGCCTTTACCGGCCACCATGCCGGGCATGTCGCGCCTACCGGTGGTAGCCTGCTGATCCTGTCATGGCTGTGCCTCGCCTTCGCATGGGCGCGCGGCGCATGAGCGCGACAATAGGCGGCGCATGGCTGGCGGCAGAAGGGCTGGAAGAAACCCTGAGCGAAGACCTCCGCCGCCGGGGTGTTACCATCGAGCGCTGGCACGGACAGTTAGCCCTTTCCAGCCACCCGGCCGTGTATTCCCCGTGGGCGCTGGATATATGGCTTGAGCCCGAATGTGTGCCGGTTGCCTCCATCCGCGCGGCAGCCGATACGCTGCGTGCACGCCAGCGGAACTGGAGCCTGTACGCCGCCACCTGTTTTGGCCGCGCCCGGCTGGTGGAAGAGCGCCTGCCCCCGGTCAAGGCGGCCGCACTGGTCTTTCCAACAAGCCCGCCTTCCAGCCCGCTAGGCGCATGGACCTTGCTCGACCCCGAAACCCTGCTGTTTTCGGCACGCAAGAGCAGCCCTTTCCCCAATGGCAGCCCCCGTTTTGTGGAAAACCGTACCGGGCCACCCTCACGCGCCTATCTGAAACTATGGGAAGCCTGCACCCGTTTAGGCCGCTGGCCGGAGCCGGGCGCGCTCTGCTACGATCTGGGGGCAACCCCCGGCGGGTGGACATGGGCACTGGCGACCCTGAAAACACGGGTGGATGCGTTTGACCGTGCGCCACTGGCCCCGGCCGTAGCTGCCATGAAAAATGTGCGCTTTCATCAGGCCAGCGCCTTTGGGCTGGAACCCTCCACCCTTGAGCGAGCTGACTGGGTGTTTTCCGATATTATTGCCTATCCACAACGCCTGCTGCGGCTGGCCCAGCGCTGGATTGATACGCAGCAGACCCGTAACATGGTGCTGACCGTCAAGTTTCAGGGCGAGACCGACCATGAAACCGTCAGCGCTTTTGAAGCCATTCCCGGTGGAGCGCTGGCCCATCTGGCCCATAACAAGCATGAGCTGACATTTTTCTGGTCTGAAACAGCCGCCAAGGAAGGGGTTAGCCCCCTGCCGGGCTGGACCGGTCAGCCACAGCCCGTATCAGGCTAAACGCCCCTGAACACTCTGGCCCTGTTCACTCCTGCAGGGCCAGAGTGTCCACATAGCTGTTGTTTTTCCAGACCCAGCGATCAGTCCCATCGACCAGAATATCTTTCATGCCGCCATGCCCGGCGGGCAGAATCTCAACCGGCCCACTGACAGAATCCAGCACCTTGACCCACTGCCCCTGTTTTTTCAGGTAAACATCGGTCGAACACCCGGCCGACCCACACAGGCTGGCCGACTGCACCTGAACAAACAGTGCCTCCGCACCCTCCCCTTTAAGCGCCAGCACTGCGTTGCCCACCAGCACCAGCGGGGTTTCGCCATGCCGGGCGGCGGCGGCCATGTCTTCCGTTGCCAGCAAACGGGCCTGTGCATCCAGCGGTGTGCCGGGTTGGGCACTCAGAGTAACGGTGACACCACGGGCATGCCCCGCAGCATGTGCCAGACCATGGAAAAGCCCGATGACAGCCAGCAAGAGCCCGCTTATCCTGCCCAGCCGCGCAACCCGGCTCCCGCCCCGCACGAAAAAGCCCAGATGCCCCATGATCACGCGCGCCCCCATCCTTTCATTACAGCCATAAACATACAGAACACGGAAGAAGCCGCCATGACCAGCCCCGATCACGCTCCGGCCACGCTCTCGACACAGCCAGCCGCCCCGGCGCACGGCGCTATGCCAGCGCACCCGCAGCCCGGTCTTTACCGACATTACAAGGGAGGGCTTTACACAGTTCTATGCACCGGGCGGCACAGCGAAACCGAGGAATGGCTTGTCACATACAGAAGCGAGGCGCAGGGCAGCTACTGGGTGCGCCCTCTGGCCATGTGGATGGAAAACGTAAACGGCCAGCCCCGTTTTGCCCGGCTGGAAAACGGCGCAACACCGTAACCGGGTTGATGGCACCAGCCCCTCGAAGGAGGCTGGTGCCCTGCATGGGCTAACCCTGCTGTTCTGCTACCTGACGGATAAGGGCCTGCACACAGTCCGGGTCAGACAGGGTGGACAGATCTCCCAGATTTTCCAGCTCACCCGCTGCGATCTTGCGCAAAAGCCGCCGTACGATCTTGCCAGAGCGCGTCTTGGGCAGATCCCGCACGACATAGACTTTTTCAGGGGCGGCATAACGGCCCACGCTATCCGCCACCACCTTGCGCACCCGCGCCGTATCCAGCACGCCTTCCTCACGCGGGACGACATACACCACCAAACCCTGCCCCTTGAGGTCATGCGGGATACCGACCGCCGCACTTTCCACCACCTCGTGGTCGGTTGCGATGGCGTCTTCAATTTCCGCCGTGCCAATCCGGTGGCCGGAAACATTCACCACATCATCCACCCGGCCCGTGATCCAGATATAGCCATCGGCCTCGCGACGTGCCCCATCGCCCGAGAAATACCGCCCCGGGCAGGTAGTGAAATAGGTCTGGCGAAAACGCTCATGATCCTGCCACAGCGTCATGGCCTGACCGGGCCATGAGGACGACAGGCACAACAGCCCCTCACCAGCCCCTTCCACCACCGGCTGTTCCTGCCCTGCTCCGGCGGGGGTCAGGAGTTCAACCTGCACGCCCGGCAGCGGCAGGCCCGCAGCCCCCGGCCTGCCCGGCACCTTGCCCGCGCTGGCCGTAATCATGACACCGCCGGTTTCGGTCTGCCACCATGTATCGGCAACCGGGCAGCAGTTACGCCCCACCTTGTCATGGAACCACTGCCAGGCCTCGGGGCTGATCGGCTCACCCACAGTGCCCAGCACCCGCAAGCTGGCCAGCGAGCGGCTTTCCACCACGTGATCATCCTCGCGCATGGCGGCGCGGATAACGGTGGGGGAAGTATAGAAAACCGTCACCCCGTTGCGATCAATCACATCCCACCAGCGGCCCGGTGCAGGCCATGAGGGCAGCCCCTCGTAAATCATGATGGTGCCGCCATTCACCAGCGGGCCATACACCACATAGGTGTGACCGGTGATCCAGCTTGTATCGGCCGTGCACCAGAAAATATCATCTGGCTGGCTATTGAAAACGGTCTGGTGCGTAAAACTGGCCCATACCAGATAGCCGCCCGAGCCATGCACAACGCCCTTGGGCCGCCCCGTGCTGCCCGAAGTATAGAGCAGGAACAGCGGGTCACATGCATCCATGACCTCTACCGGGCAATCCGGCATTTCCAGCGCCACTTCCGCCTCGTAAGACAGATCGCGCCCGGCCTGCATAGGCACCTTGGCACCGGTTACAGCCACGACCAGCACCTTGCGCACAGCGCATTCGGGGCCGCAGGCGTCCAGCGCCTCGTCCATGGTGGTTTTGCTCGGGATCAGCTTGGCACCCCGGCGGGCGACATCCGCCGTAATAACCAGTACGGCCTGACTATCGCGCAGGCGTTCGGCCAGCCCTTCAGCCGAAAAACCGCCAAACAGCACCACGTGAATGGCCCCGATCCGTGCGCAGGCCAGCATGGCGACTACGCCTTCCACCACCATAGGCAGGTGAATGGCAACGCGGTCGCCCTTGCTCACCCCCAGACGGCGCAACGTATTGGCCAGACGGCACACACGGGCATGCAATTCGCGATAAGTCAGAACGGTGCGGTGCCCGTCTTCCTGCCCTTCCCAGATGACAGCGGCCTTATCAGGCTGGGTCAGCAGGTAACGATCCAGACAGTTTTCCGCCACGTTCAGGCGGCCATCCTCGTACCAGGCAATGCGGACATCGCCCGTAAAGTCTGAGCGGGAGGCATGGCTGGGTTCGCTGTGCCAGACAAGACGGCGCGCCTGCGCCAGCCAGAAAGCTTCCGGGTCGCGTTCCGCTTCCAGAACATTCTGCACATACTGATCGGAAACAGCCCCTAGAGCCGGATTTGCAGCCTCGTCCACCACGCCCTGTCCTTCTTGTTTTTCGTTTCAACCGTTCAGGTATGGCGTTTTGATCACATTGAGGCACAACAGGTAAAGGTACCTGCCCGCATAACGGAACCTAAAACTTCGGTAATGCAACAAAGGCCAGCCGCGAAACGCGGCTGGCCTTTGAAGATTCTGCCTGATATTTCGGTGCTACGCCCTGTGTTGACCGCCCCTTACAAGGGCCTGAAAACAAAAAGGCCGCGCACCGAAAAAACGCCCTTACAGAGACGCCTTGGCCCGTGCGAGCACAACCTTACAGGTGGACTGGCGGATGGGCAGCGTTGCCGTGGCGATGGAATAGGTCTTGTTGTTCACGCGCAGCTGGCCAGCGGTGCCAATGGCGTAGAACATGTTGCCGTCAGCGCCTTCAGGCACGGCATTCGTCTTTTTGACGTATTCCTGCAGGGTGCGGAAACCGTCGTCATAATCGACATATTCGTTCTGCACGCAGTAGTTCAGCAGCCCGGCGTTTTCAGCGGGGTTGATGGCCGCGACCTGATCGGACGGGTCAACAGTTGTCAGAGAGGACGTATCCCCCCCACGCACGACGGGAATGTTCAGCTCCTGTGCGTGAGCCAGCACCGGAGCGCCAGCCAGGAGAGAGGTGGTAAGGGCAAGCGCCGACAGGGCACGTACGGCTGTCAGTTTCATCAAGAATCTCCCTAGCGGAATATGCGACAAACTGCCCCGTAATCTGTCCAAAGATCAAGCAGCCGCCGGGCGCACAAAAAACATGGCAGACCACACGCGCCCTTCACCCTGCGTTGCGCAGCCCCCCGCCATAAAGGCGCGATCTGTGTGCCGCCCCATCGCCCCCGCCCATGCAGCGCGCAGACACCTGAACGAAAAAACGCAAAAGCTCTTTAACCTGTCTGTTTTTTCTGAATTCAGGCCAGACAGGGCAAAGTTGGCAAACCAGTCTATCCATCTGATAAAACAGCATGTCCATTCGCGTTGTACACCCCCTGCACAAGGGTACGCACCCCCTTTTGTCCCCCTCTCTACAGGGTCCTCAACCTGCATCACGATCTGGTGATCTGTCCCTGATGCCTCGGTTTTCGCCTCACTTGGCCGGGTGAGAGGTCATGGCTGCCCCCACCCGAAGGCATGTTCTGCGTTATAACAATTAATGCTATCTTTTTTATCCACTCAATCCACTCACGCTATTTCTGTATCAATGGAACATACTCCCCCTATTCAAAAAGGGCATGATGCCCGTCTGGTTGTCGCAATTATTCTGGTTACGATGGCAATGGGCATGCTTGATGCCATCTCGCTGCTGCACCTGAAAATGTTCGCGGGGTACATGACCGCAAGCATCATCCTGATTGCGGTCAACATCGCCACCTCGCAGGCTATCGTCCTGTCCGGGCTGGAGGCCATTGCCTGCTTCTATAGTGGCGCTGTGCTGGGAGGACGCCTTGTCCGGCGCAGACGGCACCAGCGCCTGATTATCGGAGATATGCTGCTCGGTGTCGCCAGCCTTATTGCGCTGGCGGCATGGATCTGGTCAGCCGCGCCACCCGGCGCACCTTATATAACGCTGGGCCTGCTGGCTTTTGCCATGGGGGTGCAGACCTCCGCCACCCGCCACGCCAGCCTGCCGGACATGACATTACCCGCCGCAACCGTTGTTCTGCACGGTCTGGCGCATAACAGCAGCGTGGCCGGGGGCGATAACAGGGGAAGCTGGCGCAGGGCGGCGGCCATTGGCGCGCTCTTTCTCGGCGCGGTCATGGGCACGCTGATTTCGGCCCATAGCGTAGCACAGGGAATAGCCTTAACGGCGTTCATCATCATGATGGCCGGTACGGTGCTACTGGTCGGGCGCCTGCCGCTTGTCGTGCGGCTGGACCGGATCAGCATTCCCTGAGCGCACCACGATCGGGCCGGTATGCCACTGGCCCGATTTACGTTGCGGTGTTGTTCAGTCCGCCCGGCGGATCATGAAATACGATGCCAGCGCAAAACAGAAGACAGACGTGCCCAACGAGGCCACCGCCGTCATACGCTCGCTCGGGTTAACCAGCATGGCCCCGAAGACAACCGCAACCCCCGCCACCGTGGCGTAGTTGGTCAGCGGAAACAACGGTAACGCAAACCGCCCCTGCCCTGCACGCTCAGCCGCTTTGCGGGTTACGACATGGGCTGTCACAATCAGGCTGTAAATCAGCAGGATAACGCCACCGCTACAACTCAGCAGGAAGGCAAAAATCGTATCGGGGGCGAGAATGGAAGAAAACGCCACCAGAGCCCCCGCCAGACCGCTGACTGTAATAGCCAGACGCGGCGCGCCCGAGCCCGCCAGACGCCCCAGTGGGGCCGGGGCATCGCCCTGTTCCGCCAGTTCACGCAGCACGCGGGAGGTAATGTACAGGCTGGAATTCAGGCAGGACAGGATGGCGCTCAACACCACAACGCGCATCATCAACCCGGCACCGGGCACACCCATGCGATCCATGGCCGCAACAAAGGGCGAGCGGCCGGAAATGATCGTATCCCACGGCACAACAAGCAGGATCATGCCCACTGCCAGAACATAAAACAGCGTAACACGCAGCCCCAGACTACGCGTTACGCGGTCGATGCTCTTTTCCGATTCACTGGATTCCGCCGCCGCCACGGTTGCGATTTCCGCCCCCATCATGCTGAACAGAATGGTGGGTACAATCGATAGCACCGCCAGAAAACCATGCGGCACAAGACCGCCATGCCCCACCAGGTTGGAGCGCACCGATACGCCCGGCCCAAAAACATGCAGCACATACAGCAGGCTCAGGCCCACAAAGGCCAGAATGCTGAAAACCTTCACCCCGGAAAGCCAGAACTCGCATTCGCCAAAAACACGCGGCGCCGCGAAATTGACTGCCTTGAGCACTGCCAGTTGCACAAGAGCCAGGAGCCAGACCGGCAGATTAACCCAATCCTGCAACAGGATAGCCCCGGCAATGGCCTCGCTGCCCAGCACCACCACCCAGAAAAACCAGTAAAGCCAGCCAGCGGTAAACCCGACCCTGTCGCCGTGGGCAATGCGGATATATGCCACGAACGATCCCTGTCGCGGGTTGTTCACCACCATTTCGCCCAGCATCCGCATGACCAGCATGACCAACGCGCCAACACCAAGATAGGCCAGCAGAACCGCAGGCCCGGTGGCGACAATGGCAGCGCTGCTACCGACGAACAGCCCCGCGCCGATGGTGCCGCCAAGGGCGATCATGGCGATATGCCGGTTCCGAAGACCCGCGCCCGACCTAGCGGGCGGTGTGGTCTTTGCCTGTGCCATACGGAAATTCCTTTTCTGTCGCCCGATCTCTATAATGTTCCTGCGTAATCGAACCGATCGATCATACTTGAAACGGAACAATATCCAAAGCGCACCGGCCCGACTGCTGCAATGCAGACAGACAGCGCCACGAGGCAGAGCCATGCCCAGTGCATGGCCTTGTCCGGCACGTCATCAGAATCGGGGGGAAACTGGAGCGGATGAGGGGAATCGAACCCCCGTATGCAGCTTGGGAAGCTGCCGTTCTACCATTGAACTACATCCGCGTGGCGAACCAGTGGGCGTCTTATAACCCCGCTTCTGCTGACTGGCAATCCGAAGGGTGTATTTTCCCGCTTACTCGCTTTGCGCATCCGGGCTGATCAGATCGGATATATGCCCGCTCTCTCGCAGGCTCAGCCCTTCCGGCGGGCGGGTGGGCGCACTGCCTCGCGCCACACGGCGTGGCAGAACAGCTTGGGTAAAGCCCAGCTTGGCGGCTTCTTTCAGCCGGGAATCCGCCTGAGAAACCTGCCTGATCTCGCCCGAAAGCCCGACTTCGCCAAAATAGACCGCACCGGGGCTGGTCGGCACGCCGGTCGCTGCGGAAACGAGTGCGGCAGCCACGGCCAGATCAGCCGCCGGTTCCGCCACTTTCAGCCCTCCGGCTACGTTCAGATACACATCCATGCCCGAAAGCTTCAGCCCGCAACGGGTTTCCAGCACGGCAAGCAGCATGGCCAACCGCCCGCCATCCCAGCCCACAACAGCACGGCGGGGCGCGCCATCCCCCCCTTTGGGCGAGAGCAGGGCCTGCACTTCCAGCAGGACAGGGCGAGACCCTTCAAGCCCGGCAAAGACGGCGGAACCGGCAATATTACCCCGCCGCTCGGCCAGAAACAGGGCGGAAGGGTTACTGACTTCCTCCAGCCCGCGATCGGTCATGGCGAACACGCCAATTTCATCCGTCGCACCATAGCGATTCTTGGCCGCGCGCAGGATACGGAACTGATGCCCGCGATCGCCCTCGAAATACATGACGGCATCCACCATGTGTTCCAGCACGCGCGGGCCTGCCAGTGCCCCTTCCTTGGTGACATGCCCCACCAGAATAAGACAGAACCCCCGGCGCTTGGCCGCGCGGATCAGCTCGAACGCGCAGGCCCGCACCTGCGAAACCGTGCCCGGAGCGCTTTCCACCGTTTCCAGCCACATGGTCTGGATAGAATCGATAACCACCACCCGCACATCAGCCTCGGCCTCGGCGGTGGCGATAATGTCCGCCACATTGATGGAGGCCGCCAGTTCCAGCTTTGCCCCTTCCACCCCCAGCCGCCGGGCGCGCAGGCGGATCTGATCCACCGCCTCTTCACCCGAAATATACAAAACCCGCTCGCCCTGTTCCGCCAGCTTGCTCGCGGCCTGCAACAGCAGCGTGGATTTACCGATCCCCGGATCGCCCCCCACCAGCACGACAGAGGCAGGCACCAACCCCCCACCCAGTGCGCGATCCAGCTCGGCAATACCCGAGCGCACGCGCGGCGGTGGCTGTACAACACCCTGCAAGGCCTCAAGCCGGACACGCCGCCCCGGCACAGCCCGTGCGGCAGAAGACGCCGCCAGCGGTTCTATCGCCAGTTCTTCAAGCGTGTTCCATTCCTGGCAGGCATCGCACTGCCCGGCCCATTTGGCATGTACGGCTCCGCAGGCGGTGCATCCGTACTGACGGGCTGGTTTTTTGGCCACGGGCACTCCTTGAAACTCCGCGCGGCCTAACCCGGCGCGGCACGACACCGGTTAGCTCCGGCTCCCGCATAAAATGGAATAAAACAAGAACAAACTCAAGCCCGCAGCCCCCCTGCCTACCCCCATGACGCATACAGGCACTTTGACGAACCCCCTCCTTCCACGCTAGGCCAGCAGAGCGATACAGCACCCACCCCCACGCAGGAGCAGACAGCCCCGATCCATGGATATGGCGCTCGATCTCGTGGCCGGCATTGGCCGCGCTACCCTTTCCCTTCTCCGCGCAACGGGGGCGATCGCGCTGTTCGCGCTGTCTGGCCTGTCGCATATTGTCCGCCCGCCGTTTTACGGGCGCGTCTTTTGGGGCAGTTTTCTCGAGACGGGTTTTTTCTCGCTCCCCGTTGTAGCGCTAACCGCCCTGTTTTCAGGCGGGGTGATTGCGTTGCAATCCTATACCGGCTTTGCACAGTACCATGCCCAGAGTGCGATTGCCGGTATTGTGGTACTGGCCGTTACCCGTGAGCTAGGGCCGGTTCTGGCAGGGCTTATGGTGGCCGGACGGGTGGGCGCTGCCATGGCTGCCCAGATTGGCACCATGCGCGTAACCGACCAGATTGATGCGCTGGATACCCTGTCCACCAACCCCATGAAATATCTGGTGGCCCCACGCCTGCTGGCCGGGCTTGTAGCCCTGCCCCTGCTGGTGCTGATAGCCGATGTGCTGGGGGTTGCCGGTGGTTTTCTCGTGGCAGTGGTCAAGCTCGATTTTTCCGCCACCGCCTATATTACCGCCACCCTCAACGCCCTGAAAGCCGAGGATGTCACGGTCGGGCTGGTCAAGGCCGCTCTGTTCGGCTTTCTGATCACCCTCATGGGCTGTTACCACGGCTATAACAGCAAGGGCGGGGCCGAGGGCGTGGGGTCTGCCACCACATCTGCCGTGGTCGCTGCCTCCATTTTACTACTGGCGTTCGATTATCTGATAACGGACCTGTTTTTCTCGCACTGAACACCATAAGGACCGCCGCCCCGCATGACAGATGCGCCTCCGAAAATCCGTATCCGTGACCTGCACAAATCTTTTGGCAGCAAAAAGGTGCTCGATGGCGTCACACTTGATGTGGCGCAGGGTACTTCATGCGTAATCATTGGCGGGTCAGGAAGCGGTAAATCGGTTCTGCTGCGCTGCCTGCTGGGCCTTATGACGCCCGATTCCGGCGTGATTGAAATCGACGGTGAAAACATTCTCAGCGCCCCCGCCAGCCGCCGCGAGCGCCTGCGCGGCGAAATAGGCATGCTGTTCCAGAACGCCGCCCTGTTTGACAGCCTGCCCGTATGGGAAAATGTCACCTTCGGGCTTCTCGCGCGCAAGCATCTTTCCCGCCGTAATGCCCGCACCCATGCGGGCGAAATCCTGACACAGGTCGGGCTTGACCCATCCGTGGGCGATCTTTACCCGGCGGAACTTTCAGGCGGCATGCAAAAGCGTGTGGGCCTTGCACGCGCTATCGCCGCACGCCCGGACATGCTGTTTTTTGATGAACCCACAACCGGGCTGGACCCGATCATGGGGGCTGTCATCGACGGGCTGATTGTAAACTGCGTCAAAACACTCGGCTCCACCGCCATTGCCATCACGCATGACATGGCCTCCGCCCAGCGGATAGGCGATCAGGCGGCCATGCTCTATCAGGGGCGGCTGATCTGGCAGGGGGCCGCCAGCACCCTGATGGAGAGCGGCAACCCCTATGTGGATCAGTTCACCCATGGCCGCCGCGAAGGGCCTATCACCATGGAACTGCGTCGTTAGAGAGCGGCTGGGCGCACTTCTTCGCTTGCCCGCACTGCCTGCGGGTGAGATAGAAAGAAGACAGTGAAACGGCCAGTCAACCGTGGAGAAAGACAACATCATGAAACGTGCAGTCCTGCTGCTGGCTTGTGCGCTCGGCCTTTCGGCGTGCGGGATGTTCCATTCGACCCCCCGCCATATTACCTCCCCCGCTCAGCTCGAAAAACTGGGGTTCCGCGATCATATCCAGAACAGCAACACCTAAGCTGTCTCCCGGCCTGACCGAGCGCCCCTGATCCCTTCCCCCCTGCTTTCAGGAGGCTCGCGCTCAGGACAGTCACGCAAGGCATACGGTAAAGCGGAGATACGACTGCCCGATGCGCCATCAGCTTTTTTTCTCCTCTTTGCGCCGCCTGCTCCGACCTGCGGGGCTGGCCCTTGCCCTGCTTGCCGCGCCTGCCCTTGCCACGGCAGCCACCGCCGCCACCACACGCACCGACACAACGCCAGCCGCCCCATCGGCTGATACGACACAACCGACCGTAGGCACCACCGTACCCGGCGGGCTGGCCAGCGCCTTTATCGCCCGCGCTGAAAACAGCGCGCCCGATCAGACGCTGGACGCAATGGAAGCGGAAATCCGCACCATTTACACCACCGGCCTGCAAGACCACGATACAGGCCATACCTCCGCTGATCTGGCCACGTTGCTGCAACGCGCAACGGCTGTCGCCACGCAGGCCGATACGCTCATGGCGCGGCTGAAGCCCTACCATGCAATGTACCAGAACTTTCTGGATATTCTGGGCAAGCCTCCCGCCTCCGGCGACCCGGCAGAAGCCGCCTCCATTACCGAGCAGCGCAATACCCTGACACGCCGCCAGAAAGAGGTGGACACCCGCATGGTGCGGCTAAAGCTGTATCAGGCGGAAGCCCAGCAGCTTATCAGCGCCCTGCGCCAGCATGGCAGCGCCATTCAGCAGGCAACGCTCTGGCAGCGTTTTCCCTCGCCGCTAGGTATCAATTTCTGGTCAGGGCTGATCAGCGCCTTCCGGCAGGACAGCAACCACCTGCATGACCTTTCCCAGCAGACCGTCGCCCTGACGGGGGTCGCCTTTAGCGGCTCGCGCGTGTTTATCACTCTGGGCGGAATGGCGGGCACGGCCCTGCTCATGGCGCTCTGGCTTGGCTGCCACGGCCCTGTACGCAGGCTGATTACCCGCTTTGTACCCTTTGGCCGCCTGCGCCCGATTACAGCCACCCTCGCCTGTGCGGCCATTGCCACAGCCGCCTGGGGTTTTTCCTTCCAGATCCTGTGGAACATCCTGTCGTTCGATAACCCTGCCGCACAGGGTGATCTGGCCGTGCTGGCCGACATGGTGGCAACACAGGCTCCCCTGTGCGGCTTTGTACTGGAACTGGGCTGGTGCCTGTTCTCACGCATGAAGGAATGGCGGGTTTTCACCATGCCCGACGAACTGGCCAGAAACCTGCGCCTGTTCCCCGCATGGCTGGCCGTCGCCATGCTGGTGCGCGGTGCGCTGCGCTATATGGACACACATAGCGGCCTGTCCCTGCTGTCCGTGCAGTTGATGGATGGCGCCTATACGCTGGCGGTCAGCCCCTTGCTGTTCGCGATCCCGCGGGAGCTACGGGTTACCGCCAATACGGAAGACGAAGATAACCCGCCCCTCGCGCAGTTTCTGCGCAGTCTGGCCATGACCGTGGCTATTATCTGCTGGCTGGCTGTGTTTTCGGGCTATATTCCGCTGGCCTATACCATCATCTCATGGCTGAGCATGATGAGTATCACGCTTTCCGGCCTGCTGCTGGTCTCGCTCCTGTCCAGCACGCTATGCGCCACAGCCCTGTGCGCGCATGGCAGCCTTGGCCAACGCCTGACAGCTCTGGGCATTCCGGCACGGCTGGTCAACCAGATCAGTGTGCTTATTCCCGGCGCGGTCAATCTGCTGCTGCTGGTGGTTCTGTTTGCTGTTGCCAGTTCAGGCGGTGGGTTTGACCCCTCGCAGGTATGGGCGCAGCTTGGCTACCTGTTTAATGGCCAGACCAATGCCGAAACACATTTTGTCTCGCTCAATGCCGTACTGCTCTGTGTCGGGCTGCTGATAGCCGGGCACTACGTCATCAATCTGGTCAAAAGCTGGTTCAGCCAGAAGTTTTTCCCCACCACCCGGCTGGATACGGGGGCACAGGCCTCCATTCTGGGTATTTTGGGATATTCTGCGTGGATTCTCATCGGACTGGCCATGCTGTCGGTGCTGGGGGTGACAGTCAAAAGCCTGACATGGGTTGTCAGCGCGCTGTCGGTCGGGATCGGGTTTGGTCTGCAATCCATCGTGCAGAATTTCGTTTCAGGCATTATCCTGATGGCCGAACGCCCTGTCTCGGTGGGTGATACCGTGACGATTGCCGGTGTAACGGGCAAGGTAGGGCGGATCAGCGTGCGGTCTACCGACATCCTGCTGGACGACAAATCCATCATGATCGTGCCGAACTCGCAGTTCATTACCTCGGCGGTCAAGAACGCCACTGCGGCACAGAAACCCGGCGTGTTTACCGTAACGCTTGATGTGCCGTTCTCCTCCGACCTCAACCACGCGATGCAGGTCATTGCTGACACACTGAGCGCCTGTGACGCCGTGGACGGCCTTGCCCCTGTTACGGTGGACATGACATCGGTAGAGGATGGCACGGTGCTGCTGACCGGCACCGCCACCGCCCGTGCGGATCTGACCATCAAACTCGCCAGACCCATAGCCCTGCGCGCACTGTGGCAGGCTTTTCATGAACAGGGGATTATCGTCGCATCCCGGCAGGTACTGCTGATGCGCGATGCGGACGCACCCGCAAGCTGACAGCCACCGCCCTGCTGCAACCATTACGGTATGCGACAGAGCGGTGCAGCCGCATCCTAGTGATCGTGCAGGGTGTCCAGATCGGCAAAGCGCGTGTATTCGCCTTCGAAGAACAGGTTGATGGTGCCGGTTGGCCCATGACGCTGTTTTTCGAGAATCAGCTCGGCCTTATTATGCACAAGCCCCATACGGCGCTGCCAGTCTTCCATGGCAGTCTGATATTTATCCATGGAATCAAACGCCGTTTCCTTGGGCTGACGCTGCTGGAGATAATATTCGTCACGATAGACGAACATCACCGCATCGGCGTCCTGCTCGATCGAACCTGATTCACGCAGATCCGACAGCATAGGCCGTTTGTCCTCTCGGCTTTCCACCTGACGGGAGAGCTGGGAAAGGGCCAGAACCGGCACTTCCAGTTCCTTGGCAATAGCCTTGAGACCCTGCGTAATCATGGAAATTTCCAGCACGCGGCTTTCTGGGCGGGTGCCGACAGACGGGCGCATAAGCTGGAGGTAATCCACCACCACCAGACTAAGCCCCTGCGTACGCTTGAGCCTGCGGCAGCGTGTGCGCATAGCCGAAAGGCTGATGGCCGGGGTATCGTCAATCACCAGCGGCAAAGACGCCAGCTCGTGGCTGACACGCACAAAGCGGTCGAATTCCTTCTGCCCGATATCGCCACGCCGAATGCGCTCGCCCGATACCTCAGCCTGTTCGGACAGGATACGGGTAGCAAGCTGTTCGGCCGACATTTCGAGCGAGAAAATGGCGACACTACCCTTGGGTTTGCCCCCCTTGTCCGAACTGTCTTCCATAATGGCGCGGGCGGCGGAAAAGGCCATTTTAGTAGCCAGAGCCGTTTTACCCATCGCGGGTCGCCCTGCCAGAATAAGCAGATCGGAAGGGTGCAGGCCGCCGGTTTTCTTATCCAGATCCCGCAGGCCGGAGGTCAGGCCTGTTACATGGCCATCGTTCTCAAACGCCTGTGCCGCAACCTCGATCGCGCCCGCCAGCGCACGGTTGAAGGAGACAAAATCCCCTTCCTTGCCTTTTTCGGTGGCCAGCTTGAACAGGGCTTCTTCCCCGGCCTCAATCTGATCAGGCCCGGACAGCCCGCCCGATATGCCAAAGGCATTGTTGACGACGGTCTCGCCAATATCAATCAACTGGCGGCGTATCCACGCGTCATGAATGGCGCGACCATAATCGCCCGCGTTGATAATCCCCACCATGGAGCCAAGAAGCTTGGCCATGTAACCCATGCCGCCAACGCTTTCCAGAACACCTGAATGTTCAAGCTCGGCACGCATGGTCACGGGGTCTGCCAGCTGTCCGGCTTCGACCCGCCGGGCAATGGCCTCGAAAATCCGGCCATTCACCCTGTTGGCAAAATGCTCGGCCGCGAGAAAATCCGAAACCCGGTCATAGGCACGGTTATTGGTCAGCAAGGCACCAAGCAGCGCCTGCTCGGCCTCTATGTTGGCGGGGGGCTGGCGCAGGCCAAGGGCCAGTGGCCCTTCTTCCTTCTGCTGGTCGCTCTCGATCGTGTTCATGCCGGTCTCTGTAGCAGATTTCCGGCCAATACCGTAAGAGTCGGCAGCGATTACGCGCGGCTCTTTCCCGCCCAGCCTTCCTGCACGGCGCGGTCAAGCTCATCATACGCAGTAACGATATGATAGAGTGAGCTTGTGGGAATACGCTCGGCTGCGGGCTGGCCCTGTGCGTCAAGCTGGTCTGTCCATGTCGCACCGGCACTGGCGCAGGCTACGGGGCCATGCAGGTAGCGTGTCAGCAGGTTGTCCGCCACGCGTGCCGCCAGCAGGCCATTGCCTTGCGCATCGTGGCGGAGGATGCCGCGCAGGGCCTCACCCTGCACCCACAGGCGCGCGGCGTTACTCAGCACCTGCCCGCCCCTGCCGACCGCATCGCGCACCAGAGCAGTCTCTGCCACCACGCCATGCGCCAGTGCAAAACGGTAAAGGCTGTCAGCCTGTCTGTGGGTTTCAACCCCGCTGCGGGCAGTATAGGCGTGGAGCAGCCACACCCATTCGAAATGATGCCCCGGCTCCGTCCACTGCCCGGCCTCGCCTGCCGCTGGCAGCCAACCCGCCTGAAAATATTCCCCCAGACACCCGGTTACAGGATCGAAAAAACGGGTGCTGAACAGCGCGTGCAGACGGTGGGCCAGCGTCAGATCATCGGTCTGGCCGGTAGTATCATACAGGGCCAGAACGGCCTCAAAAAGATGCATATGGGGGTTCTGCTGCCACGCTGCGCCATCATCGGGCAGGCAGTTTACAAAACCACCATCCGGCCGGGGCATGGCCGCTTCGATCCAGCGCAGGGTCTCGCGTGCAAGGGTTATGGCCTGCCCATCGGCCCTATCCAGCCGGGCATACCAGGCCAGAGCAAAAACCACGAAAGCCAGATCATACAGATCCGCCGTATTGTCGAGCACCGCACCCGAACGGGTCAGGCGGCAGGCCCAGCCGCCATCGGCCCGGCGTGCGTTGAGCAGAAACCGGAAAATACCGTCCGCCCGTGCGCGGGCTTCGGGCCAGCCCCGCAGCGCCGCCCAAGAAAACACGAAAAGCTGGCGGGCCTGCACCCTCACCCGCTTGAAAGGGGGCAGAGCTGGCACGCCCTCGCCCGTCAGGTGCTCCTGTGCGCCAAGGAAGGCTGGCGCTCCAGCCACGCTATCGCAGCCTGTATCGGCCCAGAAGGGCAATGCCTGCCCGAAAAGCCAGTCCGTAAAGCGCACATGCACGGCGGCAAGCGCACTGGCCGCATCCTGCTGCGCACAGACAGGGGAATGCCCCATGCCTGTCACTCGCTCCGCGCCCGCCCGATAATAGCCGTGGTGGAGTGGCCCTGCCGCAGATCAGCCAGCACCAGTCGCCCTCCGGCCCCCAGAACAAGATCAGCCCCCACAACGGTTTCAGCCGTATAATCTGCGCCCTTCACCAGCACATCGGGCATCAGGGCGCGGATTGTCTCTAGCGGAGTATCCGCATCGAACGCGACAACGGCATCCACCATCCGCAGTGCGCCCATAACAGTCGCACGCGCCTCCAGCGTATTGACGGGGCGGGTTTCCCCTTTCAGGCGGCGCACGCTGGCATCCGTATTCAGGGCCACCACCAGCCTGTCACACGCAGCGCGGGCCTGTGCCAGCAGGCTGACATGACCGGGGTGCAGAATATCAAAGCAGCCGTTGGTAAAGCCAACCTTGAGCCCCCGCGCACGCCAGCGATCCACCTGCCCGCGCATGGCCTCCAGCGATAGCAGGGGGGCCATGGTTTCTTCGCCCTCGCCCGATGCGTCCTGATCATCAAGTTCGCGCAGAACCTCGCCAATATCCGCCGTGGCCGTGCCGAGCTTGCCCACCACCACGCCTGCAGCGGCATTGGCGACACGCATGGCCTGTTCAAAACTCATGCCAGCGCCCACGGCCAGCGCCATGGTGGCGATAACGGTATCGCCCGCCCCGGACACATCAAACACCTCGCGCGCTCGGGCAGGTACGGACAGGGCCGGGCCGTTGCGCCGCACCAGCATCATGCCTTTTTCGGAACGGGTGGCCAGAATGGCTTGCGCCTCGGCCAGTTCCATAACCGTGCGGGCAGCGGTCTCTACCTGTGCTTCGCTCTCTACCGGCAGAGCCGAGGCAGCCGCCAGTTCGCGCGCATTGGGGGTAATGCACGCAGCCCCCCGGTACAGGCTGTAATCCGTGCTTTTGGGGTCAACAAAAACCGGCACGCCCAGATGCCGGGCCTGTGCAAACAGGTGTTCCAGTACGGCAGGTGCGCATACGCCCTTGCCGTAATCCGACACCACAACCGCCTGAACCTGCGCCATATGTGCGCTAATGGCCGCGCACAGCTTTTCCGCCTCATGGGTTTCGAGTGCGGTGCGGCTCTCCTCATCCACCCGCACAACCTGCTGATGGGCCGCGATAAAGCGTGTTTTGCAGATTGTGGGCCGCACGGGGCTGACGCAGGTGGCATCGCACAGGCGCTCACGGTTGGCCAGAGCAGCACGCAGGGTGGCCCCGGCCTCGTCCTGCCCGGTCAGCCCCACCAGAACCGCCCGCCCGCCAAGCGAGAGGATATTGCTGGCGACATTACCGGCCCCACCGGGCATTTCGCGGCGGTTATCGAGCAGAAGCACGGGTACCGGCGCCTCGGGGGATATCCGTTCCATGCGTCCGTAAAGAAAACGGTCGAGCATGACATCGCCCACGCACAGGACGGTAATGGCGGAAAAATCCATCAGATTTCAGACCCCAAAGGTGCCGACAAAATCCACCAGCCCAGCCTGACGGGACACCGCCTGACGGGCGGCCACCAGCACCGCGCGGGCTTCGGCTATGGCGCGATCCAGCTCGGTATTGACGATCACGTAATCGAACTCGCGCCAGTGCGAAATTTCATCGCGCGCGGCGGCCATGCGGCGGGCAATTTCATCGGGGTGATCGGAGGCGCGGCCATGCAGGCGGCGCTCAAGTTCGGCCATGGAAGGCGGCAGCACGAACAGGCTCACGACATCGCCCGGCAAAGCCTGCCGGATCTGCTGGTGGCCCTGCCAGTCAATGTCGAACACCATATCATGTCCGGCGGCCAGGGTCTGTTCCACCGGCGCACGCGGGGTGCCGTAGCCACGCCCGAACACGGTGGCCCATTCCAGCATATCGCCCGCTGCGGCCATGGTTTCGAACTGTTCCATGCTGCGGAAATAGTAATGCACGCCCTCTTTCTCGCCGGGGCGGGGGTTGCGCGTGGTCACGGAAACAGAATGCCGCAGCCGTGTATCTGAAGCCCGCAAGGCATTGGCGATGGTCGATTTTCCTGCCCCCGAAGGCGCAGATATGACAAAACATACACCCCTGCGGTTTATTTTTGCCGGACAGTCCGCTCCGTTTTCCACCATGCCGCCTTCCATGCTCCCCTCAATGCTCCCCTTCGGTATGCTACCGTATTGCGCTTCCGGTCTTGCCCCTTCATGCCAGAAGCCGCCATGCTGCGCCACAGCCCGCAACACGATATGGCGAAGACTGATTTTTCAATGCTCCATCCATCTGTCCTGATTACCGGCGCGTCCTCTGGACTGGGTCAAGCGCTTGCCCTGACACTGGCGCGCCCCGGCCGCAGGCTGTGGCTGGGCGGGCGCTGTGCGTCACGCCTGAATGACACCGCCGCACGCTGCACGGAAAAAGGGGCCGAGGTCTCCACCCTGCTGGCGGATGTAACCGACCGCGCCACCATGCAGGACTGGATTTATGGTGCTGGAACACTCAATCTGGTGCTGGCCTGTGCGGGCATTACCGGGGGTGCCCGCGCACCGACAGCCACCATGCAGGCTCCGCATGAGCCCCCCGAGCAGGTGCGCCGTATTTTTGAAACCGACCTGATGGGCGTGCTCAATACCGTGCTGCCCGCAATGGATGTCATGCGCCGCCAGCCCCGCACGGCGGACGGGCTGCGCGGGCGTATCTGCGCCATTGCTTCGGTTGCGGGGCTGGTATCCTTTCCGGGCACGCCTGCTTATTGCGCGGCCAAGGCGGCGGTGGATCGCTTTATGGTCGCCAGTGGGGCCAATGCGCGGCGCGAGGGCATTCTGCTGAGTTCGGTCGTTTGTGGTTTTCTGGATACACCCATGGTTGCGGGTAACCGCTTTCCCATGCCGGGGCTGACAGATGTAAACACGGCATGCCATCGTATCCTGCGCGGACTGGGGCGCAATGAGCGGCGCATTACTTTTCCGCTCTGGCTGGCGGCGGGGTCACGGTTGATGGATCTGCTGCCGCCGCGCGTGGCCGAAGCCTATTACACGCGCCAGTCCACAGGCGCGCCCGGCAGCATGCCCGAACCCGACCTTTCCTGAACGGGAGCGGGCACTTTAATTTCCCTGCACTTTGCGGAACCACCATGACACAGGATACACCACTGCCCGCCCAGCCCGGTGCCGCCACACCCCAAAATGGCTGGATGGAGGATTTTTCCGCCGCCTCCGTCAGCCAGCCTGTACCCGATGCGCTCAAGACCATGAAAATGGACAGGGTGTTCTGGAGCCATTTTTCCCCCAATCTCGGCCCCGGTGGCTGGGTAACGGGGGCGCTGCTTGTCAGCATGGGGCTGGATTTCCGCGCGGGCCTTGCCGCCGTGCTGCTGGGCAACCTGATCGGCGCACTGCCTGTGGCACTGGCCGCCGCCATAGGCCCACCAACCGGCCTGACACAGATGGAGGCCTCGCGCCGCGCTCTGGGGCGACTTGGGGTGCGGCCTCCAGCCCTGCTGAACTGGATTTACTGCGTGGGGTGGGATGCGGTGAACAATGTTCCCGCCGCCACCGCCCTGCTGACCCTGCTGCTGGCCGTGGGCCTGCATACACCGTTCTGGCTGGCGCTGGCGGTGCTGGCAGGGGTGCAGATGATGGCCTCCATCTACGGCCACCATATGGTGCAGGCCCTGCAGAAATATCTGGGCGGGATGCTGCTGGTGGTGTTCAGCCTGATCGGGATTGTGTTCGCGCTGCGCGGGCAGGCGCCACTTGCCACGCACCATGCCGTAAGCTTTGGCACTTTCATGCTGGCGGTTGGGGTGCTGGTCAGCTTCAACCTGTCATGGGCATCCTACTCATCGGATTACACCCGGTACCTGCCTGCCCGCTCAAGCCCTGCCAAAGTCGTCTTTCTGGCACTGGCCGGGCTGCTCTGCTCGGCCATTCCCTTCCAGATTCTGGGGCTGATCTGCGCGGGCAGCGTGGCTGATCCTTCGCCCACGGCGGTTATTGCCTCGCTCCAGCAGGCCATGGGGCCACTGGGCGGAGTGGCGCTGGCCGCCATTGCGCTGTCGTCCATCACCGGCAATTCTTTCAACGACAACACGGCCAGTTACAGTCTGATTTCCGCCGGGCTGCACATTCCGCGCGTAGCCGCCGCCGTGCTGACAGCACTCTTGGGCTACGGGCTGGCCGTGGCCGGAGCCGGGCGCTACACCACGCTTTATACCGACTACCTGCTGGTCACACTCTACTGGATTGCGCCGTGGATCGGCATTGTGCTGGCGGACTGGTATCTGGGCGACCGCACGGTTCATCCCGTTCCCCCCGGCTGGACGCGCGGGGCAACGCTCTTCGTGGTCATGACCGTGCTGACCATTGGCCTGTTTTCCACCAGCAGCCTGTATACCGGCCCCGTAGCCACGTGGCTGGGCGGGGCTGATATAGGCTATTATGTCGGGTTTTTTGGGGCTTTCGCGGGTTACGCGCTCAGCCGCCCCCGGCGGGCCAGTTCATAAAGCCCGACGGCTGCGGCCACGGACACGTTCAGGCTTTCCATCTCGCCGGGCATGTAAAGCCCGGCGATTTCATCGCAGCTTTCCCGTGTGAGGCGGCGCAGGCCGCGCCCCTCCGCACCCAATACCAGCGCCACGCGGCGGTTTTCAAACGCTACGCCATCCAGCACACCGCCACCGGCATCCAGCCCGACTGTCCAGCACCCGGCCTTCTGCAACTGTTCGATCGCGCGGGAGAGATTGACCTCGCGCACAATCGGCACGGTTTCCAGCGCGCCGGATGCAGCCTTGGCCAGCACGGCGGTTTCCTCCGGTGCATTCCGATCCTGCACCACCAGACACGCCGCCCCGAATGCCGCGGCCGAGCGCAGGATAGCGCCAACATTACGCGGGTCTGTAACCTGATCGAGCACCAGCACCGGGCCGGGGCGTTCAAGCGCCTCATCCAGCGCCAGAGCCGGTAACGGGCGCACCAGAAGGGCAACACCCTGATGCACGGCCTCTGGCCCCAGCAGATCATCCAACCGGGCGCGCTGCACCACTTCGGGGGCTACCCGCAGGCCACCAGCCTGCGTGGCTTCCTGCACGGCGGGATGCTCGGCTTCTGTTACCAGCAGGCGTTCGCACACACGCTGCGGGTTGGCGAGCGCTGCCCCCACGGCATGGGTACCAAACAGCCATAACCCACCACCCGGCGCACCCCCACGGCCACCACCGGCCGGGCCTGAAGAGCGGGGACGGCGCGCGGGCCGGGATGGGCGAGGAGAGCGCATGGGCGAGGTGTCCGGTTTTCTGGTCATTCTGCTCACACCCCTAGCGCATGTGCGGGGCTTTCGCCTATCCCCCCTGCCCTGTTTGGCCCCGGCCAGCCGACCAACAGCCCCACCACTCAGGCAGCAGGAATGGACAAGCCGCCTTACGGGCTGTATCGGTTCGCCTTCACCACGCAATGACAAAGGCCCCGCCCCAACGGCACGGGCCGGGCACCACGCAACCGGGGAGCGGGCCATGACCTCAGCTTATTCGGACCATGCCGTAACCCTCCATCAGAACGACCTGCCTGATGGCCTGACCTTTACCGGCTCCGTTGCCGTGGATACCGAAACCATGGGGCTGAACCCCCACCGTGACCGGCTGTGCCTTGTCCAGCTTTCAGCGGGCGATGGCACGGCGCATCTGGTGCAGCTTATCCCCACCCGTCTTGGCGGTGCAGGCTATGACTGCCCCAATCTCAAGCGGGTTTTAGCTGACCCGACGCTGACAAAAATCATGCACTTCGCCCGTTTTGATGTCGGAATTTTGCAACACACGCTGGGGATTACCGTAGCCCCCGTGGTCTGCACCAAAATTGCCGCCAAGCTGGTACGCACCTTTACCGAGCGCCACGGGCTTGCCGCCCTGTGCCGTGAAATTCTGGGGATTGAGTTAAGCAAGCACCAGCAGAGTTCTGACTGGGGCGCGCCCACCCTCACCCCCGAGCAGCGCGCCTATGCCGCCTCGGACGTGCTGCACCTGCACGCACTCTGGTCACGGCTGGAAGCGCTTCTGGAACGCGAAGAGCGGCGCGAACTCGCACAAGCCTGCTTCGACTTTCTGCCAAGCCGGGCCAGACTGGATATTCTGGGCTATGGTGAGCCGGATATTTTCGCGCACAGGGCATGAAAACCTTCACGCCCCCCATCTTTTGCGTGTAAGCGAACGGCACAACCCATGACCCAGCCTACCCCCACATCCATAACGGCCCCTTCCGGCGCGGACGCCGCCACCACAGTGCGGATGGAAGCCGCCGGACTCGCAGCACTGGCCCATGCTCTGGAAGACTCCACTGGACTAGGGGGGGCTTTTGCTGCCGCCATGGCCATTCTGCTCCCTCTACCCGGCCGTGTGGTAGTGACGGGTATTGGCAAGTCCGGCCATATCGCACGCAAGATACAGGCTACGCTGGCCTCCACCGGCACGCCCTCGCTGTTCGTGCACCCGGCCGAGGCCTCGCACGGGGATCTGGGCATGATCCAGCCCGGCGATGCCATACTGGCCTTTTCCAATTCGGGCGAAACCACGGAACTGGCTGACATCGCAGCCCATGCCCGCAGCAGCAAACTGCCTCTGCTGGCCGTAACCAGCCGGGCTGACTCCACTCTGGCTGCTGCCGCCACGGTGGCAATGATTCTGCCCGCCATGCCCGAAGCCTGCCCCATGGGGCTGGCCCCCACCACCAGCACGCTCTGCCAGCTTGCTTTTGGCGATGCGCTGGCCGTGGCCCTACTCCGCCAGCGCGGGTTTACGGCGGCGGATTTCAGCACCTTCCATCCCGGTGGGCGGCTGGGTGCGCGCTTACGCACGGTGCGCGAACTCATGCGCACGGGCGCTGCCATGCCTCTGGCCACACCGTTGGCCCCCATGCGCGACGTGATCATGGAAATGACACATAAGGCGCTAGGCTGTGTAGGCATTGTGGGGCAGAATGGCGCTCTGGCCGGACTGATAACGGATGGCGATCTGCGCCGCGCCCTGGATCACGATCTGACGGCCACCCTTGCCAAGGATGTCATGAACACCATGCCGCTGACGATAGAGCCAGACATCCTCGCCTCTGAAGCGTTGCGGGTCATGAACGCGCGTGCGCGGCCCATTACCTCGCTGTTTGTTCTGGGGCCAGACCGCCACCCGCTGGGCGTGATCCACGTGCATGACCTGATCAAAGCCGGGGTTGAATGAGCGAGCTTCCTCCCGAAACACCGCACACGCCCGAGCCCGCGGACAACGCCAGCCCACGCGCCCAACGCGCTGACTTTGCACGCCCACGCACGCTCATGGCGCAGCAGCGCGAAAAACTGTCGACAAACAAGACTCGCCGCGCCGTGCCTGACAGCGCCAATCTGGCCCGCCGCCGCGCCCTGTTGCGCCGTGCCAAATGGGCTCTCCCCGCAGCCGCCCTGCTGCTGTTGGCCAGCATTATCGCATGGCCCGAAGTGGAGCAGCGGCTCAGCGCCAACAAAACCGTATTGCGGGAACTGGCCAATATCCGCATTGAAAGCGGCAACCTGCTCGGCGCGACCTATCGCGGGGTGGACGAGCAGCAGCGCCCCTTCATGATCACGGCGGATAGTGCACACCAGATCAATGACAACCGCATGGATTTGACCAAGCCGGTAGCCGATATTCTCCCCCAGTCGGGTGGGTGGATGCTGGCCCGTTCGGCCAAAGGCGTTTACATGCAACACGCGCACCTGCTGGACCTGACGGGCGATGTCACGCTCTACCGCAGTGATGGCTTGATGATGCACACCCCGATGGTGGATATAGACGTCAGGCGCGGCATTGCCGCCTCCGATGCTTGGGTGCATATCGAAGGCCCGTTCGGTCAGCTTGACGCACAGGGCTTCCTGCTCTCGCAGCATGACGGCATCGCGCAGTTTCGCGGCCCCGGTAGGCTGATCCTGAATGACGACCGCCACAGCACCCCGGACCAGAGTAAAAAGGCGTCCTGACATGCGTAATGCCCTCCCTTTCCTGTCCGGGTCGCTCTGTTGGCGTCCAGCACGTGCCTGCATGCTGCTGCCGGGCCTTGCACTGGCAGCGCTGGCATTCGAACGTCCAGCCCACGCACAGGCTATCGACATGTCCCACGGCGGGCAGATTACCGTAACCGCCGCAGGTGGATTTGACTGGGATCAGAACCAGAAAAAGGTCACGGCCTATGATCAGGCCAAAGCTGTGCGGGGCGATGTAACCGTTACAGCGGACAAGCTGATTGCCTTTTACCGCAAGAAAGCCCCGGCTGACGGCGCCACACCTGCCGATGCCACGCAGCCCCCGACCCAGCCGGATGCCGGACAGCCTGCTGCGGACAAAAAAACCGCTGACCAGCACGATAACGGGCAGGATTCCGGCGCCAATGAAATCTACCGGCTTGAAGCCATTGGTCATGTTCATATCTACACCCAGACCGATCAGGCTTGGGGCGACCGTGCGGTGTATGACATAGACCAGTCCACCATGGTCATGACCGGCAAAAATATGAAACTGACCACCCCGCAGGATGTGCTGACCGCGCGGGATTCGATGGAGTATTATGCCCAGCAGCATATTTCCATCGGTCGGGGTGATGCCACCGTCACCACCAATGACCAGCGCCAGATCCGGGCCGATGTGCTCGTAGCCTACAGCGCGCCCGATGCCCCTGCGGACAACAAGACGGACAAAGGTGCGGCCGATGTCACATCGCCCATGGAGAACGGTTCGGGCAAACTGGAAAAAGTGAACGCGTTCGGCCATGTCTGGGTACGCACCCAGACGGAAACCGTTACGGGGGATCGCGGCGTTTACGTACCTGATACCGGCATTGCCCGCATTGTCGGCAATGTCCATATCACACGTGGGCCGAACCAGATTCAGGGTGCGGCCGCCATCATCAATATGCACACAGGTCTGGCGACCATGTCGGAGCAGCCTGGTGGGCGGGTAAGCGGTGTGGTGGTTCCCGCCAACGCCGATACATCGGACAGGAAATAGCATGACCCCCGAAACAGAGCAGATGCTACCCCCCTCTGACGGCGTTGACAGTGCCCCCACAGGCCTGCCCAACACAGATACGCCGGGCAATGGCCTGTTCGCGCACGGGATCGGCAAAAGCTACAAGAAACGTGAAGTGGTCAAAAACGTCTCGATCGAGGTGCATCGGGGCGAGGCGGTGGGCCTGCTCGGCCCCAACGGCGCGGGCAAGACCACCAGTTTTTACATGATCGTGGGTTTGATCCAGCCCGATACCGGCTCCATCACCCTTGATGGCGCGGACATAACGCACCTGCCCATGTATCGCCGCGCAAGACTGGGCATTGGCTATCTGCCACAGGAAGCCAGTATTTTCCGTGGACTGAATGTCGAACAGAACATTATGGCGGCACTGGAGGTTGTGGAATCCGACCCTGACCAGCGCCAGATGATGCTGGACAGCCTGCTGGGCGAATTCGGTATTTCTCACCTGCGGCGCTCAGCCTCACTCTCACTGTCCGGTGGGGAACGCCGCCGCCTTGAAATCGCGCGCGCCCTTGCCAGCCAGCCGCACTATATCCTGTTAGATGAGCCTCTGGCGGGTATTGACCCCATTGCCGTAGGCGAAATCCGCGATCTGGTTTCGCACCTGAAAGACCGTGGCATTGGCGTGCTGATTACCGACCACAACGTGCGTGAAACGCTCGAAGTTATCGACCGCGCCTATATCATGCACAGCGGACAGGTTCTGATGCAGGGTGTCCCCGAAGAAATCGTGGCGCATGAAGATGTCCGCCGCGTCTATCTGGGCGAAAGCTTCTCGCTCTAGCCCGCCAGCACGAGGTTGGAGGGGCCGCGCTCAAGCACTTCCACCTTGTCGCCCGCCGTAATCATGCCTGCTTTTTCCACAACGGCATTCTGTGCGAACATGATGCCGTCCTTAGCGCGGCGGAACGTCGATAATGTGCCCAGCGGCTCGCCCGGCGTGGGAATAGTGCCGGTATGCTGGTCTATGGTTGTCACCACGCAGCGCGCACAGGCCGCCACAATGCGGATCAGTGCGGTGCCGATAGAGAGCAGTTGCCAGCTATCTTCCTCCCACGGCAGGCCGCCTTCCACTACGATATTCGCACGAAAACGGTTCATTGGAATAGCAGGCTTGGGGGCAAGCCGTGCGTTCAGGTCATTCAGGGACGCCATGCTGGCGACCAGAAGCGGGTAGCCATCGGCAAAAGAAACCGGAACATCCTCGCCCGACAGATCGCGTATGCGCGCAAGCTCGGGCACGTGCATCCACACCAGCCTGCATTCCCGGCCTAGCGCCTCGGACAGCCAGTGAGCGGCGACATCGCCCGCATCCCGCGCACGCACGGTATCGTTCCATACGGTTACGACACGCTGCGGGGCCTCCACATCGGGAAACCGTACCGGACACGGCCTGCTGCCAGCACGGGTCAGGGTCAGCCCTTCGGATGTCGGAATAGGCGTAATCAGCGCCATGCCACGGCAGGCGCGCTGCGTCAGAAAACGGCCATCGGGGTCCACGATCATCCAGCGTCGATCGCCCTCCAGCCCCCATGGCCGCACAAGGGCCGCAGGCGGGGTCAGGCCATGCAAACCCTTGACGGGGTACAGGTGCACACTGGCCAGAGACAGATCACCCATGATGCCCACGCTCCAGAACCGGTGCCGCAAAGGCTGCGGGGGGTGGGGCTTCGAGAACAATAGGCGGCGCTACAGGCGCTGGGTTCTCGCGCTCGGGTGCAAGCAGCTTTACAGGAATATGCAGCATGCCCGCCTTAGGTGCCGCACCGGCACCCTGCGGGCCTGAGCCGTGGGTCATGTGCCACATCAGCCCACCGTAAGCCAGCGCCAGAAAAGCCAGACAACCAAGCCTGATCCGCCACTGCCAGCGGCTGCGTGGCATACGCGGCATGGAATCCGCAAGAGAAGAACGCAGGAGCATGGTGGCTTTCCTTCAGAATCCGGCCCGCCATGCAGGCCCGATTTCTACATGGTTACGCATTCACACCCGAGCGATGCAACCCTGCCCCGCGCTGCTGCATTAAAACCTTAACAAAGACATGGACACGCCCCCGGAAGGCGTGCCCAAATAGCAAATGAAGCGTTGCGGTGTCCACCCGCCACGCAGAAGGGCATACCGCCCGGGCCTGAATCCGCGTGCGGATTGACGCCGCCTTTTCAGGCTCGCTCGGCTCTGCCTGTCAGCAGCAAGGAGCAATGTCCTATGCATATACAGGTTTCCGGTAAACAGGTTGACCTTTCCAGCGCCCTGAAACATCGGGTCAACACGCATCTCGGCACCTTGGCTGAACGATACTTTGACAAGGGGCTGGAAGCGCAGGTGACATTCAGCCGTGCGCGCTCGTTCTTTACCTGCGATATCAACGTGCGCGCGGGCCGCGGCCTTATCCTGCGTGGAGAAGGCGAAGCCTCGGATGCCAACGCCGCCTTTGATGATGCAGCGGAGCATATCGCCAAGCGTCTGCGCCGGTATCACCGGCGGGTTACGACCCACAGCCGCACAGCTCCCCGGCAGGAACTGCCGCAGAAAGCCCGTTCCTATATCCTGCGCCCGGTAGATGAAAGCGAGAACCCCGCTCAGGCGGGAGACAACCAGTCCCGACCGGATGAAACCTACGCCACCATCATTGCCGAACAGCCCACTGATATTCCCCTGCTTGCCGTAGGCGAGGCCGTCATGCGACTTGACCTGGCAGGGAGCGACTTCATGCTGTTCCGCAATGCCGGAAACCGGCAGATCAGCCTCGTTTACCGGCGAGATGACGGTAATATCGGCTGGGTGGATACCGCACCCGTCTAAAGGGCCTTGGCCTTACAGCCGCAAGCCACAATAAAAAAGGGGCCGTGTAAACGGCCCCTTTTCCTGTTGGCCGATATGGCCAGACCTTACTGAAGCGAAGCAGGCACCATGTCATTCTGCATGATGGCCCCCCACGCGGTTTCCATGTCTTCCACCACGGCCAGAAGAGAGCCATCGGCGGCGTAAATGGCGCAGCCTTCGTCTCCGTCTTCCATTGTTGCGGGGCGCATATAGGCAACCTGCTGTAACCCCAGAGAACGGAACTGAACGTCCGAAAGCTGGCGCACATCAAGCAGCGGTTCGGCCTTCAGCAACGCCGGGCCACGGCTGTTTTCACTTGCACTTTTCATGGCGTCCTCCTTCTTGCGTGCTCAGCTTTCGCTCACATCCGTAACCGGACGGAGCACCCGGGCGGCTGTGCGGGGCTTGAGTGTAGCACCTGCACGTTTTTGTCCGCCCTGGATAATTTCGATCTGCTTGACCCGCACCTCGGGCTGGGGGCGGAACAGATCAATATGCAGCAGGCCGTTATCCAGCCATGCACCACCGGTTTCTATCCCTTCGGCCAGAACGAACGCTTTTTGGAACTGGCGAGAGGCAATGCCGCGATGCAGGTAAATTTTTTCCTCGCCCTCATCGGTCTGGCGTCCACGGATCACGAGCTGGTTGTCTTCTTGGGTGATCTGGAGATCTTCCATACGAAAACCGGCGACCGCAAGCGTAATGCGCAGTCCGTTCTGGGCAATCTGCTCGATATTATAGGGCGGATAACCATCCCCCGCCCCTTTACCGGCGCGTTCGAGCATCTGTTCAAGATGGTCGAACCCCAAAAACATGGGCGACCCGAAAAGCCTGCCTGACATGATGTAGAAGCCTCCTCCTTCCTGAGCGAGACAGAAAACCGGACCCTTAACGGCGTTCCGACTTTCTTAACGATATGGGAGGTTCCGCCCCGTACGCAACCCCGCCCCGCTATATATGGTGGGATTGTCCGCTTATTGGCCTACGGCCTGTGGCCCCGGAGTGACAACCACACGGGCGGTTGCCCTCTTCCCTCAAGCGCTACCCTGCATGGCGCCTGCGGGGGCTATTTTGTCAGGCTCAGGCTGCTTTTCTTCTGGCATCTGCCCTGACAGGGCGCTAAATCCGGCCTTATGACAGACGCAACCCTGACCAATGCCGCCTTTGCCGCCGCAGCAGCCCAGGCGGCTCCGCTTGAAATTCTGACGCCACCCCACCCGGTGCTCCGCCAGAAGGCCCGCCCTGTGCGCCCTGAAGATATGTCCGACATCCGCGCCGTGCTGCCCGGCATGTTCGCGGCCATGTATGCCGCCCCCGGCATTGGCCTTGCCGCGCCGCAGGTTGGCATCAGCCAGCGTTTCCTGCTGGTTGATCTGGGCGAAAAAGACGCGCGTGACCCGCTGATCATGATCAACCCCGAGATCATCCGCGAAACCAGCGCCATGAACGTGCATGAAGAGGGCTGTCTGTCGCTGCCCAACCAGTATGCCGAAGTCGCTCGCCCCGAAGGCGTGCGCGTGCGCTGGACGGGTATTGATGGCGCCACCATCGAGCGTGACGCCAGCGGCCTGCTGGCCACCTGCATCCAGCATGAAATGGATCATCTCGAAGGCGTGCTGTTTGTAGACCACCTGTCCAACCTGCGCCGCAACATGATCCTGCGTCGGCTGGCCAAGGAACTCAAGCGCACCTAAGCCCCAAGTCCCGTTAGCAGAAAGCCCCGGTTCATGCGTCTTGTCTTCATGGGCACGCCCGACTTTGCCGTGCCCGCCCTGCGTGCGCTGCACGCACGCGGGCATGATATTGCCGCCGTCTACTCCCAGCCGCCCCGCCCGGCAGGCCGGGGTAAGGCCGTGCGCCCTTCGCCCGTTCACCGTGCCGCCCAAGAACTGGGGCTGGACGTGCGCCACCCGGTATCCCTGCGCGCCAATCAGGCGGAATGGGATGCCTTTGCCGCACTCAAGGCCGATGCCGCCATTGTCGCGGCCTATGGGCTGATCCTCCCGCCTGCCATGCTGACAGCCCCCCGGCTGGGCTGCCTGAACATCCACGCCAGCCTGCTGCCACGCTGGCGCGGCGCCTCGCCTATCCAGAGCGCTATTCTGGCCGGGGATACGCAAAGTGGTGTAACCATCATGCAGATGGAAGCAGGGCTGGATACCGGCCCCATGCTCCGTGCGGACAGCGTGCCCATTACGACCGCCACCACCGCCACAACCCTGCATGACCAGCTAGCCCTTATGGGGGCGGAACTGGTTGTGCATGTGCTGGCCGAAGGGGCCACCCCCGTAACACAGCCTGAAGACGGTGTGACCTACGCCCCCCGCCTGACCCGTGAGGACGGACGCATAAACTGGCAGGACAGTGCCACAGCCATTGACCGCCGTATTCGCGCACTTACGCCGTGGCCCGGCACCTTCACCACCCTGCCAGATGGCACGGTGATCAAGATCGGGGCTGCCACTCCCTGCGCAACACGACACAGCGCCCTGCCCGGCACCATTCTGGACGATGATCTGAACATCGCCTGTGGTGAAGGGGCCATCCGCCTGCTGGCCCTGCAACGCCCCGGACGCGGCATGATGCAGGCCGATGCCTTCCTGCGCGGACAGAGCCTGCCCCCCGGCCTGCGTCTGGGCGAAGACACAGCCCATACCCATGACTGACACACCAGCCATCCAGCGCTGGGCTGTCAGGATCGAGTATGATGGCACGGGGCTTGTCGGCTGGCAGCGCCAGTCTTCTGGCGTTTCCGTGCAGGGCCTGCTGGAAGAAGCCGCAAGCCGGTTAGCGGGTGGTACGCCGGTTGGCAGCATTACCGCCGGACGCACAGATGCTGGCGTGCATGCTCTGGCACAGGTCGCTCATCTGGATTTTCCCGCCGGGATAAAGCTGACACCCCATGCCGTGCGCGAGGGGCTGAGTTATCACCTCAAACCCCATGCCGTTGTGGTGGTGGATGCGGCCCCGGTCTCTCTTGACTGGAATGCCCGGTTTTCCGCCACATGGCGGGCTTATCGCTATCGCATTCTCAACCGCCGCGCCCGCCCGGCACTGGTGGCGGGGCATGTCTGGCACGTTAAATCTCCGCTGGATACCGAGCGCATGAACGAGGCCGCCAGCCTGCTGCTGGGCCTGCATGACTTTACCTCGTTCCGCGCGGCGGCCTGTCAGGCCAAAAGCCCGATCCGCACGCTCGACCATCTGGCCGTACGGCGCGAGGGAGATGAAATCCTGATTACCGCGCGGGCGCGGTCTTTCCTGCACCATCAGGTGCGCAACATGGTCGGCACGCTCAAACAGGTTGGATGCGGATACTGGGCGCCCGAGCGGGTGGCGCAGGCACTCGCAGCGCGTGACCGTTCAGCCGCTGGGCAAACCGCCCCCGCCGAAGGGCTTTACCTGAGCGGTGTCGGTTACGAACCCGACCCGTTCAGCCCGCCAGCAACCGAGCGCTAAAGGCTACAGGATAGCGACCCGCCATACTGGCAAAGGCCATATGGCGGACATTACACATGCCTCAGTGCTGGGCTTCGCCGCCCACCATCGGCTGAAAAAGATCGTGCATGAACAGATAGTGCGGCGGCAGCAGGGCTGCGAGGGCATACAGCACGAAGCAGGCCAGCAGCACGGACAGGTAAACAATAATGGCGCGACCAGCGCCAAGCTCCAGCCCCACCCGCGCGATAAACCACTGCAACCACATTTCATACAAGGTGGCCACAAACACCAGAGCCACCATAAAGGCAGGCTCCTTGACCAGCGCTGGAAACAGCAGAACAGCCAGCATGGTGCAGGCCAACGACACCAGCACGATCATCCAGTTGCACCAGGTCGCAGCCGTCATATAGCGCAGCCACAGCCCCTCGCGCCCCCAGCGCCGGGCATAGGCATGGGTAATGACAAGCGGCAGCAGCAGAACGCAGAACGACAGCAGCACCTTGACCAGTTCCATAACCGGATCAGGCTGCATGAAAACCTGCAACGCCCCTACCAGAACAAAAGCAAGCTGGGGCGCCATAGCCGCGCCAAGGGCGTTGGTCGTGCCTTCGAAGCACGCAAGCCCTTCGCGGCGACCAGAGGACAGGAGCAGCATGCCCTGTATGATGCGCTTGACCACGCCCATCGGTTTGCCGTCAGAAATCACGCGCACACCTCTTGCAGAAAAGTCTGGTAAATACAGGTCAGTTTCTCAAGGTCATCCACGGCCGTATGCTCATCGACCTTATGGATGCTTGCCCCCACCAGCCCGAACTCGGAAACCGGGCAGTACTGCGCAATAAAGCGCGCATCCGATGTGCCGCCTCCGGTATCAAGCGCTGGCTCCAGCCCCGTAACCTGCGTAATGGCAGCCACCAGCGCACGGGTTTCGCGCCCCGGCTGGGTCAGGAAAGATTCTCCGCTGATCTTGGCCGTAACGGTCGAGCGCGGGGCATGCTGGCGGCACACCGTTTCAATCCACCCGATCAGTGCAGCCCCTGTGTGGAGATCATTAAAGCGGATGTTCAGCCGTGCCTGCGCGCGGGCGGGAATGACATTGGTGGCCTCGTTCCCGACATCAAGGCTTGTCACCTGTAGGGACGAGGGTTCGAAATACTGCGTGCCATTGTCCAGCGGCGTTGCCCGCAGGGCTTCCAGAACGGCCAGAAGGCGGTGTACCGGGTTATCTGCCCGATGCGGATAGGCCACATGCCCCTGCGTGCCTTCCACCACAATCTGGGCGTTCAGGCTGCCACGCCGCCCGACCTTGACCATCTCCCCCAGCGTGCGGGGGTTGGTTGGTTCACCAACAAGGCAGTAATCAGGAATCTGGCCGTTGGCCTGCATCCACTCCAGCACCTTGCAGGTGCCATAGGTGGCCGGGCCTTCCTCATCGCCCGTAATCAGCAGGCTGATGGAGCCGTTAACACCACCGGCAGCCGCCTGCCGAGCCACGGCTGACACGAAGGCGGCAATGCCCCCTTTCATGTCACAGGCGCCACGGCCATAGAGCAGACCATCGGCAATATGCGCCGCATAAGGCGGGTAGCGCCAATCTTCCTCACGGCCCGGCGGCACCACATCGGTATGCCCGGCGTAACAGATATGCGGCCCGCCTGTGCCCAGACGGGCAAAAATATTGGGCGTGCATTCCGCACCCTCGCCAAATGGCAGATGGGTGACGGAAAAGCCCAGAGCCTCCAGCATGGAAGCTAAAAGACGCTGGCTTTCCCCCGGATCGGGAGAAACGGAAGGCAGGCGGATAAGCGCCTGCGCCACGGCCACAGGGTTGGACAGGTCTCCCGGCCGCAATGTTTCGGCCGCGCAGGCTGTGCCATCTGTGGTCATTTCCGTCATGCCGGAGCCTCCTCCGCGCGATTAGTCGCGCAGCAGTTCGTTAATGGATGTCTTGGAACGGGTGCGCTCATCAACACGCTTGACGATAACCGCACAGGCCAGCGCCGGGTTGGGGCGACCATCCGCACCGACCGGGTTGGAAGACGGCATGGTGCCCGGCACCACAACCGAATAGGCCGGAACCCTGCCCATGTAGATTTCGCCCGTCGCGCGATCGACAATTTTGGTCGAAGCCCCGAGGAAAACACCCATGGACAGAACGGAACCGCGCTCAACAATCACGCCTTCGGCCACTTCCGAACGGGCACCGATAAAGCAGTCATCTTCAATGATGACAGGAGCAGCCTGCAAAGGCTCCAGCACGCCACCAATACCCGCGCCACCGCTGATATGGCAGTTACGGCCAATCTGCGCACAGCTACCCACCGTAGCCCATGTATCCACCATGGTGCCGCTGCCCACATGCGCACCCACGTTGACAAAGCTGGGCATCAGCACCGCGCCGGGCGCGATATAGGCTGACCGGCGCACAACGGCACCCGGCACAACACGGAACCCGGCAGCATCAAAGCGCGCCTGATCCCAGCCCGCGAATTTCAGCGGCACCTTGTCATAAGCCGGAGCACCAGCCGCCCCACCGGGCAGAACAACACTGTCATTCAGGCGAAAGGAGAGCAGAACCGCTTTTTTCAGCCATTCGTGCACAACCCAGCCATCTTCCTGCGGGGCTGCAACGCGCAGCTTGCCAGAATCCAGCGCATCAAGCGCCTGTTCAATGGCGGCGCGATCCGCCCCTTGGGTTGCGGAGGAAATGCCGTCACGCTTTTCCCAAAGAGCTTCAATATGCGCGCGAAGAGTTTCGTCAGTCATAACACACCGTCTGATGAAAAAATGGGCCAGAAAAAAACAGATCGCCGGAAAAGAGGCCGCTCAGCCGCCCCTTCAGTCAGCGCGGATCAGGGTGCCGGAACCCGATGCCGTAAACAGTTCCAGCAGGCAGGCATGCGGGATACGCCCGTCAATAATGACAGCCGCCCTCGCCCCGGCCTGCACCGCTTCGATACAGGTTTCAACCTTGGGAATCATCCCGCCGGTAATAACGCCGTCCTGAATGGCCTTGCGGGCCTCGGTTGCACTGAGTTCGGGAATAAGCTTGCCCTGCGCATCAAGCACACCGGCCACATCCGTCAGCATCAGCAGGCGGGTGGCATGCACCGCCCCGGCAACAGCCCCGGCGGCCGTATCGGCATTGATGTTGTAAGTAGCGCCATCCTCACCCAGCCCCACGGGAGCGATCACCGGGATCAGGCCCGAACCCGATAGCGCGTAAATCACGCGCGGATCCACCTTCACCGGCTCACCAACAAAGCCGAGGTCCAGCACGCGCTCGATTTCACTATCGGTATCGCGCACCGTCCGCTTGAGCTTGCGGGCGGTAATCATCTTACCGTCCTTACCCGAAATACCAACAGCCAGCGCACCGGCGGCGCAGATCAGTTCTGCCACTTCCTTGTTGACCGAACCGGCCAGAACCATCTCGATCACGTCCACCATATTGGCGTCGGTCACACGCAGGCCATCAACGAAGGATGAGGGAATATCCAGCCGCTCAAGCATCTGGTTAATCTGCGGCCCGCCGCCATGCACCACCACAGGGTTGATGCCGATCAGCTTGAGCAGCGCTATGTCCCGCCCGAATGTCTGGGCCAGATCGCGGTTGCCCATGGCATGTCCGCCGTATTTGACCACAATGGTATCGCCCGCATAGCGGCGCAGATACGGCAGCGCACCCGCCAGAACGGCGGCCTCCTGCGCTGCGTCAAGCTGAAGACCGGAAGAAGGAACCTGAGGTTCGGTCATATTCTGCAGTCCTGTTCGTCGTCTATCCGCCACTCTGCTCACGGCAGAGCAAATTCCGCAAGTTCAGCCCGGAGGGCTTCCATACCGAGCCCGGTCTGGCTGCTGGTCAGTGTCAGATAGGGAAATGCTGCGGGATGTTTGGCAATAACCGCCTCTACCTCGGCCTGCTTGCGTGCAAGCGGGGTGGGTTTGACATCATCACACTTGGTCAACACAACCTGAAAGCTGACAGCCGCACGATCCAGCAGATCCATGACCTCACGATCATGAGTTTTCAGCTCCACGCGCGCATCAAGCAGCAGCACAACCCGGCGTAGCACCGGGCGGCCGCGCAGGTAGTCAAACATCATGTCCTGCCAGTCTTCCTTGACCGACTTGGCGGCGCGCGCATAGCCATAACCGGGCATATCCACCAGCATGAGACGCCCGGCCAGATCAAAGAAATTGAGCTGTTTAGTGCGCCCCGGCTCGGAAGAGGCCCGTGCCAGCGTCTTGCGCCCTGTCAGAGCGTTGACAAGACTGGACTTGCCTACGTTGGAGCGCCCGGCAAACGCGATTTCGGGCAAGGTCAGCGGGGGAAGCTGCCCCAGCTTTTGCGCACCAAACACAAAGTCGCATGAACCGGCAAAAAGCCGCCGCCCGTTTTCCAGGGCGGCGGCGATGGCGTTGTCATCCTTCAGTTCCCTGAAGGTGGTAGGGCCGGTGTTCATTTTTTCTCTACCAGTTGAGGCTTGGCATCTGCTGCACGCAGGCGACCCATGATCACCACCTGCTGCAACGCTGTCAGGATATTGCTCCAGCAGTAATAGATGACCAGACCCACCGGCTGCCGCGCCATGAAGAAGGTAAACAGCAGCGGGATGAACATCATGACCTTCTGCTGGGCAGGGTCCATGTTGCTGGCGCTGGAACTGACCTTCTGCATCAGGAACAGGGTTGCACCATACATGATCGGCCACGCCCCCAGCACAAGGAAAGGCATGATCTGCGTGGGATCGAAAGGCACCAGACCGAACAGGTTGAACACGTTCGTCGGATCGGGCGCAGAAAGATCCTTCACCCAGCCCACAAAGGCCGCATGACGCATTTCAATGGTCACATACAGGTCTTTATAGAGACACCAGAACACCGGAGCCTGAATGAACAGCGGCAGGAAACCGCCGAACATGCTCACGTTCTCCTTGCGATACAGCATCATGATATTCTGCTGCAGCACCATCGGATCGTCCTTGTGCCGCGCACGGATGGCATCCACCTGCGGTTTCAGGCGCGCCATCTTCCAGGTCATGCGCATCTGCTTGACGGTCAGCGGCAGGAACACAACCTTAACGATCACGGTAAAGATCAGCAGCGCCCAGCCAAAGCTGCCGAATTGCTGATAAAGCAGATCCAGCACGAAAAAGACCGGACGGGTCAGGAAGGACAGCCACCCGAAATCGACTGCTTTCCAGAACATGGGAACATGAAGCTGGGTTTCGTAGCGATCGAGCAGACGCACTTCCTTGGCGCCCGCAAATACATGTGCCTGCGACGAGGCGCTGGCACCCGGTGCTACCACCACAGGGGCTGCCCCCGTAAAGCCCACCTGATACTGGCCCTTGGTCGCCTGCCAGCCATAGCTGCCCACGACGGCGGCTGTCTGGTCAGGCAGAACCGCCATCAGCCAGTATTTATCGGTAATGCCAGCCCAGCCACCTGTGCCCTGATGGCTCCATGAAATATTGTCTGGCGGCGTGCCACCCGTGCGTACGGATTTGTAGGAGCCTTCATTCAGGCGCCCATCCACCACAGAAATCGGGCCTTCATGCACCAGCATGCCCCCGGTTTCCTCAGGGGTATAACCACGGTTAACACGATAGAACGGATACAGTGTCACAGCCTGCGCCGTAGCGTTATGCACGCTCTGCGTCAGAGTGAACATGAAGTCCTGATCAACCGCCAGTTTCACTTCAAAAGTCAGGCCCTGACCATTATCCCAGCTCAGGGTCAGCGGATGCTTATCATCCAGCGTCGCACCCGAGGCATGCCATAGAGACTGACTGTCAGGCAGACGCACCTGTGTATCAGGGGCCGCACGCCAGCCAAAATCCACAAAATCCGCACGGGAAGTAGCAGCCGGGCTAAGCACGCGCACATCCGGGCTGTCTGGCTTAACGGTTTCGCGGTACTGCTTGAGCAACAGGTCATCAAGCCGGGCGCCACGCAGGTTAATGCTTCCCATGACGGCCGGCGCATCAATAGCGACACGGGCCGGTGCATCACTAGCCGTGCTGTCGGGCGTATCAGAATGGGAAACTTCTGCCGTATCGCCAGCCTGTGCGGCGGCATCGGGCTTGTTCACCGACTGCGTAACAGCCGGGGGCGCGACACTGGTCGTCTGCTGCTGCGCCTGCGGAAAGAAATATTCAAATCCGAAGAGCACGGCCGCCGAAAGCAGCGTTGCCAGTATCAGACGTCTTGTATCCATAAGACCCTATCCATCATGCTCAAGCGCCCCGCCGCGACGATCGGGGGTCTAGCCATCTTTCTGGCAGAGCCTTAGCGCCTTGCGGAAGTCAGACACAAGGGCGTCGAACGGGCGGGTCTGTGTTGCCGCGCGGCCTATCAGAACCAGATCAAGGCCATTGAGCGGCGTATCACGCTCGACATTTCGCACAACCTCGCGCAGCCTACGCCGCACCCGGTTACGCACCACCGCGTTGCCGACCTTTTTGGTTACCGTAAACCCTATCCGGGCGGCCCCGGTATCGGTCCTGCGGACAAGCTGGAGCACCAGCCCCGATACCGGGGCTTTGCGTCCACGTGCCGCCAGAAAAAGGAATTCCTTCCTTTTTTTCAGCCTGCCGGAACGCTCGGGAACAGGCTGCGCCTGTTCCGCTCCGCAGGAACCGTCGATCAAGACCGGAACTTAAGCGGAAAGACGCTTACGGCCCTTGCTGCGACGGTTGCCAATGACCTTGCGGCCACCTACGGTAGCCATGCGGCTACGAAAGCCGTGACGACGCTTGCGGACCAGCCGGGACGGTTGATAAGTGCGCTTCATGGTGGCGCTCCCTTCGTTCTAAGAATCAGATATGCATTGCCAGTGGCCGCCGGAGCACCACCCTCTTGAAGAGGCGGCTTATAGAGTTCAGATAAGGGAACGTCAATGGAGGGCGCAGAGTCGTCTTGCGTTCCTCGCCTACTTCCTTATCAGGGCCGGACTGGCATGACCTTTTTCTCTTCCGCCGCACGGGTTCTCGTGCTGGCTTTCTGCCTTCCTGTCATGGGGGGGCTACTCGCGGCCTTGCTGGGGCTTTCCTTCCCCGCGGCCCTGCTCCCCCTGATTGGTGGCGCAGCACTCGGCGCGTGGCTGAGCCTGCGTGCGCAGGCCGGTGCCACAGAAAAAGCGCCACCAACTCCTGCTCCTGCTCCTGCGGCACTCACCGATCCTGACCCAAAGCTCAGGCATGATATTCGCGGCATTGTCAGCCCGGCCATGCTGGCGGCAGAACAGCTTTCCCTGAGCACTGATCCGCAGATCAGCAAGGCTGGCACAACAATCAATGACTGTCTCGACCGCCTGACAGCCCGCCTCAAACAGCCACCACGCGGAAATTAGCCCGCTCAGTCTGGCCGTTCGATCAGTTCCACCTTGTAACCGTCGGGGTCTTCCACGAAGGCGATAACGGTTGTACCGAACTGTACTGGCCCGGCCTCACGCGTGACCTTGCCGCCCCCGGCGCGCACGGCTTCCACCGTAGCCGCCACATCAGGCACGCCCAGAGCAAAATGCCCGAATCCGGTGCCTATGACATAGCCATCATCCTGCCCCCAGTTATAGGTCAGCTCAATTTCAGCCTGCCCCGCCGCATTATCAGCAAAACCGATAAAAACCAGCGTATAACGCCCTTCAGGCACGTCGCGGCGGCGCAGCTCACGCAAGCCCAGCAGGCGGTAAAACGCCAGACTTGCTTCCAGATCGCGTACACGCACCATAGTATGCAGATAACTGGGCATGGTGGTTTTCTCCTTTTATATGTCGTCCTTACGGTGCGTTCAGACCAGCCTCGGATTCCGGCCTGACGGCCAGCAGGAAAAGCCCCAGCCGATCCGCAGCCTCCACGCAGGCATCCCGATCCATCAGCAGGGTATGGCCTGCCTCAAACGCAATCCCCCGCAAACCCGCCGCGTGGGCGTTGCGCACGGTAGCGGGCCCGATGGCGGGCATGTCGGCACGCTTTTCCTGCCCCGGCTTGAGCAGTTTGATCAGCACACCGCCCTCGCCCGGCTGACGACACTCCCCTGCCCGTGCCAGCATACGATCCGTGCCTTCCATGGCTTCGACGGCAAGCACCACGCCATTCTGCACGACACAGCCCTGTCCGATATCAAGCCGCCCCAATGCCTGAACCACCGCGATACCCTGCCGGATATCGCCCTGCGCCTGCGCATCGGGCTGCCGCTGCCCCAACACACCGGGCTGCTCCACCACGGCCTGTGTTAGAAACTCATGCGCACCCCGCACATGAAACCCTTCTTCCCCCAGAATTCGAACAAGGGCTGCCAGCAGGCCATCATCTCCGGCGAATAAAGCCCGTCCGAGCCGCGCAAGAATCCGCGCACCTTCCGCATCGGGGCACAGGCTGCGCAGGGAGGGCCGCCTGATCGGGCCTATCAGCACCAGATCAGTACAGCCGTGCTGGCGCAACAGCGCCAACATCTGCCCTGCTGCACCTAATCTGACATATTCATGGGGCCAGGATTCAATAACGGCGGGCTCCGCAAAGCCTGCAAATCCCAGAATGAAAACAGGCCGTCCGGCTGCTGCCACCGCCCGCGCTACAGTGCCGGGCAAAGGCCCGCCACCGGCAAGAATTCCAACGCCACCCACGGGCGTTATCACGCGTCTTCCATATCCTGACCACGTCCCTGCTCACGAGCGGAACGCACAAGGCCGCGGCTACTCGGCGCATCAATAAAGGCAAGGATTTCCTGCACGCGCTGATCCTGCGCAAACGCCTGCCGGACAGCGTCAAGGCGGACGGCAAAAGGCTGATCACCACCATTTTTGGGGTACAGGCTCAGAAAAGCCTTTCGCATCCGATGGATTTCATCAGATTTCACGCCATTGCGGCGCAGCCATATCCAATGCAGCCCGACCAGTCGCGCACGGTTACCCAGCACACTTCCATAGGGGATGATATCAGCTTCCACCCCGGTTACACCACCCACAAGGGCTGCGTGGCCAATGCGGACAAACTGGTGAATAGCGGCAGACCCCATAATACGGGCGTCATCACCAATACAGACATGGCCACCCATGACCACGTTGTTCACAATAATCGCGCGGTTACCCACCACGCAGTCATGCGCGACATGAGCGTTGGCCATAATCAGCACATCAGTACCGACACGGGTAATGCCCGCCCCCATCGCTGTGCCGCGATGGATGGTGACATGCTCACGCACAACCGTACGCGCACCCACCTCGCACCGCGTTGGCTCACCCTTGTATTTGAGATCCTGCGGCGCCATGCCAACTGTGCAGAAAGGAAAATACCGTGAGGCAGCGCCGAGACGGGTGTGACCATCCACCACCACATGGGAAATGAGTTCCACGCCGTCTTCGATCACGACATCCGGCCCAACCGAACACCATGGTCCAATGGTCACACCGTCGCCCAGTTGAGCACCGGGTGCGACAATCGCAGTTGGGTGGATAACGGTCGCTCTAGCTTCCTTTACAACGTGCACCACGTTAATTTCCTACCCACTACCTTACGCAAGTCGCGTACCATACTCAGCAGTTTGCACGGTTTTACCGCACAAGCAAACCACTGTACCCTGCCCTGAATACGAGGCAATTAGCCCATTATCATGGCACTGAAGGAGGCTTCTGCCACCACAATGCCATCAACATGAGCCTCGCCCTTGAATTTCCAGACATTGGAGCGATGACGCTCTTTGGTCACATGGATACGCAACTGGTCGCCCGGCTCAACCGGACGGCGGAACTTGGCGCCCTCGATGGTCATGAAATAGACCAGCTTACCTTCAAACGCTTCACCCAGCGTCAGCACGACAAGCGTTGCCGCCGTCTGCGCCATGGCTTCCACGATGAGCACGCCCGGCATAACCGGCCGCCCCGGAAAATGCCCCGGGAAAAACGGCTCGTTTACCGAGACATTCTTAATTCCGGTTGCTTTCACACCCAGAACGATATCTTCCATCCGGTCAATAAGAAGGAAAGGATATCTGTGTGGAATCGCCTGCATGATGCGGTTTACGTCAATCCGATCAATCGTCTGAACGTCGCACTGCGATTCTTGTTTCGTCTCCACGTCCCCAAGACCACCCTTTTCGCCAGATATAGTCCGGCCTGTGTTCACACCTTGCCTGTCTCGCCCTGAGCGGTTCCAGACGCTTTTTTTGCCAGCTTCCGCAGAACGGCCACGTTACGGAAAAACTCCCGGAACGGCATGGCCGGACTACCGATGACATCCGCACCGCCTTCGATATCCGACATGACACCACACTGCGCACCGATACGCGCCTTGGTGCCAATACGGATATGACCGATAAGACCGGCCTGTGCGGCAACCGTTACATAGTCCTCCAGCACAGTAGAGCCGGAAATACCAGCCTGCGACACTACAATACAGCAGCGCCCCATCTGCACATTATGCCCGATCTGTACCAGATTATCGAGGCGCGAACCCGCCCCGATCACCGTATCGCTGACTGACCCGCGATCAATCGTGCTGTTGGCGCCAATTTCCACATCGTTTTCAAGGATAACCTTGCCAAGTTGCGGAATGGTTTCAAACCCTGCCGGGCCAACTGCAAAACCAAAACCATCCTGCCCGATACGCGCACCCGGCAGAATAATCACCCGCTCACCCAGCAACGCATGCGAAATGCTGACATGATTGCCAATCCGGCAGTCACGCCCCAACCGCACACCCTGCCCGATAACGGCATGAGACCCCACAACGCAACCCGGCCCGATCTCGGCATTCGGGCCGATAACCGCAAAAGGCTCAATCTCGGCTTCAGGTGCAACACTCGCAGAAGGATCGACGCAGGCCAGCGCATGAATACCCGGCCGTGCTGGTGCCAGCGGGTGAAACAGGCGCGCGACGCGCGACCACGCCAGATAAGGCGAGGCCGTAACCAGTGCCGCACATCCGGCAGGCACCTTATCCACAAAGGCAGGGGCGACAATAACCAGCCCAGCCCGTGTCTGCTCAAGCAGAGGGGCATAACGCCGGTTGTCCAGAAAGCTGACATCCGCAGGGCCAGCCACCTGCAACGGTGCGATCCCTGCATAGTCGCGTACGACCCCATCGCCCGCCTTGGCCGGAACCAGTTCGGCTCCCGCGGCTTCTGCCAGTTGCTCCGCCCCAAAAGGACCCGCGCGTGTAAAGAAGCGAGGGTCCGCCGGACCGGATATCTCCTTTCCGGCTGTCATGCTTACGGCGTTCCAGCGGTGGGCTGTACCACTGGTGCCGGGCCAGTGCGGACAACAGACTGCGTCGTGTCAGCGGTTGTCGGCATCTTGCCAGACTTGGCAAGCTGCTCAGGATCTTCATTCGCAGCGGGGATAAAGACCGATGGCAGGATCTTGTTCAGATTTACAGCCACTTCATTGGTAATATCCTGCCCGTCCACATGCAGGGCAACCTGCTCGCTATGGAGCACGAGGTTCATGCCATGGGCGGAGGCCACCTTCTGGATCACCTGCACCAGTTCACGCTCGATCTGACCGAGAGAGACCTGGGCCGCTTCCTGAATAATGCGGTTGCGGTTACGGAAATCACGCTGAGCCTTCATGACACGTGCCTGCAGGGCGCGCTCACGGCTCTGGATCTGGTCAGAAGAGAGCGACTTGGCCTGAGCCTGAAGGCTCTGCTGCTCATCGCGCCATGCAGCCTGCTCTTTCTGCAGATCCTGCGCCAGCGCATCGCGGCGCGCACCCAGAATATGCTCGACCTGCATCGCAGCCGTGGACTGACGCATGACACCGCCAACGCTGATCACACCGATAACGGTTGTCGGCGGGGGTGCTTCCTTGGCGATTTCAGGCGCATCGGGAATATTGGGCTGCGGCAGAACCGGCGGAGCCTGATCGGCTTCCTGACTATCAGCCGGGGGGGCTGGCAGCGCTACCGGCGGAGGAGCCGCACGATGCGTTGCCGCATGCTGCGGCGGCACGGCGGGCTGGCTGGCCTTGGGCACAAACCAGCCTTCTCCACCTTCCGCATGGGCGGCAGGCATAACCGAGGCTAAAACAGACAGACAAACCGCCCCGACCAGGGCTGCTTTAGTACGCACGTGCATCATTACCTCAGAATTGCTGGCCGAAACCAAAACGCAGAAGCTGCGTACGGTCATTGTAGCTGCGGATAAGCGGCACACCCAGATCCACATTCAGCAGACCAAAGGGACTTTTCCATGACACACCGGCACCCACGCTGACGCGGGGCGAAATCATGTTACCGCTGACAGGCGTATAACGCGAACCGGCTGTCGCCGGATCCGTGTAGAGCCTGCGCACACGCAGGCCCGTAACCGTGCCCATATCAGAGAAGACACGGCCACCAAGCCCCATGCTGGAAACGAAGGGCAGCGGGAACGTAAGCTGTGCGGAAGCGTTGTACATGAAACGCCCACCCAGCAGATCTTCCGATGCCTGCCCTGTGCGGCTACCAACGCTACGCGGGCCGGCACCACCGTCCAGGAAGCCGCGCAGGTTGTTACCACCAAGGTAGAAGTTATCGATCACATCGCGGCGGCCATTGCCCCAGTCCGCCATCCAGCCCGCGCCACCGCGGAAGGAAAGCGTCCAGTCATGGCTGTTGGTCAGATCATCCAGCGGGATGTAATATGCCCCGTTGATCTTGCCCCGCACGTAATCTTCATCACCCCCGATGCCTGCGAAATCGCCACCAGCGGACACGTAGTAGCCCCGATGCGGTGCCATACGGTTATCACGACGGTCATACATGACCGTGGTGCTGAGCTGGGACAGCAGCGATGCGCCCTGCTGGTCAAGAATATACCATGAAGCCTCGCTCCATGCGTCATTCACCCAGCGGCGGATCAGGCTGTAGTTCCAGGACTGCGAGAGGTAGCGATTATAGGAATACCCCATACGCAGGGTAATACCGTAACGGCCTTCCGAGTAGTTCTGGTACGTCTGGTAATTATTCTCGATAAAGAAGATATCCGCGCCAACCACGAGGTTACGTCCCATGAAGGACGGGTTGGTGATCGAAATATCCGCCTGCTGCTGCCAAAGGGACAGGGTGCCCGAAATACCGGCATCCACACCCGTGCCAAGCAGGTTATGCTGTTTGAGCCCAACGTTACCGATCACGCCCACGTCAGTCGAGTAACCGCCACCAAGCGAGAACTCGCCTGTGGGTTTTTCAACCACGTCCACCGCCACGTTAACACGGTCCGGCGCACTGCCGGGCGTATCCTTGATGTCAGCACTTTTGAAGAAGCCAAGGTTCTGCACGCTTTCCTTGGCGTATTTCTTGTAGCTGGCGCTGTAGGGATCGCCTTCCGCGAAGGGAAGCTGCGCACGCACAACGTGATCCTGCGTGATGGTATTCCCGTTGATATCAATGCGCTCGATATAACGGCGCGGCCCTTCGCTGATATCGAAAAGAAGATTGATAATCCGCTTTTCAGGGTTACGCGCGATTTCGGGATGCACCTGCGCGAAGGGATGCCCTTCGGCCTGGAGGAGTTCCTCCATATCGGTCGCATTGTCCTGCACGGCCTTGCCATCGTACCACTGGTGGGCAAACAGCTCGACATGCTTACGCATTGATTCAGCCGGCACATGGCGCAGGCTTGAGCGGATATCCACCTTACCCAGACGGTAGCGGACACCTTCATCCACCGTAAAGGTCACGTAAAAGGACTTACGATCAGACGACAGTTCGCCCTTTACGTCCTTGATCTGGAAATCCACATACCCGTTACGCAGGTAAAAACGACGCAGCAGTTCGGCATCGTATTTCACACGCTCAGGGTTATATTCGTCGGATGACCCAAGGAAGTGATACCAGGCACTTTCCTTGGACGATACCACACCGGCCAACTGCGATTCGCTGAACGCCTTATTCCCCACGAACGCAATCTTGCGGATCATGGTCTGCGGGCCTTCGTTGATCTTGAAGACCACATCGACACGGTTATGGGCAAGACGGACGATCTGCGGCGTTACCACCGCGGAAAAACGCGCTTTCTGGGCATAAACCTGCAAAATGTGCTGGCGGTCATCCGCCGTTGTTTCCGCAGAGAAGACGGCACGCGGCTTAAGGGTCAGAACCTTGTGCAGGTCTTCATCCTTGGCGGCGTGATTGCCCTCGAACACGATGCGGTTGACAACCGGGTTTTCCTTAACCCGCACGAGCAGGTCATTGCCTTCGCGCCGCAGCGTCACATCGCTGAACAGCCCTGTGGCGTACAGGGTCTTGAGCGAGCGATCCAGATCGTCCTGCGAGAACGGATCGCCCGGCCTGACCACCATGTAGGACAGGATCGTGCTGGTTTCGATACGCGTGTTACCAGACACGCGAATATCCTCGATAATGCCATCAGCCGCCCGCGCAGCAGAAGCCCTCTCGGCAACCTGTCGTGAACCAGCACCCTGCGTCGCCATCGAGCGATGCGGAGCAGCACCAGCCTTGCGTGTTGCGACCATGACAAGTGGCAGCATACAGACAGAAAGGAACAGGGCAGACCGTTTACCCTTCAAGATCTGCCTCCAGCCATCCAGATCGTTCTCAGCACGAAGCCCACTCTCCTGCATTTTCCCGCCCGCAAGGGACGTATCCGAAATTACCCTTGTCACGCAAGACTTTCTCTTTCCGCCCAGAGGCGTTTCAACCCGCGAGCGATGCAATCCACCTGAACAGGCCAAAACCTGACAGGTCGTTAAATGTCGAGAACAGAAACAACCCAGCCAACACCGCAAAACCAGCCTGAAAACTGATCTCCTGCACCCGCTTGGAAACAGGGCGGCCCCTTACTGCCTCTATGGCATAAAAAACCAGACGTCCACCATCAAGAAGCGGTACGGGAAAGAGATTAATCAACCCGAGATTAACCGATAGCAGCGCCATGAACGAAAGCAGGCTGGCAAAACCATACTGCGCTACCTGCCCGGAGAGCTGCGCAATCTTGAGCGGGCCGCCCATTTCCTTTGCGGAATGCTGCCCGCTGAGGATCTGCCATACCCCGGCAAGGGTGCGTACGGTTGTATTCCATGTGGCTTTCGCCCCCGATACCACCGCTTGCGGCAGGGACTGGGGCTTGCCGCTATCCACCGCAAACGTCACGCCAAGCTGACCATGCGCGGGTGCGCCAGCCGAATCCGAAACGGAGCCGATTGTTACAGGCAGAACCAGATCCTGCCCCTGACGGCGCACGGCAAGGGTTGTCTGGACACCGGCACGCCCGGTCACTTCGCCCAGAATATCTTCCACGCCATGCACGTCATGCGTACCCACACGGGTAATGACATCCCCCTGCTGCACCCCGGCCGCTGCTGCGGCACTGCCAGACTGAACCGAGGCAACCTCATCGCGCACATGCGGCTCGCCCGCCGTAGCGAACAGGAGCGTAAAGAGCACAAAGGCCAGAAGGAAGTTAAAGGCAGGCCCGGCCAGAATGACAATCGCACGCGAAGCTACTGACTTGTCATGAAAGGTACGTCCGGGAATCCACGCGGCTTTCTGCTCTTCCGTGGCGTCTTCGGGGTCTTCAAAACCGTGGGGCCGCACATAGCCGCCCAGCGGCACGGGGCAGACACGCCATTCCGTACCCGTGCGGTCACGCCATTTGAACAATGCCGGGCCAAAGCCGAGCGAAAAGACCTCGACATGCACCCCGCGCCAACGGGCGGCGAGGTAATGCCCGAGTTCATGAATGGTAACCAGCACGCCCAGGACGAAAACGAAGGAAACCAATGTACGCAGATAATCGTGTATCATCATGCCTCCGTTATCGGGCCTGAAAGGATTTTTCTCAAGCGGCGCAGGTCAGAACCAGCTTTTCCGCAGCCTTGCGGGCCTGCATATCCCAATGAAGAACGGCCTCGAGCGTATCCGCTGGCGGTGCGCCAAGCGTGCTCATAACCTCTTCTACCATGCGCGCTATATCGAGAAAACCAACCCGTTCAGACAGGAATGCCTCGACCGCGATTTCATTTGCAGCAGACAGGATAGCCGGAGCCGCCCCACCCTGCCGAAGCGCCTGCCGCGCAAGACGCAAAGCGGGAAAGCGCTCTTCATCTGGTGCAAAAAATTCCAGCGTTCCGAATGCCGCCAGATCAAGCCAGCTGGATGTTGTGGCCATACGCTGCGGCCATGCCAGAGTATGCGCGATGGGAATACGCATATCCGCCGAGCCCATCTGGGCGATCAGGCTGCCATCGGTGTACTGCACCATACCATGCACGACCGACTGCGGGTGTACCAGAACATCAATCCGCTCTTCCGGCAGATCGAAAATGCGCGATGCCTCAATGATTTCCAGCCCCTTGTTGAACATGGTAGCCGAATCAATGCTGATCTTGGCCCCCATACTCCACGTCGGGTGCTTGAGGGCCTGCGCACGGGTGGCACTACGCATGGTTTCCAGCGTGGCATTCCGGAACGGGCCACCAGAAGCCGTCAGCACGATCTTGGCAACCTGATCAGCCTGACGGTCGGCCATAGCCTGAAAAACCGCATTATGTTCGGAATCGACCGGTAGCAGCGTAGCCCCAGCTTCACGCACGGCACGCAGCATAACATCGCCCGCGCAAACCAGCGCTTCCTTGTTGGCAAGGGCAATGCTGCCACCATTGCGCACGGCGGCGAGTGTCGGCTCCAGCCCGGCGGCACCGGTAATGGCGGCCATTGTCCAGTCTACCGGCTCCGCCGCCGCCTCAATAACCGCCTGACGCCCACCGGCAACACGGATACCGCTGCCTGCCAGCAGGCCACGCAGATCTTCTGCTGCGGCCTCATCGGACAGAACCGCCAGTTCCGCACGCAGGCTCAGCGCCTGCTCAGCCAGTTTCGCGGCATTCTTCCCGCCCACCAGCGCCCGCACCCTGTACTGGTCGCGCGCCTGCTCAAGAAGATCGACCGTGGAGCAGCCGATGCTACCGGTACATCCCAGAACGGTTACGGTTTTCATGCTTTGTCTTCCACCCTGCGAACACTCAAAACCTGCGGCGGCGGACAGGATGCACCGCGCAGGACAAACCTCAATACGGCCGCTCAGAGCTGGCCCCCCGCGCTTATACCTACCCGGGCAAAAAGCGGGATACACCGCTCAGAATATCGTGCAGCCCCGCCAGCCAGAACGCTCCGGCTCCCCCCGCGCAGGCTGCAAGCCCCGCCGCAAGGGGGGCCGCTGCTGCCAGACCGTCAAACCGATCCAGCAATCCGCCATGCCCCGGCAGCAGTGTGCCGGAATCCTTGACGTTCAAAGCCCGCTTCATGGCGCTTTCGGCAAGATCACCCGCCTGAGCCGCCACACCGAGCAGAACGCCCCATAGCAGCCCGCCCGCAACACCCCCCGCACCCGCGCACGCTGCCACCAACGCACCGACACCCATAGCGCCCAGCAAACCGCCGACGGCCCCGGAACGGGTTTTGCCCGGAGAGATACGCGGTGCCAGCTTGGGGCCACCAACCATGCGCCCCACGGCATAAGCCGTGCTGTCGCTAGCCACCACAACCCCTACGACAAACACGACAGGCCAGACCCCGCCCTGACGCAGCCACAGCAGGGCCGTGCCCGCCAGCACAATCACGCACATAAGCGCCCACAAAGGGCCACCAAAAACAAATGAGAGCAGACAGAACAACATAAACGATGTCCAGTGGCCCGCTGCCGCCGCCAGCCCGGCGCACACGGCCCAGACAACATACAGCCCACCACGCCACTCCCGCACGGACAGGCCGAACAACCGGGCGGCCTCAACAGCCATCCCCCCCATGGCGGCAAGAATCAGCAGGGCATAAAGCCAGCCACCAACTCCCGTGCACACGGTTGCCACGGCTACCAGCACACCGCCTGAAATCAGCCGGGGCCGCAGATCACGCCATGCGGACTGTCCGGCTTGCGCCGTCTTACCCGCCGTCATGCGATGGGTACCGGGCGACTGCCAAAGCGGCGTTCGCGCCGCGCGTAAACATCTAGCACCGTCGAGAAATGTCCCTCGGTAAAGTCAGGCCAGTACACATCCAGAAACACCAGTTCAGCGTAAGCACTCTGCCATAGGAGAAAATTGGACAGCCTGTATTCCCCACTGGTGCGCACCACCACATCGGGGTCTGGCACATCATGCGTCCACAGATGGCTGGCCAGCATTGCTTCGGTGATATCTTCTGGTGCGAGCTGACCCGCCTTGACCGCCCGTGCCAGAGTGCGAGCCGACTGCACAATATCGCACCGCCCGCCATAAGAAAGCGCCAGCAGCAGCACCATACCCGTATTGTCGCGCGTCAGAGCTTCGGCCCGATCGAGTTCCTGCCGCAGGCTGGGGTCAAAGCGATCGAGCTCACCAATAAAACGTAACCGCACGCCTTTTGTATGCAGTTCGCGCACTTTATGCCGCAGGTAGTAGCGCAGCAGGCTGGTCAGATCAGAGACTTCCTGCGGGCCGCGCGACCAGTTTTCGGAAGAAAACGCGTACAGCGTCAGATATGGCACCCCACGCTGCATGGCCGCGCGTACGCAGCGGGCCACGGCCTCTGCCCCGGCTTTGTGTCCTGCGATATGGGGCAGCCCGCGTTCACGCGCCCAGCGACCATTTCCATCCATGATGATGGCAACATGCGTTGGAACGGACATGTTTTTTTCAGCCACACCAGACGACATCGCAAGAAAAGCTCCAAAAAAAACCGGTTTTATCAACGCAAAGCTGCGCCGGATCAGACCTGTTTGATTTCCTTGTCCTTTTCAGTCAGCATGTCATCAATTTTTTTCACATACTGATCAGTGAGTTTCTGAATAGCATCAGACCAGGTCTTGATGTCGTCCTGACTGATTTCACCTTTTTTCTCGAAACCCTTGGCCTTGTCCATGCCATCGCGCCGGACGCCACGCACAGCCACCTTGGCACCTTCCGCATAGCGGGCCGCGGCCTTGGCCAACTCGTTACGGCGCTCCTCGGTCAACTGCGGAATGGGCACGCGAATGGTCTGGCCTTCGCTAGCCGGGTTCAGGCCCAGACCGGCATCGCGGATAGCCCGCTCAACAGCGCCGGACAACGCCCTGTCCCATACCTGCACGGTAATCATGCGCGCTTCCGGCACAGCAATAGAGCCGACCTGCGTAAGCGGCACTTCACCACCATAGGCTTCAACCCGAACGGGTTCGAGCAGGGCCGGGCTGGCACGCCCCGAGCGCAGACCGGAAAAATCACGCCGCAGGCTTTCAAGCGCACCATCCATGCGACGTTTCAGATCATCCATCAGGGCATTCAAGTCAGACACGGCGGTTTCTCCCGTTACCTTGTACAATGCGGCGCTGCCCGCGCCGCAGTCATATCCTATTCATCACACCGCAGGCGCGGCGATCATTCATGCGGTTTCGATAATCCGGGTAAACGGCCCTTCTCCGCGCATGACACGGCCAAACGACCCTTCCTCTCCGATATTGAAAACAATAATCGGCAGGTTGTTTTCACGCGCGAGACTGATAGCTGCGGCATCCATGACGTTAAGCTGGTTGGCCAGCACGTTCAGGTAAGTCAGCTCATCATACCGCACAGCGTTGGGGTCATGTTTAGGGTCTGCGGAATAGACGCCGTCAACCTGCGTACCCTTGAGCAGAACCGTACATTCCATTTCCGCTGCACGCAGAGCGGCGGCTGTATCGGTGGTAAAGAACGGATTGCCCGTACCTGCGGCAAAAATGACCACGCGCCCCTTTTCCATGTGGCGCACCGCACGGCGGCGGATATAGGGCTCGGCCACAGACGACATCTGGATAGCCGACATGACACGGGTTGGAATCTGTTCGCGTTCCAGCGCGTTCTGGAGCAGCAGCGCGTTGATGACCGTGGCCAGCATGCCGGCATAGTCACCTTGCGCGCGATCCATACCCTTGGCCGCCGCAGCTACGCCCCGGAAAATATTACCCCCGCCCACCACAAGGCAGACTTCGATCCCACCGCGCACAACCTGGGCGATATCCTGTGCAATACGCTCGACGGTTTTCTGATCAACACCGAAGGCGCCGCCGCCCATCAGGGCTTCACCCGAAACCTTGAGCAGTACACGTTTGCGGTTTGGCGTTTCGCCAGCACAAGCAGTCATTGGCCCTCAACAAGCAAGCAGTCCGCAACAGACCCTTCCACGCACCCGTATGGGCCACATGTCAGGGTCGCCCTCTCTTATCCCTCATGGCGCACGGCCACAAGCGTTCAGGCCAAACTGGCAGCCTTTATGGCACGTCATCCAGCCCGATTGCCCTCAGGCGGGCGCGCTCTTCATCCCAGCCCGAACGCTCCTTAACGTTCAGGAACAGATGGCACGGGCGCTCCAGCAAAGAGCCAAGCTGCTTGCGGGCGCGCTCGCCAATCTGGCGGATTCTCTGGCCGCCATCTCCGATCAGAATCGCCTTGTGGCCAGCGCGCGCAACGTAAATTGTGACATCAATCCGCACAGAGCCATCGGGGCGTTCCGTATAGCTCTCTGTTTCCGCCGTGGCGCCATAGGGCACTTCTTCATGCGTCTGCATAAAAATCTGTTCGCGCACCAGTTCGGCCGCCAGCAGGCGGTCGGGCAGGTCGGTCAGATCATCCTCGGGGTAGAGATACGGCCCCGGCGGCAGAGCACCCGCCAGTTGGTCAAGCAGATCATCCACACCATTGCCCGTGCGCGCACTGACCATGAAAACATGCTCAACCGGTAAACGCTCCGTAATGGCTGCCGTCAGCGGCAACAACGCACCGGGGGAAACAAGATCGGTCTTGTTCAGCACCAGCCAGACCCGGCGCTTGGTCGTGGCCAGACGGTCCACGATTTCGCTCACCGCTTCGTTCAGGCCCGAACGCGCATCCACCAGCAGCAGCGTGATGTCGGCATCTTCAGCACCCGTCCATGCCGCTGCCACCATCGCCCGGTCGAGCTTGCGCCGCGGGCGGAAAATGCCGGGCGTGTCCACCAGCAGGATCTGCGTTGTCCCGCGCATGAGAATACCCAGCACTCGAAAGCGCGTGGTCTGCGCCTTGGGAGAAACAATGGACAGCTTAGCGCCCGCCATACGATTGAGCAGAGTGGATTTGCCCGCATTGGGCGCCCCCACCAGTGCTGCAAAACCGCAGCGTGTCGTATCCGCCATATTCCGAGCCTCAGCCATTGGGCTTGCCTTCCAGTTTTTCCAGCAGAGCGGCGGCAGCGGCACTTTCCGCCGCGCGCTTGTTGCCTGCGCGCCCCTCTCCCGCCAGACCGCCCGCCGTCACCCTGACGACAAAAAGCGGCGCATGGGACGGGCCATCCGCCCCGATCGTTTCATAAACGGGAAGCGCCTGCCCCCGTCCCAGCACCCATTCCTGCAGGGCTGTTTTGGGGTCCTTGGGCGGGCGGGCCTGCGCATCAAGCTCGGGCGTCCAGCACAGGCGCACAATCTTGCGGGCGGGATCAAGCCCGCCATCAAGGAACACGGCACCCAGCACCGCTTCCAGCGCATCGGCCAGCACATTGGCGGCTGTCCGCACGCCTGCCTTAGCCTCATGGGCGGCTACGGTCAGGGCATCGGGCATATCAATCCGTTCGGCAATGCCCGCCAGCGTGGTGCGCGAGACCAGATGCGCCAGCCGTGAGCCAAGTGCGCCTTCCTGCTCGCTCGGATAACGCTCCAGCAGCCATTCAGCCATCAGCAACCCCAGAACACGGTCGCCAATGAACTCAAGCCGTTCGTTGGAGCCTGCCCCCTTGGCCTGCGCCCGCTTACGCCCATTGGTTTTATGGTTAACCGCCGAGCGGTGCGTCAGCGCCTCGCCCAGCAGGGATTGATTGGCAAAAACGTACCCAAGGCGCACCTGCAGGGCGCGTGCGCCATCATGTGGTTCACCCATTGTCACTGGATACCCTGCATCAGGCGGCCCCAGCGGATTTCCTGCGGCCAATGCCAGACCTGCCAAAGCGGATAATCAGCCGAAACAGAGAAGAAAACGCGCTGTGCCCGGCCTACGAGGTTTTCCATCGGCACAAACCCCAGATCCTTCGGCCCGTCCCCCATGAAGCGGCTATCCGCGCTGTCATCTCGGTTATCGCCCATTGCGAAAAAATAACCCGGCGGCACAACATAATCGGGCGTGTTGTTCTGCGGGCCTTCATTGGTCAGCTTCAGGATTTCGTGGCTGACAGGGCCAGCCCCCTGAATGCTCGACGGCAGTTTTTCAGTGCAAGCATCCCCCGCCATGCTCGTATCGGTTTCATCATGGGCGATATAGGGATGCGGATTATCGCACGGCACCGGCGCATCGTTCAGATACAACTGCCCATCGGTCACACGCAGATGGTCGCCCGGCAGGCCGATCACCCGTTTGACGTAATCAACCGAGGTGTCCTTGGTAAAGCGAAACACCACCACATCGCCCCGGTGCGGTTCGCCCCCCCATATCCGCCCATTGAACAGATCGGGCGAGAACGGCAGGGAAAAACGGGAGTAACCATAGGTGTATTTGGATACCCAGATATAATCCCCAACCTGCAGGGTCGGGATCATGGAACCTGATGGAATCACAAAAGATTCAAACAAAAAGGTTCTGACAATAACCACGACCACAACGACCGTGAAAAATGTACGCACGTATTCGAACAGGCTCTGCCGCATGCTAACCGGCTGCTCTGACCGGGCTGAAGAGTGATCCTGTGTATTCATCCTGCTTCCGCCCTGCCCGCTTTTTGTCTTAGTTGCCGTAAAAAGAAATTCTGGCGGATCAAGCCGCGCACGCCCGGTTGTGTCAACCCGGCACGGCCGAGATAAAAACCTGCGCGAAGGCGTAGGGCACCTCATCCGTCAGGCTGAGCGCCAGCCGGGCCGTGCTGCCGGGGGGCGTTATCTGCGCCAGTCTCTGGGCCGCCACACCGCTCAGGCAGAGCACCGGCTGCCCGCCCGGCAGGTTTTCAACCCCGATCTGGGCATGGGTAACCCCTTGCGCAAATCCTGTACCCAGCGCTTTGGCGCAGGCCTCCTTGGCGGCCCAGCGTTTTGCATACGTGCCAATTCTGGCCTGCCCGCAACGCTTTTCAGCCCATGCACGTTCCTGCGGCGTAAAAACGCGTTCCATAAAACGCTGGTCAAAGCGCGCCAGCATCCGTTCGATGCGCCGCATGTCACACAGGTCAACGCCCACGGCAATCAGGCTCATGAACGCGCCCTGTCCACCTGCGTAATGCCCGAAACCGCACGCAGCCCGGCGATAACAGAGGAGAGATGCCGTAGATCCCTGACCTCCACATCCACCAGAATTTCCATGAAATCCAGTTGCCGGTTGACGATTTTGAGGTTGACCGTAGCCGCATCCCCACGGGAGATGACATTGGTAATGGCCGCCAGCACCGAAGGCTCGTTTTCCGCCACGATACTCACACGCCCGACACGCATGGGCCCGGTATTACCGGTACGGGCCATGGCATCGTAATCCCAGTCCACATCAAGGAAACGCTCCGGGGTGGCGGCAAAATTTTCCAGCGTCTGACACGAACGGGTGTGAATGGTCACCCCCTTGCCCGTAGCCACCACGCCGACAATCCTGTCTCCCGGCAGAGGGTGGCAGCACGCGGCATAATGCACGGCCACGCCAGCCCCAAGCCCCACCAGCGGAATAGCGCCACCCGCAGGTTTGCGCACAAACGCACCCGGAGCCGCACCCGTGCGCGGCCCCGCCGTACCCAGAACCCCCGGCAGCCCTGCCAGCATACGCGGCACACGCTGCACACGCCGCAATTCGGGATAAGCCGCATGCACAACTTCGCGCGCACCCAGAGCCCCCGTGCCGACAGCCACGTACAGGTCGGGCAAGGACGCCTGTTTGAGCGCCTTGAGCGTGGTTTCGATAACTTTTTCGGAGCCATCCACGCCTTCCTGACGGAAAGCCTTGGCCAGCGCAGCCCGCCCACCATCAAGCGAGACCTGACGCTGCTGCTGGGTAACATAGCGGCGGATACGGGCGCGCGCCTTGCCCGTAACAACGAACCGCTCCCATGAGGGAGAGGGCGCCCCGCCACGGGCGGTCATGATTTCTACCTGATCGCCATTTTCCAGCTCGTGCCGCAGGGGCATAAGCCGGCCATTGATCCGTGCCCCCACACAGGTATCGCCAATCTGGCTATGCACGGCATAGGCGAAATCAACCGGCGTGGCCCCACGCGGCAGGGAGATAAGCTGCCCCTTGGGGGTGAAGCAGAAAACCTGATCCTGATACAGTTCGAGTTTGGTGTTCTCCAGAAACTCATCAGGAGCGGACGACGCTTCGAGAATTTCAAGCAGATCCTGCACCCAGCGCGGTCTGCGCAGGCCGCCGTAGCCGCCCTCCTGCACACCGGTGCCTTCCTTATAGGCCCAGTGCGCCGCCACACCGTTTTCAGCGATGTCGTGCATGGCCTGCGTGCGGATCTGCACTTCAATTTTCTGGTTACGGGGCGAGCGGAGCGTCACCCCCGTATGCAGGCTCTGATAACCGTTGGCCTTGGGGGTAGAAATATAGTCTTTGAACCGCCCGACAATCATCGGATAGGCAGCATGCACCGCGCCCAGCGCCACGTAGCAGTCCTCGCGCGTGCCAACATTCACGCGGAAAGCCATGATGTCCGAAAGCTGTTCGAAGGCGACATTGCGCCGCTGCATTTTCTCCCAGATCGAATAGGGAGACTTCTCACGCCCGGAAACCTGCACATCCTTCAACCCTGCCTCGTGACAGAGTCGCAAAAGCTCACGCCGGACATCCTCGATCACATCCGCCCCCTGCCCGCGCAGGTAGTTCAGGCGGGTGCGAATCGTATCATCCGCTTCGGGTTCAAGCTGGGCGAAAGAGAGGTTCTGCAACTCCGTCTTGAGCCGGTCCATACCGATACGCTCAGCCAGAGGGGCATAAATATCCAGCGTTTCACGCGCGATACGCTGACGGCGATCCTGACGCTCCACAAAATGCAGCGTGCGCATGTTGTGCAGCCTGTCCGCCAGCTTGACCAGCAGCACGCGGATGTCTTTGGACATGGCGAGCACAAGCTTACGGAAATTTTCCGCCTGCTTGGTGCGGTCAGACTGCAACTCAAGCCGGGTGAGCTTGGTTACGCCATCCACCAGATCCGCCACTGTCTGCCCGAATTCGAGCTTGAGCGTTTCATGGTTGACGCTGGTATCTTCTATGGTGTCGTGCAGGAGCGCGGTGCAGACAGACTGAACATCCAGTCCGAAGCGGGCCATGATCATGGCCACCGCAAAGGGGTGGGTTATGTAGGGGTCGCCATTGTCGCGCTTCTGCCCCGCATGGGCGGCACAGGCCACGTCAAACGCACGGCGGATCATATCCACATCCGCGCGCGGCGCGTAGCTGAGCACGCGGCTGACCAGTTTTTCGCAGTTCAGTCCGCCCCGCGCGGCCTCGTCATCCACCCCGGCAGACACAACGGACACGGACGTGCCGCTGCTGTCTCCCGTCAACGGGCCAGTGCCCGGAACCTCAGCTCCCGCGGGGGTCACCAAAGCATTTACCGGCGGGCGCGGCCGGTCAGGGCTGCCTCGATGGCGCGGGCGTCATCGGCGGTTTCCTCCTCGACCGAGACTTCCTGCAGACCAAAGATGTTCTGCTCGGTCGGCACGAGATCCTGCACTTCTTCTTCCACGGGCTCGGGCTCGGGCTCGCGCGCCTGAGAGCGGATCAGATCGCTGCGCAGGCCGGTCAGCGAGACGGTTTCCACCGCGATCTCGCGCAGGGCGACAACAGGGTTCTTGTCGTTATCGCGGTCGATGGTCAGTTCTTCCCCCCGTGAAATGTTGCGGGCGCGCTGAGCCGCGTACACAACAAGTTCAAAACGGTTGGAAACCTTTTCTACGCAGTCTTCGACGGTGACGCGGGCCATTACGAAGAGCCTCCAGACAATTCAGCTTACGGATTCAGCAAAGAGATACAAACATCGACAATACTGCATCAGCCCCCCGCAGGGAAGGGCTATTCCCTTATCCGGCGGATTTCCTGCCCCTGCACCGCTTTGAGCATAGCCTGCATGTCCTGCCCGGAGCGGGGGTGCCGCCAGTCTGGCAGCACGTCATTGAGCGGCAGCAGCACAAAGGCCCGCTCATGCGCACGGGGGTGCGGCAGCACCAGCCGCTCGCTCTGCTGGCAGAGGTCATCAAACGCAATAAGGTCGAGATCAAGCGTGCGGGCTGCATTAGGCACGGAACGCTCACGCCCGTTGTGCGTTTCTATGGTATGAAGGCAGTCCAGCAAGGCATCCGGACTCAGATCAGTCTGGCACAACACCACCCCGTTGACATAAGGAGGCTGGCCCGAAGGGGGTACGGGAGCACTTTCGTACCAGTGCGAAACGGCCTGCACACGCAGGCCCGGCGTATCGCGCAAAGCCTGCACGGCTTCAAGGCAGGTGGCGCGGGCATCCTGATCCGCACGGGGCAGGTTGGCACCAATGGCAATAAGGGCAGTCGCGAGATGCGCCTGACCTGAGCAAACTGACATAAGGCTCTCTCTTAAAGAAAAAACGTTAAGCAATTGGTAACTTATGGTTGGCGCTTGGGAACGAATGCAATATTCTTGCGGTTTCGGCTATGCCGCCGTTCCAAAAATGCCTGGCAGGCATATTCCTGCCACAGAATGCAGAAATATAAAGACCGGTCATTCAGCGAAGCTCTTACTCCATTCGGAAAATTTCAAGACAGACCGACTGCAGGACATCAGAACAAGAATTTGGAAGGGAATGACACGTGAACCTCAAAAAAGATGAAAAAACCTGTCTGTTCATAGATGGATCGAGTTTGTACTCAACATCCCGCGGCCTCGGCTTTGATGTGGATTACAAGAAACTGCTCGATTTTTTCACGTCGAAATCTCACGTGATCCGCGCTTATTATTATGCCGCCATACTCGATACGGAAGATTATTCTCCCCTCAAACCGCTGACGGACTGGCTCTCCTATAACGGCTATTTTCTGGTGACCAAGCCCGCGCGTGAGTTTACCGATTCCACCGGCAAGCGACGCGTCAAAGGCAATATGGACATCGAAATCGCGGTGGATATGCTCGAAATGGCACCCCATATCGATCATGCCATCCTGTTCAGTGGCGATTCTGATTTCCGCCGCGTGGTGGAAGCCGTGCAGCGACAGGGTACACGCGTATCCGTCGTGTCCTCCATGAAATCATCCCCGCCACTGATTGGTGATGACCTGCGCCGTCAGGCTGACCAGTTCCTTGATCTGGCGACACTGGGTGCGCATTTCACCCGCCGTCAGATGGAACCCGCCCGACTGCGCCAGAATCAGCCGCCAGTGCGCCACCCGGCAGACCAGATGAGCGAACCCGAAGACGATCCGCTAAGCTGAAAATTAACAGTTTTCATCAGACCTTGCGCAGGTTACGGCATGGACAGACCGCGCGATATGCCTCACAAAACTTAACAACGAGCGGGAACTTTCTCGTGATTTGGGGCGTTCTTTCCCCGAGCGCGTCCGTCGTTCAAGCTGACTGAGGGGGTTCTGTACCATTCAGTCATAACCAGACGTTTTTCGGAGTACGATACATGCCAACATGTTCCGAGGCCAGAAGCAGCCTGCTCACCCTGCTGCGTGGCGCAGAACATTTCAACACAGAGGTCTTTCCCGCGAAGGAAGCCCTGTTTGCCAGCTTGGCAAAAGGGCAATCGCCCGGCGCTCTGTTCATCGCCTGTGCCGACAGCCGGATCGACCCCAACCTGATTACCCAGACAGAACCGGGCGACCTGTTCATTCTGCGTAACATCGGCAATCTCGTGCCCGCTTACGGCGAAATGCTCGGAGGCGTGTCCTCCGCCATTGAATATGCCGTCATGGCGCTTGGCGTTTCCACCATCATCGTCTGCGGCCATTCCGACTGCGGTGCCATGAAGGCCCTGCTCGATCCGGAAAAAAGCGGTCTGGACACCATGCCTACCGTTAAAAGCTGGCTCCGCAATGCAGAAGCCGCGCGCGCAGCAACCCTGAACACCTTCCGGTCCGAGGATGTTGGCCCGGCCACGGTGCGCTGCATTGCCGAGCAGAACGTCCTGCTCCAGCTTGCCCATCTGCGCACGCATCCGGCGGTTGCGGCGGGGCTTGCCGGGGGCACACTGTTCCTGCAAGGCTGGTTTTATGACATCGGCAGCGGCGAAATCACCATTTTGGACGAACAGACCCGCAAAAGCGTTTCCATCGACGACGTTATCAAAAAGCTCGAAACCGAGCCTGCATAACACGCCTACCGATGCGGGGCTTTTGGCCCCGCATCTTTTACGCCTCCTGCGCCATTGCAGGCATACAGGACTGGCCCTGCTGGCATTATACCAGCCTGCCCATGCCACACCCGCCTACCACGCCATCAAGCTCAGCACATGGAATATGGAATGGCTGCTTGATGAGACAGCGCCCGCAAGCCGGGCAGCCCCGCTCGATATATCTCCCCGCACCGCAGCCGATTACGCGCTTATGGCCAGCATTGCCGCGCGACTGAACCCCGACCTTGCCGCCGTGCAGGAAGCCGATGGCGCACGCAGCCTCTCCCGCGTTTTTTCTCCGCAGCGTTATGTTATTTTCACAACGGATGACACCGTTCTTCAACACACGGGACTGATCGTGCGCACTGGGCTGGAGGTAACCCGCCACCCCGATGTGCAGGAACTCGACATCACCCCACCCGATGCACCGCACCATCTGCGCAGTGGTTTAGATATGACTGTGCATTTTGCCCATGCAGACCTGCGCGTACTGGTCGTACATCTGAAAACCGGCTGCTGGGATGATCCACCCGAACAAACCCACCATGCCTGCCCCCTGCTGGCGCGGCAGTTCAGAATACTCTCGGAATGGATCAGCGAACGCACACACTCGGGCGAAGCATTTGCCATTATGGGGGATTTCAACCGCAGGCTGAACGTGCGCGACCCCCTGTTCCTGCAATTACAGGAAAACGCCAGACTGGATCTGACAACATCAGGATATGCCAGCCCCTGCCTGGGAGGCAGCTATTTTATTGACCATATTATTCTGGGTGGCCCCGCCATAGGCTGGAAAGACCCGGACTCCCTCAGCGTCATGGCCATACCGCAAGACAGCAGCCACCAACTGAGCGACCATTGTCCGGTTTCCATAACCCTGCATATTCCCGCCTGACGGTTGATACAAAAAAGAATGGCCCGCCAAGCCTTTTTCAAGACTGGCGGGCCATCCCACACATATCAGACCAGAACCGTCAGATCAGGCGCGTGCTGAAGCACCACCCGAACGACGCGGGCCACCACGGCCACCGCCGCCGCCACCCTGACGCGGGCCACCGCGACCACGGCCACCGCCGCCACCCAGCACCGGCGGGCGCTGGTTTGAAAACTCGGCTTCTTCCGAATGCCACGGATGATCGCGCACGATGGGAATGGATTTGCCAATCGTCCGCTCAATATCGCGCAGCCACGCGCGCTGCTCAGCATCGCACAGCGAAACCGCCCAGCCATCACGCCCCGCACGCGCCGTACGGCCAATGCGATGCACATAGCTTTCCGGAACATTCGGCAGATCGTAATTGAAAACGTGGCTGACTTCATCCACATCAATGCCGCGCGCGGCAATATCGGTCGCCACCAGCACCTTGACTGCACCGGAACGGAAGCCCTTCATGGCCCGTTCACGCGCACCCTGCGACTTGTTGCCATGAATGGCTTCAGCCACAATGCTGTTCTTGTTCAGGAACTCAGCAACCTTGTTGGCTTCATGCTTCATCAGCGTAAACACGACAGCCCGTGCCACCTTGGGGGATTCCACCATGGTCAGCAGCGCATCGCGTTTGTCCGAAGCGCCATTCACGAACATGACAGCCTGCTGGATACGATCCACCGTGCTGGACGGGGGGGCGACCTCAACCCGCGCAGGGTTGTTCAGAAGCGAAGCCGCAAGGTCTTCAATGCTGCGAGGCATGGTGGCCGAGAACAGCACGGTCTGGCGCTTTTCAGGCACAAAGGTCATGATCCGGCGGATATCGCGCACAAAGCCCATGTCCAGCATGCGGTCGGCTTCGTCGAGCACCAGAATTTCGAGGCCGGAAAGATCAATATGCCCCTGCCCGATCAGATCAAGCAGACGGCCCGGAGCGGCCACCAGCACATCCACCCCACGGCGCATGGCTTCAACCTGACGCCCCTGACCAACGCCACCGAACACCACAGCCTGCGTAAAACGCATGTATTTGGCGTAAGCTTTAAAGCTGTCGCTGATCTGGGCCACTAGTTCACGCGTGGGGGCCAGCACCAGCACACGCGCCTGACGCGGTGCCACCGGACGCGGGGAGTTGGCGAGATGTTCCAAAATAGGCAGCGCAAAAGACGCTGTCTTACCCGTGCCAGTCTGCGCCAGACCAAGCAGGTCGCGCCCTTCAAGCAGGTGCGGAATGGAGCCTGCCTGAATAGGGGTGGGTGTATCGTAACCTTGATCCGCAAGAGCACGCAGCAACGGCGCAGCAAGTTTCAGATCAGAAAAACTAGTCATCAGGACGAACCTCTTCGTGCAGCCTGAAAACGAGACACAGCCACCTTTTTCAGCTAAGCACCTATGGATAGTCACAACGGCATGGCACCGGCAGCCCCCAAGGGGACGGGCCATTCATCCTTCCCGCATCAAGGCAGGGCAAGGACAGCGGGTTTATGGAACTGTGTCTTTCCTCCGCAGCCCGTATATAGGGGCAGGAGCCTGCTCAGGACAAGCCTACAGGACTATAATGGTCCTTAAACTTTTTTATCGAACTGACACGCAAGGCTTTTCATCCCCTCTGAGCCTCGGCCAAGTCAGAAGGAAAAATCCATATACCCTGTTATTCTGAAACAATCTTTCAGAAGCATTCCTGCATTTGGAATGAAAGTACCAGACATACGCGCACACGCAAATCTAACAAAAAATTTAGGTGTCGCGCTTTCGTCAGTCGTCCCGTCGCCTCAGCAAAAACAGTGCCTGCTCACCAAACAGGTTGGCCAAACGGATAGAGCGCCGCCAGGGGGCACGCTCCCCTTCCTCATCCACCGCCATCCACTGCTCCACGCTGTATCCTTCCTCGGCGCACAGGGCCAGAAAGTCGCGGATGGTACAGGGGTGGATATTGGGCGTATCATACCACGCCGTATGCCAGACCGCCGTCATAGGCATCCGCCCGCTCAGCAGCAGCTTGAGCCGCAACTGCCAATGACCGAAATTGGGAAAGGACACAATGGCATAGCGACCGATACGCAGCATCTGCCGCAGCACCTCACGCGGGCGGGCAACAGCCTGCAAGGTGCGCTGCAACACCACGTAATCAAAGGCGTGATCGGGATAATGCGCCAGATCATGATCGGCATCGCCATGCACCACAGGCAGGCCGTGAGCGACCGAACGCGTGACAAGCTTCATGTTCAGCTCGATTCCACGTGCATCGCACCCGCGATGACGGAACAGATGATCAATCAGCAGACCATCTCCACTGCCGATATCCAGCACCCGCGTGCCGGGTTCGATCATGTTGGCTATCAGGCGTTGATCAAGCCGCATCAGACCAGCCCCGCATGTTCAGCCACACCACAGAGGAACCCCCGCACCGTCCGGTCGAAATCGGGTTCATCCAGCAAGAAGGCATCATGCCCCTTGTCGGTGTCAATTTCGACAAAAGAGACATTGGCCGCCGCCTGATTGAGTGCACGCACCAGAGCACGCGCGGCCGATGTCGGGAACAGCCAGTCCGATGAAAACGAGACAACACAGAACCGCACCGGCGTGCGGGCAAAAGCGGCTGTCAGTTCACCATCGTGGTCTGCCGCGATGTCAAACCAGTCCATTGCGCGGGTAATCGACAGGTAGGAATTGGCATCGAACCGCCGCACAAAGCTTGAGCCCTGATACCGCAGATAGGATTCCACCTCGAAAATATCGCTAAACAGCGACACTGGCCCTTCCGGCCCCGGCCCGCTGACCGGGCCGCGCCGGGTCCTTCGCCCGAATTTACGGGTAAGCGCTTCTTCCGACAGGTAGGTGATATGCGCCATCATACGCGCAACAGCCAGCCCGCGTGCAGGCACCACATCGGCCTGCCAGTAACGCCCGCCACGCCAGTCAGGGTCGGCAATAATAGCCTGACGCCCAACCTCGTTGAAGGCGATATTCTGCGCGGAATGGTAAGGCGCTGTGGCAATGGGCATGGCAGCCAGCATCATGTGCGGGTACGTCACTGTCCATTCCAGCACCTGCATGCCGCCCATGGAGCCACCCACAACAGCAAAAAGGCGCTGCACGCCCAGAGCATGCACCAGCTTATACTGCGCGCGCACCATATCGCGTATGGTAATGGGCGGAAAATCAGTACCCCACGGCTCTTCCACCCCTTCGGCATTACGCCGCAGAGAGCGTGGCCCGGTGCTGCCCATGCAGCCACCCAGCACATTGGAGCAGATCACGAAAAAACGGTCGGTATCAATCGGCTTGCCCGGCCCCACCATGCGCTCCCACCAGCCGGATTTACCGGTTAGCGGGTGGGACTCCGCCACATACTGATCGCCCGTAAACGCGTGGCAGATCAGGATGGCATTATCCCCCCGCTCGGACAGGGTGCCATAGGTACAATAGGCAAGGTCGATGGGTGCAAGGGTTACACCGCAATCAAGCTCCAGCCCTTCCTGAAAATGGATATGCCGATGATGACCAATTTCGAGGGGTGTTGTACTGCTCATAAGGGAATGCTCGTTCTCCAGCCTGACCCGTCGGGCCTGTAGGGGGAAGAACACCTTACTTCCCGTTTACAGGAACACCCGACAGGCAGGGCAGGTTCAGTGTTCCATTTTGAGCGCTGCAAGAAAAGCGCTCTGCGGAATTTCAACCTTGCCGAACTGGCGCATTCGCTTTTTGCCTTCCTTCTGTTTTTCCAGAAGTTTGCGTTTGCGAGAAATATCACCACCATAACATTTGGCGGTCACGTCTTTTGACAGCGCGCCAATGGTTTCACGCGCGATAACACGGCTACCGATAGCCGCCTGAATGGCGATCTTGAACAACTGGCGCGGGATCAGGTCTTTGAGACGTGCGCAAATGGAACGGCCACGCGTTTCCGCCGCCGAGCGATGCGCGATAAAGGACAGCGCATCCACCGGCTCCTGATTGACCAGAATGGAAATCCGCACGAGGTCACTCTCCTCGTAGCCATCCATCTGGTAATCGAAGCTGGCATAACCACGCGTGAGGGATTTCAGGCGGTCGTAAAAATCGAACACGACCTCGTTCAGCGGCAGGCGATAGACCGCCATGGCCCGGCTGCCCACATAGGTCAGATCGATCTGTGAACCACGCCGCTCCGTACACAGGGTCAGCACGGCTCCCAGATATTCATCGGGCACCATGATGGTAGCCTTGATCCAGGGCTCCTCGATCCGCTCGATCAGAGAGGGATCGGGCATATCGGCCGGGTTGTGCAGTTCCTCGCGCTCACCATTGGTGCGCTCGATCTTGTACACCACCGAAGGCGCTGTCGCGATCAGGTCGAGATCGAACTCGCGCGACAGGCGTTCCTGAATGATTTCAAGGTGCAAAAGCCCCAGAAACCCGCAGCGGAAGCCAAAACCAAGAGCTGCCGATGTTTCCGCCTCGTAGTGGAAGGAAGCATCGTTCAGGCGCAGCTTGGCGAGACTGTCACGCAGCTTTTCGAAGTCATCCGCAACAATCGGGTAAAGACCGCACCACACAACGGGAATGGAGGGTTTAAACCCTTCCAGCGCCGTCGCGGCCGGGCGGCGATCATCGGTAATGGTATCACCCACATTACAGTCGGCTACGGTCTTGATGGCGGCGTTGATATACCCCATCTCGCCCGGCCCGAGGCTGTCAACAGCCATCATGCGCGGCGCGAACACCCCGACCTGATCAACCTGATGCACCGCACCAGACGACATCATGCGGATTTTCATGCCCTTTTTCAGGCGGCCTTCCTTGATCCGCACCAGCACGATCACGCCCAGATAGGGATCATACCAGCTATCGACCAGCATGGCCTGCAAGGGTTTTTCCGCATCACCCTGCGGCGGCGGCAGGCGGGTAACAATGGCTTCGAGCACGCCTTCGATATTCAGGCCGGTTTTGGCGGAAATTTCCACCGCATCATCCGCCGGAATGCCGATCACTTCCTCAATCTGCGCCTTCACGCGTTCAGGTTCGGCGGCTGGCAGATCAACCTTGTTGAGAATAGGCACGATCTCGTGGTTGGCATCTATGGCCTGATACACGTTTGCCAGTGTCTGGGCTTCAACCCCCTGCGAGGCGTCCACCACCAGCAGCGAGCCTTCGCACGCGGCCAGCGAACGGCTGACTTCATACGCGAAGTCAACATGTCCGGGCGTGTCCATCAGGTTCAGGATGTAGGTATTACCATCCTTTGCCGGGTAGGACAGGCGCACGGTCTGCGCCTTGATGGTGATGCCACGCTCGCGCTCCAGGTCCATGTTATCCAGAACCTGATTGGTCATTTCACGCGCGGTCAGGGCGCCACAAGCCTGAATGAGTCGATCCGCCAGAGTGGATTTTCCATGATCGATATGTGCGATGATGGAAAAGTTGCGGATGAGCGAAAGAGGTGTATCGGTCATGCTGCTCCCTTTAAGGGAAATAAAGGAAAAAGTCAGCCGGTTCCTGCATGCCCGACACGAGTTGACGCATTTTTTTCGCGCTACCGGCAAAGATAGCCCATAAGTGGCTAGGCGGTGGTCATAACAATCCGGTGCAGGTAATGGCCTTCGCTGTCAGGAACGACCCTGCCCTCACCTTCTGGTGCATCAAACGGGCGGATAACCCCGGGCGTCTGTTCGCTCATGATCCCGACACAGGGGGCTTCGCCCGGCACAACCAGCAAAACCCGATCCTGCGCACGCACGGCAAGGCCGGGCAGCAGCACAACCGAAGCCCCTTCGCGCAGCACAGGTTCGCATAGGTCGGTATCAATCCGCACGACATAGGCCGGCGGAGACAGATTGAAGGGGCAGTCCATCCGTTCCCATGCGGCGCCAGTGGGCAGGCCATGCCTGTCAAAAAGCCCATCCTGCCCCAGATGCGACAGCGGCAGCCCCCACATTCCGCCCTCAGCAGCGACTGTCTCCAGCGCCTGCTCCGCCCCCCAAGATGGTAATGGCCTTTTCTCCAGCCCGGCGGCAAAAACACTCAGCGGTGTGTCCAGCACATCAAGCGCACGCAACAGACTGCCCAAAGACAGCCAGCGCACCCGACCTTCCCCCTCGCTCCTGCGGGATGGGTTGAACGCTGTCGGGTCAAGCCCGGCGGCGCGCGCCAACCCGGAAGGTGTCAGCCCCCGCTCACGCGCGAGGGTATCAAGGGCGAGCCAGACATCCTGTGCAGCAATCATGTTTCTGAACGGGCATGCAGCCCGTGACGCAGGATTTCCTGTGCGTGACGCTGCCGGCCAGCAGGCGTCATGACAAACCGCCCCTCAGCAGAACAGGTGACAAACCCCATGCGCTGCATGCGCTCAAGGCATGGGTCGTCTTTCAGACCTTTCGGTCGCCCCGCCGCTCCAGCCAGCGACACCCTGTGCAGAGCCGAACGGCAGCAGGGCTCAAGGTAGGGTTCTTTCCACATGCGTGCAGGATTACCCATCCACCCCGCGCCCGCAAGCACCACACCATGCCCCATAAAAAAAACGCGACCCAAAAAGGGCCGCGTCTTCATAACATCACAATCCGTCAGAACGGGCGGGGCTGAAAAACTCAGCCCCCCACACAATCAGACAGAGTAGTACATTTCGAACTCAACCGGGTGCGGCGTGTGTTCGAAGCGATACACGTCGTTCCACTTGAGAGCGATATAGCTTTCGATCTGGTCTTTGGTGAACACGCCACCGGCCAGAAGGAATTCATTGTCGGACGCCAGAGCTTCCAGAGCTTCACGCAGCGAACCGCAAACGGTCGGGATCTGCTTCAGTTCTTCGGGCGGCAGGTCGTACAGATCCTTGTCCATGGCATCGCCCGGGTGGATCTTGTTCTTGATGCCGTCCAGGCCAGCCATCAGCATGGCGGCGAACGCCAGGTAGGGGTTGGCGGTCGGATCGGGGAAGCGAACCTCTACGCGCTTTGCCTTGGGGCTGGTCGCGTAGGGGATACGACAGGAAGCGGAGCGGTTGCGGGCGGAGTAAGCCAGCAGCACCGGCGCTTCAAAGCCGGGGATCAGACGCTTGTAGGAGTTGGTGGAGGGGTTCGTGAAAGCGTTCAGCGCCTTCGCGTGCTTGATGATACCACCGATGTAGTACAGCGCCGTGTCGGACAGATCAGCATAGCCGTTACCCGCGAAGGTGGGCTTGCCGTCTTTCCAGATGGACTGATGGACATGCATGCCCGACCCGTTATCACCGAAAATCGGCTTGGGCATGAACGTGGCCGTCTTGCCATAGGAATGGGCAACGTTGTGCACGCAGTACTTGTAGATCTGCATGAAGTCGGCAGCGCGCACCAGCGTTTCGAACTTGGTGCCCAGCTCGTGCTGGGACTGCGCCACTTCATGGTGGTGCTTTTCGATTGCCAGACCCATTTCGCCCATGGTCGCCAGCATTTCGGCGCGCAGGTCGCTTTCGCTGTCAACCGGAGCAACGGGGAAGTAACCACCCTTAACACCGGGGCGATGGCCCATGTTGCCTTCGGGGAAGTCCTTCAGGGAGGCGTCAGGCCCTTCGATGCTGTCGAGCTGGTACTTGCCGTAGTTCGGGCCCGTGCCGAACTGCACGTTGTCGAACACAAAAAACTCGGCTTCGGGGCCGAAGAACGCCGTATCACCCAGACCGGAAGACTTCAGGTACTGCTCAGCCAGCTTTGCGGTGGAGCGCGGGTCGCGGTTGTAGGGCTGTCCGGTGGACGGCTCAATGATGTCGCAGAACAGGATCAACTGCGGACGAGCGGAGAACGGATCCACCACAGCGGAGGTCGCATCCGGCAGCAGCACCATGTCGCTTTCGTTGATGGCTTTCCACCCAGCGATGGAAGAGCCATCGAACATGAAGCCATCGGTAAAACTGTCTTCTTCAATGGTGCTCACATGCTGGCACGTATGCTGCCATTTGCCATGCGTGTCCGTAAAGCGCAGATCCACCAGCTCAATCGCGTGTTCCTGGATCAGCTCAAAAACCTTGGCAATTGCAGCGGCCTTGCTGTCGCCCGCCGAAGCTGTTTTCTTTACCATGCTCTTCTCACCTAAAAGCCTGAGACACGTGCCGCACCCCGCGACACGCACTGTATGACCAAAGGGCCAGCCGTCTGCCTTTCATACCGGACACGCCGACATGAAAAAATCAGATGGCGTCGCCCCCTCGTTCCCCCGTGCGGATTCGCACAACGTCTTCCACCGGAATCACGAAAATCTTGCCATCACCGATACGCCCCGTACGGGCTGCGGCCGAGATTGCCTCAACCGCCCGTTCGACCATGGAAGCAGGGCAGACGACTTCGATTTTCATCTTGGGCAGAAAATCGACGATGTATTCCGCGCCGCGATAAAGCTCGGTATGCCCTTTTTGCCGCCCGAAGCCCTTGGCTTCGATTACGGTTATGCCTTGCAGTCCGAGTTCATGAAGGGCTTCCTTCACTTCATCCAGTTTGAAGGGCTTTATAATGGCTTCGATCTTTTTCATATCGCGTCGTCAGCACACCATGTCATGAGCCCGGCTTGCGGGCTGTCCGTACCTGTCATTCCACAGCCGTACCGTACCCGTTCCGGCGCACGGCGGCGTGTGGTCCCACACTTGCACGCCTTGCTCCGCCGGGCAATCGGTAGATGTGAATTTGTATCGATCCGGCATTAAAACCCGTTCATACGCGCCCTGCCCGATCTTGACATGAGTCTTTTTCATTTTACGAAGTCCCGGCAAACGGGCAAGGAATCCTGCCCATGACCAGAACGCTCAATCGAAACCTTGCGGCCCAGCCGACAACCATCTTCACCATCATGTCCGAGCTGGCCCGCCAGCACGATGCCATCAATCTCGGGCAGGGCTTTCCCGATACGGAAGGCCCGCAGGATATGGTGCGCGTAGCGGCTGACGCCCTGCTGGACAACCGCAACCAGTACGCCCCCCTGACCGGCCTGCCCGAACTGCGTCAGGCCGTGGCCGATGCCAGCCTGCGGTTTCAGGGCATAACCGTCAGCCCCGATTCGGAGGTGGTTGTCACCTCGGGCGCTACGGAAGCGCTCGCCGCAGCGTTTCTCGCCCTGATCGAACCGGGCGACGAAGTGGTGCTGATGGAACCGCTATACGATACGTATCTGCCGGTCATCCGCCAGCTTGGGGGCATTCCCCGTCTTGTGCGGCTGGAAGCGCCGGACTGGGCGCTGCCGCTCAAGGCGCTGGAAGACGCCTTTTCCTCCCGGACAAAGGCCATTGTGCTCAATAGCCCGATGAACCCGACCGGCAAGGTATTCAGCACCGAAGAGCTCGATTTTATCGCCAGCCTCGTCCGCCGCCATGATACCTACGCCATCTGCGATGAGGTGTATGAGCACCTCGCCTTTGGTGCGCCGCATGTCTCGCTCATGACGCGTGATGGCATGCGCGACCGCTGCCTGCGTATCGGCAGCGCGGGCAAGAGCTTTTCCCTTACGGGCTGGAAAGTGGGTTATGTCACGGCAGCCCCGGCGCTGACCGCCGTTGTGTCCAAGGCGCACCAGAATCTGGTTTTTGCCACGCCCCCCAACCTGCAACGGGCCGTTGCGTTCGGGCTGAACAAGGACAGCGCCTATTTTACCGAACTCGCACGAGATATGGACAAGAAGCGGCTGATCCTCTCCTCCGGGCTGGAACGGGCCGGGTTCCGGGTTCTGCCCTGTCAGGGCAGCTATTTTGTCATGGCTGATATTACACCATTCACACAGGATGGCCCCCAAAGCGGGATGGATGACGTGGCTTTTTCCCGCCTGCTTACGCAGCAGGCACGCGTCACCACCATTCCGGCTTCGGCTTTCTACGACCCGAATGGGCAGACCCCACCACCACGTAACCTGATCCGTTTCGCCTTCTGCAAACGCGAAGAGGTGCTGCTGGAGGCCGTAGCCCGGATCGAAGCATGGAAAAACAACCGGGCATGATTTTTTCCATGCCCGAACGCGTTCTTGCGGTTGACGGGTGGGAGCGTTTTCTCTAAACGTCCGCTTGCTGTGTGGCGGACGTAGCTCAGCTGGTAGAGCGCCGGTTTGTGGTACCGGTGGTCGCGGGTTCGAGCCCCGTCGTTCGCCCCAGCATATTTTTCCCTTTTATAATTGATACCTGGCAGACTGCCGCACATTCCCTAACCGCTTTTTGGTTAGACGGAACGCAGCCCGCATGACAGATGTCCCTCGTCCCTAGGGTACTGTTTTCTCCCGCGCACACATGCGATACTGGGGCGATGAGCGAGCCCCTTTACCCGCCGACACCACAGGAAGCGACCTGCCCTGTCTGCGGCAACCCCCATGCCATTTTTAGTTTCCACGTGCACAGACCTGAACTCAACAGATACGATCTGTTCCGCTGCCCGGACTGTGCATTGGTGTTCGTCTCCCCCTTTCCATCAGACGACGCGCTCCAGTTATTTTATCAAACGACTTACCGGCAGGCCTCCAGCACCTTCTACCCCAAAGCCTCCAGCCGCCGCTGGAGAGCGTTCTGGCGCAGTCTGGTCTTTCTGCCGCAAGTCGTAGGGAAAGATGTGCTGGATATCGGCTGCGGAGGCGGCTTCATGGTTGACGCGTTTGCACGGCTAAAGGGGCGTGCTTCCGGGTTGGACATCAGCCAAAACAGTATCGATTATGCCAGAGCGCATTTTAAACGCGGCACGTTCTATTGCGAAAGTCTGGAGGCGTTCCAGAAACGCGGCCTGCAATTTGATTTTGTTTTCACATCCGAGGTTCTGGAGCATCTGCCCGGCCCGACGGAACTGATGCAGACACTCTGCGCCGTGACACGCCCCGGCGGGTTTGTGTATGTCTCCGCCCCCAATTACGACCATCCGCGTACCCCCACGGATCTGACACAGTGGGATGCCATGTGCCCACCAGAGCACCTCATGTTTTTCAGTCCGCAAACTGTCATCCGGCTGTTTAACGATTACGGCTTTGCCCTTTACCGCAATTTTGGCAGTAAAACCCCGGCCCATTCGATGCTGTTCCGCCGCGCAGCCTGAAACACGGCGCAAACAGCCGCGCCGCGCGCACCCGTCAAACCCCCAACTTGTCACAACAACGCTAGTAACCCCTGTTTTTGTGGCGAAAAACCGCCACAGACGCGGGATGCCGCCATTTTCTGTCCTGATTGTGAAGAGTGCTCTCTCCGGTTCCGCCATAAGGTCTTTAATCCGTCTGGCGCATACGTTGATGAACTTCCATACGCCAGACGCACTAAAACTTCGAAGACGGAATATCTCACAATGGCGAAAATAAAGGTCAAAAACCCGGTTGTGGAAATGGACGGGGATGAAATGACCCGTATCATCTGGCACTTCATCCGTGAGCGCCTGATCCTGCCCTATCTGGACATTGACCTGAAATACTACGACCTGGGCATTGAACACCGCGATGCAACGAACGATCAGGTCACCATCGACGCTGCCGAAGCCACCAAGCGCTACGGTGTGGCGGTCAAGTGCGCCACCATCACCCCTGACGAAGCGCGCGTGACGGAATTCGGCCTCAAGAAAATGTGGCGCTCGCCCAACGGCACCATCCGCAACATCCTTGATGGCACCATTTTCCGTGAGCCGATCATCTGCTCCAACGTGCCGCGTCTTGTCCCGCACTGGACCAAGCCCATCGTCATCGGCCGTCATGCCTATGGCGATATCTACCGTGCGGCAGAAACGCGTATTCCCGGTGCGGGCCGTGTCACGCTCAACTTCGTTCCCGAAGATGGCGGCGAACCGATGGTGCTGGACGTGCATGACTTCAAAGGCCCCGGCGTGGCCCTTGGCATGCACAATACTCGTGCGTCCATCGAAGGATTCGCCCGCGCGTCTCTCTCCTACGGGCGCGACCGCAAGCTGCCGGTTTACCTGTCCACCAAAAACACCATCCTCAAAGCCTATGACGGCATGTTCAAGGACGTGTTTCAGGACGTGTACGAACGTGAGTTCAAGGCCGAATTTGAAAAGCTGGGCCTGACCTACGAACACCGCCTGATTGACGATATGGTGGCCTGCGCCCTCAAATGGCCGGGCGGCTATGTATGGGCGTGCAAAAACTACGATGGCGATGTGGAAAGCGACATCGTGGCACAGGGCTTCGGCAGCCTTGGGCTGATGACATCCGTTCTGCTCAGCCCCTCGGGCGATGTGGTGGAAGCAGAGGCCGCACACGGCACGGTCACGCGCCACTACCGCGAGCACCAGAAAGGCAAGCCTACCAGCACCAACCCGATTGCCTCCATTTTCGCATGGACGCGCGGTCTGGCCTATCGCGGGCGCTTTGATGATACGCCAGATGTCGTCAACTTCGCCAACACGCTTGAGCGTGTTTGCATCGAAACCGTTGAAGGCGGTCAGATGACCAAGGATCTCGCCCTGCTGGTTGGCAATGGCGCGAAGTGGCTCGACACACAGCCCTTCCTTGACGTGCTGGACGAAGCACTCAAGAAAGCGCTGCCCAAAGCCTGAAAAACATCAGGCCCGGCATAAAATCCGGGCCTGAACACACCGGGGCGCACACCATCCCCGGTTTTTTTACACGCGGCTCTGTACGGGGCCGCGTGTTTTTTCATGCCTGTTTTCAGGCCTTTCCCCTTGCGGTTTGGCACGGCCATATCCCTGCCTCAATATCCCGGCAGCCTTCCTGCACTGACTGCCCGCTCTTGCATCCGGGCCGCTCTTGGCCCTATGCCCGCAGCAAGACCAGACAAGCAGGATGGATGCTCAATGACCGACATGCCGGCCGAAACAGACGTAGCCATTATCGGTGCAGGCCCGGCAGGCCTGTTCGCAGCTTTTCAGTGCGCCATGCTGCGCCTGCGTTGCGTGCTGATTGATGTCCTGCCTGAAATCGGTGGCCAGTGCGCGGCCCTTTACCCGGAAAAGCCGATTTACGACATTCCGGCCTGCCCCGCCGTGGAAGGTGCGCAGCTTATCGCACGCCTTGATGAGCAGATTGCCCCCTTCGCCGCACCGCGCCTGCTAGGCCACAAGGTGGAAAGCCTGAGCGGCCAGCGCGGACAGTTCGTGCTCGGCACCGATAAAGGGGCGAGCCTTGCAGCCAAGGCCGTGATCATCGCCGCTGGCGCTGGCGCATTCGGCCCAAACCGCCCCCCGCTGGATGGGCTTGAAGCTTTCGAAACCAGCGGTGCGGTGCAGTATTACGTACGCCGCAAGGCCGAGTTTGAAAACCGGCATATCGTGATTGCGGGCGGGGGCGATTCCGCGCTCGACTGGGCGCTAGCACTCAAGGACAAGGCCGCACGCGTCTATCTGGTACACCGGCGCGACCGCTTCCGAGGCGCACCCGAAAGCCTGCGCCAGCTTGATGAGGCTGTCGCCGCCGGGCTGATCGAAAAGGTAGTGCCTTACCAGCTTCATGCCCTGCGCGGTCAGGATGGCAAGCTGGAAGGCGTGGATGTGATTGACCTGAATGGTCAGATTCGCACCCTTGAAGCCGATGTGCTTCTGCCCTTCTTTGGTCTGGCGACAGATCTTGGGCCGGTCGCACGCTGGGGCATGGATACGGCACGCGCCACCATTCCCGTAACCCCATCCACCTGCGAAACCAGCCTGCCCGGCGTGTTCGCCATTGGCGATGTGGCCACCTATCCCGGTAAGCTCAAGCTGATCCTGCAAGGGTTTAGCGAGGCTGCCATGGCCGCCCATGCGCTTTACCCCATCGTCCACCCCGATCAGGCGCTGCATTTCGAGTATTCCACCACCAAGGGTGTTCCCGCTGGCTAAGAGGCCCGCACACCTGCCCTTTCATCCGCCTGCGAGGATGCTGCCGTGAAAGTGATCATTCTGGGCGCGGGAGTCATCGGGGTGACTTCGGCCTGGTATCTGAGCCAACTGGGCCACGATGTCACCGTCATCGACCGCCAGCCTGAAGCCGCGTCTGAAACATCCAGCACCGGCACAGGGCAGATCACGCCGGGTTGTGCTTTTCCATGGGCCAGACCCGGACTGCCGCTACAGGCTATGCGCTGGCTGTTAAGCCCGCAGGACAGCCCCTTGCGGCTACGCAAATGGCCAGACCCCGCCATGCTGCGCTGGCTTGGCCTGTTCATGAATAACTGCTCCGCCCGCGCCTATGCGCTCAATGCAGCGCGCATGCACCGGGTGGCAGAATACAGCCTCCACTGCCTTGATGCACTCCGGCAGGAAACCGGCATTACCTTTGATGACAGGCAAGATGGGCTGATCCGCCTTTTCCGCACCCATAAACAGATGGAGCAGGCACGCCGCACCGCTCCCTTGTTGTCCGAGGCCGGAATCGCGCACACGTTCATGACGGTTGAAGGCATTCTCGAACACGAGCCGGGACTGGCCCATTCAGCCCCGTTACTGGTCGGCGGGCTGCGCCTTGCGCGTGAACAATCAGGAAGTGCCAGCCTGTTTACGCGCCGTCTGGCCCGTATGGCGCAGGCCGCTGGTGTGCGCTTTCTCTACAATACGGCCATACAGGGACTCGATGCCTCCACGGACCGTATTCTCTGCGTCCGCACCAGTGCCGGGCGTCTGAGCGCGGATAGCTATCTTCTGGCCTTGGGCAGTTACAGCCCCAACCTGTTGCGTAAGCTGAACATCCGCCTGCCGGTTTACCCTATCAAAGCTTACTCACTGTCTCTGCCACTGACAGATGAAAGCCATGCCCCGCTCTCGATGGTGGAGGATATCTCTCATCATGTCTCCATTACGCGACTGGGCAGACATATCCGCCTGAGTGGCTCGGCTGATCTGGGGGGCTATACACTCAAAAGCAGCCCACGGCTTCGGACGGTCATGGAACTGTCTTTTTCGGAGCTTTTTGGCGGGGGTGATCTGGCAGAGGCCACAAGCTGGACAGGGTTAAGCCCCTGCACGCCAGACAGCACGCCCATTATCGGCCGGGCAGATCCGTTCAGCAATCTGTGGCTCAACACCGGTCATGGCATGCTGGGCTGGACAATGGCCTGCGGTGCTGCGCGCGTGGTGTCTGACCAGATATCTGGCCTGCAACCAGAAATTCCCGCACTGGATCTCTCGCTAAGCCGCTACCGGCCTGCCTGAAACCTTACGGCCACCTCGCAGCCACCTGCCGGGCTGGCCGCAACACCATGCCCGACATAAAAAAAACCGGGGTCCTGAGACCCCGGCCTTTTCAGCCACCCTGCCTGACCTGTTCGGCCAAGCGGGCGGAACCCTGTCGGGCTGCTTACTGAGCAGCGCCTTCAGCGGCAGGAGCTGCGGCTTCGCCTTCAGCGCCCTTCTTGTCGTGCTTCTTGTGGTGATGCTTGCCGTGGCCCTTGTGGTGCTTGCCTTCGGTCTTCTTGGCTTCAGACGCATCGGCAGCGGCGGGAGCAGCAGCAGCAGGCGCTTCAGCAGCGGGAGCAGCCGGAGCAGCAGGAGCGACAGCAGCAGGAGCAGCGGCGGCAGGAGCAGCAGCTTCCTGAGCGAAGGAGGGAGCAGCCGCACCGAGCAGAGCAACGGTGGACAGGGCGGCAAACAGATGACGAGAAATCATATCTAATATCTCCAGACAAAAAACGGCCTGCAAACCCTGTTCAGACAGTTTCGTACCATCTGCAAGGACAATCGCCGGTCACGCCCTTTATCGGTAGCACGGCATTTATGGGCCGTCTTGGTCTAAAATTTTTGCAATCCGGGGACATTTCCCCGAACCGACTTATACGCACCTTATTTTGACCACAAATGCCCAAACCCTATCCCACAAACAAAACCGGCCCTACCTGAGGTAGAGCCGGAACTGAAAGATCAGCCTTCGTTTTTGCGCTTCTTACGCTCGTGGGGATCGAGGTAACGCTTGCGCAGACGCACGGCAGAGGGGGTGACCTCAACCAGTTCGTCGTCCTCGATATAGGCAATAGCCTGTTCGAGCGACATGCGACGCGGCGGAACCAGCAGCAGGGCTTCGTCCTTGCCGGAAGCACGCATGTTGGTCAGCTTCTTTTCACGAATCGGGTTCACTTCCAGATCGTTTTCACGGGAATGCTCACCGATGATCATGCCCTGATAAACGGTCTCGCCCGCATCCACGAACAGCGTGCCGCGATCCTGCAGGGAGAACAGCGAATACTGCGTGGTGGTGCCGTCTTCAGCCGAAATCAGCGAACCATTGCGGCGGCCTTCGATGGTGCCGGCATAAGGCCCGTAATGGGAGAACAGGCGGTTCATGATGCCCGTGCCGCGCGTGTCGGTCAGGAATTCACCATGATAGCCGATCAGCCCGCGTGAAGGGATGGTGAACAGCAGACGCACCTTGTCGCCACCGGACGGACGCATATCCTGCATCTGACCTTTGCGCATGGACATCTTTTCCACCACGACGCCCGAATACGGCTCGTCAACGTCGATCGTGACTTCTTCGTAGGGTTCTTCGCGATCACCGGTTTCTTCGTTGCTGCGGAACAGCACGCGAGGACGGCCGATGGTGAGTTCGAAGCCTTCACGACGCATGGTTTCGATCAACACGCCAAGCTGCAGTTCGCCACGGCCCGCCACTTCGAAAGCTTCGCTTTCCGGGCTGTCCGTCACGCGGATCGCGATGTTGCTTTCCGTTTCCTTGAACAGACGGTCACGGATCTGGCGCGAGGTCACCTTCTTGCCTTCACGGCCGCCCAGCGGGCCATCGTTGAGGCGGAAGGTCATGGACAGGGTCGGCGGGTCAACCGGAATGGCAACCAGCGGGGCGTCCTGTTCGGGAGCTGCGATGGTGTCGGGAATCGTTGCCTGAGACAGACCGGCCACAGCCACGATGTCACCGGCTTCGACTTCATCAACCGCCACGCGGTCAAGGCCACGGAAGGAGAGCAGCTTGGTCAGACGGCCGGTTTCCACTACGGAACCATCAGCGCGCAGCACCTTAACGGGCATGTTCACACGCGCACGGCCCTGCTCCACACGCCCGGTCAGCACGCGACCCAGAAAGTTGTCACTTTCCAGAATGGTGGCCGTCATGGCGAAGGGCTTTTCCTTGTCCAGTGCCGGAGCCGGCACATGGCGCAGGATCAGCTCGAACATGGGGTTGAGGTCCTTGCGGGCGCCATCAAGCGTTTCATCCGCCCAGCCCTGACGGCCCGATGCATACAGCATGGGGAAGTCGAGCTGTTCGTCATTAGCGCCAAGGGCCGCAAACAGATCGAAGATTTCGTTATGCACTTCATCGGGGCGGGCATCGCCACGGTCGATCTTGTTCACCACCACAATCGGACGGAGGCCACGGGCCAGCGCCTTGCCGACCACGAACTTCGTCTGCGGCAGAGCGCCTTCAGCCGAGTCCACCAGAACGATCGCACCGTCCACCATGCTCAGAATACGCTCGACTTCACCACCGAAGTCGGCGTGTCCGGGCGTGTCGATGATGTTGATGCGCGTATTGTTCCATACAACGGACGTGCACTTGGCGAGAATGGTAATGCCACGCTCACGCTCAAGGTCGTTGCTATCCATCGCGCGCTCGGCAACCGACTGGTTTTCGCGGAAGGAGCCCGACTGCTTGAGCAGCTCATCAACCAGGGTCGTTTTCCCGTGGTCAACGTGAGCGATGATGGCGATATTGCGGATATCCATGAATTGCCTGATTTTTCCTGCGCCCCACGCCACCGCCTTCAGCCGGGAAGGGGCGGCAAGAACATGCTGCGATATTTTGCGTGCGGCACAGATAGCCGCCCCGGCGGCAGAATGCACGTAAAATTCTCGCATCCCCCCTTCTGCTCCGCCATGCGCCCCACGCTGCCAGCACGCTGCCCAGCCCCCGCGCAGATGCACAACCGCTTTCGCGGGCACGCATTGGACAATGATAAAAATTGGAACTAAGGATCATTCTCAAATGCGCAGGCGCAACGTATGTTGACCCGTCGCAGACATGCCGCGCCCCCGCACGCTTGGGCGCGCCCAGGCAGGACGACAGGACCATGCTTCTCAACTCCCTCCCGCTTTCAGGGTGCGGCGTGATTGATCATGTGCGCGAACGCACCCCACATGACCCCGTGGCCCGCAGGCTGGGCGAGTTGGGGTTTGTACCGGGCGAAGCCGTACGCGTGGTGGCCTTTGGCCCGATCGGACGCGATCCCCTGGCGGTTGAAATCGGCTTTACACGCTTTGCCCTGCGCCGCTCCGAGGCCGAGCGCATTGTACTGCGTCCTGATCCCGGCGCACCGGAGCTGAGCCTTTCACAAGACGATATTGCAGGGCAGGAATGACAGACGCGGCTCCGTTGCGTGTAGCGCTGGTTGGTAATCCCAACTGCGGCAAGACCACTCTTTTCAATCAGCTCACCGGCAGCCGCCAGAAGGTTGCCAACTACGCGGGTGTAACCGTCGAGCGTAAAACGGGCCAGCTCGTTACGCCAGCCGGGCGCCCTGTTGTGGTCGTGGATCTGCCCGGCGCTTACAGCCTGACCGCCACCAGCCCGGATGAGGCTGTCACGCGCGATGTCTGTCGGGGTGGCTACAAGGGCGAGCCAGCCCCCGACCTGCTGATATGCGTGGTCGCGGCCACCAATCTGAGGCTGCACCTGCGCTTTCTGCTTGAACTGCGCCAGCTCGGACGGCCCATGCTGGTCGTGCTGAACATGATGGACGCTCTGCACCAGCAGGGCCTGCGCGTGGATGTCCCGCGTCTTCAGGCAGAGCTGGGCATGCCCGTTGTCACCACAATCGGCACCAAACGGGGGGGAGCCGCAGACCTTCTGGCCGCACTGGATGCCCCCCTGCCCGCACCGGCGGTGCAAGCCCCCCTGACAACGGACGGAGAGGAAGACCTGCACGCACAGGTGCGCCACCTGTTGGCCCTGTGCGTCACGCGTGAGCGCCCGGCGGCAAAAAAACTCGAATCCGTGCTCGACCGCTGGGTGCTGCACCCCGTCTGGGGCATGCTTATCCTGCTCGTGCTGCTTTTTGTCATGTTTCAGGCTGTGTTTTCATGGGCGCAGCCTTTCATGGACATGCTTGAGGCGGGCATGACCCATCTGGGCGAACTGGTCGGGGCCGCCCTGCCTGACGGCCTTCTGCGCGGCCTGATTGTGGATGGCGTCATCGCCGGGGCTGGCACGGTTATCGTGTTTTTGCCGCAGATCCTGATCCTGTTCCTGTGGATACTCGCACTGGAAGAATCCGGCTATCTGCCACGCGCCGCCTTCATGCTCGACCGGCTGATGGCCGTAGCAGGGCTGAGCGGGCGCTCCTTTATTCCGCTGCTATCCAGCTTTGCCTGCGCTGTGCCGGGCATCATGTCCACCCGCACTATCCAGAACCCGCGTGACCGGCTGGTAACGATCCTGATCGCCCCCCTTATGACCTGTTCGGCCCGTCTGCCGGTTTATGCGCTGCTGATCGGAGCTTTTGTGCCTGCGCACCGGGTTGCGGGGGTGTTCAACCTACAGGGGCTGGTACTGTTCGGGCTTTATGCGCTGGCTATTGTCAGCGCCCTGATTGTCGCACGCGTGCTCAAGCGTGGTGATAGCGACGAACACCCCCTGCTGCTGGAACTGCCAGACTACCGCCTGCCCAGCCTGCGCAGCCTCGGGCTGGAGCTGTGGCAGCGTGCGCGCATCTTCCTGTCACGCGTGGGTACGATCATTGTCACGCTCAGCATTATCCTGTGGGCGCTGTCGAGCTTTCCCGCCCCACCGCCCGGCGCAACCGGCCCGGCCATTGACTGGAGCCTGGCAGGCCGTATCGGACAGCTTATGCTACCTGTTTTCCAGCCTATCGGTTTTAACTGGCAGATTTGCGTGGCACTGATTCCGGGGCTTGCCGCTCGCGAAGTCGCGGTGAGCGCACTGGGCACGGTCTATTCCATAACCGGGGCGGAAACCGATACAGCCCAAAGTCTGGTGCCGCTCCTGTCCTCGCAATGGAGTCTGGCCACCGCCCTGTCTTTGCTGGCGTGGTATGTCTATGCGCCGCAATGTTTTTCGACGCTGGCTGTTATTCGACGTGAAACCGGCACATGGCGGGTGGTATTAATAACAGCGGCCTATCTTTTCGGGCTGGCTTACGCCGCCGCGTGGCTGACGTATCACATCACGCGTTTTCTTACTGGCTGAACCCCGGGCAGCCCTTTTTTTCAAGGAGACATGGCACCATGCTTCAGATCCTTGTTGTCAGCCTTGTTGTTGTGGCCAGTGTTCTCTACTGGCTGCACCGTCTGGCTCCGGCCACGGTTCTGCCTTTGTGGCAGGGCCTTGCCCGCACCCTGCCCGCAGGCCCGCTACGCCAGCGCGCCCAAAAACTGGCAACCCAGAAAAAAGCAGGCGGCTGCGGCGGCTGTTCCGGCTGCGACAAAAGCGGCGGTTGCCACTGACCTACCCCTGAATGCTCCAGCTATGCGGGGAGCGCACCTGTTTAGCTTGGAGCGCAGCCCTGCGCGCCAACATGCAGCCTGTACAGTGTTGACCCCGCACACATGAACAGCCAGTCGCGCTCCGGCCCTGCAAACGTCAGGTTGGATACGCCCTGCGGTAGCCGAATCCGGCCGATAAGCTGCCCTTCGGGGTTGAAAACAAACACCCCGCTCCGGCCCGGCGAACCACTGACCCCACACCAGATATTGCCGTAAAGATCAGCCCGGATTCCATCGGGCATCATCTGCTCGCCCTCAAAACGCATGTTGGTGAACAGACGTGGGTTGGATAGGGGCAGTTCTTCTGCGTGCAGGTCGAACACATGCACCGACAGGTCTCCATCCTGCCAGACATGCTCTTTGGCGTGGCCTTTGCCGTGCCGTCGGACATGCTGCGCCTGCCGGGCTGCAGAGGTCACATACAGGCGTGAAAAGTCTGGCGAAAAACACAGACCATTCGGATCGACAAGCTGCTGCTGGTTCAGCACCACATCAATGCGCCCGGAAGCATCAACCCTAAAGGTATGATCCTGCGGGACAACAGCCTGCCCCTCCGGCACCTGTACGGGGCGCGGGCCAGACCCCGCAGGCCCGGCTACGGGGTCGGTAAACCAGATACTGCCATCCGGGTGGGCGATGACATCATTAGGAGCATTGAGCGGCTGCCCTTCAAAACGATCCGCCACCACATGCACAGAGCCGTCATGCTCCCAGCGGATCACCCGGCGCAGGACATGCTCGCAGGTGATCTGCCGCCCCTGATAGTCAAAAACGCTACCACTGGCATGATAGGATTCAGGCCGGAAAAGCGTAACCTCGCCCGTTTCCCAGACATAGCGATACTGATGGCTGGTGGCCGTGTCGCTGAAGAGAAGATAGCGCCCCTGCGCCGACCAGGCCGGGCCTTCAAGCCACTGACCATGCCCCCAGACACGCTCCACCACTGCATTGCCAGCAAGCAGGCCGCGAAAAGCGTGGTCAAGCACGATCACTTCCGCATCGGGGGCGGGGCTATGGGTTGCACCCCATACCCGGGCATGAGGCGCTGGATCGGGCTGGCGGGTTTCAGGCGCATCGGCTGCGGCCCGTGCGCCGGGCAACCGCAGCGCCGCACAGGATAACCCCGCCACCCCCGCAAGCATGGCCCGCCGCCCAAGAGCTTTGTCAAACGATGCAGCCATTCGCATTTTCCTGGCCCGTTACCACGCCGTTAAACGTTATTCAGGGGCTGTAAGCCGTGTTCAGGACGGGGCCAGAACCTCATCGGGTTCCACACCCCAGAGCGCCTGCCGGGGCAACCAGCCATTATACTGATGCACCGATACACGGCACCAGCCAGAACCCTGCGGACATTCCTTGATGGAGCCAACCGTGCCGGGCTGAAGCACCGCCACAATCGCACCGGCCTGATCCGCCGTGGCGCGCAGCATGACCCCGCCGGCAACATGCGCGGCTTCTTCAGGGGTTGCGGCGCGCGCGACCTCGCGGCTGTCCATATGACCTGCCGATGGCGGGTTATCACCGTTCTGATCACCCTTGGCAGGAATGGGCGCCTGATCACCCGGCGCTTCGCCCGGTATCAGAAAATCGCGTCCGCCGGACAGGGTTGCCTGCTGCATCCAGCCTTTCTGCCCGGTCTGGTCTTCCACCAGACGCCAGACATCGAACTCACGCTCGACTTTCACAGGCATGCCGCGCCGGTGGTAAACCCACAGGATGGGAAAGCGCCGCCCCGGCCCGGCCCGCATGTTCACTTCATCAGATCGCAGGGCGGCATAACGCGGCAGCGGCAGGCCGGTAACGGTGCCTTTGCTCAGGTCTGGCGTGGCGGGAGCCTGCGCGGCCGCGGCGGCGGGGTCTGGCGTAGCCGCGGTTGCTGCTCCGGCTGCGGCCACCGCACCGGCCGCACCAGCAGCTCCGGCGGCGGCCACCGCCGCATGATGGTGCGGCTTTTCCGTATGGGCGGCTACCGCTGCGGCATGGCCATGATGGGCATGAGCCCCCTCTTTGGCACCGCTTTTGGCGTGGTGTTTCTTATCCGCCTTTTTTTCCGCCTTCGTGGACGCGCCGGTTTTGTGAGCGGTCTTTTTCACGCTGCCATGATGGGCCGTTTTCGCCGCATCGGCGCTGGCACTCTCAGCATGATGATGGTGGTGATGCTTGGCGGCCTTGCCTGCGTCCGTAGACGCCGTGGCAGCCTGCGCACCGCAAGGCAGAACGGCCAGCCCCGTTACACAGGCCAGCAAAGCGCAGCGCAGCCGCCCGCTACGGGGCAGGCTGACTGAAAACGGAAAGGAACGGATAACTGTCATGCCTGCATCCCTGCCAACAGAGCCGCGCCGGAGCAAGAGGGCTTTCCCTGCTCTGGATCAAAAACCTGCACACAGCACCTTACCCGATGCCGCATGCCCTAGAATAACAGCCTAGAATACAAGCTGACGCGCAGTACCCGCACAGTCCATGAATGTCGGCAGACCGACAACCCGCACCCCTTCAATGAGGTCCTGCGCACCAAGATTCATCGCTTTCAGCCCGGAGTCGCACACCATCATGCGGGCACCCATTTCCTGTATGGCCTCGCGGAGCACTTCCACACCGGCCACACCGGCATTCAACCGACCGGCCTCACCCTGCGCATGATCAGGCACCCCCTCCCATGAACGACAGAAAGCGCCGACACCGCTCCCCATACCAAACAGGGTAACCGGCCGCCCCAGAGCCAGCGCCGTAGCGGCCAGCATAAACGCTGCGTGCAGGCGCTCGTAGCGGGCTTCAACCAGCAGCAGGGCAAGGGCTTCAGGTTCTGCATCCTGCGCCCCAGTTGCAAAAGTGGCCGAATCGTTCATGCCCGCACACCTGCCGCACCGCAGACAGGACAGGCCGGGTCCGCTGCCAGTTTCAGTTCAGAAAAACGCATGGACAGGGCATCCCACATCAACAGTCGTCCGTCCATGGAGGTGCCGATACCCGTTACTTCCTTCAGCGCCTCGGTGGCCTGCAATGTACCCATCACACCTGTTATCGCCCCGAGCACCCCCGCATCACCGCAGGTGGGAATGGCGCTATCATCGCCCTCATGCGGGGGGTAAAGGCAGGCGTAACAGGGGCCACCAAGCTGGGGCCGGAAGGTGGAAAGCTGACCACCAAAACGCTGCGCCGCCGCTGAAATCAGGGTTTTGCCCTGCCGCACACAAGCCTCGTTGACCAGATAGCGCGTTTCAAAATTATCGCAGCCATCGCAAACCAGATCATAACGCGAGACCAGATCCGCCACGCCTGCGGCATCAAGGCGCATATCCCATGTTTCCACAACGATTTCAGGGTTAAGCGCCCTCAGCCGTTCGCGAGCGGAGTCCACCTTCTTGTGCCCTACTGCTCCGGTAACGTGCAGAATCTGACGCTGGAGGTTGGAAAGCTCCACCACATCATTATCCACCAGCCCTATACGCCCGACACCCGCTGCCGCCAGATACAGGGCAACAGGCGAGCCAAGCCCGCCTGCGCCCACCACCAGAACCGAGGCGTTTTTGATGGCCATCTGCCCTGTGCCACCCAGTTCAGCCAGAAGGATATGGCGCGAGTAACGATGAATCTCGCTCTCGGTAAGATCAATGCTCATCGGCCCCGCCTCCTGCCCGCCCGAATACCGGGCCTGACATCATATTTCTGTAATAACAAGCCCTGAACCATGATGTTATCCTCGCATCTGCTCGGGCATCTGGGTTATAAGTGTTGCTCACAACACATGGAAGGAATGCACACATGGCACTCCCCTCCCGGTCGGGGCTTCTCTCCCGGCAAGCTCGCATGCCCCGGCATCAGGCTGCACGCCGGGCCTGTGTCTGCTCGGCTCTGCTTGCGCTGGGGCTTTATGTGGCATCACCCTTCATCACGCTGTTTTGCGTCGCGGAAGACCTGCAAACCCACGACATGACGGCTCTTGGCCGTATTATCAACTGGGGTTCGCTTGATACCTCGATCCGGCAGCAGGCACTGGCGGGGCTGCATCTTGATACCCAGCCCCCTGCCGATGAACTACCCGAATTCGGCAATTCTTTCGCAAGCACCGCCGTGTCCAACGCGGTGGATCAGAGCGTAAATTCGGCCAATCTTGGCACACTGGTCGATCAGGCTCTGCCTGCCATTCCGCCAGAAGCTGCCCCCACGCTGAGCCTACACGGCCTGACAACATTGCTGCACCAGACTTCGCTGCGTTTTGCCCGGCTGGACTGTTTTGTGGCGGAATTACCCATACCCGGCCACGCAGATGAAACACCCCTGCGTGTTGAGCTGCGTATTCAGAGCTGGCGCTGGAAAATCACCAACGTGACATTCCCCGTTGCACAGTCGCGCACACTTCAGGCATCCGGCCCGGCACCTGCACGCGCAGCCTAAAAGCGCTCCGGCGGCCCGCTATCGGGCACGCCGCCGAATCTGCCGCTTTATTTTGCGGGCGGCAGATCTTCTTCCAGCACCACCATGTTGATGGCGTAGCTGACGTCACCATCTTCATCATCACGGTGAACGGTGCCAATCACTTCGCCATTCACCGAGAGTTCAACCGACATACCCGCACGCGGCGCAGGGTTGACTGTCAGATCCTTCGAACCCAGCAGGCGGCGCAGAGCTGTCTGCAGACGAGTGATTTCAGAAGCAGAGAGAGAAGCGTTCATCGTCGTCCATTCCTTGCAGGCATTACGGGCGATCCGCACTGTCGCGGCCGCCTCACCTGTGTTGCATACGTGTGGGCCCAACAAGGCGCACAAACCAGCAGCGACAGTATTTCTGAAAAAACCGACACCCCGGCCCCGTGCGCGCACTGTCTGGCCTGTCGCGCCCGCTATAATCTGCCCGCGCCGCTGCCGCAACCTTTCCGCACCCCTGCCTTTCCGTGGCCATTTTCTCCCGCCCAACTAACGTGGACGTGAAAACCCTCTGAAAAGGAAAGCCTGCTTGTCGTTTCTCCGCCGTCTGTCCACTGCGGCTCTTCTCAGCCTGACCATGGGCCTGTGCCTGCTGGATGCACACACCACGCTCCACCAGCCTGCATCGTCCCCGGCACTGATCGAAGCCCGCACTCAGGAACACGCCGGGCAGGCCCTGCATACAATTTCGCAGGATATTGCCAGCAACGGCGCAGCCCCCACGGCGCGTGCACTCTCGCAGCAAAATGGCTGGCAGAACGTAACCAGAGCGCTCGCACTGGGGCAGCCTGAAGTTGCCCCGGTCTTATCCAGCCTGATCCCTGCAAGCAGTAGCCAGACCACCGCGCTGCTGCGCCGGAGCATGAAAACCGCCCTGCCGCACCACCCCTCCGTGGTGCTGAGCGCCCTGCGCGAACAGACCGACAGCCCCGTTGCCCCGCGCGATGTCTGCTCGGCCAAAGGCATGAGCCGCACATGGCGCAAAAACGCCACGCAGGCCGTCGCCACCGTGCACGATATCCGCCTGAGCAGCCGGGCCAGACAGTGCCTGAGCCTGCTGCAAAACGGCTGATTTTTGCTGTTTTTTAATTCTGTTGTCGTATTCGACACAGGGGTGGAAAAAAAATCGGATAAACGCTTAGTGATACCCAACACGCAATCGCGATATGACATATTAGCATTGCGTGAAACAATATGGATATAAGTCATTCATAAATTGAATGACAGTCGCGCCTCAAAGACAAAAATAAAAGAAGAGACCACGACCTATGTTCATTCCCTGCGGTATCCCTCCCGGTTTTTCCCGCCCACCCCGCAGTTTTTCCAGCCGTACCGTATCAAGCCAGAGGGCCGTCTGGATTGTGCTTGTCAGCACATCTGCCTTTACCATGCTGCATTGTGCACCCGCGCAGGCTGAAACCGCGCCGCACGCGGCGCATCTGAGCTACCCGCACACCACGGCGCAGGAAACCATACCACCCGCCCCTACAACCACCACCACCCCAGCAGCGCAAAGCACGACCGTAACCCTCAAACCCGCCGCCACAAGCAGCGATGTTGAGGTAAAAGCCCCCGTTGTGAACTGGAACAGCTCCAGCTTTCTGCCACCGCTGAGCAGCCGCCCTGAAGCCTACGGCCAGCCGCAGACACTCGAACTCAAGCCCCTGCCCTCCGCCCTGCTGCATCAGGGGCCGTGGGGAGTGTTCAACTCCAATACAGGGGCTGCGGCCGGTTTTGGCACGGTGGGGTATTACGCCGTCTCACGCTGGGCGGAAGACTGGTCGGATCTGCGCGACAAGCGTAACCGTATCGACGCGATGGATGTGCTGAAATACATCCCCTTCAACGATAAGGGGGATATTTACCTCTCGCTTAGCGGTAACTTCCGCCAGCATAATTTCTACGATCAGCGCGCAGGATTCGGGGCGACCAAGAAAGACCCCGCCTATCGCAACAACTACCGCTGGAACGTAGGGGCTGACCTGCATCTGGGCGAGCATGTGCGCCTGTATGGCGAACTGATGAGCGGCCAGGCGGCTGGTATCAACTACTATGGGTATGCGGGTGGCCGCTGGCGCAGCAGGCTGGATGCCCAGCAGGCCTTTGTGGAAGTGCGCGGCCGGGTGCTGAACGCAACCGTGGGCGGCATGGCCGGGCGTATGACCTTTCTGGATGCACCGCCCTACTTCACGGCGGGTAGCGTGTATCCGTCGCTGCCCTATTCATGGAATGGCCTGCGCGGCTACGCCTTTTGGAAAAACTTCCGCGTGGATGGTTTTTACCTGACCCAGACCGATACAACGCCCTCGGCCATGTTCCATGACAAGGTTGGCTGGAAAACACGCCTGTTCGGGGTTTACACCTCATACGCGCTGCCCAAGTTCACTTTCCTTGAGCGCAACAGCCAGATTTTTGTGGACACGTTCTACCTTGGCTTCATTCTGGCCAACAACCCCATGCCCACAGCGACTTCGGGCGTATCGGTTGCAGGTTCGACCCACCGCGATACACCCGGGGTGCGAATCTGGGGTAATGCCGGGCCGATCGAGTTCTCGCTTGGAGCCATGTGGCAGGGAGGGGAGTTCCGTCCCGCCAATAACGCGCCAAGCAGGAGCGTGTCAGCCTATGCGCTGGACGCCACCATTTCATGGCGTTTTGCCCACTGGCCCGGCCATCCTGCTATCGGCATTCAGGCCGACGATGTCTCGGGCGGCAACCTCAATGGCAGCAAAACCTCCACATGGGGTGGCTTCATGTCGCCATTCGTGCCCAGCGCCTACTATCTGGACATGAGCACCTATATCGGCCAGTCGAACATCATCACCGTTGGCCCCATCGCCACCATAACGCCAACACCCAACACAACCTTGCTGCTGAAAGTGCCTGCCGTTTGGCGTAACAATACAAACGATGTGGTGTACCCCAACGGGCTGACCTACTATAATTTCCGCCCGCACGGGGGCTACACGGCCACCCTGCCACAGGCGAGCTTTACCTGGCGCGCAACCCGTCACGTCACGCTGAGCCTTGATGGGGAATACATCTTTGCCTCGCGCAGCATGATCAAGGCGGGAGCATCCTCCGGGGCGTTCGTGCAGAGCAATCTTGAACTGACGTTCTGACCCCGCACCCGGTGCGCGGTACAGACAAGGCGCCCGATCCGTCGTATCTGACACAAACGGAGCGGGCGCCCATAATGGCGCCCCAGCCTGTGTTTATACATGGGTTTTGATCAGGCCAGTTGAGGGCAAACCGCATGACCGTCTCTCCCCACCACCGGGAAATCACCCTGCGTGGCCTGATTCTGGGGGCGCTGATCACGGTCGTTTTCACCGCATCCAATGTCTATCTTGGCCTGCGCATCGGGCTGACCTTCGCCTCGTCTATTCCTGCTGCTGTCATTTCCATGGCGGTGCTGCGCCTGCTGGGGCGGGGCACCATACTGGAAAACAATATGGTGCAGAGTCAGGCCTCGGCGGCGGGTACGCTGTCCTGCGTGTTCGCCACCTTTCCGGGGCTTGTCATGGCGGGGTACTGGCACAGCTTTCCGTTCTGGCAGACGGCCGGGCTGTCTCTGGCAGGCGGGGTGCTGGGCGTACTGTTTACCATCCCGCTCCGCCATGCACTGGTCACCCGTAGCGCGCTGCCCTACCCTGAAGGCGTAGCGGCTGCCGAAATCCTGCGTGCCGGAGCCGAGGCACAATCCGGGCAGGGTTTGCGGGCCTTACTGGCAGGTGGGCTTGTTTCCGCTGTGCTGTCTTTCGCCACAAGCGCGCTCCGGCTTCTGGCTGACGGCATCACACTCACAGCCAGCGCAGGCACGGCTGTTTTCCAGTTTTCAGCCAGTTTTTCTCTGGCCCTTGTGGGGGCCGGATATCTGGTCGGGCTGGCCGGTGGGCTGGCCATGCTAACAGGTGGCGTGCTGGCCTGGGGTATAGGCGTGCCGTGGCTGAGCAGCCACACACCCAACCCGGCCCACCTGCCCGCCGCCGCTTTTGCCCATGACCTGTGGCTACACAAAATCCGCTTTATCGGCGCGGGCAGTATTGCCGTGGCATCGCTATGGACACTGGTGGAACTGCTCCCCCCCGTCCTGAACGGGATCAGGCAAAGCCTGCGCCCCGCAAAGGGTACGACCGCCACGCATGAGCGCGACCTCTCACCGTGGAGCATGGCCGCTCTGCTGGCTGTCTCCGCCTTTGGGCTTTGGTGGTTTTTCAGGGATTTTCTTGGCCCCATGACAACGGGTGCAGGCGCACTGGTCGGGGCTGCGGTGCTGTTCTGTATCGTCTTCGGTTTTCTGATGGCCGCAGCCTGCGGCTACATGGCGGGCATTGTCGGCTCCTCCTCATCGCCCATATCAGGCATTATCATTGTAGGAGCCGTACTGAGCGCACTGATGATTCTGGGGCTTGAAGCACTGGGGCTGGTTCCTCCCGCCCTGATGGCCAACGAGCAGAAACTGGCCACGGCCTTCACTATTCTGGTGCTCTCGGCCATTACGGCCACCATCGCCATTTCCAACGACAACTTGCAAGACCTCAAGACCGGCCAGCTTGTTGGGGCATCGCCATGGAAACAGGAGGCGGTGTTGATCGTGGGCTGTGTCGTTGGCTCTCTGGTTATCCCGCCGGTGCTCAACCTTCTGTATCAGGCTTATGGGTTTGCAGGCGCTATGCCTCGCCCCGGCATGGACCCGTCCCGAGCACTGTCCGCCCCGCAGCCCGCCTTGATTACGCTCATAACGCAGGGGATTTTTTCCGGCACGCTGGACTGGAGCATGCTGGGAGCGGGGCTTGTACTGGGCTGCGTGCTGGTGGCCGTGGACAGGCTTTTGCGCCGCCGTGGCCTGTCGCTGCCACCGTTGGGCGTTGCGGTCGGGTTGTATCTCCCTGCCTCCACCAGTCTCACACTGGCAGGCGGTGCGGTTCTGGGGTGGGCCTTGCGCACATGGGCCAGACGCAGCGCTGCACAGGAGAGCGAAACACAGGCCAGCCAGACACGTGGCACCATGCTGGCCTCTGGCTTTATCGTGGGGGAAAGCCTGACGGGCGTGGCCGTTGCGGCATTCTCTGGTGCGCTGGGACACGATGATGCGCTGTCCATTGCCTCCACCCTGCCTACCGCTGCGCCAGACCTGCTTGGGGTGCTGGCATTTTGCGCGGCCTGTGCGTGGTTTGCCCGCAGGCTTATGGGCCAGCGCAATCGGACAGTCTCGCCATAAGGTGAAGGTAAAGTGCGCCTTACCCCTCGCCTTTGGGCTCAAAGCGGGGCAAAAACGCGCCGATATGCCACACAGGAGAAAGGCCCCGCCATGCTGCTGAACGTGATTGAACGCAGCCCCGAACCCCCGACAGCCCCCGTGCTGCCGCCTGTCGTGCTGCTTCATGGCCTATTTGGCCGCGCCCGCAACCTCGGTTTTGTGCAACGCCGCCTGTCTGCCTCCCGCCGCACACTGGCCATGGACCTGCGCAACCACGGTGCCAGCCCGCATGGCCCCATGAGCTACCCGGTGATGGCGGCGGATGTGGCCGAAACCATGCGCCAGCACCACGCCCTACCCGCCGCCGTGCTGGGCCACTCCATGGGGGGCAAAACCGCCATGATGCTGGCCCTGACCCAGCCCGAAGCGGTGCGCTGCCTGATTGTGGTGGATATTGCGCCCGGTCAGGGCGGGTTTGACAGCCTCGACCTGCCGCAGGGGCTGGAAACCCTGCATTTTCCAGCCCATCTGGACCTGCATACCGCCAATGACCTGCTGCGCCCGCTGATAGACAAGGATGCGGTGCGCCAGCTCATGGTGCAGAACATGCGTCTGGGCGATAATCCGGGCTGGGCTATCGGGCTTGAGGACATACAGGCCGCCCTGCCTACTCTGATGGCATGGCCCACCCTGCCCGCAGATGCCTGCTACACTGGCCCCACCCTGTTCATACGCGGGGAGCAGTCACGCTATATCCAGCCCGAAAACGAACCAGCCATGCGCCGCCTGTTTCCCAACCACCGGCTTGAAAGCATTGCCGGAGCTGGCCACTGGGTTCATGCCGATGCACCGCAGCGCTTCTGCCAGCTTGTAGACAATTTTCTGGCCGAGCACTAAGCGCCAGCCCCCAATTTGGGGGCTGGAAACCCAAACCCGGCGTTACAGGGGAGCAAGCGGCAGGCCCGCAAGGGCGCGGGCGACAGCTTCGGCCATACGGATACCATCCATACCCGCCGAGAGAATACCCCCCGCATAGCCTGCCCCTTCACCCGCCGGGTACAGGCCCGGCGTGTTGACGGACTGCCCCGTATCGTCACGCGGAATGCGCAGGGGAGAGGATGTGCGGGTTTCCACCCCGGTCATGACCGCATCATCCATCGTGTAACCTTTAAGCTTGCGATCAAAATGCGGCAGGGCTTCACGCAGGGCCTCCACCACAAAATCCGGCAGGCAGGTGGCAAGGTCCGTGGGCGTTACCCCCGGCCGGTAGGACGGCACGACATCCCCCAGTGAAACCGATGGCCGCCCGGCCAGAAAGTCGCCCACGCGCTGGGCTGGCGCCCGATAGTCGCCCCCACCCGCGACAAAAGCCTGCTTTTCCCAATGACGCTGGAACGCCACCCCTGCCAGCGGGTCATCGGGGTAATCCTCTCCAGGGCGGAGTTCCACCACAATACCGGAATTGGCATTCCGCTCGGCGCGCGAATACTGGCTCATGCCATTGGTCACCACCTGTCCTTCTTCCGAAGTGGCGGCCACCACTGTCCCGCCCGGACACATGCAGAACGAATACACCCCACGCCCGTTGGCCGCATGATGCACCAGCCGGTATTCCGCCGCCCCCAGAAGGGTGTTGCCTGCGGCACCGCCAAACTGCGCCGTATCAATCACGGATTGCGGATGCTCGATCCGCACCCCCATGGAAAACGGCTTGGCCTGCATGGTAACGCCCTGCTCGTTCAGCATGGCAAAGGTATCGCGCGCACTATGGCCCACGGCGAGAATGACATGCCCGCTTTCCACCACATCGCCATTAGCCAGACGCACACCCTGCACGCGGCGGGTACCGGGTTCTAGCAGCAGCTCTTCCACCCGTGACTGGAAACGGTATTCCCCGCCTGCGGCTTCGATCTCGCTTCGGATATGCTCCACCATGCTGACAAGGCGGAACGTGCCGATATGCGGGTGGGCAAGGGTCAGAATATCCTCCGGCGCACCGGCTTTGACAAACTCCTCCAGCACCTTGCGGCCCAGAAAGCGCGGATCGCGCACCTGACTGTACAGCTTGCCATCGGAAAAGGTGCCTGCCCCGCCTTCGCCAAACTGCACATTGCTTTCCGGTGTCAGAACCGAACGCCGCCACAGAGCAAAAGTATCCACCGTGCGCTCACGCACGGCCTTACCGCGTTCAAGCAGCAGGGGCCGCAGGCCCATGCGGGCCAGAATAAGGGCAGCCATAAAACCGCATGGCCCCGCGCCCACTACAATGGGCCTACGGTAGCCCGGCTGGGCTGCCAGGGCCGCACCGTCTTCAACCGGGGCGATCCAGCGCATGTCAGGGGCAATCTGCACATGGGAATCACGCGGGTGGGCCTGCCGGTAACGCGCCAGTACGGCGGCCTCGTCACGCACGGCGCAGTCCACCGTATAGACAAGCACAATAGCGGCACGGCGGCGGGCGTCATGCCCACGCTTGAAAACACTGAAATGCTCAAGAGCCTCGCGCCCGATATCCAGCCGGGTGCAAATGGCGTGTTCAAGAGCCTCAGTCGGGTGATCCAGCGGCAGGCGTAGTTCGGTCAATCGCAGCATGGGACGGTTCTATCATCCATAAAAACTGACAGGGTAAAACTGCGCCATCCCTAGTCGCAAAGCCCCCTCGGGTGCAACGCCCGACAGGCTGGACCTTATTCCGGCCTGCATGCGCGGCCACCATGCCCCGCGCATGCCCCCCTTGTAGCCGCCCGCAAAGGGCGGGATACAGGACAACACGCCCCCACAGCCCCTTTCCGGCTGACAAACCCCGAGGCATGACCATGTCCCAGCCCCCCGCGCCGCCCGCCCCCGGACAGCCGGCCTCCACCCACGCCAACAGCCACACCCATACGCCACTGGCGGAGCACACGCCCGATGCGGAGTCGGGTGGGCATGACCACACGGACGCACATGGGCATAACCACGATCATGACCCACATGACGACGGGAATGACCACCACCACGAGCACGAACACGAGCACGACCATGGCCACAACCACGGGCATGGGCATGGGCATGGGCATTCTCATGCCCCCACATCGTTCGGCCGGGCCTTCGCAATCGGTATGGTGGCCAACATTCTCTATCTAACGCTTGAAGCCATCTGGGGTACGCTGTCGCACTCGCTCTCCCTGCTGGCCGATGCAGGCCATAACCTGTCCGATGTCATGGCGCTGGGGGCGGCGTGGCTGGCGCATGTGCTGTCGCAAAGGGGGCCATCCGCACGCTTTACCTACGGGCTACGGCGCTCCTCCATCCTGACAGCACTGGCCAATGCCCTTGTGCTCATGCTGGTAACGGGGGGCGTTGCATGGGAGGCGATCCTGCGCCTTCTCTACCCACACGGGGCCGAACCGATGGGCGGCACCATGATGGTGGTGGCGGCCTTCGGCATTGTGGTCAATGGCGCAACGGCCCTGCTTTTTGCCTCCGGCCAGAAAGAAGACCTGAACGTGCGTGGCGCTTTTGCGCATCTGATGGCCGATGCCCTGACATCGCTTGCCGTGGTCATTGCGGGCGGTCTGGTGCTGCTGACCGGGCTGAGCTGGATCGACCCCGCCATAAGCCTTGGCATTTCGATTGTGGTGGTGATCAGCACATGGTCGCTTTTGCGGGATTCGCTGGACATGGCACTGGATGCCGTACCCCGCTCGGTTGATACCGCAGCCCTTGAAGCCACCCTGCGCGCCCTGCCCGGGGTTGCCGACCTGCATGACCTGCATGTATGGCCCCTGAGCACCACAGAAACCGCGTTAACGGTGCATCTGGTCAGCCAGTCAGACACACAGAACGCAGCACTTCTGACACAGGCGATTGAAATCCTGCGCACACGCTTTGCCATCGCACACCCCACCGTGCAGATCGAAAGCGCCGCCTATGCCCCCTCATGTCACCTGACAGACCCCAACTCGGTCTGACTGCCGCCGCTGGAGCCTGCCCTCTCATGTCCCTGTTTGCTTTACCTGACAGCAACAAAGGCATTGCGCTGCTCAGCCTGCTGGTGAGCGTGCTGGCGCTGACACTCAAATACGCCGCCTACACTGTTTCGGGCAGCGTGGCCCTTGGCGCCGATGCAATGGAGACCATTATCAACGTTGTCTCCGCTGCGGGGGGGCTTTGGGCGTTGGGCATTGCTGAACGCCCGGCGGATCACAACCACACCTACGGACATTACAAGGCAGAATACCTGTCTGCCGTGGCTGAAGGCACGCTGGTGGTGATGACAGCCTTCCTGATCGGGCGCGAGGCTATCGAGGGCTGGCTGTCGCCACATCCCGCTCTGGCACCGTGGTCGGGGCTGGCGCTCAACGCCGCAGCCACCGTGCTCAATCTGATCTGGGGGCTGACCATGTTGCAGGCGGGGCGCGCGCGCCGCTCCCCTGCCCTTGTGGCGGGTGGACAGCATGTGCTGTCCGATGTCTGGACGGGCGTTGCTCTGGTCATAGGCGTGGCCCTTATTCCCATAACCGGCTGGGCGCGGCTTGATGCGCTGCTGGCAGGGTTTGTGGCGCTGAACGTGCTGCGCGTGGGCTGGGAAGTCATGCGCGAATCCATTGCCGGGCTTATGGATCAGGCCCCTGATGGCGCAACCCTTGACCAGATCCGCGATATTATCGCCGCCAACGGACAGGGCGCGATTGAAGCCCATGACATCCGCACCCGTATTGTGGGGGCCATGACGTTTCTGGACTTCCATCTGGTGGTGCCGGGCAGCATGAGTGTGGAACAAGCGCACGATATCTGTGACCGCATCGAAGCGGGCCTGCGTGCGCAGATGGGCAGCACACTGGTGCATATCCATGTGGAGCCTGACCGTCTGGCCAAGCACGAAGGCATAGTCTTCTGGCCCCGGCCTGCAACCCCACCCACAGGAGCCCCCGCAAACGGGCGAACCTAACCCACCCCCACAAGCCTGAAGGCCCGCACGCATGAAACCTTTGCCATGCCGGGACAGATGCGGCTATGGGGGGAAACCCGGACAGACCCGGCCGCGTTTTCGGCCCGGTTACCGGCGTAGTTTCCATCAGGCGGACCCGACCCATGCACCCCAGCGTGAACACCACGCTCGAATCCCTTCATCAGTTCCGTGATCTGGCCAGAAACGGCACACTGAACTGGCGGCGCAAGCTCATCTACTGGTCGGGCGCGGTTCTGGTCGGCCTTGTTGCGGTGGGCTTTGCCGAACTGGCTGATGCCGCCAGCCATATTCGCGCCCGCATCACGCATGTCAGCCCGCTGCTGATGCTGGTGGTCGCGCCTCTGGGGCTGGCCCTGTCCACATGGCTGACACGCAAGTGGTTCCGTGGTGCGCAGGGCAGCGGCATTCCGCAAGCCATTGCCTGCCTGCACCTGCACGACATGGTGCTGGTTGACCGGATACTGGCCATACGGATTGCACTGGCCAAGATTTTTCTGACCTGTCTGGGGCTGCTGGCTGGCGCTTCCATCGGGCGCGAAGGCCCGACCGTACAGGTGGGGGCCTCTATCATGCACATGGTGGGGCGGCAGGCGGGTATGACCAACGTGACGGGTATCCACGCCCTTATCAAGGCGGGTGGGGCCGCCGGGGTTGCCGCCGCCTTCAACACCCCGCTGGCGGGGATCGTGTTCGGCATTGAGGAACTGGCCCGTTCGTTCGAACAGCGCACCAGCGGCACCATGCTGACCTGCGTGGTGATTTCAGGTGTGACGGCCATCGCCCTGATGGGCAACTACACCTATTTCGGCCACACCTATTCCGCCGTGCCGGTAGGGGCAAGCTGGCTGGCCGTGCTAGCCTGCGGTGTGCTGGGCGGACTGAGCGGAGGCATGTTTTCCGCCCTGCTGGTGCGGGTCTCACGCGGGGTGCCGGGACGACTGGGAGCGTTCATCAGCCGCCGCCCGGTTCTGTTCGCGGCTCTGTGTGGTCTTGTGCTGGCGGTGATCGGCCTTGTATCCGATGGCATAACCTATGGCACCGGCTACACACAGGCACGCGACATCATCATGGGTTCGGATCAGTATCCGGCCTATTATTTCGTGCTCAAGCTGCTGGCCACCTTTGTTTCCTACTGCTCGGGCATTCCGGGCGGGCTGTTCGCGCCTTCGCTGTCCATCGGGGCTGGCATGGGCGGGTGGGTGGCGCAGTTTCTGCCCCATACAGCCCCCGGCGCCGTGGTGCTGCTGGGTACGGTTGCCTATTTTTCCGCCGTAACACAGTCCCCCCTGACAGCGACCGTCATTGTCATGGAAATGTGCGACAATCAGCAGATTACCTTAGCCCTGATGGCCAGCGCCTTTCTGGCTTTTGGGGTCTCGCGCGCCCTGTGCAGCCACGCCCTGTATGGCGCGCTGGCCGTGCGGTTCCTGCGCACGACCAGTGCCGGGCATAAAAACGCGCCTCCGGCTCCACGGCCCGAGTCCTCCTCTCCCGCAAACCGCTGAGGCGACACCCCGCAGGCCCATGATGCGCGCCTGCGCGGGCGGGGTCTCTGGTTTCCATCCGCGCGCTGTCCTATATGACACCCATAACGCAGCCAGAACGGAGGGTTCTCCCATGTCCGATGTATCCGGTATTTCCGCCGACAGCTCTCAGGCCGACGAGCCAGATAACCGCGTGCCTGTCACTGTCCTGACCGGCTTTCTGGGAGCGGGCAAGACCACGCTGCTGAACCATATCCTGACCGCCGAACACGGCCGCAAATATGCGGTTGTCATCAACGAGTTCGGAGAACTCGGTGTGGATAACGACCTCGTGGTGGACGCCGACGAGGAAGTGTTTGAAATGAACAACGGCTGCATCTGCTGCACCGTGCGCGGCGACCTGATCCGTATCCTGAACGGGCTGATGAAGCGGCGCGGCAAATTTGATGGTGTCATTGTTGAAACCACAGGTCTGGCCGACCCCGCCCCTGTGGCACAGACCTTTTTCGCGGATGAAGACGTGCGCGAAAAAGCCCGACTGGATGCCGTGGTAACAGTTGTTGATGCCTACAACGTGCTGGCCACGCTGGAAGAAAGCCCCGAAGCGCGCGACCAGCTCGCTTTTGCGGATGTCATTATCCTCAACAAAACCGATCTGATGGACGAAGCCGGGCTTGCCCGCGTGGAAGAAACCATCCGCCGCCTGAACAGTGCGGCCCCCATCCACCGCGCACGCAAGGGTAATGTCAAACTGACCGATGTGCTGGATCGGGGCGGGTTTGATCTGGCCCGTGTGCTTGAATCCAGCCCCGATTTTCTGGAAAACCCCTCGCACGAGCATGAGGAAGACATCTCCAGCGTATCGCTGGTGGTGAAAGAACCACTCGATGCAGGCCGCTTCCAGATGTGGGTCAGCGCACTGCTTCAGGAAAAAGGGGCTGACATCCTGCGCACCAAGGGGATTCTCAACTTTGCGGGCCAGCCCGACCGCTTTGCGTTTCAGGCCGTGCATATGATGGCGGATGGCGATGCCATCGGGCCGTGGAAAGCGGATGAACCCCGCGAAAGCCGCCTTGTCTTCATTGGCCGCAACCTCAACCGGCCCCAGCTCCGCCGTGGGCTTGAAAGCTGCATTGCCGCATGAGCACGCTGCATGAAAACGCCATAGCGCCACACGGCCTGATTGACAGCCGGGGCGGTGTGCGGGTGGTCGAAGGCGAAATTACCGACTGCGTGGCCACGCGCGATTCCAGCCGTCTGGCTTTTTCCACGGTGGAAGGCGATATAATCATCCTGCACCGTGAAGACGTGCGGAGCCCGGCAAGCTGGACATCTCACGCCGTGCATGATGGCCCGGCTCTGAGCCTGTGCGCCGACACACTCCCCGACTGCCTGCTGAGCGGTGGAGATGACGGGCGCCTGTGCCGCCTTGACCCCTCGGGCGAAATTGAGGAACTGGGCAAGGGGCGGCGCTGGGTTGAGCATGTGGCAACCTATGTCGATCCCAAAATGGCGCTGGTGGCCTCTGCTTCGGGCAAGGTGGTGGAACTGCGCGATGCCACGGGCCGCACCGTTACCCGCTCGCTCGAACACCCCTCTACAGTGGGCGGCATGGTGTTTGACCCGCGCGGCAAGCGCATTGCGGTTTCGCACTACAATGGCGTGTCGGTGTGGTTCACCCAGTCCAAGGATGGCAGCCCCCGGCTGCTGGAATGGAAAGGCAGCCATCTGGGCATTGCCATGCACCCGCAGGGCGAAGCCGTGGTGACCGCCATGCAGGATAACGACCTGCACGGCTGGCGCCTGTCTGACGGCCACAACATGCGCATGAGCGGCTACCCGACCAAGGTACGCTCGATGGCGTTCTCGCGCGATGGCAAATGGCTGGTCACGGGCGGTGCCGATGTGGTGGTCATGTGGTCGTTTACCGGCAGCGGCCCTATGGGCAAGCCCCCGGTGGAACTGCCCGGCTCGGGTGGTGCGCTCTGCACCCGCGTGGCCTGTCACCCCACGCAGGATGTTGTAGCCGCAGGCTTTGCCGATGGCTCGGTGTTGATGATTGATATCGAAACCCGCCGGGTTCTGCCGGTTTCGCTCGGTCAGGGTGGAGCCGTGACCGCCCTTGCCTACAGCCCGGATGGCTGCATGCTGGGCTTTGGCACCGAGGAAGGTCTGATCGGGGCTGTAACGCTGGCCTCGGAATAAAGCCTACATTTAACCTGCTGGCAGCCTGCCGTTTTTTACAGCGCTGCCAGCACCTTCAGCGGCAAAAGCCGCGACAGCCTGCGCCACATGCTCTGGCTGTTCAAGCTGGGGCAGATGCCCGGTCTCCTCAAGCAACAGGCCATGCGGGGGCCGCACCAGCGCCTCCGAGGCTGGCAGCGGCAGCACTGAATCCTCCCGTCCCCAGATAATCTGGCAGGCAACCGGACTGGCCCGCAGCACCGCACGCAAATCCGCCGCCTGCACCCCTCCGTCAAAACAAGCCTGCGCCACATGCCGCAAGGCCGCGCGCACACCCGGCCGGTTCAGCCCCGCCAAAAGCGCCTGCGCTGCCTGCCGCCCCACAAGCCCTTTGGCATACACCGCCATATCCATCGCTGCGCGCAGGGCTTCGGGCGTGGTGGCCTGCACAAAGGCCTCGATAAACGCAATGTTGACAGTGCGCCCCAGCCCGGCAGGAGCCAGCAGGGAAAGCGCCTGCACATTCTCAGGCTTATGTGCCAGCAGGCTCAACGCCACGCCCCCACCAAGCGAATGCCCCACGACATGCGCGGCGGGCACATCCAGTGCTTCCATCAGCCCTGCGGTAACGCCAGCGAAAAACCCCACCGATCCATCCCCCACCGCAATAGAGGATTGCCCATGCCCCGGCAGGTCAAAGGCAATAACAGGCCGTATGCGTGCCAGAGCGGGGCTGACAAGCTGCCAACTGGCAAGACTGCCGCCAAACCCATGCACCAGCAGAAAAGGCGCACCAGTCTGCTCTGTCCGCTGGCGCTCCATGCCGGATACTCTGACACACAGGGTATGCGCCCCGACCTGAACATGGCTGACGCCATCACGCATGTTCAGTAGCCCCGCACGGGGTCATAACGCAGGGGCACGTCCTCGCCACGTTCAAGCGCGTGAAGGGTCTGCACAACCTGTCTGGCACGCACAGGGCGTGAGGCCTCGGAGGCAATATGCGGGGTGATGATCGCCCGTGGCGCACGCCACAGCGCAGAATCGGCCGGGAGGGGTTCATGGTCAAAGACATCAAGCACCGCGCCGTGCAGCACGCCTTCTTCCAGTGCGCGCAGCAGGTCGGCTTCCACCACAATCGGGCCGCGCGCTACATTGACCAGCCCCGATGGCTGGCGCAACTGCTGCAACAATTCGTAGGTGATCAGGCCGCGTGTCTGATCCGTTTCCGGCAACAGGCAGACCAGCACATGACATTCCGTCACAAAAGCTGTCTGCTGGCCCTCTCCCCAGAAACAGGTAACCCCTTCAATCTCATGCTGGCTGCGGCTCCAGCCCAGCACGTCAAACCCTGCGGCCACCAGCCTGCGGGCCACTACCTCTCCCAGACTGCCAAGCCCCATAACGCCCACACGCAAATCGGACGACAGCAGGGGCGCGCATTCCCGGCGCACCCATTGTGCCGCCGCCTGCGCCGCCTGCCAGCGCGGCACATCACGCAACAGCGACAGCACGGCCCACAGCACGTAATCGGCCATCTGGCCACGGGTCTGCTCCTCGCCCATGCGGATCAACGGAATACTGCGCGACCATGAAGGATCGGACACCACATGATCCACCCCGGCCGCAACACTGAGGATAGCGCGCAGGTTCGGCATAGCGGCCAGCCGCCCCGGCTCGGGTTGCCAGACCAGCGCATAGTCTATCCGTGCCGGGTCGAGGGTGGGGTCATCCCACTCCCTGACCTCCAGTTCGGGCATAAGCTCGGCAAACAGCGCCTTCCACTGAGGAAAAACCCGGCTGCCCCCTGCCTTCACCACCAGACACGTCATGTACCCGCTCCGCTTTTGCCCTACCCGACCGCACACCCCCGGCACGCTCAGGTGCCAAAGTCAGGACAGCATGGCTGACGTTTGTTTTAAACACCAGTCTTCACCCCGCAGGGTAGGCAGGCACTGACAAGCTCACTAATGTGAGGGCGCGGCCTTTCCTCTTTCTGGAGATAATCAGTGCCTATCCGTCCAGCCCGTTCCTTCTTCCGCAATGCCCTGCTTGTCTCCCTTCTGGCGAGTGCAGCCTGCCTGCCTGCCCATGCCCAGTCCGGCTCAGCCTCTGGCAACACGTCCGATACCCCGACACCCGCCCCCACCACGACAACGGAAAACCCGTTCGGCCCGTGGGGGGTTGATCTGGCCGGGCGCGATCTGGCCGTGCAGCCGGGCAATAATTTTTTCCGCTACGCCAACGGCACCTATCTCGACCACCTGCATATTCCCGCTGACATGACGAGCTATGGCCCGTTCAACGCGCTGGCCGAGCTTTCACGCGCACGCGTTCGCAGCATTCTTGATGATCTGTCGGCCCACCCGGTGCAGACACCGCGCACCACGGAAGAAAAACTGGGCACCTTCTATGCGTCCTTCATGGACACCGCCGCCATCGAAGCCCAGGGCACACACCCCCTGCAGGCTGATCTGGAAGCCGTGCGCGCCATCCGCGACATGAAGGATTTCGCCCGCCTTGCTGGCACATCATCCGAAGGGTTCCAGTTTTCGCCCTTCTCGCTGGGGATCAACCCCGATGCCAAAGACCCCACGCGCTACGCGCTCAATCTGGATCAGAGCGGGTTGGGCCTGCCCGATCGTGACTATTACCTGAAGCCCGAATTCGCCGCGAAAAAGAAAGACTATCAGACCTATATCGAAAAAGCCCTGACACTGGCGGGCTGGCCCACACCAGCAAGTGCCGCGGCAGCCATCATCACGCTGGAAACCCGGCTGGCCGAGGCGCACTGGGCACGGGCTGACCTGCGTGATCCGCAAAAAACCTATAACCCCATGACACTCGCCGAGCTGGAAAGTCAGGCCCCCGGTTTTGAATGGGCGCTGTGGCTCCAGAGTGCCGATATTCCGCAGCAGAATATCGCCAGCCGCGCCATTATCGTAGGCGAACCCTCCGCCATTACGGGCGAGGCCCGCGTGCTGGCCGCCGCCAGCCCCGAGACGCTTCAGGCGTGGATGGCATTCCACCTTGTGGATTCCGCCACGGCGTCCCTGCCCGAAGCGTTTGAACAGGCACGCTTTGCCTTTACCCGCTCCCTGACCGGACAGCCCGAACTGCCTCCGCGCTGGAAGCGGGGGGTAACCGCCACCAGTTCCGCTATGGGTATGGCGCTGGGCAAGGTTTATGTGCAGCGCTACTTCCCGCCCGAAAGCCGCGCAGCCATGCAGAAGCTGACTGCAGACCTCAAAAACGCCTTTCGTGTGCGCCTGCGCAACAATACGTGGATGAGCGGCCCCACCAAGGAAGCCGCGCTGCACAAGCTGGAAAACTTTGAAATTCAGGTAGGCTACCCCAATACGTGGCGCGACTACCGCGGCCTTGTCGTGCGCCGGGGCGATGTGTACGGCAATGCCCGCAACGCTATCGCCTATGAATGGCGCTACTGGCTGGAGCGGCTCGACCGCCCGGTTGACCGCAACGAATGGGACATGACACCCCAGACCGTCAACGCCTACAACAACCCGCTCTTTGTTGAGGTCGTGTTCCCTGCTGCCATTCTTCAGCCCCCCTTCTTCAACCCCAAGGCAGACCCTGCGGTTAATTACGGGGCCATTGGCGGGGTTATCGGGCATGAAATGACCCATTCCTTCGACGATGAAGGCCGCCAGTTCGATGAACATGGTCGCCTGAAGGACTGGTGGACAAAGGAAGATGCCGAACGCTTCCAGAAACTGGCCGACCGTCTGGGTGCGCAGTACGATGCCTTTGAAGTGCTGCCCGGCCTGCATGTGAACGGCAAGCTGACCATGGGCGAGAACATTGCCGATCTGGGCGGGCTGACACTGGCGCTGGACGCCTATCACGCTTCGCTTGGCGGCAAAGAAGCCCCGGTACTGGACGGGTTGACCGGCGACCAGCGCGTATTTCTGGGCTGGGCGCAGGTCTGGCGTGAAAAACTGCGTGATGACACCATCCGCCGTCTGGTGGTGACAGACCCGCACTCCCCCCCACAGGCCCGTGTGAACATTCCCATGCACAATATCGACTTCTGGTACGAGGCATGGAAAGTGCAGCCGGGGGCCGCGCTCTACCTGCCGCCCGATCAGCGCGTCAAGATCTGGTAACGCGTAACGCACAAGAACGGCCCGCCCCTTGCCCCGTGCAACTTCCCTGTGGCACAGGGCAGGGAGCGATGGCACAATACCGGGCGCGGGCAGGTGTGCCGCACAGACAGATCCTGCGGGATAACGGGAGAAAACCGGCGGTTCATGGTTTCTGATACGCATCGCCCCGCTTCCGCATCCGCGCGGAAAGAGCCACGCCTTGTGCCGCTCTCCGCGCGGGCTGACGCCGCCCAACCCCCTTCCGGCCAGCCCCCCCATGGCGCATCGGCCCCCGAGCGTGACCCGCCCCATGACCAGCGCGCACGCCTGCTCCCGCTACTGCCGGTGCTGCGTGTACCGGGCTGGACAGTCCGAGGCACCGCCACACCGCTGATCCGCAAGGAACGCTATGCGGAACCCACTCTGGGACCGGTGCTTACCGTCTCTCTCGGGGCGCATGCGCTGCTGTTGCTGGCCATCTGCTACAAGGCGGCTGCGGGTGTCACGGGGTCTCCGTCCTCCCCTCCGGCTCCGCCGGTGGAAATGCTGTTTGATCAAGCACCCGCCATGACTGGTATGGCAGGCCCGGCTTCACCTGAGGCTGCAGGGGGCAATGCAGCCCCCAACCCTGCGCAACAAAGCAGCAACGCACCGGATTCTTCCCCTGAAGCGGAAGAAAGCCCGCAACAGAGCAATGCCGAGCAGTCCTCCTCTCCCCCGCTCCCTCAGTCCAATGACGGGCTGCTACGCGCAGAGGAAAAAACGCAGCATACCGCCCCGGCCAAACCTGTCAGCGGGCACAGCCCGCAGCACCATCCCCCCGCGCGCCCGCACCCGAACCCACGGCCCACGCCCAAACCCAGCCACCATGCGCCTTCGCCGCTGGATTACCCCATGGACACGTCGTTCGATCAGGCGCCTGCCCCCCGCAGGCCCCGGCGTGGACGCAGCGGCGGCAGCGGTGCGCCGCTTGACCTGTCTATCGGCCCGATAGTGGAAAATGGTGCGCTCAACGCCCATTACTCCTCGCGCACATCGGTGCACGGGGTGAGCAGCGATTACGCGGCAGAAATTGACGCATGGATCCAGCGCCATCTGTATTACCCACCCGAAGCCGCCCAGAACGGCAATTCCGGCACGACCTCGGTGCACGTCGTGCTGGACAGGCAGGGCAATGTTTTCAAGGTGTTCGAAACCAGCTCATCGGGCGTGACAGAACTCGATGCCGCAACTGTCGGCATGTTCCACGGAGCACAGCTTCCGCCCGTGCCGCCGGACATGAAGGACAACTTCATCAACTTTGACGTAACGATAAACTATATCCTTATCCGCAACTAAACGGTGCTGATACGTTAAGGACACCACTGCCCCTGCACCTTCGGGTATCAGGAGCCATTACAAGGAGTTTCGCGTATGTGTCCGTCTTCTGAATCCGTCCTGCCAAAAGGCATTCCCACAATCCGGGTTGTGGCCATGCCAACGGACACCAATCCGGCAGGCGATGTGTTCGGCGGCTGGATCATGTCGCAGATGGATCTTGCAGCAGGCACCACCGCAGCGTTCAGGGCCAATGGGCGCTGCGCCACGGTGGCGATCAACAGCCTTGTTTTTCTTGAACCGGTCGTGGTGGGGGATGAAGTCAGCATCTACACCGATATTACCCGCACGGGTCGCACCTCGCTGCATATCCATGTCGAGACATGGCGCAGGGCGCGGCATACGCATATCACCTCCAAGGTGACGGAAGGCGAGTTCATTTTTGTAGCACTGGATGAAAAGCGCAAACCCCGCCCACTGCCCCCCGCCCAGCCGGGTGATGAACTCCCTGCCCCTCCCTGCAAACAGGAGGCCTGACAGCCCTGCACCGGTCGGCTGACGGCATAGGCGACCGCCAGCCTCCCTTACGACCGTCACCTGCAATAAGCTGTGCTAACCGCGCCACAGCCACCCCCTGGTGTGGTGCGGTGGACTATTAGGCGATCATTTTTTTGCTTTGCGACATTCCGCCCATGGGATGGATGGTCTAAAACCTCCTGCCAGCCCCCGTGGGCATTATGATGCAAGGTGGCAAACCGCCCCCGTCTTGCGAAACGATCGCACTCAGATCAGGGCGGAAAGAAAACACAGAGGCTGCCACGGGGCAGGAGGAGGCTCGATACATGAAACACTGGCAAATCGACCAGCTCCCGTGGGATGAGTTCGACATATCAAAAGTGGACCCGCAACTGCTGCCCGCCATCAAGGCTGCTTCGGTTGTTGAACGCAACAGCGTGGATTACGCCCACTACCTCAACAATGTCTTTCATGACGACCCGGACTTCCGCACCGCGGCTGATCTATGGGCGCTGGAAGAAATCCAGCATGGTGATGCCCTTGGCCGCTGGGCCATGCTGGCCGACCCCACATGGGATTACCAGTCCGCCTTCCGCCGCTACCGCGATTTTTACCAGATCCCGCTTGATGTGCGCGAATCCGTAAGGGGTTCACGCACAGGAGAACTGATCGCACGCTGCATGGTGGAGATCGGCACATCGTCGTTCTACACATCGCTGGCCGATGCCACGCACGAACCCGTTCTCAAGGCGCTATGCAAGCAGATTGCCGCAGATGAATACCGGCATTTCAAGCTGTTTTACGACCATATGCACCGCTACCTGCAACGCGAGAACATAGGCGTGCTCAAGCGCACCCGCATAGCACTGGGCCGGGTGACGGAAAGCGAGGACGATGAACTGGCCTCCGCCTATTACACCACCAACGAACCCGCCTCGCAGCCATATGACCACCAGCGCTGCATTGCCGCCTATATGACGCGCACCATGCAAAACTATCAGCCTCACCACCTGCGCCGCGTCACCAGCATGGTCTGCAAAACCATTGGTATCAAACCGCATGGGCTGATCGAACGTGGCCTGTTTCGGGTTGCGGAAAAACTGTTCTTCAGGCGGCAGCGCCGGTTTGCGCGGCTGGCCGCACTGGGCTGACACATATCTCTGCCTGCCAGAAGGCTCCGGGGCTTGGCCATAGCCGTGCGGAGTTCTAGTTTGGCACCTGTCAGACCACGACAGAAGGACAGACCATGTTCACGCATATCATGGTGGGCAGCAACGACATTGCGCGCTCGCAGAAATTCTACAACGCCACGTTTCAGGCTCTGGATATTGCCCCTTCAGAAATCAACGCCAATGGCCGCCTGAGCTATGCCCATCATGGCGTGCGCTTTCTGGTAACCAAGCCGCTGGATGGCAAGGCCGCCACCCCGGCCAATGGTGGCACGCTCAGCTTTGCCGCCCCTTCCCCCGCACATGCCGCAGCATGGCACAAGGCCGGACTGGAAAACGGTGGCACAGCCATTGAAAACCCGCCCGGTATCCGCCAGACGCCGGTTGGCCCCATGTATCTTGCCTACCTGCGTGACCCGGACGGCAACAAGCTGTGCGTTGCCTGCAAGGTGCCTGAAAACACCTGATCTCCCATTAAGGGATGATCTGGCGCGCGGCGACCCGACATCGCCCGCGCCACAGCCCCGCCTGCTGGCTGAAACAAAACATTAACAGGAACAAATGCAGAAAGCCGGAAAAAAGGTCGGCTTCCTCTCCCTTCCACAAAACTATCCACAGGGTTTTCCCGCAATCCGCCCCGAGAATCTGTGGATATCCCTTTGAACGAGCGATTAAAAAAAACGCCGTTTTCCAAGGTTTTTGCGGTTTTTTTGCCCTTGCTCCAGAATCCCTCTTGACCTTGCAGCGCAACTACGATTCGGGCATGCCGCAACTCATCCACAACCGCGCCAAACAGACATGCTTCCGTGTCTTATGGGCATCTATACAGCCTTAATCGGCTCTCTGGCCCCGATTTCAGGGGCTATCAATGGCGGGTTTGTCGCCCAGACTGACAAATGTCTGATCGGAAATGGATACATCCGTCAGCGTCGGGCGTTGCAGGGCTTCGGACGTATCACGCGCAATCCCGGCGGTGCGCAGCTTCAGGTCTGCCAGTTCCTCACGCACGTCACTCAGGATTTCAACCAGTGCGCGGTGGTCTTCCATCGCCCGATCATCCTGCGCCTTGTTCAGCAAAGCACTCCCCACCATAAGAGCTGGCAGAGCCACAAGCTGGATGCAGTTGCTGATATAAAGCAGCGTATTCTGCCATTGCGGCATAAGCGCTGGCACCAGCGAGAAAATCAGGAACGCATACACACACCAGATGCTGCCGAACATCCAGGTCATCCGCATGGCCACGCTGTCATTCAGCCTGTTGATGACTGCCAGAATACCGGTTTTCTGGAGAGGTTTCATAAGCCGGGTGTTCCTTTCCTGCGTGACGGGGCGCCCCTGAACAGACCGGCAGGGTTTAACATGCCCCCGCCTGTTTGTCCGTTTCCTCCACCGGATGCCACGATCGCATGCCCGACATGGGAAAGCACTTGCCGCCCCCTGCTCGGCCCCGCTAAACCGGCGCCAACATGTAGGGCTTCACGCCACTTATGCTCCCCTTGCCGGTTTTATCCGGCACGATGCCGCGCAACCGCAAGGACACCGCCATGACCACCTCCCGCACCAGCCCTGCCGCCACCGCATTGGATGACAGCGCCCTGCCCTACCGCGTGGCAGCGCTCTATCGGTTCACACCATTTGAAAACCCGGCGGAAATCCGTCAGGCATTGCTCCAAACCTGTACAGAGCTGGGCGTAAAGGGCATTCTGCTTCTGGCAAAAGAAGGCATAAACGGCACAATTGCGGGCACCGATGCCGGGATTGATGCCGTGGTGGCCTTTATCCGCACCCTGCCGGGCTGCGCTGCCATTGAGGTCAAGTTCTCCCGCGCGCCGTCCATGCCGTTCCTGCGGATGAAAGTCCGGCTGAAAAAGGAGATCGTCACCATGGGGGTGGCGGATATGGACCCCAACCGAACAGTTGGCACCTATGTTGCTCCGGCGGAATGGAACGCCCTGCTTGAAGACCCCGATACCATCCTGATCGACACCCGCAACGATTACGAAGTGGCTGTCGGCACGTTCCGTGGTGCCACTGATCCGCGCACCAAAACATTCCGCGAATTCCCCGAGTGGTTCCGCAAAAACCGCGATACCTTCACACAGGCAGGCCGCAAGCCCCGGCTGGCCATGTTCTGCACGGGCGGCATACGCTGCGAAAAGGCGACAGCCTTCGTCAAGACCGAAGGTTTTGACGAAGTGTACCATCTACAGGGTGGTATTCTGAAATATCTGGAGACAATCCCCGAGCAGGAAAGCCTGTGGGAAGGCGAATGCTTTGTATTCGACCAGCGCGTAACGGTTGGCCATGGGCTGCAACCGGGCGAGATGGAGCTGTGCCATGCATGCCGTGCGCCGCTTTCACCGCAGGATAAGACCTCGCCTCTCTATGAAGCCGGGATAAGCTGCCCCGCCTGTCATGGCCAGTGGGATGATAAACGCCGCGCCCGCCACGCCGAGCGCGAACATCAGGCACGCCTGGCCTCCGCCCGGGGAGATAGCCATCTGGGGGCCAATATGGCGGAAGAGCGCGCCCGCAAGCGCCTGCGACAGGAAGAAAATATCCGCCGCCAGCACGCCACGCGCGAGGAGATGGAGCACACCATCCCGTCAGAAACAGATTAAACGCTCCCCCTTAGGGGGCGCGACTGTGACATTGTGAAAAAAAATATAAATCTCAACACTTTATTCATAAAGTTCTGGGCATTAGGGTTCGTAAGACCTTGAGCACGCAGGCGTGCGATCATAGCAGGCACATTATTTTCCCAATCAGATCGACCAGCCTGAAAAGCATTATAAATTTCAGGAAAACCCTCCTTTTGTTCAAGCCATCCGTATTCCATGACCCATTCGCTCCCCCCTAGTTTGTGCCCACAACAGGCTGAGGCCTTCCGTCAGGAACTTTCCATGCTGATGGAAGGCGGCAGGCATGACTTTCATCACCTGCTCTGCGGCATGCAGGAAAACGAACTGCTGGCCACAACCTCGCTCTGCCTGACAACCGCACAGCTCCGCGTTCCAGCCGTTTTACAATTTGCCGCCCGCCTGTTCCGTCTTCATGAACATGCTCTGTCATTCGAAACGGCATCGCGCCTGTGCAAGACACTGATGGATGTCTCGGCCCATGATCTAGGTGCACCGGACCGCATCAATTTTTCAGAATATCTTTATTACTCGGTGCATTACGCCTCCAGTATCCAGAACTGGCAGATCCATTCCATCATACCCTCTCTCTACGCGGATCAAACTCCGCTGGGGCGGGTGCTGGGCGGGCATCTGGCACTTGATGTGGTGCTGCTGAGCGTATGCAGGCTGAATGCCCGGCGGCTGAAACAAACCGACTGGCTACGCAAAAAGCCAGACCTCAACGGTCTGGCTTTTATCATTCACACGCTTCACCGCTACGACCTGCTGGATATGGCCGAACTCCACAAAACATTCAGTCATGTTCTGGAAGTCATCACGGGTTATGCGCTGCGGAGCATGCAGGCGACTGCGGCAAACCCGCGCGACTGAGCTGCATGCCCCCTGTTTGTAGGCTGGCCGCCCCTTACAGATGTTCCGCCGGTGCCGGAGGGGGCGCGGGCGGCTGGGCAGGTTTGGGGGCTTCTGATGGCGTCATGGCACCGGGCGCTGTGGAATGTTCCACATCATACGCCGTGGCTTTCTGCTCATAGGTGCCTTTGGCACCGGGATGTTCCTGATCGTACAGATGCGCCTTCATACGCGCTTCCTTGCGGTATTCATGCCGCTTGTACATCCCTACCACGCAGCCCGCCGTCGCACCCAGAACACTATGATGATCTGCCAGATGTCCACCCACAGCCCCGGCGGCTCCATATTTGAGACACCCGCCGGGTTCGGCATGGGCACTCACGGCAAGAGCCGAAGACAGCATAACGGCGGCCACCACAGCCACCTTGCGATAGATCATGTTCTCATTCCTGTAGGGTTTCAGCCCAAGAGCACGCCAGCATGGCAAGCCCTTTGTACTGGGCAAAGAGGACATAAAAACCTCCTCATGACAACTCACCCAAACAGCGGTATGCACATCCGCTCATGGCCCGTCCCCGGCCCCACGCCTGACCCAGCTCTGTTGAGGACGCATGAAGGAACACGTTTCGCGCACCGGCCGTACTGCGCTCCGTATTGCCCAGCACCGTTACATTCACGCCCGTAACCTGCGACACGCCACGGCCTTACTCGCGCTGCTGAGCCTGACTGCGTGTGGCTATAACGATTCACGGAGCGCCCATAAAGGACAGTTGGCCGTGATCGGCATGACCAACGAAGACCTTCAGGCCTGTGCGGGCATACCGGACAAAACCGCACGGCTGGACGATCATGTGCAGATTTTTCAGTACACCCGCACCATCAACGTTCCTTCCACCAACGACTCAACGCTCTTTCCGCTGCAAACGATGGTCAATCTGACCCAGACCTCCATGGGGGGCGCGGGCAAGACCTGTATTGCGTCCATCCGTCTGGTTGATGGCCGCGTTACCGACATGCATTACAGCGGCGACAATGACCGCATGATCGGTTCGGATGGTGTTTGTGCAACGCTGGTTAAAGGTTGCCTGACCACACCGCCCGCATCGGCGCATTCTGTCAGTAACAACCCGATTTTCGGGCCGGTGTCGGCTTTTCATGCGCCAAGCCTGCCCGTACCCGGTGCCCCCAAACCGCATGAACCCGCCGTGCATTACACCACCGCCACAGCCCCGCAGGATACGCTGGACCCGCTACCTGCCCCGGTATCAGGGCTGCCCGACGCCGCCTCAACAAACGCGGCACCCGCTGCATCGCCTGAACAGGGAACATCTCCGAGTCTGCCTCAGCTCCCCGCGCAGCCTGCCACGCCCCCCGCGCTGGACACAGCCACCAGCAGCCCCAATGCCGTTGCGACTACAGCCAAAGCAGCCCCGGCCTCTCCAGCACCCGCACAGGCTTCCACGGCACAGGGCGCGGCGAGCGCCACACCCGCACACGATGCCCCAACGCTTACGACAGGCACTACGGAAAGCAGCAATCAGGCAGCCGCCATCGACCCGACCAACCCCGATGCCGCGCCAGAAAGCACCTGCCCACCCCCATCCTCCCCTGCAAACAGCAGGACACAGACCAGCGCCACCTCAACCGAAAAAGCCGAGGCGCCATGCGCTGCGCCGCTTGACCACAAAAGCTAAAGGAGTAGTGTAACGGCTGTTTGGTTTGTGAACGATTGTGGTGGGATCTGACCCCACAGCCCTCTTGGCAGACAAGGGCGCTGGTGAGAAAATGGTCAGGGCGTCTCGCCCAAACAAGAGGGTTTTCAAGAGATGGGCATGTTTGTGTGCGTGGCGCTGCTGGGTTTTGACCTGATCGCTTTTTTCCTTGGCATGAACACTTCTGCGCTGGGCGCGACGGTCATCACCTTCCTGGTGCCGGTTATCATCATGAGCGGCTATACCCTCGTGCATATTGAAAAAGACAACAGCCCGGCCCCGGCCCACCACTAACAACAGTTCCCGCTGCCTTACTGTAAGGTAAGGCACGGAGGGGAATTCTGTTGGGTTGGTTTTTTCTGGCCCAGATACAAAAACGCCGGACTTCCTTTACGGAAAGTCCGGCGTTTTTTATAAACTCATACTTTTAGCGCCACAGAACCTTAGCCACCATTTTGCATGGACAGGTAAAGCAGTTTGACCAGCGTGGGCTGCAATACATACTGAATGACCAGCAGTACCACCATGGGGCTGAAATCAATACCACCGGGCGTGGGCAGGACACGGCGCACGGGAGCCAACACAGGCTCGGTCAGACGCTCAAGAAACATGCCGATTTTCCAGACGATCTGGTTGCGGCTGTCCAGAATGCCAAACGCGTACAGGTTCACGAAAATGCAGGATACAAGCAAAATCCAGCAATAGATTTCCAGTACACGGGTCAAAATCACAAACAGTACAAACACGATAGAACCTGATCCTTCCGCCGGGCAGGACATGCCGTTTTTCGGGTACGATACCCCATAATACAGCTTGACAGAAAATTGGTAAGCCCTATACACGGGCTCACCGAAAAGACAGGCGGGGCTGTAGCTCAGATGGGAGAGCGCCTCGTTCGCAATGAGGAGGTCAGGGGTTCGATTCCCCTCAGCTCCACCAGCCGCCTGATCTAACGCACCGTAATCATTATGTTTTTTAAACTATGATTACAAGCTACCCCTCTTAAAACCCCCCTCAAAGTTATGCGATAGCATTCCTATGGAACGCCTCTGCCTGCTTGCCTGTGGCGGACTGAGCCTGCACATTCCCGCTATTCTTCTGGGTAGCCCCTGCGGGGGTTTTTGTGCTTTCGTCTGATGCCCGGCTGACCCGCGCCGTCAACCTCACCTCCTGAAGCATGATCTGCGCCCACAGAAGCGTAATGCCCCGGTCTGATGCGCGGCGCATGCCGTATCCAACCACGTTCATGTTGGCGTAGGTCGTTTCCGGGGTGGTGACGGTATACAGGTTCAGGTCAGTAACCAGCGCACGCAGTTTGGTCATGAACTCCTTCCGCGCCTGCCCCTCAGATGAAAGCCCGGTTATCACCGTTGCTGAAAGCAGGTTGCTGATGGCGCTATAATTCCCGTAGCTCATGGTGGAACCATCACACAGCATTTCAAGCATGATCTGCCCCGGAATTTTCACCTTGTTGTAGGACATGAAGGCGCCGTTTTCCTGCGGTGCATCCGTAATCTGCCCGGCTGCGTGCGCATCAATGGCCCGTACCCGACCCGAGGTCAGAACCGGCTTGTTGCTGCTGTCGAACAATCCCCACTGCTTGTCCGCCTGCTTGATAAGCGTGCTTTGCAGAAGGGTATCAAGCTCGACCGAGGCCACGGCCTCCGCATCGGAAATGACAGTTGACCAGAGTTTGGGAACGCCCGCGCCGGGAATGACATTGGCTGTCACCGGCTGGGCGATTGTTTGCATGACCATGATTTTAGTTCCTGAATGTGTGGGACTCTGCCTGCTCTTCCAACTCGTTTAGCTATGATCTGTCGCACCAGCTCCACTCCATACCGCCCCTAAGCCCCATAAGGGCATCAATTACTGTGGCCATTCTGCTAATCCTTTCCCATCAGCCTCGCACGCATGGCTTCGAAGCGGGCAATGCGGGCCAGGGTTGGTTTACGAGGGTACCGTTTCTGGAAACGCGGCCTAGGCTTGCGAGATGTTTTCTGGTGATCCGTCCACCCCTTACCACGCAGCAACCCGGGGATTGTGACGGTGTCGACGGTGGTGTCCGTCATGCCGCCACTACCCGAAGTTCCGGGGTGCTTTGGTCCCAAGACGCACCTCCAGATCGGACAATGCCACCACCCGTTGCTTGCGCTGGCCTACAAAACCCTCGAAAATGGATCGGGCGGCGTCATCCGTGACGTGTGTGGCATCCTGCCCAAGAGCAGTTAGCCCCAGACGGTAAGCATCCGCAGCACTGTCGCAAGCCATTGCATCCGCCCCGGTCGCCCGCATAACTCGTGCTTTCGCATACTGCTCCGCGCGCATTGCACATTTCACGCGCAATGCTGCATCCTGAGCCACAATTTTTCCCTGATCGTCGGTCCCGAAAATAATCTTACGGACTCGGCTCACCTCGTCTTCCGGTAGCCGTTCATCCAGAAAATTCAACAGATCCACCGTCCGCATAGCCACTTCGGTGTCATCAGCCCCGGCACCATCGGAGGCTTCCAGCAAATCTTCCAGCATGTCGTAAAAATCAGTGTAAGCTTCGGGTGGCAGGCGCTCTTCCAGAAAACCGGTCAGCCGATCGGCCTGAGACTGCTTCATCTCACCGCCCTCCCAGCATTTTGCGTAGGCCGCCCTTGCCCGAAGCAGAGGCCGTGACGCCACTGGGAAGAGGAGCCTGTGCATCGACATCCAGTGCTGTCAACGCTGCATGCCATTCGGGATTTTCACGACGCCCCTCCTTTTCCAGCAGGAACGCCCAAGACTGCCCCGGAGTAGGGCACGGTATCAGGTGATTGCCAAATGGGTGCAACGTAAAGGGATCATAAACCCCCGGGAACAGCACGCCCGCACCAACCAGATAAGCGATCTGGGCCATACGTTCGATGAGCTGTGCTTCCAGGGCCTTCGCTTCCTCCAGAAGCTTCGTAACCTCTAGGCTACCCTGCACCACTACAGACAAAGCCGACCGAACCTCACTTTTCGCCCAGGACAGCTTGCTTTCAACCGCTTTTTGCCGATCGGTCAGCACTGCCTTCGCATCTCTGGCGGCGGCAAGCTCATCTTCTACAACCGCCAGATCAGAGCGCATCTGCCGCAGCGAGGGCCGCGCCTCCGTAGTCTGCCCAAGGGCTTCGTCCACCAGATAGGTCACACTCGTCTGGCGGGCCTGTTCAAAAGAGGCCTCCGCTGCCTGGAGTTTGGTCCTCAGCTCAAAAATGGTGTTCTGGACCCGGTCCTGTGCGTCCTTAATGCCGCCAAACTCGCGCCGGAGCGCATCACGTTTCCCAATGGCATCGGCAAGGGACTGACGCAAATCATGTGGGGATGTGTCCATAGATATGGCCTCCTTACAGCTTGCGAGGCGTGGGCACGCCATAGTCCGTGGCCATGCTGGCCTCATCCGTCGCAATCGCAAAAGAGGGCGCACTGACTACTCCACTGCCATTACCGTTCAGCAGCATGCGAACCATGGTCTGCAGGGCGGCCGTGCCGGCCCCACCCGGTACAACACCGTGTTGTCTGAGCGTATGACTGTAGATTTCGGCAGCACTGTCCATGCCCAATACATCACCCACCAAGGGAGCGACCACTCGCCGGGCTGTCTCCACCTCCTGACGCCTTTTGCGTTCCCGATCTATGGCGCGGCCAATAGCCACTTCTACACGGCCCATGTTTGATATCCTCTCATGCTCTGATTAGCGATTTTTTGAACGACTTCAGGTGTGAATTTTGGCATCCGCCGCCTTGGCTGCATAAGCAGCGCGCCTGCGACAGCATTGGCGACGTCATCATGCCCACCCGGTGCATGATCGATGCTGTCCCGTCCCCCACGGCCGGTACGCCGCTCCAGACCGCAGAGCTGGCGGGCCAGAACTGGCAGATCGAGCAATTCGGCTTTGCCGGAGTTCAGCAACGGCAACAGATCGCGGTACAGGTCGGAGCGGGGTTTATCGGACAGGTTGTAGGCAATGCCATGCTTGCGGAACTGCTCACGGGGCCATTCCCCGCCGTAACGGTCGCCTGTGACACTGACCAGGCCATAGGTTTTCAGAACCGCAGAAAATTCGATCACGGTAGCTTCTGGGCTGAACGGAGCTTTACGCTCGCGCACCAGATCAAGGATGGCGCTATCCCCCTCGTAATGAGCAATGGCCAAGGTCATGCTGTCAGACGAACCGCCAGAGGGATCTACGAAGGCCGCATACCGCACCCGGCTGTTACGCGGCAGTTCGTGCCGGCCCTGCACGGTGCAGGCCTCCACCACCTCGGGGGCTACGAAGGAGGCAATGTCGCTACGGAACTCGGCCCCGTATTCAGCGGCGGCAGAGGCGGGGTCTTCCTCGTAGGCGTCCCGCTCTTCCTGCACGTCAAATTCCGGGTTCATATCCCGGGTGGCTGCTTTCCATACGAGGGTACTCGCACCTTCCTGACCGTAATAGCGCTTGAAGGTTTTCCACAGCACGCCCCGGCGTGCATACGGGCTGGAGGCAAGCAGCAACATGGAGCCTGGTATGGTCGCAAGGCCAGGGCGGAGGGCCCGCAGGATTTCCTCGTCCGGGTTCGCGCTGCTATCGTCACGCCAAAAGGCGATCTCGTCACACAGCACAGCAGCATAAGTGTAACCACGGGTTGCACGGAAACTGGCTGTGCCGATCTCTATCACCACGCGGCGGCCCGCCATCTCTATGATCTCGTCCGTCTCGCGCGTGACCTCTGCCTCCATTTCCGGCACCAGAGCAAGAAGGCCGCGCACGTAACGGAAGATGGTGCGGGCCTGTTTGCGGTCGGCAGCGATAATGCCCACCGTGGCAACCTCACCTGCTGACAGGTAGGGCCGGTAATCCTTCAGGGTTGCAAGGGAGGTGCCCAGCAGCGCCAAAATGCGGCTTTTGCCCGCGCGCCGTCCACAGACCAATGCTGCCCGGCGGAATACCTGGGCTGGCAGATCGGTCCGGCCCGTATGCGTCTGGCAGATAAGCTTCTGCTCATCTGTCATACCCTCGCCAAGCAATGCTGCCAGGAAGGCTTCCCATGCGGTCCATGTGGGTTTGTCGAACTCGGCCCCGAACAGGGCTGGATCGTGCATGGCTTGTAGAACGGTCACGCTCATGCCTGCGCCCTCCGCTCCGCCAGAAGGGCATCGAGACCACGGGTAACGGTCGGGGACTTGTCGAGCCCGAGCGAGCGCATGGTACGGGTTAACGTGTTAGCCCAGGCCAGATACTGCCGGGAATCCCGTTCCGCCGGAGCACCACCTTGCAGCATGTGGTTGTCCATCAGCCCCATATGGAGGATCAGCCAAGCTGCCCTATCGATCAGGACAAACTGGGTAATGGAAGGATCACCCCCCAGATGCTCAACCAATGCAGAGCGCACGCTTTTGAGGAGCCGCGCTTCCTTGCTTCTTCCGTCGAGTTTCCTGAGACTATCCGGCCGCGAATGGGGACCTATCTTTTTCATACCCCCTTTATAACCGGGGCATTCCCACCGCATCAAAACCTAAATTGGAAACCACCTTTATATAGAAGGGATATTCCCGTTTCATTGCGTCACACAGACACAGCAGGAGACGCAGGGAGACAACAGAATTCCGAACATCACAAATTGTTACAATGATGTTTGCGAAATTATCAACTCTCACCTTGACCGCCAAGGGCCCGATAAACGCCCGATCTGGCAATGCCTAACTGCTTGGCAATGGCAGCCGCTGACAGGCCTTTTTGTCTCATTTTGCGGATGGTCTGGGTCTTCGACAGGACCGTGCGGGGGCGGCCCATGGGGCGACCTTCCGCCTTGGCTTTGGCAATCCCCTCTCTCTGGCGCTCCAGCATCAGGTCACGCTCGAACTCTGCCACGGCCGCCAACATGGTCAGCATCAGCTTGGAGGTGGGGCTTGTCGTGTCCAGGGTCGTGCCATTCATGGACAGGACGATCAGCCCGCATTTCTTAGCCTGCACGGTCTGCACATACCCCAAAAGATCAGCAGTAGAGCGGGCCAGACGGTCGGGCTTGGTCACAACCAGCACATCGCCCGGGCGCACATACTCCAGAGCTTCCATTAGGGCTGGGCGCTGACTGTCTGTGCCACTGACCTTTTCGGCAAAAATTTTCTCGCACCCTGCCGCAGTCAGGTCACGTATCTGCGCTTCCAGTCCGGCGTCCTGATCTACGGTTGAAACGCGAGCGTATCCGATCTTCATGACTGGCCTCATGTCCTAAAACTCCTAAGAGGTCATTCCTTGCGTGTCCTAAAAGTCAAATGGTAATTTTTAGGACTAAGACATTCCGTCATTCTGTCCCACGTTTTCCACGTCCTGAAAGGCTTGCCTTTTGAGACAAGCGCCCGTGCCTGTCATGCCAATGCGACAGTGGAAGAAGGCTAACCACAGGGGGAGATTTTTCCGAGCACACCCCTACACCCCCTAAAAACACCTTCCGACATCCTCGGAAATTCCGAGCAACCGCCGAAAAACCTTCAATTGTCCAACAAGCATCGAAGAGGGGGCGGGGTGGGGATAGGTGAATTCGTTATCCCTCATGTACGCGCGCGTGTGGCGCCAAATCGGATAACCCCGCCCCACCCTGCCCCCGGTTTAATCCATCCATCGGTTTTGCTCAGAAAGGGACGGTTTTAAGCCAACACCTCGCACAGCTCGAATACCTCGTGTCTTCACATAGCGAATACCGTTTGTCCGCTCCAACATCCCGCGCATGCGCTTGTTATCGCTCTCAGGTTCCCCGTTGTTACGGCACCATTCCTGAAAGTCCTTGAGCAGCATGCTGGGCTTCGTCTCCAGACCAACATCCAGAATGCATCTTTCAGCCAGCCACTGGCCAAACGTATCCTGCGCCTCAAAATACTCAGCCGTTGCCTCCCTCACGACTGCGGGGCGGGGCATACCTTCACGCTGCCATTCCAGACACCCCTGTATCATCCAGTGCAGGATACCCGGCCATTCTTCCTGAAGCTTGAATTCCAGATCCTTGTCGGGGCTATTGGGCTTGTGAATGAACGGAACGATATTGAAGCGCCGGCGGGCCGCATCATCCACGTTCTTGAGCACTGGCTTGTGGTTACCCACGATAGTGAGCTTGAACTGGGGTAAAAAGGTAAAGTTGTCCTGCCGCATGAAACGCGCGGTAATGGGGTCACCACCTGTCATCTGCTTGATCCGGCTTTCGGCCCAAGCCCTGCCCTCTTCCGTTTCTGAAGCGCTGACCAGACGGGCGCCACGCAACATGGCAAGGTCGGTTGAGTGCCTGTCCCCATGGCTGGCGGTGAACGTATCCATGGCCGCGACTGTGGCGTAATCTCCCATGATCTTTGCCAACACATTGAGGAAAACGCTCTTTCCATTTCCACCCGGGCCACAACCAAACACCAGAGCGTGCTCACGCGTATCACCTGTCAGGCAGTATCCACACCAGCGCTTGAGAAAGGTAATCAGCTCCTCATCTCTGTTGGTAGCCTCCTGCAGGAACTGTAGCCAACGCGGGCAAGGTATTTCGGCTGGCGCAACCGCCGCTACGCGGGTGATCATATCATCAGGGGCAGCAGGCCTGAGGATACCCGTTTTCAGGTCAACAGTCCCTCCGGGGTTGCAAGTAGATATGGATCCCTGTCCCAGTCATCAGGCACCACAGCATGTGCGGGGTCGGCACGCGCGAACCTTTCCACGCCGCTGCAAAAGGACGCTTTGCCTGTAATGGCTTGCTCCTTGAACTCACTGTTCCGATTGGCCTCAGCCACCAGCTCACGGGCATAGCTGAAGGCACGGTGCATGCTGTCCTCATCCCAATGCGTTCCTGCCCACAGAAACCAGCGCCCAACCTGATGATCGAAACGGAGTTCATCCTTGTAGCGGTTGGTAAAAGCCGTTGCCATTCCATGCTCGGTCAGCAGCGCGTAGCTATTGCTACCCGGCACGTTCTGGGCCTGCCTCAGCCCCTGACGCACCACATCATCAATACTGGTCGTTTCTGTCATACCCCCACCCTTGCCCGCAGAGCGGACGCGATGGTCTTTTCAATTTCCGGGTGCGTCAGACCCGCCTGCAGGCCACCCGCGGCCACAGCATCCACAACCTGCGCAACGGTCAGATGCCCACCCGCAATAAAACGGGCTATCGCGTACGTTTCGGCATTGAGGGTATCGTTCCGGCGTCCTTCAGGGGCAGAAGCTACAGACCGCACAGCGGAGCGCACGGCATTACGAACCTTCTTCTCCGCATCCTGCAGATCCAGACTGGTAGCCTCTAAACTGGCTTTCGGCGGAATAGGCGGCTGAGCCCGTTCAACCAGCCAGGCAGGCCACTGCTGGGCTGGGCTACGGTCAACGATCTCCAGCCCAGCGGCTGGCCACCAGATAACGTATCCACCATCGGCCCGCACATCCACGCCATGCGCGATCCGGCTGGCGCTGTTCCGCATGCCCTCCCGATGTTTGAAGAGCAGGTGGAGCCCGCCCGAACGGGTCCGATGCGTACGGGTGCCAGTCAGCCGGGGGCAATGCTCCTGATGGAAGTCATCGCCCCCTTTCCCCCAGTCCAGATCAAGCACATCAAACCCTGAAACCGCCCCCGTCATCACCCCAATGAGCGGGCCGGGATAAGTGCGCCACAACATGGGAACGCTTTGGGGACGGTTAGTAGCCAGTTCACCCCATTTGCAGGTCGGCCGCTTGTCTTGCTGGCAGGGAAAGACCTTAAGACCATGCCGGGCCAGTTTCTGCGCGTAGGCTGCTACCGGATCCCCTGATACCGGCCGATCCGACTGATCGAGGGCCGCGCTCATTGGGGGACCGCCTGCTTGAAGAAATACTGAAGGCGCGCATAACCAGCATCATAAGCCCGCTTGGCGTAAGCAGCCCGCTCAGCAAAGGGGGAGCCGTCCTCGTTGGTCATGTTGCCATACACAAAGCCAATGTACTGGTTCAGATGGTCGTAAGCCTCGGCAAAGGTGATGCCACCCTTGCGGATGTCATCCACAAAGTTCCTGGCCGTGTCCTCTGGGGTATCAACTTCGGCATCCTCTACGGCCTGTGCCTCGGTTGCCCAGAACACTGCGGCTTCGCGCGCTTTGGCAATATAGGCCTTGGCCAGATGGGGTTGGATAACATCGCTGGCGCGAAAGAAGCTGCCGATCTCCTGCAATTTTGCATCAACCTGAGCAATACGTTCATCAAGCGTAATCCCCTCGGCCTCATTGGCTATGCCAATACCAAGCTGGAGCAGATCAAGCTGGAAGCGGTTCAGGTGCTCGTTGAAGGTCCACGGGTCTCCGGGCAGGGTATTGGGCAACTCGGATGGCGGTATGTCTACCAGACGACCGGTGCGTACAACTGGCATAGGAACTGCCGGGCGTGTCTGGTCGCATACGCCCCGGTCATGCAAGGCGCTCCACCGGAAGCAAAGCTGACGTGCTGCCTCCAGCGTGCCAATAGGCCCGATCATGGCCCATGAGTTATCCAAAAATACAACGCAGGGGGCATAAGCCACGCCATTGCCGTTGCCCACAGGGAAAACCCATAGGTGGCAAACATGCTCCCAATCGATAACGCCATCAGAGGTGATATCCTGCAATACGCATTTGCCTGTCGTGACTGTTGGATCTGGCAGAATAGAGGCAAGCCGAGAGCGTTCACGCTTTTGCGTGTTCATGAAAAATTCTCCATTACTTGCCTGAGATTACAATTGTACCTGACGAGTGCCCGTGGTATTAAGAAATCCCTAGGTGAGGGGTTTTCAGGGCCGTCAGTCTGTTCTCAGGCTGACGGTTTCTTTTTGCGGGTTACTGGTGTCATGTTCGGTAAGGCATTGATGTAAGCCAGCATGCTTTCTGTTACGACCATGGTGTAGCGGCCCATTTTTTTTAGACTGATTTTTCCTTGAGCAGCTAATTCATAAATATAAGAGCGAGACATCCCAAAGGTCTGCGGGGCAGAACCCATAGAGACCAGAATTGGCAAGTCAGATGCTTCACGAAAACTGTTCGATGGTTGCTCAGTATTCATATAAAATATCCTTGTGCCCATGTGGAGTTATATGGTTGCAAGGACAAAATAGGGAGCATAGGCAACTGCGTCCTTACGCAAAATAAGCCTCTGCCATTTTTACGTAAGCCCCTCAAAACTTTGAGCCACTATTTGAATGGAAAATTTCCACAACGGCATATCATTGTGGGCTAGAAAAGAGTTTCTCTTTTTCCACTTGTTAAGAACACCTTCAATTGAGGCAAGAGAAACATCACCACCAAGAATAGATGAGATAAAGCGAACCGCCGGACCAGACCTAGAAAACGAATCAGCCCCTGTCACAGCGCAATAAAAACAAAAATAAAATACTGCAATTTCATGCCAAATAACATTTTGTTTTTTTGGCGGCGGAATATCAAAAAGAGATTTTTTAAGATTATCGCATTTTTCCTTCCACTCCTTTTCTAATTCATCAAAATTCTTTTCAGAATAATAGCGAAAATAAATTTCTGTAGAATTTCTATTGAAATCTATACATTCGTTAATTGCTTTAATCGCCATGCGCATTTTTTCTAAATTCTGCACCCCTCTATCAAAATCTCCAATCTCTCTCTTTTTAGTATTGGTAAACGAAATACTAACCTCTTTTTCATTTTTTATAAAAACCTTTAATATTTCTTTATTAACATCCCCAGAAAACCCAGAGACGGAAAAAGCTTCCGACAGCATCTCTACATTTGGAGACAGAGCTCTCTCGAACACCTTATTTAAATTGCGGCTCTTTATACTCATGACAGCACCTCATCAATCAGGGCGCACCGGTGCTCTATCTCAGCGGCAAGCCACTCCATTGCGCTTCCAGCCGCATCCGGCAGGCGTCTTCCGGCTCCCGGCGCGTGAATAAGCTCACGGCCCATAGCTGAAAGACAAGTGGAAATGGCGCTCAATTCCAAGCTTGCAGTCTGGATAAGGTCGATCCGATCTGGCGTGGCAACCGGGATTTCCGGCCGTGGTTTACGGGTCATGGCTGGCCTCCCGTGAACGCCAGCACATCGCGGGCAAGGCTAGCCTCCATGCTGTCCGGTTCCTCCATTGTCAGCAGGATCAGCCGGGCCTTGCATTGCAGGTCTTTCAGGGTGCGCGCCCGTACGGAAGCCACCCGGCGGTAAGCCCTGTTGAAACGGCGGCTATGAGGCAGACCCGCATCAAGGGTCTGCTCCTTCCAACAGCAGCGATCGGAACTGAGGGCGGCAATGGTGGCCACCTGAATGGGGCTGGTCATGCGTGGCCTCCGTGGTGCTGGGACAGGTAAAGGTCAAACAGCCGGGCTTTGGCTGAAATGGTGAAGGCGCTGCAATACGGCTCGACCAGCGGAGCGCCGCCCCGCGCTTTCATGGTTTTGCCCAGAGCGTCCGCCTCCTGTACCACGAGCCGAACAGCTAAGGGCATGGGCAGGCCATCAACGCCCCACACGGACTCGGCCCACGCCTTCCCGCGTGCGATCGGGTCAGACACACCAAAGACGGCCCACGATTCATCTGGGGTCATGGCTGCACCTCCTCGGGTTGCATCCAGCCGGGAGCGTTTCCGTCACCAGATAGCGCAGCCAACAGGTCCAGCTTGTCTTGCAGGCGATGAGCTAGCCACAGCAGGGCTTCTGGCTCGGTGATCTCGCGGCCAGCGCCAACGCCACTTTCGGCCACGGCCACAACCAGCCCTGATAGCTTCCTAGCATCATTCAAAACCACGTCAGGGACTCTGAGGGCCTTAACGCTTTCCTGTTCAAAAGCAGTCAGGGGTGAGAGGCCAGTCATGCTCCTGCCTCCGCGTGCTTGGCGTCTTCTGCGGCCACATCTGCCCCGTGCCGGATATAAGCGGACAGGAACAGGGCGACCCCACTGCACATTTCCGCGTCACTACCATCAGGACCACCGGTCTTGTTGGCCAGATAGTCCGTAAGTGCATCACAGATCACCGCAACGCGGCGCTGGTGATCAGCCTGCCAGTTCAGAGCGTAAGCTGCATGTTCCAGAGGGGTCATTGTGCCACCTCCTGAATATGAACGATCCGGCTTGATATAACTGGATCAGGTGTTGCCAGCCCTAACAAGGCTAAAGCGATTAAAGCCGGAGCTATGAGAGCGGGGAGCCTTGAGTTTATAATATTGAACGCGTGAGCATGCGTGAGCGTGCTATAGGGATAGTTAGCCATGGCCGAAACTCCAGTTCGGTTGTGGTTAGGCTAGCTTTGTGACTGGTAATCACTAAGCTAGCCGTCTTGTGTTGCAGATAATTCACATCACATCTATGATGTAACCTTACTCCAGAAGATAAGTCAACATCATTGATGTAAGGTTACTTTATAAGTGGAAATTACTCCCCCACAATGCCGAGCAGCACGCGCGCTATTAAACTGGTCTCAAAGTCAGTTAGAAGATGCCTCAAAGGTAGCGAAAAAAACTATTGCTGATTTTGAGAGAGAGGCTAGAGCCCCTTATCCACGAACACTTTCCGCCATCCGCATTGCTCTGGAAGCCGCTGGCGTTGAGTTCATTGCTGAGAATGGTGGCGGGGCTGGGGTAAGGCTGAGGAAAGTGAAATGTTAGTTCGAGATCAATAAAGGGTAAAATCTAACGTCTGCATGTAGCTGGCGTAATGGAATACGACAAAAATTAACCAGAACGGTTTATTTTTTTTACCCAGACACTTGATTTAACCCATCAGGTTGATTTATATAATCTAGACCCCAACAGGAGGTGCCAAGGAATGGTGACAGAATTTGGAAAGGAGCTTCGAAAGATCCGCATTGACCGTGATGAACGGTTGATGGATATGGCGGACAAAATCGGAAAATCCTCTGCTTTTATTTCTGCAGTTGAAGTCGGAAAAAAATCTCCGCCGCATGGATTCGAAGACATTATTGCTCAGGCTTACGGTTTAGCCGCAGATGTCGGAGAGAAACTAAAACAAGTTGCTGACAGAGCACGTAAGAGTTTCACTATTGAGCCATGCAGCATTTTAGGACGAGATACAGCAGGCCTGATGGCGAGGCGTATGAATGAATTATCTGAAGAACAATTAAGTGAGATTCTGGCTATTCTCAGTAAGGATAAAGGTGAGTAGAAACAATGAATGGAAATGGTTTTATTGTTCCCCCTTTAAGCTGGTCTAAAATTGAGAATAATACACTCAAATGGCGCAGAATTTTAGGATTGGAAAATGATCCTTTTTTTCCAATAATGGAGGTTTTGGAGAAAGTTCTCGACAATAAGCTTAATTTTTTTGATTTAATTATTGTAGAAAATCAAGAAATGGGTAGTGCCGAGGGGTATACTGATCAGTCAGGTAAAGCGATTTATCTTCGAGAAGATGTATATCGACGTGCATGGGAAGGTGAACCTAGAGACCGTTTCACTGCTGCTCATGAACTAGGCCATTGGGACATGCATACAAATGTACAGTTGGCTCGGGTTCAACCAGAGCAGAGTGTTCCTATCTTTAGGCAGAGCGAACCGCAAGCTAATCAATTTGCTAGCGAGTTGCTTATGCCTGCTAGATTTTTTTCTGCGGAAGATACTCCGGACACCGTGATGCTAAGACATGGGGTCAGCTATCAAGCTGCAGCCAATAGACTGTCATATTTGCATCGCAAAGGGAGGATTCTTCCACAAAAAAATAAAGACCTGAGGATAAATCCTCAAGTCTCTACTTTTCCTGCTGGGCAAGGGGCTAGCTGGTAGGAAAGCCACAGAGCGCCAACGAGGTCTCAACAGCCGTACAAGTGGTACAGGTTGGATGCTCTGTCAAGGCAAATGTCGCCCCAGAGGAAGCGTGATGGTGAAGAAACCTTTACCGCCAGCGCCGCCAGGATATCGCTATATTTTCCGTTCATGGCGGAAATGTGCGAAATCTGGCAAAGTGCTTTATGCTCGTAATTTCGGGCTTAAGGCTTGGCCGATTTTGATCCCGGTCTAAAATAATTTACGAGGGAGATATTTTTATCTCCCTCGTATTATTATGCTGCTTTCATTTTTATAATTATCTTGAGATATTGAGCGCAGTAGCATGTAATTTTTCTTGGCTGTATACTTTTAAATTGGTGGCTGAAAATTATACGCACAATGAATTTAGACGCCGTACAACAATCACGGTCACGCTCTCCGGCCCGTAGCGGCGCGACAGGTTGGCATCCACAATCTGGGCATCATCTTTCCACGCGATACCGTTTAAGGCATCCGCTGCGGTCTTCATCTGATTGTCTATGTCTGGCCTGCTGGTTGGGAGTATGCGCCCTGCCAACGCATCTGCTGTCTTCTTCCTACTCCATGACGGGGGTGGTGCAATGTTGATTGTCAGGGAAACATGAAGCGGCCCGCTCAGGCATGGCTTGCCAATCTGCTCTATGGCGTGGCGCTGGATATGCTTTTCAGCCTGCACCGTTTTGGCATCGGTAAAAGTGCGTCCGTTCCCAAAGCGTGGGCGGCCTTTGGCCCTCAGCAGACCAGGGATGATGATACGGTAAATGGGCTGTTCGGATGCCGCGGGTTCCATGCCAAAATCATAGTACAGGAGCGGCAGTCAGTACAATAGAAAGTGGTCGCCGGAACTGCGATGCAGAGGCTGGAGCAGGCGACCCAAATTGGAACTGCAAGGCATGCAGGCCATCCAAACTGAAAACCAGATGCGAACCCGTAACCCCGTGACCTCTTAATTGTACAACGGTCGCACCTCAATTGTGCAACGCGCGTATCTAACTATGCAAGGCATGTCGGTTCGGCCAAGCACCCCAGTCCCCTCTTGCATTTGATACTATAAATCAGTATCAATCATGCTATGAAAGCTAAGCATCGCCGCACGCTGGAACTGATCTTCAAACGTCCCGTATCCGGCAATGTGCCGTGGGCGGATATTGAAGCGCTGTTCGTGTCCCTCGGTGGTGAGGTTTCAGAGCGCGAAGGTTCTCGCGTTGGTATGTTCCTGTTCGGTGAGGTGCGGGTGTTCCATCGGCCTCATCCAAAGCCGGATACAGACAAAGGGGCCGTTGCATCCATACGAAAATGGCTCGAAGCAAATGGGGTGACACCATGAATAATGTGATGGAAATTGGCGGCCATCGGGCTGTCATTCAGTTTGACCCGGAAATCGGCATGTTCCGGGGTGAGTTTCTGGGCCTCAACGGCGGGGCAGACTTCTATGCTGACAGTGTTGGAGGTCTCCAGCAGGAAGGCGAGACCTCGCTGCGCGTGTTCCTTGAGATGTGCGCCGAAAAGGGGCTGGATCCGGTCAAGCACTACTCCGGCCGGTTCGTCGTGCGCCTGCCCGAGGATGTTCATGCGCGCGCCGCTGAAATTGCTGCTGCCCGTGGAGTGAGCCTTAACCGGCTGGTGGCGGATGCTCTATCTCAGGTGGATTGTTGAACTACGAACCATTCAGCCATCATCTCCCGCCGCTTATCAAACAGGTCGCCTCGCCTATAAGCGGCTTCCACTTTGTCACTGATGGCATGGGCCAGAGCCATTTCGGCTACTTCCCGCGGGTAATCAGTCTCCTCGGCCGCCCAGTCGCGGAATGTGGAGCGTAGGCCGTGCACGGTCACTTCTTTTGTGCCGGCGGCCAGGTGCAGGGCCTTGGACAACGCCACATCTGATAACGGACGGCCTCGCTTCGCGCCCGGGAAAACGAGATCGCCCGCCCGCCGGTCGCGCAGGGGCAGGACTTCATGCAGAATAGCCATTGCACCTTCCGAAAGCGGGACGCGGTGTTCCTTGCCGGTTTTCATCCGCTCGGCCGGGATAGTCCAAATCTGGGCGGTCATGTCGATTTCCAGCCAGATAGCGTGTCTGACCTCGCCAGAGCGCACGGCCGTCAGGCAGGTGAAGCGCACGGCCTTGGCCGCCATCCCTTCCGATTCGACCAGCCTGGCCATGACGCGGGCAATGTCCTGCCGGGGTACGGCGGCATGGTGTCGCACCTTTGTGACAGCGGACGGCTTGGGCAGGATATTGGCCAGATGCCCCCGCCAGCGGGCCGGGTTCTCACCATCGCGCCAGCCATGCGTGCGGGCATAATCGAGGATCCGTTCGATGCGGCCCCGCAACCGGTCGGCCGTCTCTGTCGTGGTCTGCCAGATCGGGCGGAGGATGGACAGCACGTCCTTCGTTTCCACCTCTGCAACCGGATTGGCGCCGACAATGGGGAAGGCCAGTCGCTTGAGAGAGCTTGTCCATATGGTGGCAGCCCGTGGATCCCGCCAGCCGGGTGTCATCTCCTTGATATAGCGCTGGGCGACCTCGGCAAAGGTGATGCCGGTTTCCTTGCGATCCTGCGCCTTCTGCCTGCGCCGTTCGTCTATGGGGTCTAAGCCATCCGCCATTTGGTGGCGGGCCTCGGTCGCACGCCTGCGGGCATCCGCCAGCGTGATGTTGGCCACCGAGCCGATTCCCATTTCCCGCCGCTTGCCGGTCACGGGGCTGGTGAAGCGGAAATACCAGGACTTGGCCCCTCCCTGAGCGACCAGCCACAAGCCGCCTCCGTCCGCCAGCGCCCCGTCTTTAAGGGCGCTGACCTGTCGAGCCGTAAGCTGGTGTGGTGAAACCCGACTCATAACCGGGATACCCCTCTTAAAACCCCCCTTAAAAACTGCGCCAAGCAAAGTCGGGCAGACACACAGGGGGACGGACTATCTTGCAAATCATTGATATTATAGCACGAATTTGCGCCAGACAGAACCGCCCAGAGAAGCCGGATTAGTGGCCCTCAGCTCCACCAGCCGCCTGCAACGGTTTACCCAAAAAATCTGTCTTTTCTAGCGTGCTTTATAAAGCCCTGTTATTGCAAAACGCTCTTTCTTTCACCCGCATTTAAAACAGACGGCTACCATTGGGCACTGCTCGTTCCGGGGCTACCAAAACCACGTTGTGAGTGGCATCGGGAAAGCCGAGTGTCAGCACTTCTGAGAGAAAAGGGCCAATCTGACGTGGTGAAAGATTAACCACGCAGGCAACCTGTCGGCCAACCAGATCCTCGATACCATATAAATCTGTAATCTGAGCACTCGAACGCTTGGTGCCGATTTCCGTCCCGAGATCAATGGTCAGTTTCCATGCGGGTTTACGGGCTTCTGGAAAAGGCTGGACATCAACAATTGTGCCAACGCGGATATCCACTTTCATGAAATCATCAAATGAGAGTGTGGACATGACATTATACTCCATTTTCCATCAAGCCATCGACGGCCCTGCGCCCTCTGGTGGCGTGTTTATGATGTACTGAAACGCAGGTAAGCACGCTCAGAGTAATGCAGACAAAAGCCACAACCTCAAGCGGGCGCGGCCACCGGCTCTCCCATAGAAAACCGTAAATCAGCGCAAAGAAAGTTTCGAACAGGATCATCTGCCCGGTCATGGTCAGCGGTACCAATCGGCTCATGCGGTTCCACAAGGCATTACCGAAAATGGACGCGACAACGGCCACCGCACAGGATACGGCCACAAACCGCCCCAACGTCCCGGCATCATAATTCAAGGGCCCGCTTAAAAGCGCAACCGGGCTGAGTAGTAACGCCTGTGCCCCCGTGACAATGCCGGTCAACAGGTTCCAGTCATGAACAGACAAGGCATGCAGCCGCACAAGACAACGACTGTTGCCCACAGCATAAGCCGTCCACAAAACAAGCGCTACAAGCGCACAGAAAAAGCCGCTCACTGAATGACTGCCCGCCTGAGGCGCATCAAAAGCCTGCCAGGTAATGCACAGCGCCCCAGCCAGACAGAACAGCAACGAGGGCAGAAGAGCGAGAAAAGACACCGCTCCCTTATCTTTACTGCCAATGATTGTAACCGTGACAGGCAAAAACCCGATCACCAGCGATGACAGCGCAATGCCGCCTTTCTGCACAGCCTGCGAGAGCATGACATAATAGACAATATTGCCGCATAACGAGAGCCAGAACAGGGCCTCCCAGTCTTTTTTCGTTATACTGCGTTTGAGATTTTTCCAACGTGGCGCAATCATGATGACGGAGAGAAGCCCATAGGCAAGATAACGCCCAACCGCGACCTGCAACGGCGTAAACGGGCGGGCCAGTTCGGGCGCCAGAAAAACCAGCCCCCATAACGCGCCAGCCCCTGCGCCACACAGCATGCCCAGAGGAATAGCCCCTGCCGTATCTGCCTGTTGGTTATTTGCCATGATCGTCACGCCTGTTGTCTCCTTGCGACAGAGACATATCATCAGGAAAGTGATTTTTGCGCTCTTGATTGGTCACCTGAATGCAACAAAAACTCGCATATGAGCAAAAAAAACACCCCTCGCCCGCTGGATGAGTTCGACAGGGCCATTCTGCGCATTGTCCAGAAAGACAACAGAATGCCGCAGCGGCAGATTGCCGAACGGGTCAATCTTTCAGCCGCAGCCGTGCAAAGGCGGATTGCCGCCATGGAAAATGCGGGAATCATTGCTGGCAATACCGCTGTGGTGAATGTGCAGGCAGTCAGCATGAGCATTACCGCCATTGTGGAAATACGCCTCAAGGATGAGCGTATTGAAACGGTCGATACCGCAAAAACCCTCTTTCGCAGCGCGCCGGAAGTTCAGCAATGTTACTACGTGACAGGGGGTATCAGCTTTATCCTGATTGTCGTTGCACCAGATATGAGTGCTTACGAGGAAATCACCCGCCGCCTTTTCGCGCAAAATGACTCGGTTGCGAGTTATCGCTCCCTGATTGCACTGGATAGGGTCAAGGCTGGCAGCACGATCGTTATTCCCTGACTGCCCGCTTATATGCGCCATCCAACGCGCTGGCGCAGGCTCAGCAGGGGCTACCCAAAAGCCCCTGAGACAGGATTCCACACAAAAGTATTGCGACTAATTATCATTTGTTGTTATCGTCGCTTCAGGACGCAACGACTCAGGACTGTGATCTATGGTTGTCTGTTCGTGTAACCGACTTACCCATGTTGATGTGGAAACCGCAGTCGCTGGTGGCGCAACCCACCCACGCGAGGTTTATGCCGCGCGCGGATGCCGGGCACAGTGCGGCAACTGCGTGCAGGGTGTTGTGTGCCTGCTGCGCGAAGCCCGTAAAAAGCACCAGCTTGCCCATGAAGCCGCAGCCCGGCAGGCTATGGCCCCCGCAGCCGAAGCTGGAATCGCACTGTCTGCCTGAACGCGGCAGACACCAGCAAAACAGATCATCAGGCCAGAACAGGTGATCTTGCGTAACAGCGGGGCTTCTGGCACGGCTCGAAGCATGAACAAACCGTTTCTTGTCATGGGTGCTGGCGCATGGGGTACAGCGTTGGCCCTGCATGTTGCCCGCACTGGCGCACAGGTTCACCTGTGGGCCCGGTCCACCAGCACGCTGCCATCGGGCGCTATGCCCCGCCTGCCCGATTTTCCGCTCTCGGCCTCCGTGCAGGTGACATCAACACTGGCAGATACCGCATATGAAGCTGTGCTGGTGGCTATCCCTACGCAGTCCCTGTCCAGCATTATGCCGCTGCTCCCCACAGGCATACCGGCCATTCTGTGCTGCAAAGGCATAGAACGGCAGAGTCTTGCCTTCCCGCTCGATATTCTCGCGCGTGAACGCCCCGATGTGCCGGGCGCCGTGTTATCCGGCCCCAATTTCGCGCATGAAATTGCCGCGGGCCTACCTGCTGCTGCGGTCATTGCCGCACCGCAAATCGCTCTGGCCCGCCACCTGACCGACACACTGGCTACGCCGCTTTTCCGCCTTTACGCCAGTCAGGACTGCACCGGGGTGCAACTGGGGGGGGCTGCCAAGAATGTCATCGCTGTTGCGGCAGGCATCTGCATTGGTGCGGGACTGGGCGAAAATGCCCGTGCCGCTCTGATTACGCGCGGTCTGGCGGAAATAACACGACTGGCCTGCGCGTTGGGTGGGCAAGCCGCCACACTGGCCGGACTGGCCGGGCTGGGCGATCTGCTACTGACCTGCACGGGCAATCAATCACGCAATTACCGCATGGGGCTGGCCCTTGGCAGCGGTGCCTCCACCACCGAAGCTCTGGCCAGCCTGCCCGGTGTCGCGGAAGGCGTAACCACGGCCGATGCGCTTGTAACCCTGGCCGCTCAGGCAGGTGTGGAAGCCCCGATCACCCAGTGCATTGCGGCTTTTCTGGAGGGGCGGCTTACCTTGTCTCACGCACAGGCCCAACTACTCAGCCGCCCATTGAAAGAGGAATACGAAAGCACCCCCTAGCCTATGGCGCATTAAGGCTGCGCCAAGGTCTGTCACAAGGTTGTCATTGTTTTCACGTTTCCGTGCGATGGGGCGTTTTTTCTCCCCATCTTCATGGGCCTCCCTTGCATGGCGGAGCGCAGCCGCCACGTAAACCACAGGCAGTCTGGCATACACACCCTGACTGCACGTTGGTTATTAACGGAAAAAAGGCCGAAACCATGACCAAGACGACAGCCTCGCAAGCCCATATCCGCGAATATCTGGGCACGCCCAGCGATCTGGACGCAAAAAAACTCCACGCCGTAACAGCCGGGCTGGCGGACGTTCTGGCCGATGTCTTTGCTCTGTATATCAAGACCAAAAATTTCCACTGGCACATGAGCGGCCGCCATTTCCGCGACTACCATCTGCTGCTGGATGAGCAGAGTCAGGAACTGTTCGCCATGACTGACCCGCTGGCCGAACGCGCCAGAAAAGTCGGTGGCACAACCCTGCATTCCATCGGTGAAATCAGCCGCAAGACGGTCATTGCCGACAACGACGCTGAATATGTCACGCCCGAAGACATGCTGGCTGAACTGCGTGAAGACAACCAAACACTTGTCCGCCGCCTGCGCGCCGTGCATGACCTGTGTGACGAGGCGCATGATGTCGCAACCGCCAGCCTGATTGAAAACTGGATTGACGAAGGCGAGCGCAGGACGTGGTTCCTGTTTGAAAGCACCCGCCCGGCCTTTGGCAAAAACGACTGACAGGGTTTGGCGCCAGCCGCATGAGCGGCCCGCCAGAAGGGCTCTTATGGCTGGCGCATGCCCCGGCTCCTTATCAGGGGCCAGACCGCCTGTTCCACCGCCCCGGCAGTCGGGCGGGTGTGATCCTTTGCTTGCAACCTGTTCACCGGACAGACTACAAACACCCGACAACGGCCTACGCCAGCCCCGGAACAAGCAAGAAAGCACCGCATGCCTGCGCGTGCAGGCAAGAGCAGAACGAACAGATCAGTGTCCGAGACCCGCCCGCCTTCTTCCAGCAAAGAAACGGATGCCACACGGCGCCCGACCCGCCTGCTGGATATGCTTAACCCCTGCATGAAGGGCCGCAAGCGCCGGTGCGGCCGCCCCACGGCCCATGATACGGAAGAACTTGACCAGTATCTGCTGGAAATCGCAGCGGGCCTGTTTGTACAGCATGGCTATGCGGGCACCTCGATAGACCAGATCGCCCGCAAGGCTTCCGCCAGCAAGCAGACCATCTACCGCCGCTACCCCTCAAAGGAAGCGCTGTTTATCGCGGTTATTTCAGATCTGACCGGCACCGTGCTGCAAGCCATGGCGGCCACTCCGCTCAAAGACCCGCTTGAGGAGCTGCGCCATATCAGCACCCTGCTGCTCGATCTCACGCTGCGGCCGGATTCACTGGGCACCTACCGGATTTTGATTGCTGATGGACACCGCCACCCCTCGCTACTCCGGCAGGCAGTGGAGGCCATCGGCCAGCCTTTCCATAATTCAATCGTGCGCCTGCTCAAGGCTGCGGAAAGCAAAGGCCAGATCGAGCCCGGCAATGCGGATGATACCGCCGCCCACCTGCTGACAGGCCTGATTACCGGCTGGCCGCTTGAAGACAGCCTGTTCGGGCTCGACCCCCTCAGGAACAAGGCTGAACGTGAGGCGTATTTCAACCGCGCATGGACATTTTTCCTGCGCGCGGTCGGCGGACGCCACGGGCTTCCTGCCGCCTGATACGGCAGACAGCACCGCGCATACGCTCGGCTATGCCGTGTTTATGTTCTGGCGGGCCTGAACACCAGCGCCAGACCATTGATACAATAGCGTTCTCCCGTGGGCGGCGGCCCATCAGGGAATACATGGCCCAGATGCCCCTCACACTGCGCACAGTGTACCTCGACACGCACCATGCCGTGGCTGGTATCCCGCCGGGTGGCAACGCCTTCAGGCTCTGCCTGCCAGAATGAGGGCCAGCCACTGCCGCTCTCATATTTGGTAGCAGAACTGAACAACACCGTGCCGCAGCCCGCACAGCAATACACGCCCTCGCGTTTTTCATGATTAAGCGGGCTTGAGCCGGGATACTCCGTGCCATGCCCGCGCAGGATATGCTCCTGCTCAGGGCTGAGGGCGCCACAGGCTGCTGGCCCACATCCGTTCTGACTGCTCGGCTCTGGCATATACCTGCCTCCTTTTTTCCACTCCCGTCCGCTGGCCGGGTTTTATATAAAGGCCGTTCCGATCCGGGGCGAACAGGCCTATCATGCACGATATGGTGTCGCGCGCGCTTTTTCCACCGTCATGACCACACTGGACTGGCTGACCCTGCTTGCCTATCTGGCGGGCATGCCCGCTCTGGCGCTGGCGCTGGCGGGAAAACAGGCTTCGGCCCATGCCTATCTCGAAGGCCACGGCGATCTACCATGGTGGGCGCTATGCCTGTCACTGGTCGCGACAGAAACCTCTACCCTGACACTCATCAGTGTGCCGGGCATTGCCTATGGCAGCGGCATGGTGTTCGTGGGGCTGGCACTCGGCTACCTGCTGGGCCGGGGGATTGTAGCCTGGGCCTTTCTACCGCTTTACCGACAGGGGCGTATGCTCAGTGCCTATGACTGGCTCGGCCAGCGTTTTGGGCCGGGCCTGCAACGGCTGGCATCGGGTACTTTTCTGGTCACACGCCTGCTGGCCGAGGCCGTGCGCCTCTTCGCGGGCATGCTGCCACTGGCCACCATACTGGCCGCACTGCATCTGTCCGTATCCGCCCCTATCCTGCTGGCCGCCATCATGCTGCTGACACTGGCTTACACCCTACAAGGCGGGCTGCGCGCGGTGGTCTGGTCGGACAGTATCCAGTTTGCGGTCTATGTGGGGGGCAGTCTGGCCTGTGCTGCCCTGTTATGGCGGGCAGCACCCTCCGGCACACTGGGTATGCTGCATGAAGCCGGACGCTTTAAGCTGTTCACCCATCACACGCCCGCCTTTACCAGCCCGTTCACCCCACTGGCCGCCATTGGCGGGGGAGCTGTGCTCTCGCTCGCCTCGCACGGGACTGACCAGCTTATGGTACAGCGCATGCTGGCAGCCCGTAGCCTGCGCGATGCCCGGCTGGCACTCATGGGCAGCGCCGTGGGTGCGGGCCTGCTGTTTGGCCTGCTCTCGCTGGTGGGTATTCTGCTCTGGGTGCATCATGGGGGCCTGCCTGCATCACAGGCGGGTTTTACCCGCACCGATGCGATTTTCCCGGCCTATATCGCCCACGATCTGCCATCGGGCCTGCGGGGGCTGATGCTCGCAGCTATTCTTGCCGCCACCATGGGATCGCTCTCCTCTACCCTGTCCGCCATGACGGCGGCGGTTATGGGAGATTTTGCATCGCTCTGCCGTGCGCTCCTGCGGTTAAGCGGCACACAAAACCCTGACCGGGCGCGACTGCGCCTTGCCCGTAGCATTACCGTGTTCTGGGCGGTTGCTCTTGTGGTGTGCGCCAGCCTGTTTGCCCATGCCGGGCAGGCTGCGGTACTTGTCGGGCTCTCCATTGCCGCCTGCGGATATGGCCCCATGCTGGGCAGCTATCTGGCGGGCATGCTTTTGCCAAAGTTACGTGCGCAAGATCTCGTACCCGCGTTCTGCCTCAGCCTGCCTGCCGCCGTGCTGGGCATGCTGTTCATACACCCGCACGGGCAGCCTCTGGCTTTTGCATGGCTGATCGTGCCTGGCATGGCCGTACTATGCGTGGTGGCACTGGCCAGCCATGCTATAGGCCGCATGCGCCATACCGCCCGCCGGAACAGGAGCCTTTCATGACCGAGTATGCCCCCCCTCCCGCACCGGCCCGCACGGAAACGCTGGATCCCCGCTACGACAGTCTGGAACAATGGCCTGCGGCCACCCTGCTCTCCGCCCTGCTGGACAGCCAACTGGACGCCGCCGCCAGCGTGCGCGCGGCCCTGCCTGCCCTTGAAACCGCACTGGCCGAAGCCCTGCCACGGCTGGAACGGGGCGGGCGCCTTTTTTACGTCGGCGCCGGAACATCCGGGCGGCTGGGCCTGCAGGATGGTGTGGAACTGATCCCGACCTATAACTGGCCGCGCACCCGACTGGTGTTGATGCTGGCTGGTGGCGACGCGGCCCTTTTCAGCCCCGTGGAAGGAGCGGAGGATGACGAGGCCGAAGCCATCCGCACCCTGCTGGCCCACGCCCCCACGCCCGATGATGTGGTGATCGGTATCGCCGCCAGCGGCGGCACCCCGTATACCTGTGCCGCTATAGGGCGTGCGCGGGCCGCAGGCAGCCTGACAATCGGCATGGCCTGTAGCCCGGACAGCCGCCTGCTGGCCGAAGCGCAATGCCCGGTTCTGACCTACACCGGGGCGGAAGTCATTGCCGGTTCCACCCGCATGAAGGCAGGCACCGCCCAGAAAATAACGCTCAACCTGCTCTCTACCGGGCTTATGGTGCGTCTGGGCCATACATGGCGCGGCCAGATGGTGGATATGCGCCTGTCAAATGCCAAACTGGTGCGCCGCGCCCACCGCATGCTCCAGCACCTGACCGACTGCACGCAACCACAGGCCGAAATGGCCCTGCAACGGGCCGAAGGCAGTATCAAACTGGCGGCCCTTCTTCTGCAGGGGCAAAATATGGGGCTGCAACCAGCACAGGCCCGCACCCTGCTGGCCTTATGCAACGGGCGGCTGGGGCTTGCGTTTGAGCGGCTGAGCCAGACAGCCCCCATGCTGGCATGACACAAACCATGCAATCCGGCTTGGCCGCCCCCACCAGCATTCTGGCACTCGATGGTGGCGGCACATACACACGCGCCCTTATCATCACCCGCGAAGGGCAGATAACCGCCCATGCGGAAGGCCCCGGCTGCAATCCATTCGACCGCCCCGACTGGGCGGACAGCCTGCGCGCCCTGCTTGAACGCCTGCCCCGGCACGGTCTGATCGCAGCGGGCCTTGGCATGGCGGGCTATGATGCCGAGCGTCCTTCCTGCATGGCGCAGGAAAACCTCGTGCGGGCGATTTTAGGCCCGGATGTGGCACTCTGCCTGGAAAATGATGTCGAAACGGCGCATCGTGGCGCGTTTGCGGGTGGGCCGGGGCTTTTCCTTCTGGCTGGCACCGGATCAGTCGTTATGGCCCGTACGACAGAGGGCCGCTCAGCACGCGCTGGTGGCTGGGGCTGGCTGCTGGGCGATGAGGGCAGCGGCTACTGGCTGGGTCGAAAAGCCCTGCGCCACGCTGCCCACTGCCTTGATACCCCCCACGCGCCAGACCCCACATTCGCCCATGCCCTGTTGCGCAGGCTCGGCCTGCCGCTGCCCGATAGCATCCTCACCCTCGCACCACCGGCCATCGCGGCCATCACTACACGACCGGAGGCCGCCAACGCTCTGCGCGAATGGCTACGCACCCGCGCACACCCGCGTTCCGCCATTGCGGAACTGGCCGTGTTCGTTGCCCAACAGGCCGAAACAGGCAGCCCCACCGCCATGGCCCTGCTGCGCCGGGCGGCTGAGCATCTGGCCGCGCAGGCTCAGGCCACGACCGATCAGCTTGATGAAACAACCACTCTACACTGGAGTTATGGCGGCAGCGTCATGCGCAGTCCTTTCCTGCGCAACGCGTTAACCACCCTGCTGGAACGCGCTCCCCACCCCCCCCGTTTGCCCCCGTTGGGCGGGGCAGCCCTGAGCGCTGCACGGCTGGCGGGCTGGCCCTGCGAGCCTGACTGGATCAGCACGCTGGCACACAACCTGCACAGACACGCCGCCTCCTCTCTGCCGGAGCCTACAGCATGATCCGTTTTCTTCTGCCGGGCATGGCCTGCCTCAGCCTGCTGTGCCTGCTGCCCCGGCCTGAGGCGCAGGCACAGCCTGCCGCACCCTATGCGCTGGCGGATACCATAGCGGCTGCCACCCTGAGTGCCGCCACACCCCCTGTGCTCATGCCAACCCCCGCCACCATGCAGAGCAGCGGTGAGGCATTTCCTCTCCCGCCCCGGCTGGACATACACTGGGACAGCCCGGCCACACCTGCCCTGCGTCTGGCCGTACAACGCTTTGAGCAGCATCTGGCGACCCTGACCACCCCCCAGAATACGGCCAGTCTGCCGGGTGCGGCCCCCGCAGCCTATAGCGTGCATATTCATTACAGGCAGGATGCCGCCTTCCCCCGCCCCGCCATGCGCGAAGACTACAGCCTGCACACCACCAGCACACAGGCACAACTGGATGCGCAGGAACCTGTGGGCATCCTGCGTGGGCTGGCTACTCTGCTCCAGCTTGTGCGGCTTGAGGCATCCGGCCCGGTCATTGCGCAGGCAAGCATTACGGACAGCCCCCGTTTTATCTGGCGCGGGCTGATGATCGACACCAGCCGCCACTTCATGCCGCTGCCCGCCCTGTTGCGCCAGCTTGACGCTATGGAAATGGTCAAGCTCAACGTCCTGCACCTGCATCTGTCCGATGGCGCGGCCTTCCGGGTTGAAAGCAGGCTCTATCCCCGCCTGACAGGCACAGAGCAGCCCGATGGCCTGCGGACATTCTACACGCAGGCGGAAATCAGCCAGCTTGTACGCGCCGCTGCCGACCGGGGTATTCGCGTGGTGCCAGAGTTCGATACCCCCGGCCACACCTTCGCAATCCTGCGCGCCTACCCGGAACTGGCCGCCCAGCACCCACTGAACACAACCGACCGTGCTGAGATCAACCGCGCGGCCATGGACCCGACAAACCCTGCCACCCCTGTTTTTGTAAACCGTCTCTATGCGGAAATGGCCCGCCTGTTCCCTGATCCCGTCTTCCATATCGGGGGGGATGAAGTCGTTGCCCGGCAATGGCTGCAAAACTCCCATATTGCGGCTTACATGAAGCAGCATAAGCTTGCGGATACAGCAGCCCTACAGGCAGGTTTTTCAAAACAGGTTGCGCTGGCGCTGCATGCACGCGGCAAAACCATTATGGGATGGGATGAAATTCTGGCCGCAGACCTGCCCCCCGGCACCCTGATCCAGAGCTGGCGCGGCCCAAGCCACACGCTTGATGCAACCCGCGCGGGGTATGGCACCATCATTTCTGGCGCATATTACCTAGACCGCCTGCTGCCCGCCCGCGCTTATTACGAAACAGACCCGCTCGACACCAGAAAAGGGGCCGCCGAGGCCGCCGCCGCTGCCCAGACAACGGGGCCGGGCGGCACAGCCCCAGCCTCACTAGCCTCCGCCTCATCCACACCGGAAAACAGACAGGCCGAGGATACCCTCCTGCCCCCGCTCTCTACCGAACAGGTTGCCCATGTGCTGGGGGCTGAGGCCGTTTTGTGGACGGAAGTGATTGACGACAGCATGCTCGACGCCCGGTTGTGGCCACGCACGGCCGCCCTGGCGGAGCGCTTCTGGTCACCTGCGGCACTCTGTAAGGGAGAAAGCCTCGCCCCCCGCCTTACCGTCATGCGCGACAGGCTCGACCTATTGGGCCTGCATACCACACAGCAGACGCTGGAGGGGCTGGAGCGCATGGCCCCCGGCGAAACCGGCCCTGCACAGGTACTGCTCTCCGCTGTCTCACCCGTACGCAACTACGCGCATAATCACGAATTTCTTCAGATCCGGCATAAAGAAACCGCAACACAGCAACCGCTGGGCGCACTGGCGGATATTGCTCTGCCTGACACACCGCTGGCTGATCTTTTCAATACCGAGGTTGCAGCCTTTATCGCGGGAGAAACGGCTCTCAAACCCGACCTGATCCGCATGTTGACCCTCTGGGCTGATAATGATGAAGCCTTCCAGCGGGCAGCCGCCCATCACCCCTCCCTGACAGCCGGGCTGGGTGCTTCGGCTGAGCTGGCTGCACTGGCTCAGGCCGGGCTAGCCGCACTGGGTCAAGGCCGCACCCCCGGCTGGCGGGAGCGCGCTCATGCAGCACTGGACACGGCCCAGAGCGATATTGCCGCCTCGGCCAGCATTCATGTCGTCACGCAGGCACACCAGCCTGCGGGCGATCTGATCCAGCGCATTACGCCGGGCATAGCCCTTCTGGCGGGGCAGGACAGGCCCTGATTAGCCCTATACCTGCACACCCATGCCGTTAAGCACCCGGTGCATGTCAAATTCAAGCAGGAGCGACCACGGCTGATCCGCCGCCCCCAGCCTGAGCGGGTGCAGAATACGCACAATACCTGACGGGTCACGGACATGGCAGGACAGACCCTGCGTCACTGCCTGCCTGACATTCAGGGGCAGGTCGGTTGCCTCATGCCCGATCCGCGCCGGGTCAGGGTGGGTAGCGTACACCCCGGCATGGGAAAGCAGCATCAGGCTCCCGCTGCCAAACGGTTTACGGTCTGCCAGCATGGCCTGTAGTTCATCCAGCAGGAAATCCGCCCCAAGCACCCCGACAAAACGCCCGTTCCATACAAGAGGGAATACAAGCGATGTCACTTTTACAATCCGCCCGCCTATGGGGTAATCATAGGGTTCGAGCATAACCGTGGTGCCTGCCCGGCGGGGTTGATCGTAATAGGCGTTCTGGCCGGGAATATCATATCCCAATAGCGGTTCGAGAACGATCCGCCCCCCCTCACGATGCCAGTAGGAGATATAGCGCCCGGTTGCATCCGTGCCGGGCGTATTGGCGTGCTCGGCATCGCGCCCGTCAAAAGCATCGGGCTCCATACCGCAAAAAATACCCAGAAGACTTGGATTATTCTCCAAAAACTCGGTCATGACCGCATCAAACACCGGTCGGGACAGTGTTGTGCTGGCCCGGCGCAGACCGCCCAGTGTATGGCGCAGCGCATCAAGCAGGGTTGCGATCCGCTGAAACCAGGCCTCAATTCGGGCCGCTTCCAACCCGGCCAGACTGACAGCCGCCTGCATGAGAGCCCCGGCCTCCTCACGCTCCACATCATGCACGGCTTCGGTAATTTCACGTTTGACGCTGGGCAGTATGCGGTTGATGTCCGCCGTGGCAGTAGCCGTACGTTCCGCCAATGTGCGGACTTCGGTTGCGACAACAGAAAAACCCCGCCCGCTTTCTCCGGCCCGTGTGGCTTCTATCGTGGCATTGAAGGACAGTAATTTTGTATGCTTGGCCACCTGATTGATCACATCCGCCATGGATGCGATTTCCTCAAACCGGCGCTCCAGCCCTGTGACCATGGATTTTACGCGCTGGATGGTGCTCGCGCCGCGCTCCGTCTTGCCGGACAACGCACTGGGGGCATCGCTCCGTATCATGGTTTCGCCCAAAACCGTTTCTCCTTATCCGCGACAACCACCCCATGCGGCTCTGCCGTTCGCCTGCATGACAAACCGGCTCTCGGGCAGGCTATCGCGGATTATTTTGAAACGAAAGTGGAATAATAAATTCCCTACCCTCCGCACATCGGTCATGGTTAGATCGGACTTACCTGATATCGAAAAGGTAGGAGAACAATCCCGGCCTGATCCTGTTTGGGGGACGCGCAAAATCCTCCAGCCAGAACCCTGAGAGAAAACCGCGCACCTGACTGACCTGCCCTGCCATGTTGGCGCTGGCGGCTGATGTCTGCTCAACCATCGCAGCATTCTGGCGTGTGCCCTGCTCAATGGTTGCAACCGCGTTATTGACAGCTTTTGCAACATAATTCCGGCAGGCATACATCATGAAACCGCACGGTATATCAGAGCATAAAACACTTTGATTTTATAGAAAAAATCCGGTTCAGGTTTTGTAATTCACCTGAAAAACAAATAATCTGCGCTCACTCACGAACAGATTAAGAGCCCACCCCGATACACTCCGCCTGAAGCAGGCGGCAAACATCATGGTAGGGTTCTGGGCCCATATATCTCAGGACATTCTATCCCTGGTCTTCCCGCGGGAGGCGCAAGGACTGGTAGCGGATCACCTGCTCTTCGTAATCCAGTTCCTGCTGCAGTTTCCATTCCGTCTGGTCATTGATTTCGCGCCGGGTGACCATCTGGTGCATGACCTGCCGCTCCATCCGCAGTACCTGCAAGCGGAGCGCCAGCTCCAGCCGTGCATGCCGCACCGCACTCTGCCGGTCTTCCACCCCAATGCGGGGTGTGGCGTCTTCCTCATCCAGTCGACATTCGTAAAGCTGGATCAGCCTATCTGATACCTCGCGCCGGAGCTGGCAGTCTTCCTCCGAAGGGCCGGATGAGTCCTGCGTACCAGCCCCGACGGGCGTTGCAGGAACAACAGCAGGGGCCACCGAAACACCAGCCTGAGGCTGCGCCGCACCGGCTACGACCGCAGCCTGTGCCACCGGAAGAGCTGGAGCTGGAGCCGGAGTGGCCGTGGCAGGTGCCTCCACCACGGCCGCGTCATGCACCTTGCGCAAGACGCCAAGCGCTGCACGAATGAGCTTCTGGCGGGCAAGATTTTCTTCCTGTGCGTTCTTGTCCACCAGTTCAGGCGGGATAAACCGCAGACAGAACGGAATACAAACCCCAGCGCAGATCAGCGACAGAATGATAACCCCTGTTGCAATCACCACGACACTTTCACGCGCAGGAAAAGCCGCGGCACCATCCAGCCCCACCGGCAAGGACAACACCGCCGCCAGTGTTACAGCGCCGCGTACGCCAGCAAATGTCAGCAACAGGTTGGCAGCAAACCCCGTGCGCTCATAGGGCATATGGTTAAGCCGCGCACCCGCCCAGCGCCCTGCCTCGCATAACAAAAGCCCAAACAGGCGCATGATCAGCATGGCCCCGTACACTTCAACCACCAGCAAACCATACTGCCAGAAGGCGGCATTATGAACCTGCACCAGATCGCGGGCACTACCCACAAGGGAGGGAAGCTGCAAACCAAGGAACAGAAAGATCAGCCCGTTAAAAACATAACTGACAATATTCCAGACCGTATTGGCCTGTATCCGCGTCATGGTGGCGGCTTCTTCCACCGAGCCGGACAGCTTGAGAACCATGCACCCTGCCACGGCCGCCAGAATGCCCGAACAGCCTGCCGCCTCAGCCGCCGCATACATGGCAAACGGCAGCAGCAGCACAAGCACGATCTGAGAACGCGCTTCATCCAGTTTACGCCGGATCAGCTCATGGTTGATACGTGACGCCACCCACGCAACAAGTGCTCCGATAAACAGCCCCCCGAAAGCCACCAGAATGAAAGTGCCAAAGGCCTGCCGGTAGGAAAACTCGCCTGTCATGGCGTCCGCCATGGCAAAGCGGAAGCACACAAGCCCCGAGGCATCGTTGAACAGGGCTTCGCCCGAGAGCAGTTGCAGGAGCCGCCCCGGCACCTTGCGCCCCTGTAGCAGACTGGAAACTGCCACCGTATCTGTAGGGGAGAGAGCCGCCGCAAGGGTAAAGCACACTGGCAGCGTAAAAACCGGCAATATCCAGTGAATGATATAGCCGCACACGATAGTGTTCAGGATAACCAGCCCGAAAGCCAGAAACAGGATAGCCCGCCGCATCTCCCTGAACTCACGCAGGGGCATGCGGAAAGCATCCGCAAACAGCAACGGTGGCAGGAACACGAACATGAACAGTTCAGGCCGTATGCCAATATGCAGGCCGCATAGTGCTGCCCCGACCCCCAGCACAATCAGAATGATGGGCTGGGGAACCTTCTGGCGGCACGCAGTCGCCACAAGACTGCTGAACGCAGCAAGCCACAGCAGCAAAAGAACGGTCTGGACAGTCAGCATAATCATTTGTGCTTGGCCGTATCTGGCAGTGGATGCAAGTGACATTCACCCCGAATCAGGACAGTGCCGTCAGGTATCCAGCACATGGCAGGACAAAACACCGTGCAGCCAGTCTGCAAAAACCCGCAGCCGCGCGGAAAGATGCCTGCGGTGTGGATAAAGCAAGGCCATGGGCATAGGGGCTGCACGCCAGTGTGGCAGCACCTCTACCAGGTCTCCTGCGACCAGATGAGCGCGTACATCGTATAAAGGGACCTGAATAAGCCCCAGCCCGGCCAGACAGCAGGCGATCTGCGCCTCTGAACACTCGACTGTCACGCGGCCCGGCAGTTCAACCAGATGTGTCGCTCCCGCCTCCTGCCACTCCCACGGCTCGACCCGCCCCAAGGTGGCCGAGGCATATAGCACGGCCTCATGCCCCTCCGCCGCCAGGGTTTCAGGGTGCTGCGGCATACCATGGCGGGCGAGATAGGCCGGGCTTGCAACATTGACCAGCGTCAGCTCCCCCATGGGCCGTGCCACCAGCCCGGATGAACGCAGCGCCCCTACCCGCAGGGCGCAGTCAACACCATCTCCCGTCAGGTTGATCGGCCGATCCGTCATGCCCAGCGTAATCTGCATAGCGGGATGCACCGCCAGAAAATCCGGCAGAGCAGGTGCTACGACCAGCCGCCCCAGACGCGCGGGCAGATTGACGCGCAACATGCCACGCACCCCGGCGGCTCCCGGCCGAAACAGGGATTCGGCTTCTTCCATATCCATGACCAGCCGCTGCGCATGGGCATAAAATGCCTCGCCATCCGGGGTGGGGGTAACGGTGCGGGTCGTTCGGGCCAGCAGGCGGGCGCCCAGACGCTCCTCCAGTTCACGAATAGCAGCGGACACACTGGAGCGCGGCATGTCCAGCATACTGGCGGCCCGGGTAAAACTGGCCATATCCACCACACAGGTAAACACCCGCAAAAGATCGACCCGATCCATGTTCGCCCTGCCTCATTGTTCTGATTTTCTGACATATCATGTCAGAGCCTGCCCATTTATCAGATTTTTCCGACTGATATGGTGAAGACGATCAACCCACAAACAGGACAGACACACAATGGCGAACCATTCCCTGCACGGCAAAACGGTTCTGATAACCGGCGGCGCCAAGAACCTTGGCCGACTTGTGGCCCGCGACCTGTCCGCCCACGGTGCGGGCAGGATTGTCATTCACTATCACAACCCGGCTGATGCTGAGGCGGCACAGGACACCGTGCGCGAGATCGAGCATAATGGCGCACAGGGTTTTAGCGTGCAGGCCGATCTGACACGGCCCGGTGCCGTGGCTAGCCTGTTTACCCAAGCCAAAACTCTTGCGGGTGCGCCTGACATTGCCATCAACACCGTCGGCAAGGTTCTGAAAAAACCCATTCTTGAAACCACAGATGAGGAATATGAGGCCATGTTCGCGGTCAACACCCGCGTGGCCTTCCAGTTTATCCGCGAAGCCGGCCGACACCTGAACGACAATGGCAAGCTGCTGACACTCGTAACCTCGCTACTGGGGGCCTATACACCGTTTTATGCCACCTATGCGGGGTCCAAGGCCTCGGTAGAGCACTTTACCCGCGCGGCATCGAAAGAGTTCGGCGCACGGGGTATTTCGGTCAATGCCATTGGCCCCGGCCCGATGGACACACCCTTCTTTTACGGACAGGAAGCCCCAGAGGCCGTGGCCTACCATAAAATAGCCGCCGCCCTCTCGGCCTTCAGCCCCAGTGGGCTGACAGAAATCGAGGATATTGCGCCCTATATCCGCTTTATCGTCTCTGAAGGCTGGTGGATGACCGGGCAGACCATTCTGGTCAATGGCGGTTACACGACCAAATAGCCCCAACGAAACTGCGACAATATTGCAACAGGCACGCAGCTCCTGCATGGGGCGCGGGCCTGACCTGCGTTTTTCAGCAAAAAGTAATTGTTATGTTATACTGTAACATCTATCCCTGTGCAGGAATTCACTCCAGCCAGGATCGCCTGCACCATGCTACGCCGCATTCCGCGCCTTCTTCTCTGCTCCTCCGTTCTGGCCGGGCTGCCCCTGATCAAAACCCATGCACAGACGCCTGATACAAAGCCCATAACGCCCCCGCCTGTAAAAGCCGCCGCCAACACCAGCGTGCCGCAGGCAAAACAGGCACATGCCCCCGCGCACCAGAGCACCGTGCACATTGTCGGGCGCACCCCCAACGAAGCCGAACAGGTTATCGTAACCGCCCATCTGGATCAGCAGCGCATAGCGCTCTCCCCCTCTACCGGGGCGACGGTACGCACCTTCAGCCGCAAAGACCTTGAAACCATCCCCGGTGGCGATAATGCCCCTATTAATCAGGTACTTTTGCAGGCACCTGGCGTTGCGCAGGACAGCTATGGTCAGATCCATGTCCGTGGCGATCATAACGAGGTGCAGTTCCGCCTTGATGGCGTGCAGTTGCCCGAGGGGCTGAACGTATTCGGTCAGGCGCTCATGACCCGCTTTGCCGACCACATGTCCCTCACCACGGGAGCTCTGCCCAGCCAGTTCGGATTCCTGCAGGCAGGTGTGGTCGATATCACCACCAAGAACGGCACCACCAATCCGGGCGGCAATGTCTCGGTTTACGGCGGCGCACGGGATTACTTCTTCCCCTCCGTGCAATACGGTTTTCATGAAGGAAAGTGGGATTTCTTTGCCACGGCCGATTTCGTGCATGACCGCACCGGCATTGAAAACACGACACCCAACTTCAACGCCCCGCATGACCTGAGCAATCAGTATCATTTCCTCGGTCATGCCCGCTACACGGTCGATGACGATACCCGCATCAGCCTGATTGCAGGCGTTTCCAATGCAGAATATCAACTGCCCAATAATCCGGGCCAGCTACCCGGCAAGTGGCGTCAGAACTACACACCGCCTGCAAACATGCCAGCAAGCAACACGCTTAACGAACATCAGAAGCAGATCACGGACTTTGCCGTTCTGGCGCTCCAAAAAGAAATTGGTGCTTTCAGCCTGCAGGATTCCGTTTTTACCCGCTACAGCAGCCTGCGCTACTCCCCCGACCCACAGGGCGATCTGTATTACATGGGCATAGCCCAGCATGCTGCACGTTCGGTTTTTTCCACTGGCACTCAGCATGATGTCACATGGCGGGCAGCACCTGACCACACCGTGCGCTTTGGTTTCCAGATTTTTGTCGAACGCAATGTGTCCAAAGCCTCTTCGACCGTATTCGATCAAGATGGCACATACTACCCAGATCCCGACGATGCCACTAACATGCTGCCAAATTACGATCTGTCCAACCCCCGCACCATACAGGAAGGCAGCGGCAAAACCGGTATGATCTACGGCCTGTATGCACAGGACGAATGGCGTGTTCTGCATAACCTGACTATCAATTACGGCCTGCGCTTTGACGGTGTCAGCGAGTATACGTCGGAAAATCAGGTCAGCCCCCGCATTAACGTGGTGTGGAAGCCCTGGACCGGCGGCGTGCTGCATGCAGGGTATTCACGCTATTTTACCCCGCCGCCGTTTGAAGTGGTCAGCAGCGCCTCTATCGCCCGCTTCAACAACACCAGTGCGCAAGCTGCAAGCAACGGTAATAGTCCGGTTAAAGCCGAGCGCGATCATTACTTCGATGCCGGGATTGAACAGACCATTCTGCCCGGCTTGCGCGTTTCGTTCGATGCTTATTACAAGCTGGCCAAGAACATGATTGATGAAGGCCAGTTTGGCGCGCCGATTATCCTGAGTGGCTTCAACTACCGCCGCGGTCAGGTGAATGGCTATGAAGTCGCCTTCTCCTACGACCATGGCCCACTTTCGCTCTACGGTAATTTTGGATGGTCACGTGCCATTGGTAAGGATATTACCAGTGCGCAGTTCAATTTCTCGCAAGATGATCTGAACTACATCAACAGCCACTGGGTACATCTTGACCACGACCAGCGCTGGACAGCCTCGGCTGGTGCGGCTTATGCGTTCTTCCGCACCACCCGCTTTCCGCTGCGCCTGTCGGCAACGCTGGTGTACGGATCGGGCCTGAGAAAAGATTACGAAGTTACTCGCGACCTGACCATTCCGAACGGCGCATCGGTTTCCCCTTATGCCACGGTCAATTTTTCTGCCGTGCAGACTATCCACAACACGTTTGGCACCCGCTGGAAAGGCGATACGCAATTCCGTCTGGACGTGCTCAATCTGGGAGATCACACCTACCAGCTGCGTGATGGCAGCGGCATTGGCGTGGGCGCACCACAATACGGCCTGCGCCGCACCATCCTGTGCGGTATCTCACAGGGGTTTTAACCCCCTCGTCCTGACAGCCTGCACGGGCTGTCAGGGTGCCGCAGGCAGGTGTCGGCTGAACGTCATGCCTCAAACAGCCGGCACAGCCCCCCCCTCTCGGCAGCCTGCTTCTACCGTCCCGCAATACACCAAAGCATAACGGGGGTGGGCTGTTTTTCAAAAAGACCACACAGCATCGCAACTGAACCAGAACATAGTGTCCATGCCATTATCAGCAAAATTATAGCCCGGTGTATCCGTCGGTGAAACACGGTTGAAAGGCTTTGTGCCATTAAGAGAGCGATCCAGCCTGACCTCAGGGCGAATAACAAGACTGCCCTTGGGCAAATGCAGGAACTGCGGGCGGTAGGAAACACCCACTGTCAATTCGCCATAGGTTGTGCCCGGGGCCTGATCATACGGATAGCTTTCCGCCCCCCGTAAATAATTGATATACGACATGGTGGATGTGTTCATGCCAACAACATTGCCGTTGTTATCACGGAAGATTTCACCACGGGCATTGAATGTCAGCCACGGGTAGAAATCATGAGCGAAATAGGTGGTCACACCATACGCATCATCCCGCAGGTAATCATCATGAAAATAGGTGGCGTTCAGAGTAACACTGGTTGTGTCATTAATTTTGTAGGTAGCAACGAAGTCGCCAATATATTCCATCTCACGGTTTGCATCTGACCCGATATCAGGATTGTGCATATTCTGCTGCGGGCCAACATAGGTCAGCGCTGTCATGTCCAGCTTGCCATCGGCCAGACCTTCAAACTGAAAACCAAAGTAACCTTTGGGTCGGTTATTATTTCCAGCATTCCCAAAGGTTGTGGAATTACCAGCATTAATCCCGACAATCCAGCTTGTATGATCGCTCAGATGCACGGTAGCGGTTACACCCACCACCTCAAACGGCACAATATAGTCAGACGAATAGTTGTAGCTATAGAACGGCCTTTCCAGCGCGTCTGTACCTTCGTAACCCAGCAGGCCGTACATCTGCCCGATATTCAGATCAATGCCCCCTTTGGTCAGCCATGGCAGATGTGCATCAATATGCGCCTGTGTGGGCGCCCACTGATACATACCGGTCAGATTACCGTCCCCCATCCCAATCGTCGGTGTAAACCGGGCATCGGAGCCGTACATCACCTCAAACAGGAACCCCAGACCATAGCCTCCACCCAGATCACTGACAGGATGGGAAAGTGTGCCGGTAATCTGATTGAGCGTACCGGTATTGGCGCGATCAACATAATATTGCGCCCAGTTGCGCCCGGTCTGGGTCCATGGGTTGCCGTTCACGCCGGCTTCCACCACCACATGGCCTTCAAGATCATCAAACCAGCTATGGCTTTTCTGGGGGGCGAGAGAAACGGGAATACGCGCAGCATCGCGCTTTTCTGCTGCTGTTTCTTCCGTAACCAGCGGACGGCCTTCGCTTTCAGCCGGGATTTTTTCCTGAGCCAGAGCTTGAACGGCCGCAAACTGGAAGAAAAGACAGGTGCTCACCGAAAAACAACGCGAAATCATGAAGCGTTTTCTTTCCCATAGCGCAAAAACATCAAAGACCAAGGCCGCTCGCCCCCTGCATTACGGCAGAGGGTGCGCCGCATTCAGTTTAGTCCGTTCGTCAAGAATAGCGGCTGGCGACAAGGCTCCATCCGCGCGAGCGGCTCTGATCTCGTCAGCGCTAAAAGTCGGAGGCGGGGTGGTTGCCCCAAGTGACGCCACATAAGTCAGCACTGCGGCAATCGTCTCATCCGGCTGGGAGCCGAATGAAGGCATATATCCTTTATAGGTCTGGCCATCTGCCTTGATCTCGCCCGAAAGGCCGTTCAGCAGCACATGCGCCAGATAACGCCTGCCCTCCGGCGTGGCAGCGATCCGGTCCACCCGTCCAGCCAGGGGGGGAAACTGGCCCGGCAGGCCTTTGGCTCCAGTCTGATGGCACAGGCTACAGGTCGCGCTGTAAAGATCCCATCCATTAGCAGCCATAGCCTGCCCACCCGGCAGCGCTGCCACGAGCAAGAAGGCCACGGCTGCACCGTGCAGCCTGATCCCGTCTTTCATGCGTTCCATCCCCGTACCATTAAACCAACCATCAACCCCGCAAAGAGCCGCTGCACGACGCCCTTAAACGCAATAACGCATACAGCGCAGTCATACATTTCCGCAGTCCTTATAAGGGCACCCGCCCTGCGGGGTTAATGACAATTTTAAATTATCATTACATATCAAAAGCTCTGTCAGCACATAGTCGCGGGTTGATACGCATTACAGACACACCCCACCATCCCGCCCCACAGGCTGGATGAACCCCTCGCCCGCAGGTTATAAGCAAGCCCGGCCTCCCTCGGCAGAGGGGCCACAGATATAAGAAACCGCCAGACTCAGCGGATAGCGCGAAAGCACAAGCATGACCGAAGAACCCAACAGCGCAGAAAACCACCCTCCCGGTCGGCGCAGCTTTCTTGGCCTTGTCACGACTGCGGGCGTTGCCACAGGTGCGGCAGCCTGCGCCATCCCTTTTGTGGAAAGCCTGCAACCACCGGACAATGCGGCGGCCCACCTGCCGGTTGATGTCGATATTTCGCATCTGGCCCCCGGACAGCAGATGACCGCTGTCTGGCAGGGTAAACCTGTTTTCATTATCCGCCGCACGCCTGAGGACCTGAACAGATTGCAGGATGCAGCCCTCATTACCCAGCTACGTGACCCGGAATCCGACGCTCATCAGCAACCCGACTACACCCGTAACTGGCACCGCTCACTCGTGCCTGAATACGGGGTTTATGTTGGAATCTGCACGCATCTGGGCTGTGTACCCACCTATGTTAAAGACGGCGCGGGCGCTCCGGCAGGCGGGCTTTACGGTTGCCCCTGCCACGGCTCCCGGTTTGATCTGGCAGGGCGCGTATTCAAGGGGGTGCCTGCCCCTTACAATCTGCCCGTCCCCCCGCATGCCATGCCCGACCCGTCCACAATTCGGCTGGGCGAAAACCCGACCGGCAAAACCTTTGATTTTGGTAGTATCGTGCAGATCTGATTTCTTGGCCTGCAAACCCACCGGGCCGCACGGAACGGAGCTGTTCTTATCAAACAGCCCCGTTTTCGTTACGCCGGTGATGGAATCCATGCTTTAAGCAGGATCACCCAGAAATCAGCTTTTATGTGGGTTTCGCAGTCTAAATATTTCAGCTTCACTGAAATAATAAATAACCCCATGAGGCATTCTAATGCCAAAGCGATGAACTTCTCGAAGGGGAAGGTGCCTTTCTTCAGGTAGAATATCAGTTTTTATATCCTCTATTCTACCAATAAAGTTCAGATCGTAGTTTCGTGGGTGTCCTGTATATACGTGAACCATATCACCCACTAAAAATATTGCGGCCCTCCGTATGAGGGGAAGCCCATACTCTACTTAAAAAGCGCGTTATTGTGTTAAAAGGAAACATTGTGTGCCTCGTTTTTTGGTCCGACCAAGGACGTGTAAAAACGCTGACAGCCTCCTGGCGTCAGGTGGTTGGTCGCAACGATAACGAAGTGAACGCTGCCCTGCTTATTCCCATCATAATGAACAGCCGTCACCGTTCACCACGATTGGCCGAAGCCGGGTGTTGTATTCGCAGGCCACCCGACAAGGGGAGCCACTTCGTTTTGCGTGCGCGACCAAGCGCCTCATTACGCTAGCACACTCATACCCCAACGACCAGCGTGCCTCAAAAACCGCCACGGTCACGAATTTGCCAACATAGCCTGCAAATAATCCGAATGACCTTATCCTTTGTTCATACAGAATCAGGTAAAGACACTGTATGATGGCAGGGCCGGGTGCTTTTGTTCATAAGGGCCGGAAACCTCGTCTCCTGCTGGCCGTTGGCTTCAAACATCCTTTTTCGGAACGGATACAATGCAATGTCATTCCTGCACGCTGTAAAATCCGTTGTTCGCCGGAAAAGGGTTGTCGTACCCGGAACGCCGCTAAATACCTCAGCGTTACTCACTGTCCTAAACGAAGTGCTTGGCCCTGTTCCCCGCCCCGACCGCCCCAGCAAACTGGACAGGCGCGCCCGTGCCGCCGGCATGCTGGAAACGCTCCTACGCTGGCGGGAATCCCAACAGAACGCCTACGCGACCCCCAAGGAAATCCGCGCACTGGTTACCCGTACGGAACTGATGGCATTTTCGGAGCATACCGGGCTATCCGGGCTTGATCTGCAAAAGGCTGTGAGTGAACTCCTGCCCCACTGCATCCGCATACGGGCACACAACAACCCGTTTTTTCTCCTGCACAACGACTGAAAAGGGCTTTTGCCCCAAAAGCCGTTGCCTCAGGGCAGTTCCTGCAACGCCCAGCCGCCCGCCTGTGTCGGCGCGGCACTCAGCGGCACGGCATTGGCCAGCCGCACATTGGCGGGCAGATCCATCGCGGCACGCAGGGCACGGAACAATGCCCCATGCGCCACAATCAGGGGGCGTCCTTCGGTCTCTGTCGCCCGATTGATGGCACCCACCGCCCGCGCCCGCAAAACAGAAAAGCTTTCGGCCTGCGGAGGGGTGTAATCTCCGGCAATCCAGTCATCATACCAGTCACTGATCGGCTGGCCTTCCTGCTCACCAAAGCTGACTTCGGCCAGATCAGGCTCAATGCTCAGCGGCAGGGCGGGCAAACCACGCGCCACCAGCGCATCGCGCACGATGGTAGCTGTACGCAGCGCCCGCTCCAGCGGCGAGGACACAATCCGCACAATGCCCGCCTCACCCACGGCATCAAGAGCTTGCCCGATCAGAACCGCTGCCTCGCTGGCCTGCTCTATGCCGGTTTCGTTCAGCGGCACATCCGTGCGCCCCTGCGACAGGCCCGCCCGGTTCCAGTCAGTCTGTCCGTGGCGCAAATACCAGTATGGCCGGAGGAAAAGCTGGGTCATGAAACCTTGTCACCTGTCGTACTAGGGGGCTGTGCTGTGCGTAACCGTTCAGTCGAACAGAGACGAAACAGAGCTTTCATCCGCCACGGCGCGCATGGCGCGAGCCAGCAGGCCGGAAATAGTGATCTGGCGGATATTGCGTGCAGCCTGCACCGGTTCTGTCGCCATGATGCTGTCTGTCAGGGTCAGCATTTCGATAGGCGAATCTCCGATCCGCTCCACGGCCTGCCCAGTCAGCACACCATGCGTCACATACGCGCCAACCGAGGCAGCGCCCCGCTCCGCAATGGCGCGGGCCGCGTTGCACAGAGAGCCGCCACTATCCACAATGTCATCCACCAGCAGGCAGTGCCGCCCTTTGACATCGCCAATCACGTTCATGACCTCGGACACGCCCGCACGTTCGCGGCGCTTGTCGATAATGGCCAGATCGGTGTTCAGCCGCTGGGCAAGCTGGCGCGCACGCACAACGCCACCAACATCGGGCGAGACGATCATGAGATCACGATCACCATACTGCGCACGGATATCGCGCACGAACAGCGGGGCCGCATACAGGTTATCAACCGGAATGTCGAAGAAACCCTGAATCTGCATCGCGTGCAGGTCCAGTGTCAGCACTCGGCTGGCCCCGGCCTCCACCAGCAGGTTGGCCACCAGCTTGGCGCTGATCGGCGTGCGCGGGCCGGACTTACGATCCTGCCTGGCATAGCCGAAATACGGCATGACCGCCGTAATACGCTTGGCCGACCCCCGACGCAGCGCGTCGAGCATGATCAGCAGTTCCATCAGGTTGTCATTGGTGGGTGTGCAGGTGCTCTGCACCACGAACACGTCCTCACCACGGACATTTTCATGGATTTCTACAAAGACTTCCATATCCGCAAAGCGCCGGACGGTGGCATTGCACAGGGGCAGGCTAAGTTCTGCGGCGACGGCTTCGGCCAGCGGCAGGTTGCTGTTACAAGCGACGATCTTCATGGCTGTTAAAGAATCCCGGCCTTACAGGTGTTACATGGACATGCACGCGGCATCGCAAGCGAGGGCGGTTTAGCAACGACGGCCCGCCTTGTCATCCTTGGCGAACACCCCTGTGTGCCTTGCGTCTCATCCAGTGGCAAAAAAGCCGCGCGCCCTGTCGCCTGACCTTGCATCGGTGTCGGGTTTTCTCTAGTCTCGTTCTTCCGCCGTAACTGCAGAAACAGCAAAAGGCCGGAGCGTATGCAGGCCTGCCCCGCAAAGGTCAGGCCTCCCGCACAGGAACTGCCGGAACGGCACGGCTCTCATGACCGGGGTTCATTGCTCTGATGGTTCGCTTTACGGTGCAGGCGTGACATACTGGCCCCCCTTATCACCCTTACCCCCCCTGCCATCCATCGCAAGTCGCACGCCCCAACGGAGCCTCAATGCCCACGCCCGGTAGCCGCAACAGGGCCTGTTTTGTAACAGGCAGCATCATGCGGCATGTTCTTGTCATGTCGGGCACCGGCGCTATCGGGCTTATGGCCGTGTTCGCGGTGGACATGCTGAACATGATCTATATCAGCCATCTGGGCAGCACGGCCCTGACTGCGGCCATCGGCTTTGCCAGCGCGGTCATTGGCCTGCAAATTGCCGTCGCAATCGGGCTGACCATTGGTATCAGTGCTGCCACCGCGCGCGAAATCGGAGCGGGCAACCATCAGGAAGCGCAGGCACTCGCCTCCTCGGCGCTGACTGTAACGCTGATCGTCACCGCCATTCTGGGTGTGGCCACCCTGATCTGGGCACGGCCCATTCTAGCCGTGTTCGGCGCACGGGGCGATGCACTGGAAGCCGCCACCACCTATCTGCGCGCCGTCAGCACCGCTATGCCACTGATCTGCCTTGGCATGGCTACTTCCGCCCTGATGCGCGTGGTGGGAGATGCCAAAGGCTCCATGAACATCACGCTGGTTGGCGCGGTTGTGGCCGCCATCCTCGACCCGTTGTTTATTTTTGGCTTCCATGAAGGGCTGACGGGTGCTGCCATCAGCACGCTTTTATCGCGGCTGGTGGTCAGCTTTGCCGGGCTGCGTGGGGCCATGCGTCATGACATGCTGGCCATGCCCCGCCTGTCCCGCCTGCTGCCGGATTCACGCCGGGTGGCCAATATCGCCCTGCCCGCCATCCTAACCAATCTGGCCACCCCGGCGGGCGGCGTTTATGTCACCAGCGCCATGGCCGGATTCGGGCTTGAAGCCGTTGCCGGTCAGGCATCGATCGAGCGCATGATTCCGGTGCTGTTCGCACTGGTTTTCGCGCTAACAGGTTCGATAGGCCCCATCATGGGGCAAAATCTGGGGGCCGGGCGTTATGACCGTGTCAACCAGACCCTGACCGCTGCCCTCAAGATTGTAGTGATGAGCGTCAGCCTGACATGGCTGCTCCTTGCCTGCGCGCAGGGCCTGATCGTCGATATTTACAGCGCACATGACGAGGCAGCCGCCCTTATCCACCTGTTCTGCACATGGACAATCGGCAGCTACCTGTTTGTTGGCATGCTGTTTGTCGCCAATTCCGCCTTCAACAACCTTGGTTTTCCGCTCTATTCCACGGCTTTCAACTGGGGCCGGGCGACCTTGGGCACAGTCCCTTTTGTGCTGGTGGGTGCGCGGTTCGGGCCACTGGGCGTGCAGGCGGGGCAGGCTATCGGCGCGGTTCTGTTCGGCACACTCGCCATCTTGACGGCCTTCCGCGTTACGCGGAACCTCAAGACGTCGGCAACCTGCACAAACGTCATGGCACGACCACCCGAAAGCGTGCCAGTGTCGGATATCCCCACCACCAGTGCCGAAGCCGCCATGGCCGAACTGGATGATGTGGAAAGCGCTGGCATTGTGTACACGCAAGACAGGATGAGCCAAGATGTCGAAGCTGACAGCCGCAGAACGCAACGCCCTTCCCGATAGCGCCTTTGCCCTGCCGGGCCGCCGCTACCCTATCCATGACGCTACCCATGCCCGTGATGCTCTGGCCCGCGCCAGCGAAATGCTGCATCGCGGTGAACTGAGCCAAGATGAATACGACACCATCCACCGCAAGGCGGAAGCGGTGCTGCACAACGAAAGGCCGTAACTTCTCTCCATGTTGTCCAGACTTTATGCCCGCGTGATCAGCCACGCCGCCAGCCCCCATGCCCCTTGGTGGCTGGCCGCCCTCGCATTTTCAGAAGCCAGCTTCTTTCCCCTGCCGCCCGAAACGCTGCTGGTGCCGATGGTGCTAGCCAACCGCGAACGCGCGTGGTTTTATGCAACACTCTGCACGCTGGCCAGCGTAGCCGGGGGGCTGCTGGGCTGGCTGATTGGCGCAGCGCTACTCGATAGCGTGGCCCGCCCAATCGCGCATTTCTACCATGCCGACCATACGCTCGAGACCCTTCAAATGCGGTTTAGGGAATGGGGGGTCTGGATTGTGCTGCTCAAGGGGCTGACCCCCGTCCCCTATAAATTTGTCACCATCGCCAGCGGCATGGCGCATTTCGCTCTATTGCCCTTCATGGTGGCCAGTCTGGTTACACGTGGCGTGCGGTTCTTTCTGGTCGCCGGGTTGCTGCAACGCTTTGGCGCACCAATCGAGCGCTTTCTGGAGCGCCGCCTGCCACTGGTTACCAGCGTGTTCGCGCTGCTGCTGATCGGCGGCGTGCTGGCGTTGCGTTACCTGTAAGCGCCTTATCCCGCCCTTGCGCGCACCAACGCCATGAGCGAGAAACCATTTTTCACCCTGCCCGCCTGTTCAACAGAAGGGTCAGGATTGCACGACAGACAAAAGGAACTGCCGCCATGCCATCGCAAATTGCCGTTGTAACGGGCGCGGGCTCAGGCATTGGCCGCGCTACAGCGCAGGCTCTGGGACGCGCAGGCTTTGACATCGCCCTGCTGGGGCGCAACGCCGAACGTCTGTCCGATGCGGCACAGGAACTCGCACGCCATTCTGTCCGCACCCTGATTCTTGAGGCCGATGTCGCTGATGCAATGGCCCTGAATGCGGCAGCCGCACGGGTCGAGGCGGAACTTGGCCCGATTTCCGTTTGGGTCAACTGTGCGGGCGCTACGGTGGTCGGGCAGGTTGCTGCACTGGATGCACAGGACATCCGCCGCGCAACCGAAGTCACCTATCTGGGCAGCGTCAACGGCACGCTGACAGCACTTGACGTTATGCGCCGCCGAGGTGAAGGCACCATCGTCAATCTCGATCTGGCCGAAGCCCTGCGTGGCCTGCCCCTTCAGGCAGCAGAAAGTGGCGCACGGGGCGCTTTGCGGGGTTTCTGCGAAAGCCTGCGGAGCGAACTGCTGCATGATGCGGATTCAATCCGCATCGCCATGGTCAATCTGCCCGCCATCAACACACCACGCTATGCCCACACCCGCAACGTAACAGGCAAGCCGCTGGAGCCCTATGGCCCTGTTTATGAACCTGAAGTAGCCGCAGAGGCCATCTGTCGGGCCGTGTTCGGCCGCCACCGCTCCATTTCAATCGGGCTGGGAGAAACGCTCCATGCCCTGTGGCGCCGCGTAACCCCGCTCTGGCGCGAATCCTGGCTGGCAAAGCATGCCTATAAAAGCCAGATGGGCCATGACTGGCTTGAAGCCCCCCAGCCTGACAACCTGTACGCCCCGGCCCCCGGCGCACTGGCCGCACATGGCCCGTTCGAAACCCGCTCACGCAGGCTGGACAGTCCTCTCAGCCTGTTCGTGCCTGCTGGCTTGCGGGCGGGGCTGCTTGGCACGCTAGCCTGTGCAGTGCTGATCGGTCTTGTCCGCCATAAGCGCCGCCGGGGCTGAACCGGCTCAATTATAAAGCGAAAAAGGGCTGAATGACGTCAACCCGTCTTTTCAGGGAACCTTGGGCGGCAGACGCTCAAGGAACGCACGCAGCCCCTCCGGCGCTGTCGCCGGGCTAGCGGCCAGAGTATTCAGCCAGTCTGTCACTGCCGTATGCGTGCGTCCGGTCAGTTCAACGGTCTGCCCGATCTGTTCTTCCGCCTTGCGGGCTTCCTGTCTGGCCCCAGCCGAAGCCCGGCTTGCTGGGTCCGCCATAAGCGCGACCCCTGTCGCTGGGTCGGTTGACTGCGCGGCCACCGCCGACAACAGCATGGCCTGCCCACCCGGCGTCAGGCGTTGGCGTATGCCCGCCTGACGGGCCAGCACAAGCCGCCACACCAGTTCAGGCTGCTCACTTTGCCGGGCCAGCTGAGCCAAAGCGCGTACAATCCGCCCGTTAGGAGTACCGCCATCGGTGGCCAGTATGGCCGCCTGTTCAATCTGTGCTGGATCATGTGTATGAGCCAGTGCGGAAAAAAGGCGCAACCGGTTTTCTGTATCAGGAGCCTGACGCACAAGGCGGGCCAGCGTGTCAAAATCCGCACTGGAACCATACTGCGCGGCAATACTGGCCACAGGCCCGATAAGGCCGGATGGCAGCGATTGCGGATATTGCTGCCACGCATCAAACCGCTTAAGCCCCTGCGTGATCACGTCCGGGTCGTTCAGGGTCGCCAGCGCGGTTATGATCATGGGCCGGAGCAGGGCCTCGGGCAGGGCCTCGCCCTTTTTTTCTTCCCAACCCAGCCGGGCAAAGGCTGGAGCCAGAACGCCACGGGCAAAAGCCCGGAACGCCGCGCGAGAGGACGTATCGCGCTCCATACGGTCAATCTGCAACAGGTGGGTCAGCGCTTCCTGCCAGACAGCCGTGCTGCGTTCGCCTGTTGTTGGCAGCAGAGCCACAAAAGACAGATACTCCGCCAGCGGCGCACGCCCTGCTTCAAACAGGGCGAACTGGTCACCCAGCACATTAGCCCGCTCCGCAGGGCTGAGCCGGGCAAAGCCGCTCCGCAGGGCGCTCAGCCCCTGTGTATCATATTGGGCGCGATAATAGCCGTTTTCGCCCACATTGACTGTAATCGCCTGCCCGCAACCCGGAAAAGACAGGGAGACTGGCTCTGCGCCCAGAACGACCCGGTGCGAAGGCACCCCCGGCGCACCAGCCACCACCGGCACCTGCCATGTCAACGGCTGAGGGAAAGGATCATGTATGGTGAACCGCTCCTGCCGCAGGCTCAGCACACTACGGCCCGCCACACAGCGACGCGCCACCTGCACAAGCGGAATACCCGGCTGCTCGGTAAAAGTCCGCGCCACTACCCCAACATTCCGCCCCGATACAGCGGAAAGTGCGCTCCACAAATCCTGACTGGTCGCATTACCGTAAGCGTGAGCCTTCATATAACGCCGCATACCCGCGCGGAATGTTTCCTGACCCAACCAGCTTTCCAGCATGCGGATCACCTGTGATCCCTTCTGGTAGCTAATGCTGTCAAACGCCGAACTGGCCTCGCTGATGTCATGGATAGGATGCTGGATGGGGTGCGTAGTCGGCAGGGCATCCTGTGCCATAGCCCGTTCACGGTCTTCATGCTGGCGGGGCCAGATTTCCCATGTGGGGTTGAACCGATCCAGCGCACGGGTTTCCATCCATGTGGCAAAACCCTCGTTCAGCCACAGGTCATCCCACCAAGCCATAGTGACCAGATCACCCGACCACTGATGCGCCATTTCATGCGCCACAACGAGAAAAACCCGCTCTTTGGTTTCTGGTGCGCTGTGCTGCGGGTCGTACAGCACGGCGTCATCTATAAAGGTAATGGCTCCCCAGTTTTCCATCGCTCCGGCCTCATAATTGCCGGGGATAGCAATCATGTCGAGCTTGGGAAGCGGGTACCGAACGCCAAAATAATTGTTGTAGTAAGGCAGTATCCTGACAGCAGACTGCGTGGCGTAAGCGCCGTCCTTCTCCTGCCCTTCGGGGGCGTAGGTACGCACGGGAGTAGCATCGGCATGCCCGGCGAACGGTGCCATATGCCCCGCCACTAGGGCCAGCAGGTAAGTGGACATCCGCGGCGTGGGCTGGAATATCGTACGCCGCAACCCTTCGCCCGCAGGCAAAGCATTGGCGACAGGCATGTTGCTCAAGGGCAGCAGATCATCCGGCAGGGTTACACTTAGCGTAAAATGCGCCTTGAACGAGGGCTCATCCCAGCCGGGGAACATCCGCCGGGCATCCGCCACCTCGAACTGCGTCACCAGCATACGCCTGTGCTGGCCTGCACGGTTGGTGTAATCGTTATAATAAATGCCGTTAGGAGTCTGGGGAATGGGGCCGGTATACTCCACCACCAGTGTATGCTCCCCTGCCGTCAGAGCCTTTGGCAACTGGAATGTGGCGGTCTGCTCCGCCTCATCCTGTGTAATGCGGGCTGCAACACCATCGACCATGGCGGAAGATAGTGTCAGCCCGGCCTGATTGAGCACCAGCGTATCCGTGGGGCCCGCCAGCATGATCCGCACGCTTTCATGCCCACGCAGGCTCAGGCGCTTGAGGTCTGGGGTCAGGTCGATCGTATAGGCCAGCGGGGCCACTGTCTTGGGTAACTGCCCCGGTGTCGCGGCAGACACAAAAGGCGTTCCCGCGCGGGCAGGCATGGCCAATGGCACCGACAGAACACTTCCGACCGCAGCCAGCCACACAACCATACCCTGACAGGACTTTACCAAACCGCTGCTCCTTCTACCGCTCCCGTTCGGGTGGGGTTGCCTGCGGGCTCGCAGCCTTCCGCGTTGGCCCACCCGGGGTCGCGGCCTTGCCATTAACAATAAATTCACACCATCAAACGATGACGGGGCCGACCATTTTCTTTTATGAATAACAGACTCTTGCCTGAACCGGAACGTCTTCATGCACTGCCTGTTCTCGCCCGCTCGCACTCCCTGTCTCTTGAGGTAATCATGTGCGACCGCACCACCCAGCACCGCATGAAAGACATTGCCCTGTCCGTACACCCCGTCTCCCCTGACGAAAGTGGTGCGCACATTCTGGCTCTGTTCAACGATACCCCTACCCTCTCGCAAATTCCGGTTGTGGATGCGGACAACCGCCCCATCGGGCTTATTGGCCGATGGGACTTCCTGCTCAAGGTGGGCAATCGCTTCGGTTACGAGCTGTTCGCCAACCGCCCCGTTGCCCTGCTGATGGATACCGACCCCATTCTGGTTGACCTGAACCACCCGGTGGCGGACTTCGTCAATAAAAGCCTACAGGCTCAGGCTCTGAACCAGTTGACCGGTTTCATCATTACCGATCATGGCCTTTACCACGGTGTCGGCACCACCCTCGGTCTGACCAAGGCCCTGCACACGCAGGCCATGAACACCATTACCGAACTCAACCAGACCACAACAGAATTACGGCAGGCCAACCGCAGCGCCCTGCGCGACAAGCTGTTCATTTCCAGCATTATCGAGAGTATTCCCACCGCCATTCAGGTGCGTGAACTCGAAAGCGGGTCGGTTATCCTGCACAACAGGGCGGCCGAAAGCATGGGCTTGCATGCCCGCACAACGCCCGACATCAGCCAGCCCACGCGCACGGCCACCGAAAGCGCCAAATCTGAACAGACCCTGATCGACCATGATGGCCATGAGCGCATTCTCTCCAGCCGCCGCCTGCGCCTGCGCGATGACACCGAGCATGAACGCTGGGAACTGACCGCCACCGATGATGTAACCGAATACCGCGAAACCCAGCAGCGGATCGAACGGCTGGCGCATTATGACAACCTGACCGGCCTGCCCAACCGCAATTTCTTTCACTCGCATCTCAAGGCACTGTCTGAAAATCTGGCAAGCCCTTTTCTTCTTCTCTACATTGATCTGGATAACTTCAAATCCGTCAACGATGTTTACGGTCATGGCGCAGGCGATGAACTACTGATCAAAGCCGCAACCCGCCTGACAGCCTGCTGCCGCGATCATGACTTCGTCGCCCGGCTGGGCGGCGATGAATTTGCCATCATCTGGCCGCTGCACGCCATGAGCGCAGAAATTGAGCACCGCCTGGCCGGACTGATTAATGATCTGAAAGTCCCTTACGTAGTCGAGGGAAATGAGGCCGCATCCGGTGCCAGCATTGGCGCGGCCTATTTCCCCAATCAGGCCACGGACATCAAAACGCTGCTCCAGTATGCGGATATGGCGCTGTACCGCGCCAAGGCTCTTGGCCGCTGCCAGTACAAGGTATTCGATAACGAACTCAGCCACGCCATACGCGAGCGCATGGAATTAACGACAGCCCTCTCCCGGCTGGCGGAAGGCGAAGGGTTGAGCCTGCATTACCAGCCGATCTGCTGCCTCAGAAGCGGTCGGGTGCGCTCATATGAGGCTCTGGCCCGCTGGCACCACCCGGAACGCGGGGCTATTCCGCCCAATCTGTTCATTCGGCTGGCAGAAGAAACAGGGCTTATTCACCAGCTTGGAGAGCGTATCCTGTGGATGGCCTGTGAACAGGCGGCACAATGGCCACAGGATGTTGCGGTATCGGTCAACGTTTCGCCTGCCCAGCTTAAAAACCGTAAACTGACAGAAATTATTCGCCAGACCTTAAAAGGCACAGGCCTGCCCGCGCACCGGCTCGAAATAGAAATAACTGAAAATGTTCTGATTGATAACGTTGAATTCAAAAGCTCCATTCTCAGCGAAATCCGCAATATCGGATGTCGGATCAGCATTGACGATTTTGGAACCGGCTATTCATCATTAAGCTATTTGTGGAAATTCCCTTTTGACAAAATCAAGATCGACCGTAGCTTTGTGCAGGGGCTTTCAGACCCCACTGCGCGGGAAATCATTCAGGCCATTGTCAGCATTGCGGCCATTCGCTCAATGGTGATTATTGTCGAGGGTGTGGAAACCGAGGAGCAGTTCCAGATCGTCAAGGCTATGGGGTGTACGCAGGCTCAGGGCTACCTGCTCGGCCGCCCCAGCCCTGTCATCCAGCACGCATTCGCCTGAACCGTCGCACCTCCTGAACGCTGGTGCCTTCCTTATGCGCCTTCGCGCAAGGCACCACCCCAGACCCACCATGCCTCATGTGCATCCGCCAGGCGGGCTGCGGCCTGTTCAGCAGCCAGCACACTCGGGAACAGACCAAAGCAGGTCGCGCCTGAACCACTCATGCGAGCCATCAGGCAGTCCGGCTGGGCGGCAATATCATGCAGCACTTTTTCCACTGTCGGGCACAGGGCGCAGGCCGGAGCTTCAAGGCTGTTTTCAAGACTCTGGAGCGTGCTGACCAGCGCCTGTGCGTTCTCCCAGCGTTCCGGCAGGGCGGCTCTCGGCACAAAACCACCTTCACGCGCACGAAAAACGGCAGGCGTAGAAACAGCCTGTCCACAATTGACCAGAACAAGACCGCACTCAGGCAGGGCGGGAGCTGCACTCAATACCTCGCCAATGCCTTCCATCCGCGCGGTGTGGCTCAACAGGCAGACCGGCACATCTGCCCCAAGCCCTTCCGCCAGACGCAACAGATCAGCCTGCGCGGCCTGCACACCCCAAACACGATCAAGCAGGCGGAGTGCCGCAGCGGCATCCGCCGAACCGCCCCCGATACCTGATGCAACCGGCAGGTTTTTTTCCAGTACCAGTGTGCCACCCCGCACCGCTGCCTTTGGCCCGGCCTGTGTCCGCAGCGCGTTGGCCGCCTTTATGACCAGATTATCCGGCCCGGCCGCATCTTCGCCCAGTACTGCGCCAAAACGCCCGGCAAGCTTTAAGGTTAGTGGTGTTTCACCGGGTTGATAGTGCAGCACATCGCCCGCGCCAGCAAACACCACCAGACTGTCCAGACAGTGATAACCATCCGCCCGACGATCCGTTACATGCAGATACAGGTTGATCTTGGCGGGGGCAGCTTCCACAAAAGTCACCTCAGCAGGCGCAACGGCGGTCGTCACTGTGCTTTTTCTCCTTTTTGAGTGTTCTGATCACTCTTTTTTTCATCCAGCCTGATCTGCGGCGTCAGATCAGCACGGGCAAGTGCGGCGCGGATCAGCGCTTCATCCGAGGGGGTAGGGTGCAGACCCAGCGCCATATTCCACTGGTCTATCGCCTCCGTCCTGCGGCCAAGACGCCAATAGGCTTCGCCCAGATGATAATTGACCTCGGGATCTTCCGGTATCTGCTGGACTGCTTTCTCAAGCATGGCCAGACCGCCGCCGACATCTCCGCGTTCTATACGCACCCAGCCCAGACTATCGGTAATGGCGGCTTCTTCCGGCGCAAGACGGTGGGCCTTGCGCAAAAGCTCTTCTGCTTCAGGCAGGTTTTCATGACGCTCGGTCATGGAATAACCAAGAAAATTCAGCAAGGACGGCTCATCCGGCGCATAAGCCAGTGCTGCACGGGCATCCGCGCGGGCATGCGCCCAGTCTCCGGCTTCATAATAAACCGTTGCACGCATGGACAGCAGCGCCCAGTCCACCGTGCCAAGCTTGCGGTCAAGCTCCATCGCACGTGTGTAAGCTGCAATCGCGCCCGGCCAGTCTTTCTTTTCCAGCAGAGCGCCACCCAGAACCCGCTGCACCTGCGCTTGCCCCGCTGTCTGTTCCGGCGCTTCGCTCGACAGCTTGTGCAGCAGGGCAATCCCGTCATCCAGACGCCCGGAAGCAATATCGAACATGCTCAGCCGGAACATGGCTACGGGAGCCAGTGGGTCGGTGGAAGGTACTTTGAGCAGCGTTTCACGCGCGGCATCGGGATGGCCTTCCTCGCTCTGGATTTCCGCCAGCATCAGCCGGGCTTCCACCAGAGTCGGGTCCATTTCCAAGGCAAAGCCAATCATCAGGCGACTGGCTTCATTAAACTGGAAAGCGCTCGTATTCCCCTGTGCCGCGGCCAGGCGACCCTGCCCTGCCGTGTTGGCGCGCATCTGCTCACGCCCTTGCTGGTTGAGAATAAAAGCCGCCAGAAGATAGGCCCGGGCGACACCCTCCAGTGCCGATGTCACAGGAAAGACACCAATATTTTCCTGTAGACCCGGCCCGGCAAGAGTCAGCAGTGGGTCTGTTGTTCCCAGCGTACGCAGCAGTTCGCGTGCTTTTTCGCGCTGGCCGTGCTGCCACAGCCATGCGGCACAGGACCGCGCGGCCAGCACATCGGAGCCGGACATGAGTTTCTGCGCCCGGAAAAGCAGTTCCTGAGCACGGTTATCCATGCCGCCCGCACGGGCTATCAGGCCCGCATGCAGCGTATAAAAAGGGGTCAGCCCGCCGCCATCCTGCCCCAGCAGGGTATTGATCGCCTCGGGTGCGTGCCCTTGCGCCTGTTCCCCCCACGCCATCAGCAGGGGCATGATCAGGTGCGTAAGCAAATCGGATTCGGCCTTGCGGTAATAACCGAGCGCTTCACCCCACCGCCCCCGCCGGGCGGCCTCGTTACCCAGCGCCAGCACCGAAACCTGATTACGGCTGGCAGGCTGGTCGTTCACACGGCGGGCAAGCCCCGCAGCATCGGGTGCGCCTGACATGATGCTGCGCACCAACGCCTGACGCAGTAGTTCCGCATTGCCCGGATCAGAGGCCAGCGCCTGACGGAAAGCCTGTGCGGCTTCGGTATCATCTTCCAGACGAACGGCCACGATCCCGCGCAGGAACGCTCCCGAATCGATGTATCCAACGTCTGTCCGGGCTTTGGCTCCCTCCTGCGCTGCTCCGGCGGCCAATGCTGGCGAACTCAGCGCGGATGCACAGGACAGGGAGGCGGACAGCAGAAAGACCGCAGGCAGAATACGACAGAACAGCATAAGACCCCTTAACAGGCTGGATCGGTGATACCGGGCTGGCCTCTGCAACCGCCCCACCCAGATGGGGGAACAACGCGAATGGCTGCCTTATTCTCTACCCCGGCACGGCCAAACCGCCAAACCGTGTGGCCGCCAGAACAGGTTATGGTAAAGCATTGGGGATGGAAGCCCACCTGTCCCTGCTGCGTCTCTATACCGAATGGGGCGTGGATTTCGCCATGGCCGACCTGCCGCGCGCTGCCCGCGCCCCGCAGGAAACAGCCCTGCGACTCCCGCACATACCCCATACAGACACAGCCTCCGCCCCGGCACGGCGCCCAGCGGCACTACCGCAGGCGGGTAAGGCGGCTCCGCGACGTCCCGCCAGTGCCCGCACGCCCGCTGGAGCCCCCGTTGCGGCTGGCGATTCCCTTGAACAGGCCAGACAGATCGCAGCGAAAGCCGACACGCTGGACGCATTGCTGGCAGCCATGAACCGCTTTGACGCCTGCCCCCTGCGCACCACGGCCACCCACACGGTCGCCCCACGCGGCCCGCTCAACGCGCCACTTCTTTTTATTGGCGATGCCCCCGATGCGGACGAAGACCGGAGCGGGCAGGTTTTCTCGGGCCGTTGTGGTGCGGCGCTGGATGAAATGCTCGCCCCCCTGCCTCTTGCACGCGACACGCTGGCGCTGGCCCCTGCCCTACCTTGGCGGCCACCGGGCGGGCGCCCGCCATCAGACCTCGAACAACGCCTATGCCGCCCCTTTCTTGAACGGGCCATCAGCCTGCTAGCGCCACAACGCATTATATTATGTGGGCGTCTGGCCACTCATATGCTGCTGGGTGCGGACACCACGCCCCCACGCCGTCAATGGCTGTCTTTTGAACAGCCCGGCCAGCCCGCACGACCGGTGTTGGCCATGCGCCATCCGCTCCAGTTACAGGCCAGCGCCACAGCCCGGCGTGAAATATGGCAAGCCCTTATGATGGTGATGCAAAGCCTCCGCACCGAGAGCTGAAAACAGCCACTCCGCCCCCACCAATAACGCCACAACCTCCACAAAGAATTGCCACATTCATTTTTCCAGAATACCTGCAGTAAAACAAAGAAATTCCACCACTCCTTCCTGACTGTTCCAACCTACCCGGATATGAGTTTTACAGCCCTCGCTTCCGATGCTTACAAACATGAAACTTGCTTTTTGAACGCGAAGCGACTAGACCGCGCCTGCTATGCGAGCGATAGGTCATATCCCCCATCAGATCGCGGCAAAGGCCATCCTGGCCGGAGCCGCCCTGTTGGCCAGCGCTTCCGTCAACATGACGAGAGCCCATGCCAAGCCCCCGGAAAACGGGCACGAGCCATACAGCGATGAGCAGCTGGCCATGGTCGTGCCACGTCCGGCGTTTCCAGAAGGAGATGATCTTGCCCTACCCAAACCTCTTCCCCCCGAAGTAGCAGCAGAAGTCCGCGCTATTTTCCGCCTGCAACATCAGGGCTCCTTTGCTGAGGCGATCAACGCCACAACCCATCTGACAGATTCTACCCTGCTGGGTGAGCTGGAAGCCGACCGTTATCTCAACCCGGCCTACCTCCCCAATGCCACAGAGCTGCGCAACTGGCTCAAGCAGTACACTGGCTATGCCGATGCGCCCGCTATCTGGGCCAGACTGGCCGCCCTGCCTGACCGTGGCGGCCCCCTGCCGCCCGCGCCGCCCGCCGACAGGCTGGCTCCGCAACACATGGCGCTGGCAGCCGCCCCAAAAGTGCAGGAATTCTCCCGCAATCCCCTGCTGGACCGCACGGTGCGTGAACGCACCAATGCCGGTCTGAAGGGGGCCAGAAGTGCGCTGCATCTGATCAGCATCACACCGGGCATTACCCCCGCCTATGCCTCGCAGCTTCAGGCGGAAACAGCTCAGGCTCTGCTGGCTGAGGGCGAGACCGACATCGCCCTCGACATCAGCCGCAATGCGTTTGAGGAGGCCCGTGAGCACAATGCTCTGGCCGCCTTCATGTCTGGTCTGGCCTTGTGGCAGAAGGGCGAATGGGCCGAAGCCGCGCAGTTCTTCAAGAACACGTCGCGCGCCTCCCATGCCGCACCAGATATGAAAGCAGCAGGCGCTTTCTGGGCTGCCCGCGCTTACAAAAAGCTGGGCAACACCCATAACCGCCATCTGTGGCTGCAACGGGCAGCGGCGTTTCCACACACTTTCTACGGTCTTCTGGGCGCTGGCATTCTCCAGCACGCCAGCCTGACCGAAGAGCGTGAAAGCACGCCCTCCCCAGCCGAAAGCGGGCATATTGCTGGCTTCGCTCCGATGGAGGCCGCCAATACCGGCACCGTGTCCAACCCGGTTCTGACCGAAATCGACATTGAGGCGGTTGGCGCTACCGATGCCGGGCGACGTGTTTTTGCTCTTTTACAGGTTGGCGAGAACGCACTGGCGGAAAACGTAATCCGGCGTGTCTGGCCCGATCTGCACGATGTGACACTGGCCCGCGCCTTCCAGCTCGTGGCCAATAGTGCGGGCCTACACGACCTCTCGACCGAAATGGCGGAAGCCCTGCGCGCTGGGGACAGCCACACCCGTACTGCGGATGATGCCCCCCTGCCGCCGTTCCACCCCCGTCATGGCTTCACCATGGACCCGGCTCTGGTTTATGCGCTGGCCCGTGTTGAATCCAATTTCGACCCCCGGGCCGTCTCCGGCGCGGGTGCACAGGGGCTTATGCAGATCCGCCCGACCACGGCGGATTTCGTGACCAGCAGCTCCCCTTCGAGCAATACGCACTACTATGAGCGCACGTCTTCCGCACTGCATGACCCGGCTATCAATCTGGAAATCGGGCAACGCTATGTGCATTATCTGGCGCAGCTTACCCACCAGACCAGCCATACCGATGCGGAAGGGGGCGACATGATTCGCCTGCTGGCCAGCTACAATGTCGGCCCTGCGGCTCTGGCACACTGGGAAAACACAGGGGCCGCTCCGGCTGACCCTCTGCTGTATATCGAGCTGCTCCCCAATGTGGAAACGCGCGATTATGTGCATCGCACGCTTACCTATCTGTGGCGCTATGCTGGCAAGATGAAGCTTCCCGCACCATCGCTGGCCGCTCTGGCCAAGGGTGACTGGCCAAGCTTTGCACAGGAAAGGGCGCTGGCCCACACCGTGCATTAATCCGCACAGGCAGAACGTCAGAAGGCGGGCCGGGTGTAACCGGGGGATTGCCCCCGTTATGCCCGGCCCGCCTTTTGTATTTTCAGACCCGTATCGTCAGTTTTCCGCCAGCGCCTGCCGACTGGCCCGAACCCGCGATACGCGGCGGCCTTCCACTTCCAGCACCTCGAACAACCAGCCTTCATACGCAACCTTATCGCCTGCGGCAGGCACCCGCCGTAACAGTGCCAGAATAAGCCCGCCAAGCGTATGGTAGCTGCCTTCCCCCGGTAGCAGGCGCAGGCCTAGCCGGTCTTTCACCTCATCAGCCGATTCCGTGCCATCGAGTGTCAGCACCGTATCCTGTGCGGGAAGTGTGGTGGCATCCGTCATCTGCTGGGGTTCATGCGCGGTCTCGCCCACAATGGCATCAAACAGGTCAGAAGCCGTCACGATCCCTTCGAACGAACCGTATTCATCAAACACAAACGCCATACCCAGCGGGATACCGCGCATACGCGCCAGCATGTCCAGCGCGGAAATACTGTCCGGCACCACCACCATAGGCCGTAGGCCCGCCTCGATAGAGGCTGGCATGCCATCCAGCATGCGATCCAGCATATCCTTGGCCAACACCACCCCTACAGGGTTATCCATACCCCCTTCGCAAACGACGATGCGGGCATAGGTTGTCTGCTTGAGAGCGCGTACCAGCGCTTCACGCCCGGCATGGCGGTCTATCCAGTAAAGTTCCGTGCGCGGGGTCATGATCGCACGCACGGGCCGATCCGCCAGACGGAGCATGCGCTCGATCATCGTACGCTCCTCATGCTCCAGCACACCCAGACGCGCACCCTCGGCAATATAAGCTTTGAGTTCATCTTCCGTCAGGGTGCGGTTAACTGCATCCGCCGCCCCAACCAGACGCAGCACCAGATTGGAGGACTGCCGCAATAGCCACACGACCGGCCGTGTGACGCTCGCCAGAATTTCAAGCGGCAGGGCCAGCCGGGCCGCCACAACCTCCGGTTCGCGCAGGGCAAGCTGTTTGGGCACCAGTTCCCCCAGCACCAGCATCAGGCCTGTAATCACCATCACTACCAGCACCATGGAAAGCTGGGGAGCGACAGGCCGCAAGGCGGGAATCTGTTCCAGCACGGGTGTCAGACGCGCCTCGATCTTGATACCGCCGAACGTACCTTCAAGAATCGAGACCAGCGTCATACCGATCTGCACAGTAGGCAGGAATATCTGGGGATCTTCCGCCAGACGCAGCGCCCTGTCCGCTCCCCGCACACCGTTTTCGTACAGCTTGGCCAGCCGTGGTTTCCGAACGGAAATAAGCGCCAGCTCGCCCATCGCAAAAATGGCGTTCAGCACCACCAGAAACAGAATAATAAGAAGAGAGACAAGCATGAACGAAAACCACACCCCCACACAGAACCGCACCCCGCGCGATCACGCCGGGCCGCGCCACGATAAGAGATGATCCGGCAGGATACCAGCCGCCAAGCCCTGAACGCGCCACAGGCCAGCATGGCGGCGGGGCAAAAACCCATGCGACAGCCGTATGCCTGCTCCTCCGTTAAAGCGGACAAAAATGGTATTCTTTTATCAACCCGACATGAAAAAAGGCGGCCCCTGATCGGAGCCGCCTCATTCAGTCCGCACGATTCGCGGGCAAGTCTGCCTGTATAATCAGTCTGCTGCGGTGGATTCAGCCGAGGTTTCGGCTTTCACTGCGGCATCATTGGCACCTTCAGTGCGGATCACCTTCACGCGCGGCGCCTTGGCGGGCTTGCGTGCAGCGATGGCCTCCATCTGCTCTTCCACCTGCTTGGAGAAGACGTACTGGGCAGGACGCTGGTTAGCCAGCGAGATTTCCGGCGCCATCGGCTTTTCGGTTTCAGGTCCGAACAGCGCAACCTTGGCAATATGCCAGGGGCGACGCACGGCATCCATAACGGCGGTGGATTCATACCCGGAATGCACCATGCAGTCGGCGCATTTTTCGTAGTTACCGGTGCCGTAGTCGTCCCACTTGGTGTCTTCCATCAGCTCATTGAAGGTTTTGGCATAGCCTTCACCCAGCAGATAGCACGGACGCTGCCAGCCAAACACGTTACGCAGCGGCTTGCCCCACGGCGTGCAATGATACTGCTCATTGCCAGCGAGGAAGTTCAGGAACAGAGGCGACTGCGTAAAGCGCCACTTCTTGCCCTTGCCCAGACGGAACACATCCCGGAAGAGCTGCTTCGTCTTCTGGCGGTTCAGGAAGTGTTCCTGATCCGGCGCACGCTCGTAAGCATAGCCCGGCGCGGTCATGATGCCGTCCACACCCATAGCCATCACTTCATCAAAGAAGGAGGCTACACGCTTGGGATCAGCCCCATCGAACAGGGTGCAGTTGATGGAAATACGGAAACCGCGCGCCTTGGCCTTCTTGATGGCGGCCACGGCACGTTCGTACACACCGTCCTGACAGACGGAGGCATCGTGCATGGTCTTGTCGCCATCGAGATGCACATCCCACGAGAAGAAGGGAGACGGCTCGTATTCGTCCATCTTCTTCTCAAGCAGGAGCGCATTCGTGCACAGATAGACGTACTTTTTCCGGGCGATCAGGCCACGGATGATTTCCGGCATTTCTTTGTGCAGCAGCGGCTCACCACCGGCCACAGCAATGACGGGCGCACCAGCTTCGGCATCCGCGTCAAGGCATTCCTGCACTGTCATACGCTGGTTGAGGATAGCCGCCGGATAATCGATCTTGCCGCACCCTGCGCAGGCCAGATTACAACGAAAAAGCGGCTCAAGCATGAGTACAAGCGGGTAACGCTTGCGCCCCGTAATATGCTGTTTGACAACGTAGCTGCCGACCCTGACGGCCTGCATTATCGGTACAGCCATAAACCCCCGCTTCGGCGCCTTAACCGGACACCCTATCGTAACTAAGGAAAACTCGTTCAGTGTGTCAAAGTAACACGGCCCGCCGCTCCATGCCGTCTGATGGAAACAGCCATGGAATGCGACTACCGCCTGCATTGAAGATACTGGCCTGCATATAGGTGGGGTGTTTTGTCAAGCTCAAGTGTTTTCCACAGAGCGTTGCACAAAAGACACATTCATGGGCCAGATTTACTTCTATGCTTGCCTTTCTGGCAGAAACATTAAACCAGAACCATAAATCCCGCATCAACAGATCACAGGCACGCGGGTCGCCACAACCCTGAACACGATGCAGGCCCGTCCCTGCCAACAACAAGAAGATGGAAGCGATCACATGGACAGTGCGCAGGACAAG